>JAZDMB010000045.1:0-66386 GCA_043801445.1 Planctomycetota bacterium
CCCCCCCGCACCTGGCGGCCGTGGCCGGGCGCGGCGCCCCCCCCCCCCCCGCCACGCAATGCCAAATGACTAATGTCTAATGACGAATTATTAATTATGAATGATGAATTAATGAGGTTAGAAAAACACTTATTGCTTTTCATCATAATATACTTATATACAATCTATAAATGTATTGTCAAGGATTATTTACCCAATTTTCCTATGAACTGTTTAGCCGCATTGAGAGCATCTCTGACCATTTCTACATCATAAAGAAGTCCTTGATAGTAACCGGCAATATGTAACGCATCGTATAATTTTTCAAATTCTCTGGATAGTTTCCCGTTATGTGTGGCAATATATTTCCGAAGTGCATGTCTATAGCCGTCAGTAGATTTAGGCAATTCTTTTTTGGTCAACCCGCAACCTAATAGGTACTCTTTAATGGCTTCTAAAACTGACAGATATGCCGTGCCACATGCCTCACGGACCGGCTTGACATCAAGATAAGTACGACCTTCCCGCGGTATTTTCCTCAATATTTCTTCTGCATTGTGTAAGTATCTTATCGCTTCTTTCATAGTGTTATTTATAATATCTTATCAATCAAATATGTCAAGGATTATTTAAAGAATTATTTATGGTATAGGAAAGTATAAGATTAGCCACGAAGGCACAAAGACACCAAGAATAAGAATAAATTGGTTTTTCTTCTTTGTGTCTTAGTGTCTTGGTAGCAAAAGTTACGAAGTTTTTCTTGACAAGTAAAAATAGACATCCTATACTAAAGTTCAAGAGGTTCAAAAGTTTAATAGTTCAAGAGTTTAATAGTTTAGAAAATAAACAGTTTGAATAATGAAAGCAAAAGGTTTTGAAGAGTTATATATCTGGCAAAAGGCAAGAGAATTAGTAAATATCATTTATACACTTACCAGAAAAGATAGGTTCTCTAATGATTGGGCTTTAACCGACCAGATACGCCGAGCCGCTATCTCGGTAATGTCTAATATCGCCGAAGGGTTCGAACGAGGAAGTAATAGTGCATTTATTCAGTTCCTATATATTGCCAAGGGTTCTTGTGGTGAAGTTCGTTCTCAGGGATATATTGCTAATGATCAAACATATATAAATAAAGAAGAACTAAATAAACTCATAGATATTACAAAACAAACTTCAGCAATGATTTCTAATTTTATCAGTTATCTGAAGAAATCTAATCTTAAGGGTTCAAAATTTACGAAGTAATTATTCCATCAATAACTCTTGAACTTTTGAGCATTTGAGCTATTGAACTTTAAATAAAGGAGCATACTATGGGGTCTTTTACTAAAATCGGCGTTATCGGTGCCGGGACAATGGGCTCCGGTATCGTCCAGAAGATTGCCCAGGAAAATATTCCGGTTGTGATGCTTGATGTCAAACAGGAATTTGTAGAACGCGGATTAAATAATATCAAAACACTTTTAGATGAAGGTATTCAGAAAAGAATATTTACGGCTGAAAAAGTCCAGCAGATAATGAATAATATTAAGGGAACAACCGACCTTAATGAATTAAAAGACGCTGACATTATCATTGAAGCAGTGTTTGAAGATAAGAAAGTCAAAACAGAACTTTTTAAGAATCTCGATAAAATCTGTTCGCCTAAAACCATCTTCGCTTCTAATACCTCATCATTTAAGGTTTCCGAACTTGCTTCAGCCACTGCAAGACCGGACCGATTTGTCGGACTACATTATTTCTATCATCCGGCAAAAAACCGATTACTTGAGATTATTCCCGGCAATAAAAGCGCTTCCGAAACTATTGAAAAAGCAGAGGATTTTGCCAGCCGCACCAGTAAAACAGCCATCGTGGTTAAAGATGCACCCGGCTTTGCCGTAAACCGCTTCTTTGTTCCATGGCTGAATGAAGCAGCCAGAATTTTGGAAGAAGGTATCGCCAATATTGTAACGATTGACGAGGCTGCTAAACGAACTTTCAAAATAGGGATGGGACCATTCTTATTGATGAACGTCACGGGAATCCCTATTGCCTACCATTCCACAGAAACTCTTGGTAAAGAATTGGGAACATTCTACGCCACCTCAAAACGGCTTAAGGAACAATTCGAGAAAAATACCAAGTGGGATTTAAGCGTCCCTGACGGGACTACCTCGGGACAGCAGTCCCGTAGGGGCGGAACTATTGATGAATCCAGCCCTTGCGTGCAAGGGCTGGATGAGTCTAAAATAGACATAGTCGCCGAGCGGCTATTATCAGTGGTCTTCCTCGTTGCGGCTCAATTGGTGGATGAAGGTATTGCTACCATTGAAGATATTGACCGCGGCGCCAAGATTGGATTACGATGGGTATTAGGCCCATTTGAGATGATGAATAAAACCGGAATGGACAAAGTTCAAAAGATGGTAATAAATCTTTGTGATAAATATAAACTCTCTGTTCCTAAAGTATTAGCCGAACAATCAAATAAACCGTGGCTCTTCAAACTGATTGACCTAAATATCAAAAATAACATTGCCACGATTACAATAAATCGGCCTGAGGCATTGAATGCACTTAATGAAGAGGTCGTGAAACAATTATCTGAAGTATTCCAGAAAGCAGAATCCGATAGCAATGTAAAAACGATTATATTTGAAGGTAAAGGTAAGGCATTTGTAGCCGGCGCGGATATTTCATTCTTTGTCCAAAAGATAGAAGAAAAGAAATTGAACGATATAGTAGAATTTACGCGTAAAGGCCAAGAGTTATTAATGCGGATTGATAAAAGTCCGAAGTTAGTGGTTGCCAAATTAGACGGCTTGGCTCTGGGAGGTGGTGCGGAACTGGCACTTGCCTGCGATATTATCCTGATGACCGAACGCGCCAGTATCGGGTTCCCGGAAACAGGTATCGGTATTTATCCGGGCCTCGGTGGCACGCAGAGACTACCGCGACTTATCGGTAAAGCATTGGCTAAGTATCTTATATTTACAGGTGATATTATTAATGCCAAACAAGCTAGTGAAATAGGAGTGGCTGAATATGCCTCACTATCAAATATAAATACAGTTATTGAGGAAATCACGGATGTCCCCAACCCCAAGGCGCGACTGTTGAAAACCATAATGATACCGGCACAGATTGAAAAGATAAAATCATTATTTAACGATGACAAAATAGGCTGGCTGCTTAGCGGAAACCTGGCGAAAAGCGCTGATGCACTTGAATCACAAATAGGCAAAAAGATTTCGTATAAAGCACCGCTTGCCCTGAAATTGGCTAACAATATCATTGAAGACGGACTCAAAGTCAATCTGGATGATGGTCTCAAAATAGAACTTCAGCACCTGACCGAAATATTCTCCACCAAGGATTCCTATGAAGGATTAACCTCAATATTGCAGAAAAGAAGACCAAATTATAAAGGAATGTAATAAGTTTCAAGTTACAATGTTACAGGGTTAGAAGTTATAAAATAAGAAACAAAGATGCATGTTAATAAGTTTGAAGATTTAGAGATTTGGCAAAAGGCAGTGGATTTAGTAGATATAATTTATGAT
The DNA here is from genome assembly GCA_043801445.1 of Planctomycetota bacterium. Lineage (GTDB taxonomy): Bacteria > Planctomycetota > MHYJ01 > JACQXL01 > JACQXL01 > JAZDFP01. The sequence continues at coordinate 3,528 of JAZDMB010000045.1, forward strand.
TTTACATATAAGCAACAATTTAATAAAGATTATGCGCTAAAAGAACAGATAAGACGAGCAGTTATTTCTATCTCCTCTAATATTGCCGAAGGATTTGAAAGAGGTTCAAATACCGAATTTATACAGTTTCTTTTTATTGCTAAAGGGTCATCTGGAGAAGTAAGAACTCAACTTTATATAGCACTTAGACGAGAATATATCAATAAGTCAGAATCTGATTCGGCAGTAAAAACATCGACAGAAATATCAGCGATGATAAAAAGTCTTATCAACTATCTTAGTAAAACATCTATTAAAGGCGAAAAATATCGTTATAAATCTTAACTTTGAAACTTGTAACCTGTAACTTTTAACTTTAAGGAGGAGGAATGTATGGAATACCAGAACATTTTATACGAGGAAAAAGAGAAAATCGGATTAATAACTATCAACCGTCCGACCAAACTTAACGCTCTTAATGATGATACTATCAATGAACTATTTGATGTCTTTGCCAAAATCAAGCAGAATAACAAGATTTGGGCAGTGATTATTACCGGCGGAGGCGATAAAGCATTTGTAGCCGGTGCTGATGTAGCTGAATTAGCAGCATTAACCTCTTACACCGCTGAAGAAAAGATGCTAAAGGGCCAGGATTTATTTAACAAGATAGAAAATTTAGGCAAACCTGTAATAGCCGCTATAAATGGATTTGCGTTGGGTGGCGGCTGTGAACTCGCCATGGCTTGTACTATCAGGATTGCCGCTGAAAACACCAGAATCGGTCAACCTGAGGTTAATCTGGGCATAATGCCCGGTTACGGCGGCACACAACGATTAAGCAGACTTATCGGCAAAGGTAAAGCAATGGAAATAATGCTTACCGGCGATGCCATAACCGCTCATGAAGCACATCAAATTGGATTGATTAATGCGGTTTATCCGAAAGAACAACTTATGAACGCCGCTTATGATTTAGCAAACAAGATTATTTCCAAAAGCCCTCTGTCAACAAAAGCAATTATTGAATCAGTTAATAATGGCTTAGAAACACCTATCGGCGAGGCACTTAAGTTGGAAGCCAAACTCTTTAGAATCCTTATTACCACTGATGATGCTCAAGAAGGCTTAAAGGCGTTTATGGAAAAAAGACCTCCAAATTTTGTCGGGAAATAAAGAGAATTAGATTATGATAAAAATTATCATCTTACTTGTATTACTCTGCATCCTCATATTACCTTTTGTATTATTAAGCAACTGGGGATTAGAAACAGTTGAAAACTATATCGGGGCGAATAGTAAAGAACTATGGACAGCTGATTGGCAATGGCGTATTTCTAATATTTATTTCCTGACATTCAGAGAAGAAAAAGCAATGAAAGCTTATCATAATTTTATGAAACGCTATCCAACTGACAAACGTTATCCTAATGCAAAATTCAATAAAGCCTGTTGCTTACAAAGGATTGGACCTAAAGAAGATGCTATTGCAGAATTCGATGAATTTATTGAGTGGTATCCGGAACATCCCAATATACCTGAAGCGAAAAAAAGAATAGCGCTCTTAAAATATTCCAATTAATCAGAATCACTCCTTTTATCAATCCGGATTCAATCCCTAACGGGATACTGCATTGAAGAAGTCCCGTAGGGGCAATAAGTACAACTATGATTTTGTTGACAACTTTATCACACAGCGTAAAATAGATTTTCTATGAATAACCAAGTGGACGACAAGAAGAAAAGCCTGCGGTATTCCATCATTGAAGGCTGTGCTGCTTCAATGATGAGCGGATTCGGTGATGGATATATCCTGCCTTTTGCCATATTTCTTAAATCCAGTAATATTCTTATCGGATTTTTGGCTGCCATACCGCCCGTGATCGGCACGATAACACAACTGGTTTCAGTCAATATCCTGGACCGTTCAGGCAAACGGAAATCGTTAATTATCCCCGGTTTCATTATCCAGATGTTAATGTTACTGCCCATCTTCTTATTACCGCTTATATTCCCCGGTATCGGACCGATTTTACTTGTTATATCGGTGGCGATATACACGGGCGCGGTTAATCTTGCTGTGCCTGCATGGAACAGCCTGATGGGCGATTTGGTTGATGCCAAGAAACGAGGTTTATATTTCGGGAAACGCAACCGACTTGTCTCGATATTCTCATTCGGTTCAACATTAATAGCCGGGCTCGTTATCCTGGAGTATTTCAAACCGATAAATGAATGGATTGGATACGCAATTATCTTCGGAATCGCATTTATCAGCAGATGGGTTTCTGTATACTTCATGGGTAAAATATCAGAACCGCCCTATGCAGTAAAAAGCGAGGATAAATTTACATTGTGGGATTTCATCAGACGCTCACCTAAATCCAACTTCGCCCATTTTGTATTTTATTTTGCATTAATCAACATGGCGATTGCAACCTGCGGCCCATTCTTTGCCGTTTATATGCTGCGTGACCTCAAATTCTCGTATGCGCAGTATACCATTATTAACGCCGTAATGATCATTACGCAATTTATGGTAATGCGCTACTGGGGCAGACTATGTGACCGCTACGGCAACAGGAAAATATTATCGTTTACCGGTTGGATAATACCATTTGTCCCGATGGCATGGTTATTGTCTCCTAATTTTTATGCAATAGCGGCCTGTCAGGTTTTTTCAGGTCTGATCTGGAGCGGGTTTGGTCTGGCTGCCGGAAACTTTATATTTGATGCGGTCTCTCCGCCAAAACGCGCCCGATGTGTCGCCTATTTTTCACTGCTGACTAATATCGGTGTCTTTTTAGGGTCTCTATTCGGCGGATGGATTTCGCTTTATCTGCCCAACACTCTTTCCCTATTCGGCTGGCAGATTGTCCTGGCTTCATCCTTGCAGGTTTTATTTTTAGCGTCAGGTTTATTGCGGCTTCTCATCGCTGCCCTTTTCCTGTCTCACATCAAAGAAGTGCGTCCGGTGGAACCAATCACCACATGGGAACTCATATTTAATTTTAGCATGATAAAACCTTTGCTCGGTCCTATTTTTGAAATATTTACCGGCGCAGATAAGGACGAGCACAAAGATTAACAATATATTTTGGAAACGAAAGACATATTAGAATACCGTCGGGAAATCGCTTTTATTTCGGAGTTCAGGTTTTTTCTATAACATTTGTTGACATTATCGATTATTTTATCATATAATTATAAATCTACTTTTTACTGATATTAAAAACCTAAAGAAAAGGAGTAAATTATGGAATGGTCTAATATTTGGATTATCGGCACTGTAATTGTATTACTAATTCTTTTCGTCATAGGAATTATATTCCTGCGTTATGGATTTTTATGGTTACAGGCATTACTTTCCGGAGCATCAGTAAAACTATTGGATTTAGTAGGAATGTGGTTCCGTAAAGTTGATGCGCATCTGATAGTAATAAATCGTATCAATGCCGTCAAAGCAGGCTTAAATATCCCGACCGCAACATTAGAGGCGCATTATTTATCAGGCGGAAACGTAACCAAAGTCGTTCGTTCTGTTATTGCGGCAAATAAAGCAGGCATTCATCTTACTATTGAAAGAGCAATGGCAATTGACTTGGCCGGAAGAGATGTTCTTGATGCCGTTCATACCAGTGTTCTTCCAAAGGTAATAGATTGCCCCGCTCAGAATCAAAGAGATGGCCGCGCGACCATTGATGCAGTCGCAAAAGACGGAATTCAACTGCGAGCCCGCGCACGCGTTACGGTTCGCACTAACTTAGACCGTCTGGTAGGCGGCGCAACCGAAGAAACCATTATCGCCAGGGTCGGCGAAGGCATTGTTACCACGATTGGTTCCGCAGAAACCTATAAAGCAGTTTTAGAAAGTCCGGATACCATCTCTAAAAAAGTATTGGAAAAAGGATTGGATGCCGGCAGCGCATTTGAAATACTTTCCATCGATATTGCGGATGTAGACGTCGGTGAAAATATAGGCGCAAAATTACAGATTGACCAGGCGGCGGCTGACCTCAAAATCGCACAGGCTCGCGCTGAAACCAGGCGCGCTCTCGCCGTGGCTCTGGAACAGGAAATGAAAGCCAAAACACAGGAAATGAAAGCTAAAGTCGTAGAAGCAGAGGCAGAAGTTCCGAAAGCCCTGGCTTTTGCTTTCCGTGAAGGAAGATTAGGCGTAATGGATTATTATTCGCTTCGTAATATCCAGGCTGATACAGATATGAGGCAATCTATTTCTCAGCCTCCTCAGAAGAATACTAAAGAGACTCACTAACATTAAAATTAATGAACTAATAAGATGAGAGTCAGCAAATGGCGGATAGAAAAATATAATATTCTAAACCGCTATTTTGTTGCTCTCATCTTTTGGTTGCTCTTTTTCTCGCTATCCCTCCAATCATATTCTTTCTCATCAGTCTCCTTAAATGATGACGATATCAGCAGCGAAATCAATCAACTTATCCGGAAACATGATCTGGAAAAAGCGCATCTGGCATTGAAAATCGTATCTCTTGCCGACAATCATACTATTTACGAAAAGAATGCTGATGATTTAATGATAACGGCATCCAATGTTAAATTGTTCACGACAGCCGCGGCTTTATGTAAATTAGGCCCGGACTTCGAATTTACTACCACCCTATTTTATGACGGCACACTCAAAGACTCTATTCTTAACGGCAACTTAATCATCAAAAGTAATGGAGACCCGAATATATCGGGCAGATTCTATAATAACTGCCCCACTGCTATCTTCGAACAGTGGGCGAAAAAACTGCTCGAAATAGGCATCAAAAGCATTAATGGCGATATAATTCTTGATGACAGCGCCTTTGACAGAAAGTATTGCTTGCCTTCCTGGCCTAAAGACCAATTGACATACTGGTACTGCGCCCCCATCTCGGCAGTATCTTTTAATGATAATTGTGTTGAGATTACGGTATTCTTAAATCGTAAAACCAATAAAATCGAATACGTTGTCTCACCGCCTACAAAATATGTTAAGGTGTCTTTAGACATCGCTCTGGACAAAAATATATCTGAAAGCCGGATTGAATTTTATCGTGTCCCCAATACCAATAATATCACGATTAACGGCAAAATGTCATTCAAAGACAGCATCTATAAGGAATTTATAACTGTCAATAATCCGCCTCTTTTCTTCGGAACGGTCTTAAAAGAAGTGCTTAAGCAAAAAGGAATTAATGTTGACGGTAAAATATCAAGCGCAAACCACCCATATCAGCCTCTTAATCAATTGGTTAAAACAAGCGAGACACAAACGAATTTAGCGCAAACAGTGAATGTAATCAATAAGAGGAGCCAAAATTTCTACGCAGAACAGGTCCTTAAATCTATGGCTTATCACTATAAGGGCAAAGGCAGTTTTACCGGCGGGCTGGAAATCATTCGTGATTTTCTTGCCGATGAGGTGGGAATTACGCCCGGCGCCTATTTTATATCCGATGGCAGCGGGCTTTCCAGGGAAAACTGCTTCAGCACCAACCAAATAATTAAACTATTGGGTTATTTATACCGTCATAAATTATTTTCCGTTTTCAGGGATTCGCTTGATAGCGACCTTCGGTTCTCCAAAAAAAGTAAAAACCATAGTGAAAAGGAAGAATCAATCTGGGTAAAAACCGGGTATCTGAAAAATGCCCTGTCTCTTTCCGGATATGCATTAAAGACAAAAAATACTGCAAATAAACAAACACCGCCTGATTATTATGCTTTTTCCCTTATTATAAATGATTTCGAAGAACTGCCATCCGGATTAAAAAATGCCGAACAATTCCGTGATGACTTCATCGTATTGCTTCAAAAATATCAATGATTTTGCTTGACAGAATGTATCTTTAAGCTATAATATTTCCTAACATAAAGGGGTAAAGGGGAGGTGAAAAATTACCTCTGATGTGATTTTGGAATGGAACCGAATATAACAAAACCGGTAACTAAGGAGGATATAAAATTATGAAATACTTTGTCATTATCATTGCATTGCTTCTGATTGCCTCTACAAGCGTATTGGGTTATTTTGTTATGCAGCAGAGTAAACAGATTACGACCATCAACCCACAATCATCAAATGACTTAACAGCTCTCAAATCGCAGGTTGCCAAACTTCAGACTGATTTGACTGAACTGAAAAATACCATCGCTAATCAATCGCTTCGTATCCAGACATTAAAAGTAGAGCCTTCGAATTCTTCGGAGAATCTGCCTCAGGCCCGTGTTGAATTATTCAATGACCCCGACTTTGTTAAGGAATTGCAGGACCGGGTAGAAAAGCTGATAAAGAATGCCCAGCGCAAACAAGGAATGGAAATTCAAAAACAGGTAACAGAAGTGGTAAAAGGCTTCAACGCAATGGGACAGCAAATGCTTGATGATTTCGTAACCGAGTTCAGCAAGACCACGAATCTGGATGCTTATCAGAAACAGGAGTTTTCCAAGATATTATCTGACAGAGCCAGTAAGACTATGGCATTACTATTCATGCAATTCGGTCCTCAGAGGCTTCCGGCGGAAGAATTCAAAAGCAGGCAGGAAGTTATAAGGAACGAATCGAATGAAAAGGTTAAGCAGATTTTTCTGCCTGAACAATATGAACAATATCAGAAAGTAGAATCCCAGTTTTCGGATCCAATGCATGGGCGGTTTAACATGCAACAACCGCAGCAACAGCCGCCGCAACAAGAACAAACGCCTCAAACTCCCAAATAATTATTAAGGAGGAATAAAGGTATGTTGAAATCAAATAAATGGCAATTGTTAGCAATGCTTCTGATTCTGGTCGCCGGCTTATTATGGCTGTCACCGTCATATCTCAGAAGCCAGGATGATGTTACCATTGATAATATAAATTGCGGCTCCCTGATAACCGGTGAGGAAATCAGCAAGGATGATATGCAGGGCTGTGTCGTGGGTGTCCTATCTTGGGGAAAGTGGTGAGGCGCCTGCGCATCGGAGATGCCCCACTCAGTTGAGTGGTATAAAAAATACTCTCCTCAGGGATATATCATGCTCGGATTCCACAGCACTAAACAAGAAACCAAAGAAGAAGTTATAGCATACTGCAAAAGCAATCGAGTAACTTTCCCGATTTACGAAGGCGGTCGTGTCAGCGGAGCAGAGAGCCAAGGCATTCCTAATTTTGTCCTTTTTGACCATACCGGCAAAATGATTTTCAAGGGTCATCCGGGCGAGGCAGACAAGAAATTAGCCGATGCAATGAAGAATGCGCCTGACCCGATGGTCGGCGAAGGCCCTTACAAAAAACTAACCGCGCTCACCGTGAAAATCAAGGAGCACAAAGAACTCGGCAAAATACTCTCTGCCTTGAAAACGAAACATGTGATTTCTGCGGATGCCGATGAAAAAGCAGAAGCTGAAAAGTTAATAGAACGTATGAGCCGTTACGGCAATAGATTAATCGAAAAAGCCGATAAGAAAAAAGATACACAGCCGTTAAATGCTTATAACCTTTATCAGCAGGCAGCCACACTCTTTAAGGGCGACGAAATAGGCGATAATGCCGATAGAATCCTTAAGGAACTCAAAGAAGATAAGAATTTCCAGGATAATATGAAAGCCGATAAGGAACTTACGGATATGATGCCCCAAATAGAAAAACTAAAGCCCTGCGGTAAAACATGCCATGCATTTAATAAAGAGTGCCAGAACTGCCATAAAAAGAATCAGACATTTGAAGAAATTATGGCAAAGGCGCGGGGGTTGGTGAAAAAATATCCGTCTTCCCCGGCCGCTGAAAAGATTAAAGAACTTCTACCCATACAATAGGAAAGATGAAACCTGCCCGACTGGGTATCAGGTCAGGCGGGTAATAAAAATGGAAAATTCCTCTCATCGTCCGACGCCATAGTCAGGCTTTGGACGACGGCGTCTTTTCTCTTTCATCTATCATCTTTTTAATGAACATTGCATATTTTGACTGTTCTTCGGGTGTCAGCGGCGATATGATATTATCGGCATTGGTCGATGCCGGATTGCCATTCTCTAAACTCAAAGCCGCACTCAACAAACTCATCTCGCCCTATAAAGTCTCTCTGACAAATCATCGTGCGGAAAGATGCGGCTTGAGCGGACTGAAAATCGATATCAAAGGCGCTGAAAAATATTTATCATTCGATGAAATATGCCGTATCATCAAGAAAAGCTCATTACCGAATAATATAAAAAGCGACTCCCTGATAATTCTCAACCGGCTGGCTGATGCGGAATCAAAAGTCCATCACCATTTAGACCCAGTTAGAAATTTTGACCCGAAGGGGAAAAATATCTTTACTGGGTCTTATCCCGATAGTATTCGTCGGGACAACCACGCATCGGAAAATACCTGCCCGACTGAACACCCGGTCAGGCGGGTCAGACTCCACGAACTCGGCTCTATTGATACCTTAATTGACATTGTCGGTTCGGTATTTGGCATCCATCATTTAGGAATAAAATCTATCTATGTCTCTCCCCTGCCGCTGACCGAAGGAACGGTGAAGACCCACCACGGCCTTTATCCATTACCGGCGCCGGCAACAATGGAAATGCTCAAAGGATTTGAATTATTCAAAAGCAACATCAAAGCCGAATTGGTTACCCCGACCGGAGCGGCGATATTAACGACCTTAGGCAAACCATCGCAACAAATTACTAAATTTACTATTTCTCATATCGGCTATGGTGCAGGTTCTATGGATATACCATCCCAACCTAATATATTAAGGGTTATTATCGGCGGAACTGATAGCATCACTAATAATGTCGAAACAGACAATATCTGTGAATTGGAAACGAATATTGATAATGTCTCTGCCGAAATTATCGGCTATGTCATTGAGAAATTATTCAAGGCAGGCGCATTGGATGTATTTACAATACCCATCCAGATGAAAAAATCCAGGCCCGCTTTATTATTAAAGGTCCTATCTTCGATGGATACTGCCTCCAAGATGGAAGCAATTATCTTCAGCGAAATTCCGACATTAGGCATCCGAAAATATTTTACGAGCCGGGTTAAACTCAAAAGAGAAATACGCAGCGTCAAAACGAAATATGGCATTATCAGGGTTAAAGTCAGCCGCTACAATGAAACGATAAATATATCACCAGAATATGATGATTGCCGCAAAGCCGCAGAAAAGTATGGTGTTCCGATAAGACAGGTCATTTCAGAAGCTTGCCTGCCGAAACTTTAGCGTAGGCAGGCCTGCCCCGTTAGAAAGAACCACATATTCTTACCGGCCGACCCGCCCGAACGACTGGCGTCGTCCAGTCGGGCTGGGACGCTGAGTTCACAGAGAAATACAATTTATTTATAAGGAGTCCAGGAATTCAGGAAAATTGATCTTGGTTTCATGGTCTCTTTATAGAAATATTATCCGTGTCCATCTGCGTTCATCTGTGTCCTATATTTCTCGGCGTTCTCTGCGCCTCCCCGCCTGAACGAATGTTCATTCGGGCAGGTGCGATGCATCTACTCCATACTTTATACTACATACTATATCTCTGTGGCTTACCTACTGGGTTAAAGATTATTTTATTGTCACACCTCACCATACATTCTCTGAGGAGAAAGTAATAAATGTATTGGTTAGTTTTCGGATATTTTTGGCTCGTTCAGATGTCCGTCGCAGGTACAGACGGCCAAGATATGATACAACAAAAATAAAGAAATTTCTGACAGGAAATAACGAATAATTGACGTGTTTCAGGTGATGCGCATACTATTTGACAAATACAACTACACTACTTACTTATCCAAATCAAAAAAGATACCTAATTTTTCCTCACATTTCTTTTTCGTTGCGCTTATTATAGAAAATATCCTCGCATTATCTAATTCATAGATTTCAGGTGGATATTTCTTGTATAATTCTTCTATCTTATCCAAACAATCTCTATAATTGTTCAGTTCATAATATGTTCGTATTAAATTTATTATAGTACTCATATCATAGGGGTATAAATTATACCCCTTAAGATAATACTCTAATGCTTGTTTATGGTTTTTCTCAAGAGTCAACAGCCCCCCCCTTATGCAATAACCCGAATACGAATTGGGGAACAACCGTATAACATAATCTGTATATTTTAATGCGGAAGGAATATTTTTATCATCCCCGCTTCTTAATTTACGCACTATCGTATTTTCTAAATATGCCCCCAATACCTCTTTTTTTGTTAGATTAGTTAAAAAATCCCTTCTTATTTTCATATCTGTTTGTTTTATTCGAGTCGCCAGTATTTTCAAGTACTCTTCATCCGATATATTTTTACCGGGTCTAAATGTGGTGTCTATATTTATTTGGGTATTCCCGTCATCATACCTGATAAAAAAATGTCCTGGTATCAGCACACCATAAACAGGTAAATTTAATCGTTCTGCAAGAACCAGGTAAATAATACCGCTACTCAGACAATGGGATTTTCTTTGCCGCAAAGCATTATGAAAAAAGTAACTATCAGGTGTACCCTCGTTTCCTGTAAAGCCTCGGAATTCCATTTCATCAAAGAAATACTTGTTAAGAATTTCCACAATTTTTTGTGATTCGGCTATTCCTTTAAGGCGTGGGCGAATTTCAGCAGCCATACATTCAATTTTTTTTAATTCATTTTCCATATTTACTTCAGGGTAGACGCACTTGGTTATTAATAAAACGTATTTGCCAAGATTTATATTTTCTTCAGGCATTGCCAGTATTTCTTCACAGACCGATTCAAGGGTTATCTTCTTTGCCTCATTTTCTTGTGCCCGAGATAATTCAGAAGATGATATTTGACCGGTTGCACAGCCGGTTAAAACATGAATACATACAAGAAATAATACTGACAATAATTTAATCGCTATTCTCATTTTTATGCTTATCCTTATTCCTAACTATGTGCCGCCTGTTACCTTTTGAGACATTTTGACCATAAAATAGATTGACTCTCGGAACTGAAAAGGAAAGTTATTTATGTCTAAATTAGGATTATTTGAGAAGATTGTCAAGAATCATATTGTCTATCGCAAAAAACCGCCTATTGTACCACACTCTCTGGACTTAAGGTGCTTTTAAAATCGTCAGCAATGCGTCCATTAATTCATTATTGATTTTGTGGACACTCAAGTAGTAAAACTTCCACATACGAAACGGGAAACTCCTTGACACCTACCAGTTAATTTAGTACTATCTAATACTGCCAAAGCTGCTTAAGTTAAACATTTCAGGTAAATAGACAGCAGTATGAGGTTAAATGTGTCCCAAAAGGATATGGGAAACAAAATAGCCCGAAAGAAAATATATGTATTCCTCTCAAAATGAAATAGATAAAAATAAAGACGGCACTGAGAGTTCTATTCTTGAAAGCAAGGAAAGCCTCCTGAGATTTAAGTCAGGGTATAAAAAGCTGAAAATTATACTCAGTGGAAGCAACGAATTTCTTATCGGGCGGGGGGACAGATGCAATATCCGCCTGGACAAGATGATTTCCGCTGATGGCATTTCAAGAGAGCACGCCATGATAACAAAAACAACGGCAGAAGATGGTAAGATAGTATATCAAATCAAGGATATGGGTAGCACTTCCGGCACATATGTTAATGGCGAAAAAATAGGCGGAGATTATCGCCTCTTGAATCACAGGGACGAAATCAAATTTGGGCAGTACCTCATTTTTATGTTCAAGCAAGGGTTAGCTTAAAACAAACAAAATATTATCGCCCCCTCTTAATAAGGATAATTGAATAAGATTGTTCAACGCCAACGCATTTGAGGGTAAGAAACAAAAGAACTACCTGTCATTGATTTTCCACGAGACCATTATATTATCTATCGCAAAAAACCGCCTATTGCGCCACGCTCTCTGAGCTTAAAGTATCTCTTAATTTACCTCATTAGAAAATACAATTTCACCATTTATCCCATTTTGGAACAAAGACAGAGCTACTGCCTCCCTTAGGGACAAAAGACACAGAGGAAATTAATAAACACGAATAACACTAATTGAACTAATCCCACGAATAAATTATTCGTGGTACCCGCCTGACGGTCAGACAGGTGTGTCCCACAAGAATAATCGAAAAAATGGCATTTGAACACCTTCAGAAAACGAATTCCCTTATATATCAATCAGTTATGACAAGAGGGGGTGGCATCCCCCCTAGTGCCACACCCCCACCACCCCCACCTATCACCCTCTGGTAATCGGAGAAACACCCTCTGACATTGAGTATCCCATCCTCTGACATTCGGAGAAACACCCTCTGGCATTAGGAGGAACACCTACTGTTATTCAGATGGACACCATCTATCAATCGGAGAAACACTCTCTGGCAATCGGAGGAACACTCTCTGACAATCGGGGGAACACCTACTGGCATTCGGAGAGACACACTCTGCCATTCGGTGAAACACCTACTGGCATTCGGAGATACACCTACCAACAATCGGGGGAACACCCTCTGGTAATCGGAAAGACACCCTCTGACATTCGGAGGGATACCTACTGGCATTTGGGAGGACACCTACTGGCATTCAGAAAGGCACACTCTGGTATTCGGAGAGACACCTTCTGCAATCGGTATATCACCTATCGCCAATGGAGAATAGGGTATGCTAAAAAATTGCTTTTAATATTAGAAATGAGATTTGTAAGCGGATTAAACTGATACGCCGGATTTTAGCCACACCCACCTGCATCAACGATAAATAAATCCATCCAGAGGCAGACAAGTTCAATCCTATACACTTGGCTATTTATTTAGATATCATTTCTATAAAAGCCTCAATTCTTGTGCGTATTTGTCCTGCATCTCCCATGCCATAATCAGTTTCGATTCTTAACAGGGGAATATTCTCTTTTTGTAGCGCCTTTTTTAGACGTGTGTGTTCAACGCTGTAGGTATGGCAATAAATTAAGTTGTAGTCAATTACCCCGTCGGCTTTGAATTCACGTGCCAATTGAATAACCTTTTTGAACCGGTCGTCATTCGGAGAAAAACAGGCACAAGGCAGAGTTAGGTAACGGTCGGCAATATTATCCAAGAGTTGGTCAAGATTCCCGTTCGACGGAATATTCACCGGGTTCGAGAAATATTTTGTTCCGATACAGGCTTCTTCACATACCACAGCCGCTCCGAGTGACTCAATAGTATGATGTATCTTCCAATTGGGTATAGCCATGGGTGAACCTGTCAATAGAATTCTTGGTGCGCCTTTATTAATCGCACCCTGTCCTTTCTTTACTCGTTCTTCCAATTCATTACAAAGAGTTTGCACCTGAGAGGTAAATCTTGCCGGATTATCATAAAATCCCACTTGAGAAATAAGGAGCGCATCCTTGCCTGAAATCGGAACAGGGTCATGTTGACGCATCCGGAAAAGCCGCGCTAAAGCATTTCTTTTGTTATTTAAAAGTTCGGTCTTTTCTCTCAAAGCCTCAACAGTAATGTTCTTGCCTGAAACCTGCTCGACTTTAGTTTTGAATTCCCTAATCTGCTGTCGCCACAAAATGCGGGACTGTTCGGTATTACTCTGAGGAAGATGAATTACATAAGTTGGCACATATTCCTGCAGAAGTTCATAGACCTTTTTCTTGCCGTCACAGGTTGTCTCTCCAATCACTATGTCGCATGACTCAAAATAGGGACAAAGTTTACCGACTTTGAAACCAAAGAATGACTTAATAAGAGGGCAAAGGTTGCTCGGTAAAATATCTTCGGCATCACGAATAGAAAAGTCAGCGCCGGCACAAAGACCCACGGCAATACCATCCACTGCCCAGATTAATTCTTCAGGCACAAAGATACAGAAGGTACCAAAGACCTTACCGCCTTTTTGTTTGTGCTCAAACAACTCTCTTATTCTAATACCATGAATATCAGCCACCACAATGTCGAAGTATCCCATTCCGTTAGGACGATTAGCCTGTTTAAGGTAAATATCCGGGTATATTGATAGCAATACCCGCATCAATTCGCAATGTCTATCCATATCAAGTCCCAGTTGCTGCCACATTTCTTCGTTCCTCATAACTTTTTCTGGCATATTGTAATCCTCCTTTTTATAATCTTGCTGGGACGGGACTGTCCCGCTAATTAATAATTATCTGCACTCAATATGAGCGGATTGAATATCTTTAACTGTTTTAATGGTTGCCTGTTTTGAGCAAACCGGACAATTATTACTTCTTTTTATTTCTATCGTCCTGAAACTCATCTCAAGTGCATCAAATACGAGGAGTTTGTTAGTAAGAAGTCTGCCTGCCTTAATGATAAATTTAATTGTTTCGGTTGCCTGTATCAGTCCGATAATACCGGCAACAGTGTTAAGGATACCTGCTTCCTTGCAGGTTGGTACTGCATTAGACGGCGGCGGTTCAGGAAAGATACAACGATAGCATGCGCTCTGGTCGGGTATGATGGTCATTACCTGACCCGTGTATCTCAATATGCCGGCGTGAATCAGTGGAATTTTATTTATGATACAGGCGTCATTTAATAAAAATTTAGTGGCAAAATTGTCACTGCCGTCTATAACTACATCATAGTCCTTGATTATATTGAAGACATTATCTGCTTTAAGCCTTTCGGAGAATATTTCCAATTTAAGGAAAGGATTTATTTGTTTGAGTCTTTTATCTGCAGAGACAACTTTTAATTCATCAAGGTTAGATGGATTGTATAATATCTGGCGCGGCAGGTTGGAGATTTCCACGCAATCATTATCAATCAATCCGATGGAGCCGACACCGGCTCCGGTAAGATAAATGGCTGATGGAGAGCCCAGACCGCCCGCCCCAACAATCAATACCTTTGACCGGCTAATCTTGTTCTGGCCTTCTGTTCCGAAAGAAGGCAATCTAATATGACGGCTGAATTGTTCAATGTTATTCATTGTTATAACGTCTATCCCGCTATTCCATCAGGGTTGAATATTAGAATAATCTTTATATTACTACGACCCTAATTAGAGACTTTCTATGTTTGATTTCTAACCGGGCTAACCTCAAATCTTTGGTGATAAATTCTCTTGGAAAAGCCAGGTACTCAGATATCTTTCTCCTGTATCAGGAAGAATAACGATGATGAGTTTACCTGCATTCTCTGGTCTTCTGGCAACCTCAAGGGCAGCCCAGGCGGCCGCGCCTGAAGAGATACCGACCAATAGCCCTTCTTCCTTTGCCAGACGCCGAGCCATGGCACCGGCGTTTTCATTAGTTACCTGAATAATCTCATCTACCAGATTGAGCCTGAGAACATCCGGAATAAAACCAGCACCGATTCCCTGGATTTTATGTGGCCCTGGTTTACCGCCGGAGAGAACCGGCGACGCGGATGGCTCAACCGCAATAGCCTTAAATTCAGGTTTTCGCTTCTTGATTACCTCGGCTACTCCTGTGATGGTGCCACCCGTGCCTACTCCAGCAACCAAGATATCTACTTTTCCATCGGTATCATTCCATATCTCTTCTGCGGTCGTCTTGCGGTGGATTTCAGGGTTAGCCGGATTCTTGAATTGCTGTGGCATAAAGGAATTTGGAGTCTTCGCCACTAATTCTTCTGCCTTTCGCACCGCGCCGGTCATGCCTTCAGCACCAGGTGTTAAGACAAGTTCTGCCCCAAAAACGGCGAGTAACTGCCGTCTTTCCATACTCATCGTGTCAGGCATAATAAGAATTAGCCTATATCCCTTGGCGGCACAAACAGTAGCAAGGGCAATTCCCGTGTTGCCGCTAGTTGGCTCAATAATAACGGTATCTTTTGTAATTCGGCCTTCCCTTTCAGCCGCCTCAATCATAGAGACCCCAATTCTATCCTTAACTGAATTCAGAGGATTGTGTGACTCAAGTTTTGCCACCACCTGCGATTTCAATCCTCTTGTAACTTTATTCAATCGCACCAAAGGGGTATTCCCAATTAATTTTGTCACATTATCTGCGATCTTAACCATTTTTGTCTCCTTTATTAGTGTATGGTGTTGAATGCTACTATTAATATCCCCATTCCCATGTTTCATTATTAGGGTAGCAGCCAGCCACACCACCGAACAATACAATCTTATCACGGGTGGAATCATAAGCCATAACGTGTCCCCATCGCGCTGCTGGTTTTGTACTCGGTGATTCCAATATCCATTTTGCTCCATCGAATTTCCATGTTTCGTCACCGGTGGATAATACTAAATATCCTCTCTTGGAATCATACGTTAAACAATGGGAGCATCGGGAGGTGGGGTTGGCTGGAGATGTCATCGCCCAGTTTATTCCATTCCATCTCCAAGTTTCGGTAAACCAGCCTACTTCTCTCATTAATACAACATTACGGCTGTTAACATCGTATGTGATATTGGAGCCGCATTCTCCTAATTCTTTATAGAATGGTGTTTTTTCTATCCAGTCTGCACCATCCCATTCCCATGTATCCGTATAATAATGTATCGCATCTTGACCGCCGACTAAGACAACCTTCCGGCGAGCAGGGTCATAAGTCATCGCATGAAACATACGCGGTGCTGGTTTATGAACCGGTGTTATTGATGTCCAGTCTGTGCCATCCCATTCCCACGTTTCATCGCTGAAATGAGTGAATGTTTCACCGCCAAATAATACGACTTTTCCACGGGCGGAATCATATGCTAAGGTGTGTCCATATCGTCCGGTTGGTTTATGAATGGGCGTTCTGAGTGTCCAGTCTGTGCCGTCCCATTCCCACGTTTCATCATCAGACCCACCGAATAATACCATCTTCTGCCGGGCAGAATCATACGCCATCGCAGCTTTATAGCGGGGCGATGGTTTATTATCAGGAGAACGAAGAACCCAGTCTGGTGAGTCAGAAGATATTTGGTTGTCTATCAACTTGGCACTATAAGAAGCAGGTGCAATAAGTGTATTTTGGCAAGCCACGCCAATCATAAAGACCATTGCGCTAAATAATGCAATAACAGTCAGTTTTTTCACCATATACTTCCTCCTATCTGTGAGACTGCTAAGGCAGTCCCGGTTTTAAGTTTATCTTCCGGTTAATCCAGGGACGCCTGCCCGACTAGTCTCCGGTCAGGCGGGCAGGGCTAATTTTTAATATATTGCGCCCCAGCATTACAGGAATCTGTTTACTCTATTACTTTACATTATAACAAAATAAAGTCAATAAACTTAACAATAAAATGATAATATCTTCTATATGTATATGAACGTTTGAGCAGTGCAGAAAACTGCACGGCACTATAAAAATTTCATTATTGCTGCAATGAATAATTATTTTGGGGCAAGAAAGCATCCGGGACTGAAGAAGAGATTTACTTCTTCGAATAAACGAGCGGGCTCAGCGGTCCTTTCTTGGTTCGTCTTTTAGATTGAGCGTTTTTTACTAAATAAACAGGGCAATTCGGGCAAAGGGCACTCCAGCATTTAGAATTGTTTTTTACTAAAATCCAACATGGTTTATCAAATCTGCTATAAGCCGGACATTGACGCATCTGGCAGCGCTTGATTTCACGGCAGGGAGACTGGCGGTAAAGCTCCTTTAGCCCTGATAGACTTACCTTTTTCTCTTTAAGATAGAATTTAATGTCTTCTACAAATCCAATCTCATTCTGAGAAAATAAGCGCCGCCCATTAATTCTTCGCGGCTTGATTATGTCCCGGTTTTCGTATTCCCTAATCATCCGGCTGGTTATTCCTGTCAACCGGGCAACCACAGAAATAGGATATAATGGTAAATTATTATCAAGCTTCATAATCTTATTATATTAAAATCACGCCAATCTGTGTCCCGACAGACTTCGTCGGTGATTGTTTACTTTATCCCTTTTGATTTTTTTGCGGCTTTGACCGTATTAACCATCAGCATCGCAATAGTCATTGGACCGACACCGCCCGGCACAGGTGTAATTGCCTTTGCCTTTTCCTTCACTTTCTCGAAATCCACATCACCGCAAAGCCCCTCAGGCAAACGATTAACACCAACATCTATCACGACCACGCCATCTTTAACCATATCAGCGGTGACGAATTTGGGTTTGCCGATAGCGGCAATCAAAATATCAGCCCGACGGGTTACCTCGCCGATATTACGGGTATTGGAATGGCAGATTGTTACGGTAGCGTTTTCTGCCATCAAAAGAAGCGCGGCCGGTTTGCCCACGATATTACTGCGTCCGACTATAACCGCCTCTGCACCATTGATATTGATATTACTGCGTCTGAGTAATTGGATGATGCCGTGCGGTGTGCAGGGAAGATACATCTTGGCTTCCTCAATCTCTTTCATACTCTTCTTGGAAAGAAGTTTGCCCATATTGAGAAGATGGAAACCATCCACATCCTTATCAGGCGAGATAGCCAGAAGCACCTTATCCGTATTGATATGTTTGGGAAGCGGTAATTGACATAAAATGCCATGAACCTTCGGGTCTTTATTAAGTGAGTCGATTAATTTAAGGAGTTCGGATTCCTGAACGTCAGCAGGCAACTTATGATGGAATGAAGTAACGCCCAATTTCTCGCAGATTTTAATCTTCTGCCTGATATAAACCTTAGATGCTTCATCTTCACCGACCAGAATAGTCGATAATGACGGATGAATACCCTTTGTTTTAAGAACGGTAATCTCTTCTTTCAGTTCTTCCTGTATTTTCCTGGAAATCTCTGTTCCGGAAATAATCTCTGCCATTTTCAACTCCATTCCTTGCCACACCTGCCCGCCCGTGCGGGCGTTCAGGCGGTGATTACACACCTGCCCGAATGAAGATTCGTTCAGGCGGGGATTGAACCACTTAAATCAGTGGCTCAATAATGTTAATTAACTTATAATAACATAATAAGTCAAGAAAACTTGCAACCACAGATTAACACCAAGTAGGCAGGCAGATGGACACTGATAAGATTTAATTATAATATGTGATTTAATATAATTTCCTCTGGTCACCTAATATCTTATAATTTGATTGACAGAGGATATCTTCAAAACTATATGATTAATGCGTATATTTAACTAATCGAGAAAACTTCGTAACCGCTGATTTGGCGGATTAGGCTGATTTGACTTATGTTTGATCCGACCTATTAGACGGTCGGGCGTCCCAGCCCGCATAATCCGCGTTTGCATTTTATATTTTCCTATGCAATTAAAAGGATATTTATCAATTATTCTTCACGCGCATTTGCCATTCATCCGCCATCCTTCTTTCCATGATTTTATGGAGGAGGATTGGCTTTTTGAGGCAATTACCGAGACTTATTTGCCTTTATTGGACGCTTTTGAAGAACTGCATAAACAAGGAATACCGTTCCGATTAACGATTTCACTTTCTCCGACGCTCTGCGAGATGTTAAATGACAGCCTTTTAAAAGAACGATATTCGCGCCATCTTAACCGTTTGATTGAATTAAGCGAAAAAGAAGTCATTACCACCCGCAACCAGGGATTATTCAACGATACCGCGCAACTATATTTTGAACGTTTCAGGAAACTGAAGGATTTATATGATAACTCCTATCAGCAGAATTTAATTAATGCATTTGATAAATTCCAGAAATTAGGGTATTTAGAAATAATGACCTGCGCCGCAACTCACGGCTATCTCCCATTAATGCTTCATAAAAAGGCCGCGGCAGCCCAGATTATTATCGCAACACAAAACTACCATAAATATTTTTCCAGAATGCCGAATGGTATCTGGCTTCCCGAATGCGCCTATTTTCCCGGTTTAGAAAATATATTGGCTGAAGCCGGCATCAAATATTTTATTGTGGATACCCATGGAGTTCTTAACGGGACTCCCCCGCCGCTAATGGAGACTTATTTGCCCGTATATTGCAATCATAAAAAGGTTGCGGCATTCGGAAGAGATATCGGGACCTCGCGCCGGGTCTGGAGCGCAACAGAAGGATACCCCGGGAATGCCGACTATCGCGAATTTTATCGCGACTTGGGATATGATGCTCCTTACCAATATATCAAGCCATATCTGCACACTGATGGCATTCGGCGTAATATCGGCATAAAATATTATCGCATTACAGGTAATGTGCCGCTTAATATGAAGGAACCTTATGACCGGCAAAAAGCATTGTCTAAAGTAGAATATAATGCCGATAATTTTGTTTCTAGTTGCCAAAAGCAGTTGTCTCATCTTTCAGATAAAATTTCTTCTATTATCGGAGAAGACAATCAAACCGAGATTACGCCGATAATCGTCGCTCCATATGATGCTGAATTATTCGGGCACTGGTGGTTTGAAGGACCGGATTTCATTTCAGCAGTTGTAACAAAAATAAACCGACAATCGGATTTTTCATTGATAACTCCTTCGGATTATCTAAAACGATATCCTAAATTACAAATATCCCAACCGTCTTTTTCATCATGGGGAAACAAGGGCTATAGCGAAGTCTGGCTCAACGGTAAAAATGATTGGCTTTACCGCCATTTGCATAATGCAGAGAAACGAATGATTGAAATAGCGACTAAATATTATCATTCGACTGATAATAATCAAAACAATGTATTGAATCAAATGGCAAGAGAACTGCTTCTTGCGCAGAGCAGCGACTGGCCGTTCCTGCTGACCAACCAACATTCCGAATGTTACGCTCAAAACAGGTTCAAAACACACATCGCGCGATTCAATCAGCTTTATGATAATCTGGAAAACAATAAGGTTGATGAATTATGTCTTGAGGAAATGCATTCCGAAGATAATCTGTTTGGCGAGATTGATTACAAGGTATACGCCGAGTTATAATCCGAATATTTTTTTCAGCTTGAACCAAGTCACGCTCATTTTCATTTTTGATATGGCATCGCCGGGGTCAAGATTCTTCGGACAAACCACCTGGCAATTGAATATAGAATGGCATCTGAAAATACCGTGATTATTACCGATGAGACCTAATCTTTCTTTTTTAGCTGTATCACGGCTATCATTATAGAACCTGAGTGTTTTTAAAATGCTGTGCGGGCCTACATAATCAGGATTGGTTCCTGCAACAGGACAAGAACCATAACATGCGCCGCAAAGAATGCAATCTATCGCGCCATCTATCTTCTTGCGATCTGATGGCAACTGAATAAATTCTTTCGGCGGTAATGTTTCGGCCGGAATAAGATAAGGTTTTATAGACTCATAATTCTTGAAGAAATTAGTCATATCTACCACTAAATCCTTATAAACCGGCAGATGTGCCAAAGGACGAATGGTAATTATTCCATCTTTAGACTTGACTAATGATTCGATAAGGGTATTGCAGGCAAGCCGATATTTACCATTAATATGCATGGCGCAAGAGCCACAAACCGCAGCTCTACATGATGACCGGAATGATAATGATGCATCAAGATTATCGAATATATACAATAAACCTTCCAATACCGTCATTCCCTTTTCCCATGGTACCTGGAAGTTATCAAATCTGGATGTCTTATCTTTCTCCGGATTAAAACGAAAAACCTTAAATTCTATCATAGATTAAGTAAGCAGATTAAACGGATAAAACTGATTAAGCAGATAAATCGGCTAAATCAGCTAAATCCATTTACTAATATTTTCTTTCCTCCGGTTTATATTTTGTAATTGTTACCAGCCGATATTCCACTTCTGCTGCAGTTTTCGCCCTATGATAACAAAGAGTATGCTTAAGGAAATCGTTATCATTGCGCAAAGGAAAATCTCTGCGTGAATGCGAACCGCGACTTTCTTCTCTTTTCAATGCGCCTAATATTATCGCTTCAGCAACATCAAGATTTGCATCCAAATCCAAATGGACCAAAATATCATAATTAAATTTCAAGCCGGTTACAGCTGAACGTAAATGCTTGAATCTATCCTGCAATGATTTTATCTTCTCATATGCAGTTTTCAAATCTGATGCCGTTCTGAATATACCGACATATTTGTCCATCAGCTCATTTAATTCCCTTTTAATTTGAATATGTTTTTCTTGTCCCTGTGATTGAGCAATTCTTTTCAAATCAGACTCATGAAATTTTGAAAGTGTTTGGACAACACCTGACATTCCAATCGGCTTGTGTTTATTAGCCACGGCATATTGAGCGGCAACCAACCCGCTGCGTTTCCCAAAGACAAGGGTATCCAGAAGTGAATTACCCCCTAGTCGGTTTGCTCCGTGAACTGAAACGCAGGCGCATTCGCCAGCCGCATAAAGACCCTTCACAATAGTTGCGCCATTAACATCCGTATCAATTCCTCCCATAGTGTAATGCTGTACCGGTTGAACAGGCACAGGTTCTTTTATCATGTCTATTCCTAAAAAATCCAAACATATATCTCTAACGCCCGGCAGGCGTTCCATGATTTTTGCTGCTCCTAAATGCCTCAGGTCAAGATGAACGTAACCGGAACCGTCACTTGTGGCAACAAAACCGCGCCCACCTTCTATTTCAGTAGCAATGGAACGGGAAACAATGTCACGAGGCGCTAACTCCATTTTAGATGGCGCATACTTCTGCATAAACCGCTCGTTATTTTTATTGACCAAGTAACCGCCTTCTCCACGACATCCTTCAGTCATCAAAATATGCTTGTTAATAATACCTGTCGGATGGAACTGGATAAACTCCATATCCTTAAGCGGCACCCCAGTCCAGTAAGCCAAAGCCATTCCAAATGCGGTCGATGTAAGCGCATTACTACTTCTCCCATAAATACGACCAGCGCCACCTGTTGCAATAATTACAGAATATGATGTTATCGTTTCTAACTGGCCCGTAACCATATTAATCCCAATAATACCGTAACAAGTGGTTCCCTCTACAATTAGCGAACTGACGAAAAAGTCGGAGATTATAGGTATACCGCGCTTCAAGACTTCTTCATAAAGAGTATGCAGCATATAAAGTCCGGTTTTATCCGCACCATAACAGGTGCGAGGAAATCCGGCGCCACCAAACGGCCGCTGGGCAATACGACCATCTTCAGTCCTCGAAAATGGACAGCCCCAATGCTCTAATTCATATATGGTTTCTGCCGCTGAAGAAGTCATTATTGCAACCGCATCCTGGTCTGCTAAATAATCACTTCCTTTTACGGTATCAAAGCAGTGTTTTTCAGGAGAATCATCTTTGCCTTCTGGATTATTCGCTAAAGAAGCATTGACACCACCCTGAGCGGCACCGGAATGAGACCTTAAAGGATGTAGTTTGGAAACTATCAAAACGGAAGCGCCTTCGGATTGAGCCGCTATGGCGGCTCTTAAACCCGCTAAACCGCCTCCGATTACAATCACATCATATTTATTTGCAATCATTCTTTTTGTCTTACTACTTAATTATATAAGGTAAAAAAATCAATACCGTTATAATAAAAAATAAAATACACAGAACCAATACAACCCAGGATAATATTCTCTGCTTTTTTGCTCCGATAAAGAAATCAATTATGATTATCCTTAATCCATTTATCAGATGAAATGTAATAACACTAATAAGGCAAATTTCCAGTACCTTAACAAGCGGTATTTCGAAAATTCCCATTAATAGGTTAAAAACACCCTTACCGATAAGAAAATCACTGCCTACAATTATCAAATGAAGAAAGATATACCCAACAAGACATAAACCTGTTAATCGGTGAAGAACAAAAGCAATCGTCCCCTCATTACGGTTAAGCCATATATCATTAATTGAAGATAATATTTTTTTCATACGCTAAAAAGCACGAAAAGCTATTAACACATATATTCCCCAAATTACCGCTATCAAACCAATACTCCATAAAGCAACACTTAAGAGTAACCGCAATGTGCGGGATAGATTATAATCTTCGACAACTCCATATAAGCCATTCAGCGCATGAAAAATAGTATTGGTTAAAAATAGGACATAAAATATCAACCAGAAAGAATTGGCAAGCCGGCTAACAACAATCTTGAAATCTACAGGTGAACCACCGGAGAAATGTAAAACGACGACATGGGTTATGAGGAATAATGCCAACAAAAGACCCGTAAACCGTTGCAAAAACCATCGATAAAAACCTCTAGCTTTAGTCATCTTATTAGCCGTTCTTATGAGATCTTAACTAGTTAATTACTGTCCTATATTTTATTGAAATATACCTTATGGTCAAGAAATATTTGGATTTTATTTTATTCTACTGTCACACTTTTTGCCAGATTTCTTGGTTGGTCAATTTCTCTCCCCTTTTTCTCTGCCGTATAGTAAGCTAATAACTGCATGGGTATCGCAGCAAGAATCGGCGATAAAAACTCAGGTGTTGGCGGAATTTCCACAACCCAATTGGCTATTTTTCTGATATTCTTATCATTTTTCGTTGCGATAGCGATAATTATACCATTACGTGATTTAATTTCCTGGATATTAGAAATCATTTTCTCATAAACACTGCCCTTAAGAACAACCGCAACAATCGGGAAACTACCATCCACTAATGCTAAAGGTCCATGCTTCATCTCACCGGCCCCATAACCTTCGGCATGTATATAGGAAATCTCTTTCATCTTCAATGCGCCTTCATAAGCAGTCGGTAAATTATTACGACGTCCTATATACAGATAATTATCAACCTTCTTATATGATTCGGCACAATCTTTTATTGATTTATCGCAAGATAAAACCTCTTTTATTTTAGCGGGCAGTATTTTTATTTCATTCAATAATCGCTTTGCTAAACGCGGACTAATTGTTTTTCTTATCCGTGCCAGATATAATGCAATCAAATTTAAAAGAGCCAGCTGTGATGTATAAGCCTTAGTAGATGCCACGCTGATTTCCGGTCCAGCAAACGTATAAAGAGTAGTATGAACATCTCTTGTTAATGAAGACCCTACCACATTACATATTGCCAAACACAAGGCATTGTGTTCTTTTGCAGCACGAATTGCGGCTAAGGTGTCAGCAGTCTCACCGGATTGAGAAACGGCTATAACCAGTGTATTTTTATCTAATGGCGGCAAAGCATAACGAAACTCACTGCTCAAAAGTGCCTCAGTCGGCAATTTTGCCAATTCTTCGATAGAATATTTGGCTGCCAATGACGCATGCCAAGCTGAACCACAAGCAACCAAGACTACACGTTTAATCCGGGCTAATCTATTCTTTATCGGTTCAATTACAGAATAATGAGGATAACTTACCGTTCTTTTTACCGCCTCCGGTTGCTCATAAATCTCCTTGAGCATAAAATGAGCATACCCTTCTTTTTCTGCAGATTCTATATTCCAATTAATCCTTGCGATTCGGAACGGTTGATTTCTACCGGTAAAATCAATGATTCTCAGAGATGGTTTATTGGAAGATACTTTTTTAGGCGGTCTCCTAATTTCCACAATCTGTTTATCTTCAAGGAAAACTACTTTTTTAGTGTACCGCAGAAATGCAGGGACATCAGAAGCTACAAAGGTTTCTCGTTGCCCTAGACCGATAACAAGAGGACTATTAAATCGTGCGCCGATAATAAAATCTGGGTATTTTTTAAACATAAACACCAATGCAAAACTACCCATTAATTTCTGGCACACCAGACGCACCGCTTCTAATGGCTCGTGTCGCATGAGATATTCTTCGACAAGATGAACTACAACTTCGGAATCAGTCTCCGATTGGAACCGGTGTTTTCTTTTAATAAGTTCCTTACGGAGTTCCTGATAATTTTCAATAATACCATTATGAACAACCGCAATAGAATTATCACAGGAAAAGAAAGGATGAGCGTTAGATGTGGAAGGCGCACCGTGAGTTGCCCAGCGGGTATGACCGATACCGACATCTCCCAAGAAATTATGGCCTTTTAAAAGAGCATCCAAATTCCTTAACTTACCGGCAGTTTTCTTGCTGCGAAAAATACCACCCTCAAGGACAACCAAACCTGCCGAATCGTAACCCCGATATTCCAATCTTTTCAATCCTTCCATTAAAATCGGGGCGACCGGCCTACGACTAACACATCCGATAATTCCACACATATAGTTCCATACTATGTATTCAAGGAAATAATTGTCAAGAAAATATAAGTCTTTTGACTAAAACTTGACAGCTCTTGGCGTACAAGATATACACAAATAGATAAAAAATTATGTATGAATTAATAGTTAAGAATGATTTCTCAGCCGCCCATCATTTGCGAAATTATCACGGCAAATGCGAAAAACTGCATGGCCATAATTACTGCGTTGAGATTCACTTCCAGCAAAAAAAACTTAATAAGGTCGGAATGGCTATTGACTTCACTGAATTAAAATCATTGCTGGATAAAATTCTTTCCGAATATGACCATCATTATCTTAACGAACTCAGTGATTTTATCAAACTGAACCCAACGGCTGAAAATATTGCTTATATAATCAGCAAGAAAATCCGAAAGAAACTACCAAAAGTTATTAATCTGAAAGTTTGCGTCTGGGAATCTTCCGGAACAGGAGCATGTTACTTCGATGCTGTGTGAAAAATGTCAGAAAAAACAGGCCACAGTCCATTTGTCCCATTTGGTAAATAATAACGTCATTCAGGAATTTCATCTCTGCCAAGACTGCGCCTCACAGGTAACGCCTATCGGCATCAAAGGCACCCCTCTTTTACCAGAATTACTCACAAGTTTACTGGAGCCTATTATTGGCAAGTTAATAAAAGAAATGGGGTCTGTAAAATGTCCCCATTGCGGAATGACTTATTTGGATTTTAAGAGTTCGGGCCGTTTTGGCTGTGCTGAAGATTACGATATTTTCAAAAATGGCATCGAACAATTAATAGGGAAAATACACGGCACCACCCAGCATAAAGGAAAAATCCCTTGTCATATTTCAAAAACCATTATCAAGGAAAGCGAACTAAGAATACTACAACGTGAATTGGAACGATTAGTTAAAGAAGAAAAATTCGAGGACGCGGCTCAGGTTCGTGACAAAATAAAGGAATTCAGGAAAAATAAATCATCGGCTGGGAAACAGCCTGAAAAATGAGACGACTATAGAACCGCAAGACATCCCATTCCTGGTAAATACTTTTTATGAAAATAGATTTTTTTCTGTCGCAGGTCGGTGAATGGCTTAAATCTTCAGGACCGGAAAATGATATTGTCATCAGCAGCCGTATTCGCCTGGCACGCAATCTCAGAGGATACCCTTTCACCAGCATAGCCAGTAAGGAAAAATTATCGGAAACAGAAGAATACATCCGAGGGAAATTAGAGGAAAAAGAAATAATCCCATCTATGTCTTATTTCAAACTTAAGGATTTAACCCAGATTGAACGAACTCTTTTGCTAGAAAGACATTTAATAAGTAAAGACCTGGCTGAAAAAAATGGTGCTCGGGGATTGGCCGTAGATAAAAAAGAATCATTAAGCCTGATGGTTAATGAGGAAGACCATCTTAGATTGCAGGTATTAAAATCCGGTTTACAGTTAACGGAAAGCTGGGAAGAAATAAATAAGCTTGATAATCAATTGGAAGAAGTATTACCGTATGCTTTTTCTTCACAATTAGGCTATCTGACAGCATGCCCTACTAATGTCGGAACAGGCATGCGAATATCGGTAATGCTCCATCTACCAGCCTTAACAATCACCAAGCAGATTGATAAGGTTTTCCAGTCATTGATACGGATTAAGTTTATTGTAAGAGGATTGTATGGTGAGGGAACCTATGCGATAGGCGATTTTTACCAGATTGCCAATCAGACCAGCCTCGGCTATTCGGAAAAAGACATCATTAACGAAATATATAATATTATCCCAGAAATAATAAAATACGAACGCACGTGGCGGGAAAAGTTATTAGCAGACCAAAGCAAACACCTGGAAGACCGCATCTGGCGCGCCTATGGCATACTCCGTTATGCTTCTTCGCTTTCTTCACAAGAAACAGCTGGATTCCTTTCGGATATCAGAGTAGGCATTACGGCCGGTCTTATCAAAGATATAAGTATAAAAACCCTTAATGAGATTTTCATATTCTCACAACCGGCGCACCTGCAAAAGATGGAGAAGAAAACACTCAGCGCCTCCGAACGCGATACCGCCCGTGCTCAATATATTAAAAATAAACTTATTCCATCATAATCTTGACAAGTATATTATTTATAATTAAGTTGATTACATAATCTTTTATTTTGAGAATAAGGAGTACTATATGCAAGCAACAGTAGATAAAGAATTATGCTCGGGTTGCGGACTTTGTGCGGAAACCTGCCCTGATGTATTTGAGATGATTGATGATATCGCCAAAGTTAAGGTTAATATAATACCGGCGAATGCCGAGTCATGCTGCAAAGAAGCAACCGAAGGTTGTCCGGCTGAAGCCATAAAAATAATATAAATGGATTTGGAAAATATTACAAATAATCCTAAACTGGTGCTGGCGTTATTTACGAGCTCGTGGTGCCGCACCTGCAAGCAGGTATTACCTTTTATCAATGAAGTCACTCGAAAATATCCGGATAAAATAGACTTCAGGGAAATTGATGTTACTCAACAACCTGAATTAGCAACAAAATACGGAGTCTTAAGCCTGCCTACTTTGGTGGTATTAAAAAATGGTCAGGTCATTGAACAATTAAACGGGTTCTTCTCAAAAGATACCCTTATAAAAAAACTTAATCTATAATGGAAAATTTTATACAGCACTTAAATCAGCAGTTAGGTAACTATTTACAAACCGGTTCTTTTATTGCTTATGTCATAGTTTTCTTTGCCGGCATACTCACCTCATTAACTCCGTGTGTATACCCTCTTATTCCTATCGTTGCATCGTATGTGGGAGGTCGCTCTGAAAAATCAGCCGTCTACAGTTTTTTCGTATCTGTATTCTATGTCATAGGCATAGCCATAGTATATACACTCTTGGGCATTCTGGCAGCCTTAGGCGGCAAGATATTCGGTAATGTACAGACAAATCCATGGGTTAATTTTGGAATAGGCAATCTTTTTATCCTATTCGGACTCTCATTATTAGATGTATTCTCATTACCTATTATCGGTTCATTAGGATCATCAGGCAGCGGAAAAAGCAAAGGACTTTTCGGAGCCCTGTTATTGGGAATGACATCAGGTTTTATTGCAATGCCTTGCACAACCGCTATCCTCGCCAGCCTCTTAACATTTGTGGGTACCAGGCAGAGTCTTTTCTTCGGCGGCACACTTTTATTTACTTATGCCATAGGCATGGGATTTTTACTTGTCATCATCGGAACTTTCAGCGGTATTCTCACAGGATTACCCAAAGCCGGTAAATGGATGTCAGGCATACAAAAGTTCTTCGGAATCATTATCATACTGATGGGCGAATATTTCCTCATCCAAGCCGGAAGACTCGGTATCTTCAATATTTTCTATTAACCCCGTTAGAGATAGGTCGTCTTTAGACGACCGTGACATAATATTGGATGTTCTTTTTATATTTGAATTATGTTTCATATTAAACTTCTTTCCCGAATTGTATCAATCATCTCTAACGGGGTTAATCAAAACATGCACAAAGTATTAGTTGTAATCATTTTAACATCATTAATTTTAAGCTGCCTCGGTTGTGATAGCAAACCCAATCAAAAACCTTTAGTGCCGCCTAAACCGACCAAAGCGCCTGATTTTACACTCAAAGACCTTACCGGTAAGGACGTCAAACTATCTGAATTAATCGGTAATAAACCACTGGTTCTGGATTTCTGGGCATCGTGGTGTTTGGAATGCACTGCTAAATTACCTAAACTTATAGAAATATATAACAACTCCAACAACAAATTCAATCTGGTCGGCATCAATCTTGACCGCTCAGCGGCAGATGCAGAATCCTATGTCAATAAAAGCAACATCAAAATTATAAACCTTTATGATGAAGATAATAAAGTCAGCAACCTTTATGGAGTTAATAGTATTCCCACGGTGATAATAATCAGCCCTCAGGGAGAAATCATCAACACCAACGCCTCGCTTGACGAGATCAAATCGCTGTTAAAGTAAATTCATCGGGTCGGTCTCTATGGAAACAAACACACCACCTTTGGCATATGGCACCCTGAATGTCTCTTTAAGGAATTTTTGAATCTGCGATATCTCTTTAATCTTGATAACCAAATGCCAGCGATATTTATTCCTGATTTTGAGAATCGGCGCTGGGGCAGGTCCTAATATCTCCATATCACCAGATTCTATGAACGAACCCATCTCTCTGGTTATTTTAGAAGATACTCCATCTATTGCCTCTTTGACATGTTCATGTTTTCCTGCAGATACAAGAATCCTGATTAAATGCCTGAAAGGCGGATAATTCAATTCATTACGGTATATAAGCTCCTGACGTGCAAACTTCTCATAATCGTGTTGTGAGCCGGCAATAATACTATAATGAGTCGGATTGATTGTCTGGACAATCACCCTGCCGCCTTTGGGACCACGTCCGGTCCTGCCCGCGACTTGCGTAATTAATTGAAATGTCCGTTCGGCTGAACGAAAATCTTTTATATATAATAAAGTATCGGCAGAAACAATTCCCACCAACGTAACATTTGGGAAATCCAATCCCTTGGCAATCATTTGCGTCCCGACCAGAACATCCGTATCACCGGTATAAAAAGAATGCAAAGCATCTTTATAGGAAAGCCGCTTCTTCATCGCATCGCTATCCATTCGGCTGATGGCAATCGGTTCTTTTGTTACGCTTGCGCCTAACTCTAAATTATCCCAGAATCTCTGCAGATGTTCTTCAACCTTTTCAGTGCCTGTGCCGAAAAGTTTTATATTCTGATAACCGCAATCGGGACAGACGGCAGGCAAATCAAATTTCTCATTGCAATAATGACAGACGGCTTTATCAAACTGCTTGTGGTATGTCAGGGCAATCTGGCAGCGCCGGCAGCGCTGGATAAAACCGCAGCGGAAACATTTTATCATCGTCATAAAACCGCGGCGATTAAGAAATAGTATCACCTGATTACCTGCTAAAATCTCATCGCGAATGTTGAGTTCCAAATTTCTGGAAAGAACCTGAGTGTGTCTCTTAGAGTCAACCTCTTTGAGCATATCAATAATCTCTACCTTAGGCATCGGTCTTTGGTTAATCCGCTCAGACAAAACAAGCCTTTGATAAAAACCATTAACACTATGGTAATAAGATTCCAAAGACGGAGTAGCCGAACCTAAAATCACGACAGCGCTCCGATGCTCACGAGCGGAGCGCCCCGTATCCGCTCCGATGCCTTCGGATACGGAGCGTCCCGATTCACATCGGGGCGAAGGCATCGGGGCGTTTTCTAATCTTGCCCTTTCTATGGCAACTTCTCTGGCGTGATACATCGGTGTATTCTGCTGTTTGAAACTCGTTTCGTGTTCCTCGTCAATAACGATAAGACCCAGCCTTTTGACAGGCGCAAAAACGGCTGAACGAGCGCCGATAACCACTGATACCTCGCCATTCCTGATACGGTGCCACTGCTCCACCCTCTGCTTTTCAGTCAGATGACTATGTAGAACCGCCACCTCATCGCCGAATCGTTCCCTGAACCTCTTAACAGTCTGGGGCGTCAATGAAATCTCAGGCACCAGCACAATCGTCTGCTTGCCTGCCTCGCGCACCTTTGCCATTGTCTGCAGATATATCTCGGTCTTACCGCTGCCCGTAACACCATGCAATAAGAACACATTCGGTCGCTCTACGCTATACGCTCCACCCTCTACGCTCCCGATTATCCTATCAAATGCCTCTTTCTGATATAGTGTTAAAACAAGATGGCCAGTCCTTTCAACCGGCTCAAAGAAAGGGTCCGCTTGAATAACCTGACGTATCTTTCTGGTAGATTTGTTAGGTGATTTTATCTGGCGGACACCGGCTGGCAAAGCGCATTCAAGCGCCTGACCGAACGAACAAAAATAATAATCAGCTATCCATCTGCAGAGTTTCAGCATCGGCTCGGTTAAAAGAGGCTCTGCATCTATAACCTCACTAATTTCCTTTATTGCCGGCAGCGATGACGACTCCTGAAATCCGACACAATAACCTATCTTATAGACGTTACCGAAAAGCACTTTCACCCGGGCGCCGGGTTTCAGGTTTATCAATGACTCCGGAATCTTATAAAGGAAACTCTTATCCAGCGGAATCGGAAAAACTATATCAGCGTAATTCATAATGAACCCAGTTAATAAAATTCACCACAAAGGCAGAGCTACTGCCTCCCGTAAGGGACTAAGAGCACAAAGGTTATTTATATTCTTTGTGTCCCTTGTGTCTCTGTGGTAGAGATTTAATATAATTTTCTATATTATTAAAATAATCTCATATCCGCAATCATTATATTACCAATATTTTCAACCTAAACTTTAATCTACTATATAGGATGCAGCTATACACGGATAATTTCTATAAGGAGACCACAAAACCAAGAATTAAACACGAATAGCACCACAAAGACACAAAGAGCACAAAGTAAATCCCCCATCCCCCTTTGTCAAAGGGGGAGTAAGGGGGATTTATAATCTGTGTAACCTGCCCGCCGAAGCCTCGGCGCAGGCTGGTCTGTGGTTGCAAAATAGCCGTTGATTGTCTTGACGAAGGATTAGGGAATATGTATTATGTCACCATAAAGAATTCGGGGGACGCCAGACCGAATAGTTAGATAAGATGCCCCCGGAATTACCAAAAAATAAAATGTTTCCTGATAAAATTAAACAAGAAGTTAAAAGAAAATCAGCATTTAGATGTTGTAGATGTCATGAAATTGGTATAGATGTTCATCATATAATTCCAGAATCTCAAGAAGGGTCTAACGATATTGATAATGCTGCACCGCTTTGTCAAAATTGCCATGATAGATATGGCAACAACCCAAGTAAGAGAACTGAAATTAAACAAATGCGAGATTGGTGGTATGAGGTAGTAAAAGAAAAATATTATTCTGCTAAGGAATTTGATCTGTTGGCTGAATTGGATCAAAAAATAAGTCAATACCATCAGGAAGATAAACAATGCTTGAAATCTATCAATAAAACATTAGAAGAATTATCGAAGATATCAATACCTAAATTAGAGAATTCAAAGGAAGAAATCAGACATAAAATAACAGAAATCATTAATTTGGGTAGTACTAATCCATGTTCTACTACATTCGGCTTGACAAGAAGAAAATTTTATTGTCCATTCTGTAGTAAGGATATAACATTAGAACTAGAAGCAGAAAAACCTGGAATTACGAGTACAAGAGATAATTATCTTTCTAATGTCTTAGGTATAAGTACAAATGTAGTCGTAAATTCAGCATTAGGAATAGGTAGAAGTGATCCAGAGATATTAGTAACATGTCCATATTGTAATAATAAGTTTAATATTAATAATGCTAAATATTTACCATAAGGAAATTCGGGAGACGCAATACCGAATTAGTATTCTGTCTCCAGAATCAAGATGATAAGCAAACTAATATCACAATTTGGTAATCAACAAAAAGGAGGAAAAGACAAAGAATCCACCTTCACTAAAATGATGGCAATTATTTTGACACCATACGAGTTTCTATGTGAATTCTGGTGGACAAAGCTGATATTCTGCTCTTTAGTGATTGTCTTTTTTTGTTTTCGTTCCGCGACTCCCAATTGGACCAGCTGGTTATTTTTTATTATTTTCTTTGTTTGTTTTGTACCGCCCGTGTGTGTGTTGGGTGTGGTATTCATCTGGGGATTCATACTTCTATGCTGGAGTATAATTGGAGAGGCTTGGATAGCAAGAAAGGAACGACTTGAAAGAGAAAGACGGGAAGACGTGATTTAAAATCAATCTCAAGCGGTAATTCGGGGGACGCCCTCCTGCGCTCTTTGAGCTTCGGCGGTTAAGCCATACTGCACTATACGAAGCGTGACCACGAGCACCTACTGGAACGGAGTGAATAGTTAAGATGTCCACGGAATTATAAATTTTGAACTGTGAGTATTAGAGATGCTATAATCAAGGTTTTATCCGATGCCAAAGGTGAAGATGTACAGTTGCAAGATATATATCGCGGCGTTCATAGAGTCTATAAGGTTTCAGATTACCAAGAAGAACCAGACCCTAAATACGGACAAAAACTCATAGAACAAGAGATTAGGTCTATCCTTGCAAAATTAAAGAATGAAGGTGCTGTTGAACGCCCTGAAAGAGGTTATTATAGAATAAAATAAGGAGATTTTATATGCCACTACGACAAGTTAAAGCAGGTGATTTTGAGTATGTAGGTAACGGGATATTCGAACTTAAAGATAATCACAATATTAGGATTGACGCTAGGCGATCAGGGAAGGAAATAAAGGGATCTCTTAAAAGCCAAGAATGTTTCACTAAAAACATAGGCGGATTTCAATTTCAACTTCGTAACCGAGAAGGATACCCTGGACCACTTAAAAATATTAGCGGAAGAGAAAATCATGTAGGGGAAAATCAGGGAACTCTACTACCTGCACCTACACTTGAATTAGAGCAACAATTACGAGATTGGCTCGCCCATGAAATAGAGCAAGGGAATATTGAAATTAATGGAGTTAAGATAAAACTTTATAAGAGCAGAAACGGAGTAGAATACCCTGCGGGCGATGCCGGAAAGATTGATATTCTGACTACAGATGAACAGGGAAATTTTATAGTATTTGAATTAAAATTAAGTAGAGGAACTGTTAATGCGTTAGGACAGATTCAAGGATATATGGGGTGGGTTAAACAAAATCTTGCTCAGAATAAAGAAGTTAGGGGAGTGATTATTGCCCAAGAGATAGATAACAATTTACGGTATGCCGTAAGTGTCAATCCAAATATAACATTGCTTAAATACAAGTTACATTTTACATTAGAAAAAGTAAGTTAAGATTGGATTAGAATTTGGAATTCGGTGGACGCCATACTAAATTCAATAACATATGCCTTATCCACACACCTACATCAAACTTACTCCAGAAGAGAAAAAGAGGATAGAGAAAGAGATAGAACGGCTTACACTTTTGCGCCAGTGGAAGAAACGAAAACCTCTTCAGGTGCTCTACCTCTCAGACCAGAAAAAGACTTTCAGGGACATTGCCGAATATTTAGGCAAGTCATTTGACACAATTCGCCGTTGGGTCTATCGCTACCGAAAAGACGGATTAGAGGACTTTATTAGGTGGCTAAGTCGTCCTGGTTTTGGGAAAGGCAGAAGTGTCTGAAGGTGTGCATATATGCATTTTTTGACCTATTTCTAACACCCCTAAAAACACCATAAATACACACCTTCATTGTCATAACCCCTCATAAAATAAGCACGATACCCTACTCTACCCTACCCCCTACCACCTTGCGTTATACCATCTACTACCTTGCGTTATTCCGTCTACTATCTTGCGTTATTCCCTCTACTACTTTGCGTTATTCTCCCTGCTACCTTGCGTTATTCCGTCTACTACCTTGCGTTATTCCCCCTGCTACCTTGCGTTATTCCGTCTAATACATTGCGTCTTATCCTCTACTATCTTGTGTTTTATCCTCTACTACCTTGCGTTATACATCCTACTACCTTACGTTATTCCGTCTACTATCTTGCGTTATTCCTCCTACTACCCCGTATCCCACTGCCAGAAAATTTACGACTGGATATCCTGCTCGTGCTATTCGCTCTTCTTCGCCCTGCGTAGCGGGCTTCGCAGAGCAGGGTAGCGCTTCGCAGAGCATAATCAGGCGAGTCTGCTTACAAAAATGTGTAAGAATCCAAAATAAAATAAACCTTTACCGTTTTTATCCGTTTATATATAATAAGTATTTTTACAGAATTTATAAATTAAACAACAGGATTTAACGGATTTATCAGATTAGGAGGAACACGAATAGGACGAATACGGCGAATATCACGAATATAATTTCTTATTCGTGTGATTCGTTTAATTCGTGTTATTCGTGTTTTAGAATTATCCGTTTAATCAGTTTAATCCCGTTGTTATCTTTGAAATTCCATACGATGAATTATTCTGGTTATATGAGAAGATTATTGCTACTCAGCAGCTTATTTCTTGCCGGATGGATATTTGTCTTGGGCAATTCTGTGGCGTTCTCAGAGACCGAGCCGATAACCCCAACCAAGACAGAGGAGATTATCATTACGGCTACCAGGACTAAGCAGGAAGTTAAAGACATATCCGGTAATGCCACGGTTATCAGTTCACAGGAAATCAAGGAATCCAATGCCCATAGCGTCGGAGAAATAATCAAGTATCAGTCCGGCATAGACATTCAGAGCGGTAACTTTTTCGGTTCCAAGATACGGCTGGATATGAGAGGATTGCCGGGTAACTACGGCGCCCAGCGCGTCTTGGTGATGATGGACGGCCGTCCCATCAATGAGGAATATATGGGTGACGTGGATTTCCGTTTTATATCCATTGATAATATCGAGAGAATAGAAATCGTCCGTGGACCTGCTTCGGCGCTTTATGGCTCTAATGCAATCGGCGGAGTAATTAATCTGATAACGAAATCCGGTCAGGATAAACCCATGATAAATCTCAAATCCACAGTCGGCAGTTTCAATACCTACGGAACCAACCTGCAACACGGTAAACAACTCGGTAGTTTTGATTATTTTATCACAGCCGATGACCAAAAGACAGACGGGTACCTAAAAAATACCGACGGCACATCACAAAACCGGACATCACAAAATGTTTCGGCGCGGACCAGATGGAAATTAAACGACAAATCTCTTGTGGAACTTTCATTAGGAACGAATGACGGTGAAGGAAGGGAGGCGAATTTTATCAGAGACCAGTCTACAAATTATATCAATCTGGGTTACAAGACTAACTGGTCACCTGCCCGACCTTTCGGTCGTTCGGGCGGGAAAGAACATCAGGCAGATTTTTCAGCCCGCATCTATCGTAACGGACTTAATCAGCGCCTGAAATGGACATCTGCACCAGTCGGAACATATGACCAATATACTATCGGCGCACAATTGCAGCAATCAATGCGACTATCCAATCATCTATTCACTGTCGGTGTTGATGCCAAGAAAGAAGACGTGCTGGTAAAAGATAACGGGCTGATAAATCAAACCATAAATTCAGAAGCCGTTTACGTCCAGGATGAGATAGCCGGCAGTAAAAAATCAGGAGTCAATGCTTTAATTACGACGATAGGACTACGTTATGACCGGAATGAGGAATTCGGCAGTGAGACCTCGCCGAGAGCAGGCGTGGTTTATCATTTCAGCGAACGGACTTCTATACGGAGCGCCGTAGGCAAGGGTTACCGCGCCCCAACTGTCTCAGACTTATTCCTGCCGACCACCTCTTACGGTCCGATGACTTTTCAGGGTAATCCGAATCTTAAACCGGAAACACTTTGGTCATACGAATTAGGCATTGACCACAACTTTTCCGCCGGAGGCGGATCCGCCTCTGGCGGAAACGACGGTATCTCATCACGGCTTACCATATTCCAATCTTCACTCGAAAATGCGTGGGACTATATGAAAGACCCGGACAACGTCTACAGGCCTCATAATGTAACGAAAATGTTAATCAATGGTGTCGAAGCAGAGACAAATTACCGGATTATAAAAGGGCTGGAAGGATTCATTAATTACACTTACAACGATGCAAAATATAAAAGCGATGAAAATAATCCGGCGATTAAGGATAATTATGTCGAAGAAATCCCCCGTTTCCAGAGTAGTTTAGGACTAAGATTCCAGCCGGATAATAGTAATACTATAATCAATCTGAAAATCAAAGGAACCGGCAACCGCTATACCGACCCGGAAAATACCGGACAGAATAAACTCGCTAAACACCTCGTTACCGATATTGGCATATCAACCGATATGAATAAAAACAGTTCATTTTTCATTTCCGCGCATAATCTTTTTAATAGGGTATATAAAGAAGTGATAGAATATTACGAGCCGGAACGGTGGTTTGAAACGGGATTATCTATCAAATTTTAGTCGGGATTCGTCATATCAAACGAAACACAGATGAACGCAGAGCCCTACAGGCTACACAGATAATTTTTATAATGAGACCATGAAACCAAGATTATAATTCCTGTTCTCCTGGTTTCCTTATAAATAAATCCTGTTAATCCGTGAAATCTGTGGCTAAAAATATTAATATTTCATTCGGCTAACGGTCTGTTGTTTATTAATCCACTGAATATTTGACAAGACAATCTCTTATTATTATGATGCGTCGTAATTTTATATGGTCAAGAAATTATAAGAAGGAGTACATTAAATGAAAAAAATCGCCCAAAATAAACACCTGCCCGCCCCGATGCTACATCGGAACGTTCGGTCGGGAAGGTCGATATTAATCAAATCAGTTATGGCACAGGTAAAAAAGCATCACATTAAATTCATCAATCTTTGGTTTACTGATATTTTGGGATATCTAAAATCATTTACCATTACACGGGATGAACTGGAAGGAGCATTTGAAGAAGGAATGGGTTTTGACGGCTCATCCGTAGAAGGGTTTACCCGGATAGATGAAAGTGATATGGTGGCAGTGCCTGACCCCGCGACCTTCCGGCTGGTTACCTGGCACAACAGTCATGATGAAACGGCCCGGATGTTTGCGGACATTATCAATCCGCAAACAGGTGAACCTTTTGAAGGCGACCCGCGTCATATACTCAAATGTAATTTGGAACGGGCTCGGGCTCTGGGTTTTACTTTCAATGTCGGACCTGAACTGGAATTCTTCTATTTCAAATCTGATAAATCAATTGAGCGGCTTGATGAAGGCGGCTATTTTGACCTGATGCCGCGTGATGAAGCAATTGACCTGAGACGCGAAACTATGATAGCCCTGCAATCAGTCGGCATACCGGTGGAATATGCGCATCACGAAGCTGCCCCATCACAGCACGAAATAGACCTGCGTTATACCGATGCACTTACGATGGCTGATACGGTAATGACCTACCGTTTAATCGTCAAAGAAATCGCCCAGAAACATAATATTTATGCAACCTTTATGCCCAAACCCATATTTGGGGAAAACGGCTCGGGGATGCATATCCATATGTCGCTCTTCAACGGTAATAAGAATGCCTTTTTTGACCCCAAAGGCAAATATAATCTTTCCCAACTTGCCAAACACTTTATTGCCGGACTACTAAAATATGCGCCTGAATTCACCAGCGTTACCAATCAGTGGGTTAATTCATACAAACGCTTAGTGCCCGGCTACGAAGCTCCGGTTTATCTTTCCTGGGCACAACGGAACCGTTCCGATTTAATCCGCGTGCCGATGTATAAACCAGGCAAGGAAAAAGCCACACGAATTGAATTGCGTTCGCCTGACCCATCAGCCAATCCTTATCTGGCTTTTTCAGTGGTGCTTGCCGCCGGATTAGCCGGTGTAGAAGAAAAACTAAATCCACCTGAACCGGTTGAGAAAAATGTATATGAGATGAGCGAACCCGAACGAGCCAAACGAGGCATCAAAACCTTGCCCGGCAGTTTGCTTGAAGCTATTCAAATTACCGAAAAAAGTGATATCGTCAAAAATGCATTAGGACAACATACCTTTGAACATTTTATCCATAACAAGAAAATTGAATGGGAACGCTACCGCATCCAGATAACCTCTTATGAGATAGAAAAATATCTGCCTGTGCTGTGAATTCGTAACTTCTGCCACGAAGGCACCAAGACACTAAGAATTCTTTGTGTCTTTGTGGCAAAGATTTAATATTTATGTGCTGGGTGAATAGAGATTAAGCGGATGACAAACTTTTACATCTTTGATATCGCCTGCTGATATTAAATAATCCAATTGCATCATACAGCCCGGGCAATTGGTGACGACCATAAGCGTAGAGCGTGGAGCGTGGAGCGTAGAGCGTAGAGGAGTCGTATTCTCTATGCTCTTTGCTCTATGCTCTTTGCTTTCCAAGAGCGATTTTAATCTAACCTGCCCTATCTGATGTGATAATTCAGGATACTTAAAACTAAACAGCCCTCCCCCACCACAGCATAAATCTGATTCTGTTTCATGATAATCGGTCGTGGCTTTTAAGGACGACTTTATAATATCCGGTAATTTGGTGCCTACAGAATGACAAGGCAGATGATAGGTAGTGCAAAGTTTGGTTTTCGGTGTTTGGGGTTTTATATCAGTTAATTCATTTATAAATTCAAATGCGTCTATAACTTTAACTTGTTTATTATTCAAATAATATTGTTCTCTGAGCATCCGGTTGCAGGTGGGACAGACAGTTATAATCGTGTCCGCATCGAAGTTTTTGAGGTTTATTTTCATCAGTTTATTAGCCGCTTCTTCATCTCCGGATAATAAAGCAGGAAACCCGCAGCAGACCTGTTGGGATGGAATAGTATAAGGAACTTTATGGTGTTTGAGTATAGCGGTAATTTGATTAATTATTTCAGGATATATATAGTTAGCCGCACAACCGATGAAGATAGCAACAGGCGCCGTTGTGCGTTGTTCGTTGTGCGTTGTTCGTTGTACGCAATATTCTAACGCTGATTTAGGAGCAAGTTTAGGTAGCCGCTGGAAAAGATTGGCAAAATAGAGCGGTAGATGACGCACCGGAACATCGGATGCGGTCTTCTCCTTGCTACCCTGTGCCTGAGGCAGATCCGCCTCCGGCGGAGATGCCCGACGATTTTTTATCAACCGCTGTAATAAATATGTTGACCTTAAAATAATATTATAAAACCAGCGATACGGTAAAACCCAGCGGAACCCAAATCTTAAAAGAAGAGGCAATCCGTTTTCTTTTGCTATACTAAGCCTTTGTGATTTAAAGATTTCCTCGGTCTTAACCATAGATGGACAATTTTCTTCGCAACGCCGGCACATTAAACAAGTATTAAGTATCTTAGTATAAAGGTCATAAGTATCCTGGGGTGCTTGATGTTTTGCCTGAATAATAGCCAGCCGTCCGCGGGCAACCAGTGTCTCGTCCTTTAAGGCAAGAAAAACCGGACAAACCGAGCGACACTGGCCGCATTTGGCACAACGTTCTATTTCTTTCTGTAATTCCATAAAATTGCCACAGAGACACAGAGAACACTGAGATTAGTTTTGTGTTTATATTCAGGTAAATCTGGTTCTTTTATTACATATTCTTTAATTTACTCTTAAAATGCATGAAGCTACCCGTTTTACCATGAACAAATTCCACATCCCTTAAATATCCATTAATAGATGATTTAAAATCTAATTCTATTTCTAATCCTAAATTAAACCATAAAATATATTTATTTTTCTTCTTTTTGCATTCAGTAAATGTGTCGCGTGTTAAACTCTTATCGTTAGAAAATATTTTACAGGACATTAGAGATTCTAAATGTAAATAGCTTTTAACAATTGGAAATTCAAATTCGTGAAAGATTAAAAATACTCGACGAGTGGTTATCTTTGTTGGATCTTCTAAGAAGTCTCGATTAAAGATAATATCCAAAGTGCCTTTTTCTTGGTCATACTTTACATCTTCTTGATTACAAGAAGCATCGTGAAGAAAATCAAAAGACTTCAGTAAAGATTCTTCTGAATTTATACTAATTTCAAAAATACTCATATGACCTCTATCTTCCGGTGATTCTCAGTGTTTTCTGTAGTTTTATTAATCTGTGTAATCTGTGGCTATTCAAATATCTTCCCCGGATTTAATATATTCTTCGGGTCAAAGATTTGTTTTATCTGTTTGAATAAAGATATCTCATCCGGATTCCATTCCAACGTAAAGTATTTTGCTTTAGTCAATCCGATGCCGTGCTCGCCTGAAAGCGTCCCGCCTAATTCAATCGTTTTAGTAAATAATTTGTCTAATGCCTTTTGAAGATTAGCTTCATGTTCTTTTGTAGAAACAAGAAAATTGATATGAAGATTACCATCGCCCAGATGACCGAATGTAGCTGTAGGAATAGCGTATTCGGATTCTATCTTCGTAATGGTTGCGAGTATTTCCTTAATAGACTGCCGGGGCACACAGATATCCTCACTGATTTTCTGTGCGGTTATTGAATATAAGGCGGCAGAAATAGCCTTACGCACTGCCCATAATGATTCGGATTCGGTTTTATCAGAAGCTCTCCTAACAGCAATCGCCTGTACGAGTTTAAGGTACTTCTGGATTTCTTCAGCCTGTTTCTCAACATCAGCCGGGTATCCATCAACCTCTATCAAAAGCATTGCTTTAGAATTTTGAGGAATCTGAAATTCAGGTTTATATTTTTGGACAGCCCTAAGAGATGATTCATCAACAAATTCTAATGCCCGCGGTAAAATACCCTTGTCAAGCAAGGTGATACTAAATTGTAATGCTTTATTATAATCATCAAAAAAGGCTATAATGACCGTATCGAAAGGCGGTTTGGGAATAAGTTTTAATATAATTTTAGTAAATATTCCTAATGTTCCTTCTGAACCGACCATCAGACGAGTCAGGTCATACCCAGAGACTGCCTTAAGGGTGCCTTTGCCCGTATTGATTATCCTGCCATCTGCCAAGACGACTTCTAAGCCGAGGACATAGTCGCGTGTGGTGCCATATTTGATACAGCGCAGACCACCGGCGCCGGTAGCAATATTACCGCCGATAGTGCAAAAATCAGCACTGGCCGGGTCCGGTGGATAAAAGAGATTACGTTTTTCTACCTCATTCTGAAAGTCTGCCACGACTACACCGGGTTCAACGATGGCGTTTAGATTTGTCGGATTTATCTCAATAATGCGGTTCATTAAAGCCATATCAAGAACGATTCCGCCTTTAATAGGAACAGCGGAGCCGGTAAGAGAAGATGCTGCCCCGCGAACATAAACAGGTGTTTCATTTGTGTAGGCGATTTTCAGAATATCAGATACCTCTTTGGTATTAATCGGCTTTACAATAACATCAGGCATATGTTGCAGGCGTGAGGCATCGTATGATGACGCAATACGGTCTTCTAATGAGTTTAATACCCGTGTATTATTTATTAGATGCTTAATAGTATGATAAAGTTCATTTGTCATTGAGCAAATTAATCATTTGTTGATGGATATATTTATTAGTGGCGAGTATTTCGCGATTCAAAAACGGATTATATTCATTATTATTAAAATCTGTGACTTTACCGCCTGCTTCAGTTACTATTAATATGCCGGCAGCGGTATCCCATGGTTTGAGTTCCCGTTCCCAGAATCCGTCAACACGACCGGCTGCCAAATAAGCCAAATCAAGGGCTGCAGCACCGGCACGACGGATTGCCTGTGCATTTAAGCAGAAATCCTGGAAATTACGAAAGTTATCACCCGGACTTTCACAGATTATATAAGGGAATCCGGTTGCAAGTAAACTCTTATCAAGCGATTTGATGTTTGATACCTTCAAACGTTTATGATTAAGATAAGCGCCATGACCTATACGGGCATAAAAAAGTTCATCCAAATTAGGGTTATAAACTACCCCGAGAAGTGTTTTATTATTTTTAACCAAAGCTATAGAAACGCAATAAAATGGGAATTGGTGCGAGTAATTTGTAGTGCCGTCTAAAGGGTCAATTACCCAGAGTAATGAATCCGAAACCATATCGCCATAACTTACCGTTGGATTATGCTGTATCTTAGATGAGTATTCTTCCTCTGCTAGAATTCTATGATTAGGGAATTTTTTTCTAACCCCATTGATAATTAATTTTTCGGATAAATAATCGGCTTTTGTAACGAGGTCACATGTGGTGGATTTTGTTTTGGAGTATTTTGCCAGACGTGGCTGAAGAGAAACAAGCAGTTTTCCAGCCTGACGGGCA
Organism: Planctomycetota bacterium; assembly: GCA_043801445.1. Taxonomy (GTDB): domain Bacteria; phylum Planctomycetota; class MHYJ01; order JACQXL01; family JACQXL01; genus JAZDFP01. The sequence continues at coordinate 47,236 of JAZDMB010000045.1, forward strand.
ATTTTGATGGCAAATTCTAAATAATTATCTATCATGCCAGTGTAGAGTGTCCCTAACGGGACGCTTTCTTATGACTTGCCCCGTAAGTGGTAAAACGATACCGATAGATTTTCTCGGTATAGTTTTCAATTTTTATTTAACCTCAACTTCTTGTTCAAATAATAAATCGCCGAACATCTGACTAAATGTCAAGACTTTAACAGTAACCTTACCCCGATATTTTTCTATAGGACAACGATAATACTCCCAAAAAGAAGTAGTTCGTTTGAATTGTGAGGAAAGGTCTACAGGTTTCCATCTTTCCACATAAGGATTTCCTACTGTGTTATTTATTGGTTTATCCGAGGAACCTTTAGGTCTGATTTCCACCTTGAATGATACCACCCCACCATCCGGAAAGGCTAATCCATTCTCATCCTTAAATTCATCAGCAGCATAATATTCTTCTGCTAATAAACCGGTAACAGTAGGAAATTTCATTTTGATAAACGGACAATCCATATGTTTTTTGGTATATGTAGAAAATGCCGTATTACTCAAAATATCAGGAACCGGGATTATAACAGGTATATCACCTCCTTTTTCGCAAGAAGGATTAAGATTTAGTTTGAAAGGGCCACCCCATTTAGGTGAAAGTGTTTTGTCTTTCTCAACTGCGCCAATAGTCGTATCGCTGCCGCGTATATGAACTCGCTTATTAAGAACAGATGAAACCAAATAATAATTACCAACAGGCACAACCACACTTGCATTGCCGGTTAATTGAAAAAAAGCGTCGTTATCACGACGAATAACTGCAGTCTGAGGGAAATCCTTAGGTGCTTTAAAATTCCTCATAAAATCAATTTTACCGGTATCACCCTTATATGGGGTCAGTTGTAATACCATACCAGTATAATTGGGAATCTTTTTGGCATCTGCTGGTATTTCCGATACAGATTCCATTTGTAGGTTATAGTATTTTCCTTTGACCATAATAATAGAAGAAAGTGGAACAGCATTTTTATGTGCGGTACCAATAATGATAGCGTCCTTCCCATAATCATTAAAATAACCATTATTATTATCATCTATAATAGTAAAGGTTTCTAATGAGGTTTTTACAACCATATAACAGGCGCGTTGATAATACCATGTCGGATAAGTCTTGGATGAAGTCTGACTACTCTGAATTGGGGCTTTACAAAAAATACGCATCCGATAATCTAATTGCAAACCATTTGGATATTTTATCTTATAAACAACAAAATTCTCCCTGTTTTTCACTTCCGAATCAAATAAAAAGTCGCCATCCATATCTAATCTTACTTTGTCCTGTTCTGCATTACAGTGATAACCTTGCGGATTTTGAGGATTCGGCAAAGTTACATAATTCACCTCTTTCTCTTTTATTTGAGGAATACTCGGTAATGGCGTTGCCACGTCAGAAAGAAAAGACCAATCACTTGAATATATTAAATTACCCTCTATCGGCTGAAAATCATCTTTCTTATCTTCGGCGAGTATATTTGATTGATTTGAGAACCAAATACATTGGAAGATACAGGCTATAACGATAATTAGTATAATTTTATTTATTGATAACATAAAATCTCCTTCCAGATATTAGATTTTATTAATTATTATATTTCTATACGGTAGAATCTATTCTTTTTACCGATTTTTAGAATCTGCCCTGTTTTAACAGTAATTTCGGAATCGGAATCAGTTAGTTTCACTCCATCTATAGTTACACCGCCTTGCGTAATTAGACGTCTGGCTTCACTATTAGATTTAGTAGCTCCACAAAAATTAAGCAGTTTCGGAAGATAAACTTTCCCTTCCTTATTCAATATGGACGATTCAATCTTCAATTTAATCGAGTCTTCCGGCACTTCTTTACGAGAAAAAACAGCCTCAAATTTAGCAGCACAATTATCTGCTTCTATTTTATCATAGTATTTAGTTATAATTTCTTTTGCAAGTTTTATTTTCGCTTCTTTAGGGTGCTCACTCAAAGCATCATTTATCTCTTTTTCACTCAATAATGTCAGTAACGTAAAATAATTTTTCATTAGATTATCCGGCAAAGACATAATTTTGCTATACATTTCAAACGGCGGTTCAGTAATTGCAATATGATTATCCAAACTCTTACTCATCTTTTTAGAGCCGTCTAACCCTATCAATAAAGGCATAGTTAACACAATCTGCGGAGGCATATTTACGGATTTTTGCAAATCTCTTCCCACAAGAAGATTAAATGTCTGGTCGGTACCACCAAGTTCCACATCCGCTTGCACCGCGACTGAATCCTGTCCCTGTAAAAGAGGATAAAGAAATTCGTGCAGACTAATTGGAATTTGTTTTTTCAACCTTAGATTAAAATCATCCCGTTCAATAAATCGTGCTACAGTAACCTGGGCAGCTAATTTAACAATATTCTCCATCGTCAATTTATTTAACCAGGTACTGTTATAAACAATCTCAAGCCTTTTCAATTCAAGAACTTTACCAACCTGACCGAGATAGGTCTGAGCGTTTTGTTCTATTTCGTTGCGTGATAATTGAGGGCGAGTCTTATCGCGACCGGAAGGGTCACCAATGGAGGCAGTAAAATCGCCGATAATAATAACTGCCTGATGCCCAAGGTCTTGAAACTGACGAAGTTTTTGAAGAACTACGGTATGACCGAGATGAATGTCCTTTGTAGTAGGGTCTAATCCCAATTTAACCCTTAATGGACGACCTTGTTTTAATCGTTGCAGTAATTCATGTTCCGAATAAATTTCAACCACACCTCGCTTGATAATCTTTAACTGGTCATCCTGAGAATATGATTGAAGGGGTTTCATTTCTGTTTATGTTTTAGGGAATAATCGAAAAATTACCGGCAGCAACCTTTTCCAATGTCTGAGTTTTAAAAAGCACCACCTCGTATTCTCCAATCTGCCAACCATCCGGTTTTCTTACCCAGATAAAATTAAATGGCGCATTGGAATCTATCAGTCTCGTTTCAAGTTTTATAAGCTCTCCTGTGCTTTTATTTGTCCAGCGATGAACTAATTTAGAAAGACCACTTAATGTCCCCTGATTAGCAAAACAGGCATATATCTGACGATCACCGGATTTAAATGAAATCGTTGGTGAAATCGGACTATTATCCGCATTAACAGAGGTAGTAAATAAAATATTCTCTGCTACTATAGTAGCAGACACAGGAGATTGCCCGTTAAATATCCCAAATAAATTCTTCGCATAGTCTCCGAGTTTATTATCATCCGGCATATCAGTAATATCAATATCAGTATAATTTTTTATTAACTCTTTAATATATGCTGGCGGTAAGGTAGCTACTGCAGCCTGAATATAAGCTTCTACTTTTTCACGCGGTTCATTACCTGATAAAAGGTTATTCAGCACTTCTTGTGATACACCAGGTATGTTGACTTGACCTATTTCCTTAATTGCCTTACTTAACTCTTGCGGTGTAGTTATCGGATTGGTCCATTGTTTCATCATACGAATAGATTCAACTATTCCTGATTGGCTATTCTTGAATTTCACTTCATCTGGAATAATCCCTATGATTTCCCATTCATCTATTTTATCGCCAACTTTACAAACTTTTTCTTCATTCACCGGAACGTTATTTCTTGTCGGGATTAGAATCAATGCTCGAGAAGATGTCGGTTCAATCAAAGTGCCGGTAAGAATAAAATTAGGTTTAAGTGCCGTTGTTAATAGCGGTGCTTTAACTTCTTCTGTTTTAGCCCCCCACATAATATTCCAATCCTTCTGAGGCAAAATCGGTGATGGAAAAACCGAGGATGGGTTACCAGTAGAAGTCAGTTTAGGCAAATCAGCTAAAATATTATCTGCCTGCAGTTTATTTTGAACAAAATCTATCACTAACCAAGAAACTAATCCAACAATGACTATTAGTATTAAATAATATATCTTATTATAAGTCATAAGGTTAAAGTTAGATGACAAATTCATTTAACATTATATTAAACCCAATTGACTGCTTTAATCATGTTGCTTCGTTACTGCATATTATTATATATAATGTGCAAGAAATAGTCAAGTATTATTATGAGGTGTAATTTATTGTTCAAGGAAGTTATTCAAAAATATAATACCATTAATAATACTTATTCTAATGGCTGTATATCCTCTGAAATCGTGCCGACTTCTTCTAATATCTTCTCATCCACATAGATTGGCACCTTTAGATGAACTGCTAACACAATCGCATCGCTCGGACGCGAATCAATCTCTATTTCCTTACCATTAGACTTAACGAATATTCTGGAATAAAATGTATTCTTCTTGATGTCATTGATAATGACTTTAGTAATGCTTGAATTCAATGCTTTGACAAAATGTGTAATCAAGTCGTGCGTTAAGGGTCTGGGAGTTTTTATATTTTTGATTTTCCGGTCAATAGCCGCGGCCTCATAAATACCAATAATAATAGGGAAAATCCGCTTCCCTTTGATTTCCTTTAAAACGATGATCTGTTCTTCGCGAGTTTCATCAATAATAATCCGAGACAATTCCATCTCTACCATTTTCGACATTCCCTTCTTGGATATATATTTTTCATCAAAAGGCTTTCTGTCATTAGAATATTAAATTGCATCTCTCCCATTCAGTTATGCTTATTTAAACTCTCCCAAAAGAAAAAACCTGATGCCTCATTCCCTTATGTTGAAAACACTCCCGAAACCATTTCTGTGTTATTTCATCTCCATAAAAAACTTATAGCGGTCAATATAATCCAAATCACGAAAACGATTAAAAATAACAACTTGAAATTCTTCAACGCTATACAAATAATAACTTTGGGATCATCTTCTATTGTAGCAAAACTTAAAGCCAAAGAAACCATAAATGATATCGCGACGAAAAGAACAGTCATCAAAATAAAAGTAAACATAATTTTCGACTAAGAATTCATTGACGATTTTTTATTGATTATCTGTGAGTAGAGATTTAACAGAATTATCAGATTAAGAAGACCACCAACACAAATATAGAGCAATCCTATTTCAAGATATGGAAGAGGTACCAATCCTCGAGGCATTTCTGATGTTAGTAAGGTATTTGATAACAATACCACCCCATTCCCAAATTGACCGATATAATAAAAAGGATTATCAGCATATCTGACAGCCCTAAAATCAGAGATAACCAATCCTGATAATAAACAAATTAAAATTATAGCGAAAAATACCACCGCCTTAGAACGATACCCGTAATACCAATGAGCTGCACCAGGAATACACCATCCTAAAATGAACGGAGGCGCCATTCTGACTAATAATTTAATTAACGAAACTGGTATCATATATAAAAATCTCTTCCAAGATATTTTTGCCTTGCTAAAGGATTATTCATTATTTCAGAAGGTGTTCCGGAACATAATATTTGACCTGCATCAATAATATAAGAACGATCCGTTACTGCAAGCGTTTCACGAACATTATGGTCAGTAAGCAATATGCTAATGCCTTTAGATTTAAGACGCTTAATAATATCCTGAATCTCAGAAACGGAAATAGGATCTACTCCAGAGAATGGTTCGTCTAATAGCAATAATGTCGGCTCGGTAATTAAAGCACGGGCAATTTCTAATCGCCTTGTTTCTCCGCCGGAAAGCGTTGTTGCTTTTTGGTTAGCCAGATTGCTTAACCCAAATTCATTAAGAAGCTTTTTGGCTTCCGATAATCGTCTTCCACGGCTTATTGGTCTGGTTTCCAGTATAGCTAAAAGGTTATCTTCTACACTCAGATTCTGAAATACCGATGATTCTTGAGGTAAATATCCCATACCATATAAGGCTCTTTTATACATTGGCAACCCGGTAACTTCCACCATCCCTTTTTCTCCTTTTTGATTGGTTAAAAATGTTATTTCACCTGATGAAGGAGAAATAAGACCTGTAACCATTCTAAAAGTAGTTGTTTTACCGGCACCATTCCGTCCCAGAAGACCTACAATTTCGCCTTCGGCAATATTAAAACTCACCCCATCAACCACTCGGCGCTGACCGTATATTTTGACCAATTGTTTTATTTCAAGAAGCATATAATTTAGATTATATATATTTTACTCCTACGAGGCTTCTTCACCCAGATATTACGCACAAAAACTGGATTAAAAGAAGCATCCCGGTAGGGATTGTCAATAATTGTTGATAATTTGTTGATAATTTCATCATAAATCAAACTCTATAACACCTATTATATTCTCATATCCCTATCATTATTCCCTAACAAAATACACATTATTTGTCATAACCCATTGTAAATATACGAGTTATAATCACTAACGTACTGCCAGAAAAATATTAGTTCCTTTATAAATTGATGTTACCATTATAGACTTTCTATCAGATTTCCTTAACTCATTATAGTAAAAGAAATTGTATAAAACCTTATAATCATAAGGTTATAAAAAAAATTATAATTAAGCTCAGAATATCAATTTTTTATACTATTTTTACCTAAAATATCCTTACGGTTTATTACCCATTAATCACTTTAAACGTTAACGAATAAACTTAAACCGAGGTAATGGCCAAAATACCAATAATGCCTCACCAAATATCTCATTCGAATCAATAAAAGGAGCGTCTTCATCCTCCATAGATGCTATATCTGTTTTATTTATAATATGACTAATCCCCCAGATGTCACCACCTCTATTGCGTTTTTTATCTCTCAAGATTTTAATCGTTTTCCCATCATCAAAATAAGAATCTGAAGAAGGTTCAGCATCGCATTTAATAACCTTACCATTTTTAAGAGTGATTTTCTTCAGATGCCATAGACGACTATCTTTACTATTAGGAATATTATCACCTATTACCAGATATTTACCATTAGGAATTACCAGCGGTTCATTTTCTTTCAAGATACTTCTATAATCATAATCTCCTGAATAATAAATATCTCGAACTATTTTAAAATCCCATAATTGGACTGAATTTTTCTTAACCTCTACGCTAATAGGATGATAAGAATAATCTCTATCCGAATAGTCACTCCCGCCTGACCGGCCGTCAGTTCGGGCAGGTTCCAGAAAAGTAATATAATCGTATTGCTGAACGATTTCCTTATTAATCTTTACATAGATACTCCCGTCAAAATTGAGGATTTCGATAAAATAATCTTTGCCCGGTTCAATTTTCATATCAATCGGCAATGACTTTATCGGATGACCTGATGCTAAATAATGCTCCAGAATATTCGAACGAGCTATCATCTCAGATGGCGGCCTACGATAATGCCAAGTCAAATTGGGCGACTCCCCATCTGGAATAGGAAACAAACATAAACTAAAATTACCGGCAGGTGTTTTGATAGTTGAACTGATTTCGCCTCCGCCTTGTTCAACATGAACCCGGAAAGAGAATTTCATATCACTAACCGTATACCTACCCTCACTCCAAGGATATTTATCTTTAATACTATCTTCATATCTGATTATATTATTCCCTTGTAGATATAATTTACCATCCTGCACTTTATAAGACTTCACTTCGGACAACTCCCATGCTTCTGACAGATGAGATTCCGAACCATCCCATTTATATCCTCCAAAATTTATCCAGATAGATTCCTGTGTGGCAAGCGGTTTTTTGGCAATAATAAACTTATCAGTCCCTTTGGGACGTGAATAAAGGTCGCCCCCTTTAATCATCAGTTCCTCATTAGGCAATCCCACCACCCTTTTTATGAAATTTGTAGTTTTATCCATCGGGAATCTGAACAATAATATATCAAATCTTTTTATCTTCCTGAAAAGCAACGTGAACTTATCGGCAATGATTCTATCTCCATATACATAATCACCGTGTAATGTAGGTTCCATCGAACCTGTCGGAATCTTATAAACCTCTATACTAAAACAACGAATTATCATTGCCATGATAAAGGCTATCAGAAACACCTCCAAATTACCCTGAATTAAAACCAACCAAAGCACCAGCATTACAATAGTGCTCCAGAACGATACAACATTCGTTATATACAATGTAGCTATCAATACAACGCCTATTACTATAACCGGGAAAGCACTCAATAAATTAGTGGCTGTACTAAATTTTTGTCCGCCGAAAACAAATCCCCGCTTGACGGTCGGGCAGGTGCCTCCCGCCTGTGGCGAGGCTTGCCCTTCGGGAAGGCTGGCAACTGGCTGGGAAGGGCTTTCTTCCGACTTAATTATATCGTTCATCTTATTTACCCCGTTAGAGATAGGAAACGCTTCAAACGATTTCGTAGATAGCGTTTACCCATCCCAGTTTTTAGGTATTTCTCACGGAGAACTGCATCATATTTATTCAAACATCCTTCGTAATATATCAACTCAAATAATCCTCTTCCTTTAGTGCTAATAACCTTATTGTTATTATGCTCTTTAAAGCGTTTCCGTAAATCATCTGTGTAACCTGTATACCATTTTCCATCTTTACTACTTCGTATCACATAGGTATAAAACATACACGATAATCTCTAACGGGGTTTACTTTCTTCTCCGCCCAGGACCGAAATGAAAGCCGATTGAGGAATCGCTACCGAGCCGATACTTTTCATCTTTTTCTTGCCTTCCTTCTGCTTTTCCCAGAGTTTCCGCTTGCGGGTAATATCGCCTCCGTAGCATTTACCGGTTACATGTTTAGCCATAGCCATAATATTCTCGCGGGCAACTATCCGCTTGCCAATCGCCGCCTGCAAAGCAACCTGGAAAAGATGACGGGGAATATTCTGTTTTAATGTATGAATAATCCGCCTGCCTTTTGCTTCTGCCACATCACTGTGAACAATAGAAGAAAAGGCGTCAACCTCAACATCTGCCACCAATATCCTTAACTTAACCAGATCGCCCGGTTCATATCCGGTAAAAACGTAATCCATTGTTCCGAAACCGTGCGTGGCTGATTTCAACTTATCATAAAAATCATATATAATCTCTCCTAAAGGCAGACTATACTGAATAATTACTCTGGTCGAAGAAAGGTATTCCGTCTTAATATGCTTACCCCGTTTGGATTCGCATAATGCCATTATATTACCGATATTTTCAGACGGTACAATTAAGCTCACTTGAACAATCGGCTCCTTTATTTCCTTGATACTAAGCTCGTCGGGAAAATCAGCCGGATTATCAATACGCATGGTCTTGCTCATTCCCCTTTCTAAAGCTATAACCTCATAAGGCACGTTCGGAGCCGTCTGCACCACATCAGCTGCCTGCTCGCGTTTTAAACGCTCCTTAATAATATCCATATGCAACAGCCCCAAAAATCCGCATCTGAATCCCAGACCCAATGCCTCTGAAGTCTCAGGCTCAAATGTAAATGACGAGTCATTAAGGCTCAATTTCTCCAAAGCCTTTTTCAGGACATTAATATTACTATCCTGTGTCGGATAAAAACCGGCAAAGACCATCGGTAAAGGTTCGCGATAACCCGGCAAAGGAACCACATCAGTATTATTCTTTAGTGTTATCGTATCACCGATTTTTATCTCGCGGCTATTGCGGATACCGCTGATAATATAACCGACATCGCCGGCTGATAATTTAGACACCTTTACCATCTTGGGCATGAATATCCCGACCTCTTCCACATTAAAGGTCCTATTATTTCTTATCATTAATATCTCATCATCAATCTTAACCGAACCGTCAATCATTCTCACGAACATAATCACCCCGCGATAATCATCGTACACCGCATCGAATATCAATGCCTTCAACGGCTTATTAACATCACCCTGAGGCGGTGGTATCCTTTTAACAATCGCTTCCAGAACCTTATCAGCATTAACTCCGGTCTTGGCGCTGACATTAATTATTTCTTCAGCCGGAATGCCCAGAACATTCTGTATTTCCTCTACGGTCTGCTCAACCTGTGCAATCGCCATATCTATCTTGTTAATAACCGGAATGATTGTCAGATTGGATTCCTTTGCCAGAAACCCATTTGCCACAGTCTGCGCCTGGACTCCCTGAGTGGCGTCAACCAGAAGCAAAACGCCCTCGCATGCCTTCAGACTCCTTAAAACTTCATAACTGAAATCCACATGCCCCGGAGTATCAATCAGATTGAGGATATATGACTGATTATTTAAACGGTATTTAAGCATAACCGCCTTTGCCTTTATGGTGATGCCGCGTTCGCGTTCTATCTCACCGCTATCAAGAAACTGCTCGCGCAAATCTCGGGCAGACACCGCGCCGCTAATCTCCAGTAAACGGTCTGCCAACGTGGATTTGCCGTGGTCTATATGGGCAATGATACAAAAATTACGGATGTTCTGCATTGTGTTAATTTGTAATATTACTCACCACAAAGGTAATTATTTGGTATTCTTTGTGTCCTCTGTGTCTTTGTGGTTAAAATTTCTTGTTTTCATAAACTATTTAATGCTTGATTATAATTTGTTATATCATTGGAGTCAATAATTATACGATTACACATTAATAACTAATATAAAATTACACTTGACAAATCCAATCTATTTTGATAAACAACCAAATTAACATTATAAATATTTACCGCTGAGTCGCAAAAAAGTCCCCTCTGTTAAGAGAGGATATGTGATGTGTAATATTCCCTGTATACTCTGCGGTGCATTAAAAAAAGGATGTATTTTATGATAGTAAAAAATAAATGGCTGACATCGGCAATACTGGGTTTGGCATTATCTTATGTTATGGTATTTAATTACGGCGGCTGCGGCGGCGGCGGTGGCGGCAGTAGTGCTCCGGCAGGATCATCGACAGCATATGCAACAACCAATCCCGCCACTAACATCACCCAGAGTTCTGCCACCTTAAATGGCATGATTAATCCCAATGGTACTAGCACTAATATATATTTCGAGTACGGCACAAGTATCGGATATGGCTACAGCACCGCTTATCAAAACACCGGCTCCGGCGGCACGACTCCCGTCAATGTTACGGCTAACATAACCGGATTATTACCAAATACACCCTACAACTTCAGACTCAGGGCAACCACCGCCGGTAATAGCGGCATTGCATACAATGGAGCAAACCGGACTTTTACTACACGCGACCAGAATAGATCGCCTGTCCTTGCAACCATCGGCAATAAAACCGTAAATGAAGGCGCCCTATTGACATTCGTTATTTCTGCCACAGACCCTGATGGAGATACAATGACATATTCCGCAACCAATATGCCCACCGGCGCAAACTTTGACACAACTACCAAAACATTCTCCTGGACTCCGAATTATACACAGGCCGCCACTTATTCCATTACCTTTAACGTATTTGATAATGGCATCCCAAGTCTATCTGATAATGAACAGATTACCATCACGGTAAATAATGTCAACGGAGCTCCTGTCCTTGCAACCATCGGCAATAAAACCGTGAATGAAGGTTCATTATTAACATTTACCGTTTCTGCCGCAGACCCTGATGGTAACACACTCACATATTCTGCAACCAATCTGCCCACCGGCGCCAATTTGAATTCTGCTTCAGGAGTATTCTCATGGACGCCAACCTATAGTCAGGCCGGTAGTTTCCCCAATATCACATTTACCGTAACTGATAATGGCAGTCCGAATCTATCTGATTCTGAACAGATTACCATCACGGTAAATAATATCAACGGAGCTCCTATCCTCGCAACCATCGGCAACAAAATCGGAGATGCAGGTGTCTTATTAACTTTTACCATTTCCGCCACAGACCCTGAAGGAGACACCATAACATATTCAGCAACCAATCTGCCAACCGGCGCAAGCTTTAACCCTACTACCAGAACCTTCTCATGGACTCCGAGTACGGGACAAAATGATACTAATTATATTGTTACCTTTACTGCCACTGATAATGGCAGTCCGAATCTATCTGCTTCCAAAACGATTACTATTTCAATAGGCGATGTAAACCGACCGCCTGACCTTGTAACTATCGGCAACCAAAGCGTAAATGAAGGCGCATTGTTGACCTTTACTATCTCTGCCACAGACCCGGATACCGGAGATACACTGACTTATTCTGCAACCGGTTTACCAACCGGCGCAGTCTTTACACCAACTACCAGAACTTTTTCCTGGACGCCGAGTTACACGCAATCCGGTAGTTATCCGAATGTTACTTTCAGAGTAACCGATAACGGCACCCCCAATCTGACTGCTGAAGAAATAATCACTATCACGGTGCTTAATGTCAACGGAGCGCCTGTCCTTGCAGCCATCGGCGCCCAAACTGTAAATGAAAATACATCATTGACATTTACTATTTCTGCCGCTGATTCTGATGCTGGCGATACGCTGACATATTCTGCAAGCAATCTGCCAACCGGCGCGAGCTTCACCCAGGCTACCAGAACTTTCTCATGGACACCGGATTATACACAGGCCGGCAGTTATCCGAATGTTACCTTCACCGTAACTGATAACGGCACCCCGAACCTGTCTGATTTTGAGCAGATTACCATCACGGTAAATAATGTCAACAGAGCGCCTGTCCTTACATACATCGGAGACCAAACCGTAAATGAAGGCGCATTACTGACCTTTACTATCTCTGCCACAGACCCGGATGGTAACGCCCTGACTTATTCAGCAACCAATCTGCCAAGCGGCGCCAATTTGAATTCTGCTACAGGAGTATTCTCATGGACGCCAACCTATAGTCAGGCCGGCAGTTTTCCTAATGTCACATTTACTGTAACTGATAACGGCACCTCGAACCTGTCTGATTCTGAGCAAATTACCATCACGGTAAATAATGTTTCGGCGCCGACCTGCGCTACTGATGCCGCTACTAATGTAGCCGCTACTTCTGCTACATTAAACGGCACAGTCAATCCTAATGGCTTGAATGTCAGCTCTTGCTACTTTGATTACGGCACCTCAACATCTTATGGAAGTACATCAACTGCCACGCCATCCCCCGGCAGCGGCACGAGTAATGTCAGTGTTTCTGCCAACATAACTTCATTATCAGCCGGTACACTATATAACTTCAGGGTTGTGGCAACGAGTCTTGCCGGAACAACCAATGGAAATAATCAGACATTTACCACCATAGCGCCACCGGATCAGGTTGGCACATCCGGCCGATCCCCGACTAGCGGTGCAACAGGTGTTTCAATCACCACTGCGCTATCCTGGGCTTCTGCCACTGGCGCAACATCTTATAATGTCTATTTCGGAACAGATAATCCGCCCTCAAATATTGTCAATGGCACAAATACTGCTTCAACAACATACAACCCCGGCACGCTGACTAATAGCACTACCTACTACTGGCGGATTGATTCCACAAATGTCGGTGGAACCACTGCCGGTATTGTCTGGAGTTTTACCACCTCAGCAACACCACCGCCTGCTCAGGTTGGGTCACCGAGTCCTTCTACCGGCGCAACAGGTGTTTCAATTAATCCAACACTTAGCTGGGGAGCGGTTTCAGGCGCGACATATAACGTCTATTTCGGCACAAATAATCCGCCCTCAAACATTGTCAATGGCACAAATACTGCTTCAACAACATACACCCCCGGCGCACTGGCTAATAGCACTACATACTACTGGCGGATTGATTCCACAAATGCCGGTGGAACCACTACCGGTATTGTCTGGAGTTTTACCACCGCTGGGTCCACCACTGCCGTGGATAACTATCTCTGGGTGGCAGATTATACTCCTGGTAACGTTATCCGCTTAACGAAATCCACTTACGCCACAACCAATATTGCGGTTGGAATTGGCGCCCTTGGAGTCGCGGTAGATGAAACATATGTCTGGGTAACAAAATTGGCTGGAACAAATAATGTCACCCGCATCACAAAATCAAATTATGCCACGACCAATATCACAGCTGGAACTAACCCCTGGGGAGTTGCGGTAGACGAGACATATTGCTGGGTGGCAAATTGGGGTTCTAATAATGTCACCCGCATCACGAAATCCAACTTACAAACGGCAACTATCTCTTTGGGAACGGGAGCTTTACCATATGGAGTCGCAGTAGATGGAACCTATGTTTGGGTGGCAAATGGCGGTAATAGTAGTGTTACCCGCATCACAAAGTCTAATTATGCCACGACCACGATTGCGTTGGGAGCTCAACCCAATGAAATCGCTGTAGATGAGCTCTATTGCTGGGTGACAAATAATAGTTCTAATACTGTCACACGTATAACGAAATCAAATTCTATCACAACCACGATTACTGCGGTAGGAAGCGGCCCCTTTGGAATCACGGTAGATGACACCTATTGCTGGGTATCGAATCAGGATTCTGATAATGTCACCCGCATCACAAAGTCCAATTTAGCCACGACCAATATCACGGTAGGAACTCAACCCCGTGGAATCGCGGTAGATGCAACATATTGCTGGACGGTAAATAATGGTTCTAGCAACGTCACCCGCATCACAAAGTCCACCTCCGCCATAACAAATATTGCGTTAGGAATTACTTCTGGTCCCGGCTTTTCGTTTGGCGATATGACCGGATATGCCTATGACAATTATTCTCGGGTTCCGTAAAACAATATCCCGATAGACTTTGTCGGGATGATAATTACTCGAGGCAGTAGCAAGTTTTTGCTGCTTCTCAGCCCGTTAGAAGCGTCCAATAGCGAGTAATTAGAGTTACTTAACTCTGATTATGCTCGCTTCTAACGGGGCAGGGTGCCGTGATGAAGTAAAAAGTAATTTATGGAAGAACCAAAACCTGTAACCCAGACCCCACAGCCGGAACCCAAAACTTCCACACTGGCTATTCTGAGTTTAATATTTGCGCTAATTGGTATCTGTTTTTCCCCATTTCTTTTACCTGCCCTTATCATAGGAATTATTGCCCTGGCCAAAATCAAAAGGAATCGCGCCACATTAAAAGGAAAAGGACTTGCCGTCGCCGGAATTATTATAAGCATTATAGTGATACTCGCCATTGCCACACTTGCTGCGATTTTCATCCCGCCGTTAATATCAAAAACCCCAGCAGAAAACCATTATGACAAGGGCACATCTTATTATAACCGGAATAATTATGATGAGGCTATTATAGAATTCACCAAAGCTATTGAGCTTAATCCTAAAGACACAAATTTTTACTATTGGCGCGGGAAGACGTATGAATATAAGAAAGAATATGACAAGGCGATTGTTAATTTTAACAAGGCTATAGAACTTAATCCTGCTGACAATATGACGTATCTAAGTCGAGGCGAAGTCTATTATGCGAAAAAAGAGTATGATAAAGGAATGGTTGATTTTGACAAGGCAATAGAAATCAACCAGACATATCATATACCCTATTATTGGCGAGGAAGTATTTATTACAATAAAAAAGAATATGATAAAGCAATTGTGGATTTTACCAAGGCCATAGAACTCGCTCCTAAAGATTGTGATTATTATTATCGGCGCGGGAGGGCTTATTACGACAAGAAAGAAAATGACAAAGCCATCGCAGATTATAGCAAAGCCATAGAACTTAATCCTGCTGACAACATGACGTATCTAAGTCGAGGCGAAGTCTATTATGCGAAAAAAGAGTATGATAAAGGAATGGTTGATTTTAACAAGGCAATAGAAATTAACCAGACATATCATATACCCTACTATTGGCGAGGAATTACTTATTACGATAAAAAAGAATATGATAAAGCAATTGTGGATTTTACCAAGGCCATAGAACTCGCTCCTAAAGATTGTGATTATTATTATCGGCGCGGGAAGGCGTATGACTATAAGAAAGAATATGACAAGGCGATTGTTGATTTTAACAATGCTATAGAACTTAATCCCAAAGATATTTATTATTACAAGTCGCGCGGGGATGTTTATTACGAAAAAGAAGAATATGACAAAGCCATCGCAGATTATACAAAAGCCATAGAACTTAATCCTGCTGACAAGATGACGTATCTAAGTCGAGGCGAGGCTTATTATTGTAAAAATGAGTACGATAAAGGGATAGCCGATTTAAATAAAACAATAGAAATTGATCAGACATATTATATATCATACCATTGGCGCGGGCTGGCTTATTACGATAAAAAAGATTATGATAAAGCGATTGCAGATTTTACTAAAGCCATAGAACTCAACCCCAAAGATGTTAATGCTTACTCTTGGCGCGGGCTGGCTTATTACGATAAAAAAGATTATGACAAAGCCGCAGTCGATTTGGAGAAGGCAATAGAACTTGACCCTTCTCGTGAAGAAAAAATAAGGCCTTATATAGACAAGGCAAAGGAAAAATAAACTTTCACCGCCGAGACGCTGAAAACGCGGAGCCGAAATAACTATAAGGAAACCATGAGACCAAGAAATGATTCCTGCTTTCCTGGCCTCCTTATAGAAATTATCTGTGTAATCCCTGCCCGTCCGTAGTCCTAACTGGACGCAGGCGGCTACGTTTCTTCTCTTCGCCCACATACTACATACTTCATACTTTATACTACATACTTCTCTATCCCCTCAGGACTACTACATCAAACGTATTATCCGCTATCGCCGGCTGGTTCAGCAAGATTGAAATCCCGGTCCCTTGCGGCAGCCCCGGCAACAGAAATAATTGTCTAATCAACTGGTCCTGATTCACAGGAATAGAATAACCTAAAATCACACCGCCATTCAAATCCGGGTCACCCAAAGGCGGAAATAATCCGCCTACTTGTAATGCCGGAATCGTGATGCTGATAACCTTGTAGGATAATTTGGCTTTCGTCACCGCGCCGTTCTGGATTTTTTCCGTTGACACACTGTCTACTGCCAACTGACTACTGCCTACTGCGCCAGCCCCAATTTCATCGGTAGCCACCGGAGGCGCCAGTGGTCTTGTTACACCACCGCCTTCCGGAGCAATCCATTCAAACCTTTCCTGTAACTGATTGTAAGAAGGGATTTCACCATTAGCCGGACTATCAACTGCCCGGATATGTCTTGGCTCAATTGACCCGTTTATGATTTCCAGATAGCCAACAGAATTATCAGTCATCTTTGACTTGCTTACTGCATTAGTCGCAATCTTCGTATTAGTTACTGCACCATCTTTTATCTTGGTTGATTCCACACTGCCTGCTGCCAACTTACTACTGTCTACTGCGCCAGTTGCTATCTTCTCCGTTACTACCGCATTGTCCTGAATCTTGGCAGTAGAAACCGAATTATCAGCCAGAGGCACGACAGAAACATCGCTGCCTAATTTCCGCGCAGTTACTGCGCCGTCAGCAATATCATCGGTCTGAACCTGTCCGACACCGATATCGGCTCCGGTTATGGTTCCGTCCTTAATCTTAGCTGATGTTACTGCATCATCCGCAATCTTATCCTCAGTCACCGCTTCGGTGACTATGGCTGGTGTAGTCACCTCGCCCTCAAAATATCTTCTTCTATATGCCATAAAAAACTCCTTGTTCAAAAGTTTAAGTGTTCAAGGTTCAAGGATTACTTTTGAACTATTGAACCCTTGAACTTGTTACAAAAGGAATTCGGGGTGCTGCAGACACCCCAAATTCCTACCCTGTTACACCAGAACAATTCTGGCATGGAGTTTGGTTTCCGGGTCGGAATACTCATACTCCAGGAGCGAATCAGTCGCTCCGCCACCCACTACGAATGGTTTCACCGTAGCATCAGCAAAGGCATTAGCCAGTTCCACCAATCTGCCGTTCTGCGCTGCAATTTCACCTGCTTCCATATCTGCCTTGATAAGAGCCATCGCGGCTGATACCAACAAACTCGATACGGCTGAACGGAACTGTTGCCTCAAACCTGTCTTGGTGAAGTCGTAAGGACCGCCGGCAATAACCTCCACGTGCTCGGTCATCTTGTTGGCTTTAGCATCGCCGGTCATCCAGTAAACTATCTGCGGTATAACCAGACCGCGGATTCTGTCACCGGTAATCCGGAGAGTGCCGTTAGCCACGGCATTAGCCCACTTATCCTTGGAGTTATTAACCTGGTCCTTGAAGAACTTACCAAATACGCCGTCCACCGTTGCGAAAGCCCGTTGGAGTTGCTCCATAAACTTGGGATAGGCGTTAGCCAGTCCTTTGTATTGCGCACGCTGGATATTCTTCTGGGTCAGACCTGACTGGGATACAAATCCCGAATCAATCATACCCTTCCATTTCTGGTTGGATACCTCTGCTACCTTCGACTGGAATGTGCCTTCATCAGGCAATGATTCCAGCAGTCGGTCATAGAGCCGTTGAGCGTTAGCCGTCAACGATTCTGCCCACCTGTCAGGCATATCCCCTGCCGGTTCAAGACTGGTTGGTATAGTTATCAACATGTCCAATTTAATCTCGTTTGCCATTTTTCTCACCTCCTCTCATAAAAGTTAAAGGTTAAAAGTTAGAAGTTAAAAGTCAGTCCGCCCTTCTGCTCCGACGGAAAAAGCAAAAGTCCGTCTGGCAGACCAACTTCTTCTTAATCTGTGTAATCTGTGGCTTCTCTATCCACCTTATCAATAATCTCATCCTTCCATTTTTCCGATTCTATCCGTTCATCAGCCGAGAGTATTCTTTCGTCATTAATTCTCGGATTCGGGAAAGGATACCGTCGGTGGGTCTTGTCATAGCACTGCTTGCAGAGCCAATCCTCGTTATTACGGTCATATGGACTTATTTCTTCGCCGCATTTGCAGCATTTGCCGAATTCGTTCAACATATCGTTACCCTCCTTATTTGCCACGGAGTCACAGAGCACACAGAGTTATTTTTTATTCTCTGTGACCTCAGTGTCTCTGTGGCTATCCAAAAATTCATATATTTGGTTAATAGGAACAATCCCTGCCATTGTAGTTACAAGTTGGTATTGATAAACCTTAACCCAAACCGCGATTCCAATCACTTCAAAGGTTCTGGCATCGTAAACCGGACCGCCTGAATTGCCGGGCAGAACAGGCGCAGTAATTTCCACCGCAGAGACGCCGAGAGCGCTGAGAATACCGGATGATGGACGAGGTGGAAATCCTAAGGAACAGCCGACTGCATAAACCGGATTAAATAAATAATAAGTATAATCTTTAGGTGCTAATTTAGCGGAATAGGTTTGCACCGCAGAGTCGCAGAGAGCGCGGAGTAAAGATAAGTCTTTTTCTGTATCTGTAATTACAACAGTCCCCTCAATTTTTATGTTTTCAGG
>JAZDMB010000013.1:0-47059 GCA_043801445.1 Planctomycetota bacterium
TTCCTGGGAAGTTGTGGCAGTGCCATATGAAGTAGTAGTGCCATAATTGAAATAGGCAGTGGTATTACTTCCTTTGGGATTAATCGTGGCATTTAATCTGGCTGCGTTATAAGTGATATTGTTAGCGGCATTAGTAACGCAGACAGGCACTAATCCTACAGTAGTAAAGATCTGATTTGACCCATTGTATACAAGACCCGCATAACTATTGCCTACGATTGCCCTGATTCTGAAGTTATAGGTGGTATTTGGTGATAATCCGGTTATGTTAGCGGATAGATTGATAGGATCCGCGCTGGAACCGGATTGGAGATTAATATTTTGAGAAGCGGTAGTGCTGCCATATGACATAGTTGTCCCATACTGGAAATATACAAACGTATCAACACCAATGGGAATGACAGTGCCGTTTAAGGTGGCAATAGTCTGATTGATGTTAGTGGCTGAATTGGTTGTGATAGATAATCCGGATTGATCCGGTGTACTGCTACCGCTGGGGTTTTCAACGCCGGCGCCGCAGCCGCCATAATTAAAGGCAACAACAAAGGCTATAATAAATATGAATGCTCCGATGCTACGATACGGAGCAGTCCGCATCAGAAGGCATCGGACTGCTGCAATCTTTACCCATAATTTATTCATACATGTATTCCTTTACAAAATACTAATTAAAATAAATTACCATATTGGAGTCGTTTATAGTCTGCGATATAAGATTCCGTTTAATTTTAATGTATTCGGTTGTAGCGACTCTGTGGCAGGTTTTAACGGCTCTCGGAGAATTTATAAATCCAAATACTTCTTTAATAAATATATATTTGATTCCCAAAGCTGTCAAGGATAATTTGAAAAATTTCTAACCATCCCGCCTTGCGGGATAAACTCCGACACTAATAATAAATCAACAGGTTATTTTCTTTGTGCCTTAGTGTCTTGGTGGCTAATCTTATATTTTCGTATACTATCAAGAAGCGCCTATATATATATTATACGAATGAAAATCAAAAAGCGACACGATATTTTGGAGAAAATGAGACCCTTTCTCTAACCCTTTAAACAATAGAACGATAAAACAAAAATATTTTAACCGCAATTTTATTTTTTTAGCAAAAACAGGGGGGTATGGTAACCCCTCCCCCCTCCCTCCATAGAGAGAGACACTGGACAAGATACCCAGAGGTACCGGTTAGCATAACCAGAGACACCGGTTAGTATACGGAGATACACTGGTTAATATATGGAGATATATTGGTTAACATACGGAGTGGCACTGGTTAGCATATGGAGAGACATTGGTTAGTATACGGAGTGGCACTGGTTAGTATGGGGAGTGGCACTGGTTAGCATACCCAGAGGCATCTCGGTGCATAAGGAGTAGCACTGGCAGGTATAAGGGAAGGGGATATATGAGAGAGTATATCTATTGGTAAAATGCTGCCATAAAACTGGCTTAAATACTGGGTTTCCCCCGGTAGGGACTGTCCCTAATTAATTTCGGTAGAGGAATTTATCAGTTTATTGTAGTCTCAATTTGTGTAATCTAAGAAAATCAATGCCCACTGGGTCTGCCTCTGGAGGATAATCTGTGGCTAAAATCCGGCGTATCAGCTTAATCCGCTTACAAATCTCATTTCTAATATTAAAAGCAATTTTTTAGTACATCCCTCCCCTGTACTAAACCTCTAACAGAGATTTGCAATACCTCCGGTGGAGATTTGCGAAACCTCCGGTGGAGATTTGCGAAACCTCTGATGGAGATTTGCGAAACCTCTGGCGGAGATTTACGCAACCTCTGGTGGAGATTTACGCAACCTCTGGTGGAGATATGCGCAACCTCCGGTGGAGATTTACGACACCTCTGGCGGAGATATGCGCAACCTCTGGCGGAAGGTAGGATAGGAGGGGTGGGGTACCCCCCCCTGCCTGTATAAGTGGTTGATTTATAATAAGTTGTAATAACGGAAATAGCCGAAAATGGGGGTTTGGGGGTTAGAATAAGTGTGAATTAGGTATGGCATCCTCAGAATTCAATTAATGTCTCGTCTGTGCGGATATCCTTGCCGGAATCTGGATGTAGAAAGGTGTCTGGGGGCATAGAGAAAAAAGATTATTATTGAATCTTTACTTTCAACTCATTCGCTATCGTGTAAATTATCTGACTGAATATTGCACGAGAAGGTGCTGTAAATTTATTATTGTCAACATCTGGTCCAATTATTTTTCTGAATCGTTCTGCAACATTTGGGTCGGGGTCGCATATCCAGAAGCGTTTAATTCTAACCTGATTATTAATAGAACCTAATGCATATAAGTAGTGAAAGAAATAATCACTTGGTGGAAGCGAATATCCGATTACAAATATATTTTCCGCATCTGATAGTTCCTTCGCTGCCCGTGCCCATACCTGACTTATTTCATTATGATACTGTTGCTTATTCCATGTTGGCGGAATAATAACAGGGTCAGGTGATACATTTGTATCACAATGTTTAAGTCCCAAGCCTTGTAACTCAGAACCTATATTAAAATAGACCTGAGAAGTGATGTCAAGAGCGGTTCTAGCAATCCTGATTTTTCCAGCGAAATCACCCACATTCCCTGGAATAATTTTATCACAGTTGGAACATTTTGCCCAGTTTATAGAACCGTGTAACTTTAATAAAGTAGCTCCACTAGTTGAGTTATCTAAACAATAGTTTGGCGGATACAAATTAAAATGTAAGGCATAATCTAATGCGATATCATAATTAAAGGTTATAATAGAGCAACTATTTTGGTTACCGTTATTATTTATCGCTTTTACTAACTTGACAAACGTATTATAAGATTCTGGGGGAAATATCTGTTTGTCCTTAGCAGGGAAAACAATAGATGATTCCAGTGTTTTTACAATCATCTGTTTCATAGATGATATAAGGCTTCCGATTTCGTCGCCTTGTATTCCGGGAAGATGCCCGATTAATCGTCCCATCTCCAGAGCAGCAAAAACCGCTTCAATATCATCTAACTTTAAGTATGATTTGGAAAGTGCCGCCTGAAGAGAATTTCTGATATTAAGTACTTTATCAAAAATAGATTTAATGCCGGTATTGGATCGGCGTAGATTGTCGGCAACACTGAGAAACTCTGACATTAATGGAGCGCCGGCTTCTTTTGAAGCGCCGGCACCTAAAATAAATACTGTCTCGCTCATTTTATCAATTGTAAATTCGGCAATTCTGGGGACATCATACTAAAATCAATAGTTAGTATGGCGTCCCCCTAATTCCTCATAGTAAATTATGTTTTCTGTGTTGGATTTATATTTCTAAGTATTTCTATAAACTTATTTGGTGCCTCTAAATCAGTGTCTTTTCTTAGATATCCACTTGACCGCAGAGAGAAAATACAGTGAGTGGCTTCCAAAAGTACCGCGTGTTTAGTTGAAGTATCATTACCGGCTGCATTGACAAATGTCTCAAATGTGCTAAGAGCATTTTGTCGATGTTTGTTCACAACAGCATTATGGCGATGAGCATTATAGTTACGACCACTCCAGACCAGACCATAATATAAAACAGATAAAATAATAACCTTAGTAGCGATGGAATGGATTATATCTATATCTGATGGTTTATCGGATAATTTAATGGGGTCAAGGTAGAAGCTTGCTATACCCCATCCAATCGTTAAAAGACCTAAAACAACAGTCGCTTTAAGCCATTTTCCTGCAATTTCATCATGTTTAGTTGTGGCGTTTTCAAAGTGTACCGCATGTTGAGTAACACCCATTTTACTCGCCGCTTCTTGCATCTTCGTGAGGATAGAAGATGCTTCCGTATTTTTATTTTCCATCTCCTTAACTACGTCTTCATTTCGTTTTTTGGTTTCATTTATTTGCTTTTCAAGTGCATCGAAATTAGGTTTTTTCCTGATATAAGATATTATTGGCAATCCTATATTAGGAAACCATTGATTATATTTAGTTTTTCCCGTGGTACCCATATAATCAGAAACTTGTTTTGGGCTATTTTGAATAGAGTCAAAAGATTTAAGTTGTGTAAAATATTCATTTGCGCTTTTCAGAAATGTTAAAAGGGAATTAAGATTATTATTCTCCAGGTTTTCGAGGTCACCCGTTTTAATGTCTTTAACAATTTGCCATATGCGTTCGAATACAGTTTTATTTTCCTCATCAAATGCTAATGCTTTTTTAACAAGGTCAGTCTGAGTAAGATTTTCTATATTAATACTATCCATCTCATTTATAACTTGGTTAATCATTTTCCTTGTATTGATTTCTTCTTTCATACCCATAACGATTTCCCCTTTCTCTCTTTTATTCTTTAATTAGTTCACTAATTCGTGGGACATCTTAACAATTCATTCCGCTCCAGTAGGTGTTCGTGGTCACGCTTCGCTTAGTGCGGTATGGCTTGCCCGCCGAAGCCCAAAGGGCGTAGGAGGGCGTCCCTCACGGGATTCGTTGCTACTTTCCCCCGAATTACCAGTTAAATTTTTTCGGTTCTTAAGGAATCTAGTTTCTTACAAACTTCTTCTGATGTTGCGCATTGCATTATTAGGTCAATGATTTTCTCCCTTAATATAATAGTAAATATGTTATCCGTAAAGTTACCCCATGTATCAAAATCCCCAATATTCTCATAATATTTCAGATATGTCTCTAAATGCTGCTTTATTACTTCAATGCAAATGCTTCTCAATTTATTTATGCAAGTATCAAAATATATGGTTTTTCCTTCAAATAGAAAGAATGGATCGCTTTTTGTAATCTTTAAGTAAACACTACCGGGATGAATGTAACGATCCAGATATACCCTAAGAAATTCTCTACTATTACAAAGTTCAATATCACAAGATGCGCCTCTAATTGTTCCATCTTTATTGTACAAACCTTTTACTTTCCATAGAGTACTTTTTACTCCGTTCCCATATTCGCAATAGGAGAGAGGTTCTCTTGACATATTTTTATTTAGGTAATCTGTGATAATTCCGTGGACATCTTAACTATTCGGTAGAGCAAAGCCTCCTGTCAGGGATGGCGTCCCCAGAATTACAATATATTTGTTCATTGAATTATGTAAAATACAACTATTAACGCTAACGTAACAAGTAAATTGAATATCATTGACCAGTCACAGAGGAATCCAAGCCAGTACATCCAAGATTTCCAAGAAAGTTTATCAGGTGGCTCAATAACCTGATAACTATTACTTATGAGTTTTTTCATTGCTTGTTCTCGAAAATTATCACTAAGCGTTTTATCATTATGATTGGCTATCCATACTCCACGGACCCAGACAAATACATAAAGGAAAAATATACAAAGGCAAATATATATCAACTGGTCTTGAAAGTAATTGGCAATATAGTGTCCTTTAACTATACTACCAATCAATAATGCCCAAAAAGCAAATGAAACCTTCCATTCATACTGGCGACGCTGGTCATGACGCGTAGCTGCCAGTTGTGCTAGATTAACAAGGGTATCTGCATCACTCATATTTTCCTCCTTAATTCTGGGGACATCTTGACTATTCGGTATAGCGTCCCACAGATTCCTTTATGGTACTATAATACATATTCCCTAATCCTTTGTCAAGACAATTCACCGTTTATTTGAGGTGTTCCGCCAAATCAGCTTAATCCGTGTATATCCGTGTCCCAAAATGGGATAAATAATCTGTGGCTCTAAATATTTACTAAAATATCAGAAAAAGTTTCCCATTCACTTCGTTACGGGATAAGTTACAGTAATTCACTACGTTCAAACTGTAACTAAAACCTTTATTCATATTGAAATCCTAAAATAAGTGAACCGGGCAGGTATATTTTACGTTTATATAGATGAAAGGATGATGACTTGAAACCCTTATATTTGCTGAAAAATATGCGATTTCTTAATTCGGAACAGTCCTTACCCGGGGAAACCCAGTATTTAAGCCCATTTTAAGGCATTATTTTACCCGAATAGGCATACCCCCCCTATACCCTATAGGGGGGTACCCTATACCCTCATCCCCCCTACCCTATACCCTCTCCCCCCCTACCCTATACCCCCTACCATAGTACCCCAAACCTTTTGCCATAGTACCCCAGCACTTTTGCTATAGTACTACAGCACTTTTGCTATATTACTGCAAATCTACTGCTGGAATACCGCAGGTCTTCTGCTATATTACCCCAAATCTAATGCTGGAATACCGCAAATCTCCTGCCAGAGTACCACAAACATACTACCATAGTACCCCAAACCTTTTGCTATAGTACCCTAAACCTTCTGATATAATACCCCAAATATACTGCCAGAGTACCCCAAATCTACTGCTGTAATACCACAAACCTTTTGCCATAGTACCCTAGACATACTGCTATAGCAACCGGCACCCTATACCACCCCCTATTTTAATAATTTTCACCAAATTCTCAGATTTTTTGTCACAAATCAGATTTTCGGTCATTTAAATACATACGTGCCATTAAGAACAATCTCTAATTTTTGATCACATTAGTTGCGGCGGCTATATTGGATAATACATTCGATGTGGTCGTGCTGAGGGGATAGAGAAGTATGTAGTATAAAGTATACAGTATGAAGTAGGTAGGAGGTAGGTTAAGAAAATAGAAAACGTAAGATTCGCTGCCCTCACACCAATGCATTGGTGTGCAGGGTAAACTCCGGCGCAGAGGACGCAGAGAAATAGTATGTAGTATATAGTATGAAGTAGGTAGTATATAGAAGATAGGGTAAAATAATAGGAGACGTAAGATTTGCTTTCTTCTAATAAAAATATTATCCTCAACCTAACCCTTACGTAAAGGTTGGGTGCGTAAGTTCTGCACCGATTAACAAAAGGATTAAAACGATGAGAAGTAAAATTTTCGGTATCGCCATAGCACTGTTGGCAATCGCGCTATTTATCGGTTCTGCGCGGGTTGCTACAGCTGTTGACGATTGGGAAACGGCTTTACCGGCCGATGCCGGGATGGACGCTACTAAACTGGGAACAGCAATGAAGTTCGCCTCCGAGCGTGATTCATACGGCGCGGTCATCGTACACGGCGGTAAAATAGTCGCCGAACAATATTGGAACGACTGGGATATGAATTCGACCGGCGATATGTGCTCGGCCCAGAAGAGCATTTCGAGCGCGCTGATAGGATTCGCCATCGAGGCAGGGTTCATCAAAGGACTCGACCAGAGCGCATCAGATTTCCTGACCGAATGGAAAGGCACGCCGAAAGATAAAATCACTATCCGGCACCTGCTGTCTATGACCTCAGGGCTTCTTTCTTCGAAGCGGTCCGACCTGTTCTACGCATTCCGCTCGCCCGACCAGGAAAAATATGCGCTTGAGCTTGAACTCGAGCACGAGCCCGGCACGTTCTGGACATACGGCAATCCGGCATACACGCTGGTGAATACTATCCTCGAGCGCGCTACCGGCATGAGCCGAAACGACTACGCAAAAAAGGCGCTGTTCACGCCGCTCGGAATGAACCATTCGGAATGCACGTGGGTCACGCTCAACAAGTGGTTCAAGCTGAAACACCACGCTATCAAGAGCTCATGCCGCGATATGGCGCGGTTCGGCCAGTTCATTTTGCAGGGCGGCAAGTGGAAAGGCAAACAACTCCTGAGCAAGGATTTCATCGCGCAGGCCACGAAGCCGTCACAGGATTTGAATCCAGCATACGGTTTCCTCTGGTGGCTGAACGGGAGCGACCACTACCGGCTGCCCTACCGTGAGAACGACGCCAAGGGGATGCTTTTCTCCGGCTGTCCGCCGGACACATTCGCCGCGCTGGGCGCGAAGGACAGCAAGATTTACGTGGTGCCGAGCCTGGACCTTGTGGTGTCACGGCTTGGCGGTGCGGCAACGAATGACGGAAGCGTCGCGCCGAGCGAATTCGACGCGCCGTTTCTTAAGATGATATGCGATGCGGTTGCACAAAAACCAAAGGAAAGCCCTCCAGCGGAAGAACCCAAACCTCAAGCCGGAACAACACCGGCAATTGCGGATAAACCCAGCTCCTACACGCAGGAACTGAACGAGCCATTGATTATACCGGTTCTCGTATTAAAGTATTTCCCGGTTAAACCTGCCCGACTGGACAGCCGGTCAGGCGGGGATGATAAGATTGATATTAATGTTACCGGAGATTGGGGCGCAACGCTGAAAGAGACGCGCGCAAAAACAGAACGCCAGACATCTGAAGTTATTTCTGCACTCGAAGAGGGTTCTAAATATCACGGTTATAAAGATAAGAATGCAAAACCGAGCCTGAAATATAACATAGTGGAGACACTCGAATTCTTGGAACCGCTTCCCACTTTCAAAAAACCAGGGCACAACGTGCCGATGACCGATTATTATAAAATCATATCCTCTGTCAAAATGAAGGACTGGGTGGAAAAAATGGGGGTTAAAGAGGTCTGGATATGGGGTTACCACGGCGGTATAATAGGTTTATGGGAATCAAATATGGCCGGTCCTTATGGAGATATAAGCAACAGCGACCGTGACCCGCTTGACCTGCCGGTTCTCAAGAAAACATACACGGTTTATCATTACAATTATCAAAGAGGAACTTCAGAAGCAGTCGAAGACCATATGCACCAAATGGAAGCAGTTATGAATTATGTTGACGGCAGGGATAATACGCCGCCGGATAAATGGGATACGCTTCTTTTCTGGGGTAAATTTGTGGGCAGCGATAAATCACATAAAATCATAAATCCCGGCTGCGGCTGGTCGCATTATCCGCCTAATGCGGAAAAGGATTACAATTGGGCTAATAAAAGATACGTCATGTCGGACATAGAAGATTGGAAACCGGATGGCAGCGGTGAGAAACAAAGTATGAATTGTGAAAAGTGGCAAGGGAATAGCCTCAAATGGTTTATCTACTGGATGCAGAATATACCGGGTAAGAATAACGGACTGGTGTATAATAATAACCCTTTGAATAACTGGTGGATATTTATCGGTGATTTTGATAACGCTATGAAAAACAAATTGAAGCTGGCAGCTGAACCCGTATCCGCCAAATAGGACACAGATTAACGCTGATAATATAAAAGATTTGGGGGAAGAAACCCCTTGACAAAAACAAGATTTTTCTCTATGGTAACCGTAAGAAACAGAAAAATAGAAGCCGTCAAGTTTGATATGACGGATTCCGAGTTGATAAAAAAATGATGACCCCAAAGAGATGGGTCAGAACGGTGCCGGATAATCCTGCCCGCCAGGTCATAAGAAAGAATGTTCTATTATGAAAAAGTATTTGATAATCGGTGGTTCGTTCTTAGTCGCAGGATTATTCCTGACTAATTATATCTTCAGTGCCGTCCCTGATGCTAACTGGAAGAAAGAATTGCAGACATTCAATGATGCCTACACCAAGGCAAAAACACAGACCGAAAAGGCCGTGGCTATCCGTAAAATAGCCGGGGTTGACTATCCGGACATAGTCAAAGTCCTCATCGGCACGGTCCTGCCCAGGGAACTGAAAGAAAACGAACTCCTTAATATTGATATCGTTGCTTCTTACCTGTCCGAGTTAAGCGACCCAGCAGCCATAAATGAATTAATTGCCTCTACCAAGAAAGCCAATCCGCCTGATAAAATAATCCTGATACAATCCCTGGCCAAGATATCAACCGACCCGGCTAAAACCCTCCTGCTGGAACTCCTTAAGAACAATGATAATGCCATAAAAATAGCGGCCATTGATGCCTTAACTGAATCATCGCCTCCGGAGGCATTGGATGTAATTACCAGATGTCTCGATTCCAAATCCTGGGAAGTCAAGGTCAGCGCCATTTATTATCTGGCCAATGTCAAAGATGAGGAAACAAGGCAAAAAGTCCTCACGATACTGCGGAAAAAACTTAATACTGAAACCGGCCGTATCAAAAACGACCTTGCAGATGCCATCAATAAACTTCTACAGGCATCCGGACAATCATCAGACGAAAATGCCCCTAAAAAAGAGAACACCATCTCATTCTTTGATATACCCCTGGAAGGCGATGTGATATTTGTGATTGATGTCAGTGCATCAATGGTAGGCAAAAATGAGGAAGGCGTTACCAGATGGGATAAACTGGTGGAGCAAATAAAGAAATCCATAGAAATGATGGCTAAAGCCAAACCTCCGGTGAAATTTAATATTATTGCCTATGCTGAGAGAGTCGGTAAATTCCAAAATGGGCTCGTCCCTGTCGCTGACAACAAAGATACAGCCCTTAAATGGCTTGATACTGTCAAACCGGTTAGTATGATGGCACCCAGCAAGCTCGGGGCGTATACCAATATCTATGATGCGGTTGAAACGGCGCTGGTCTCGCCCAACGCTACGCCTGAAGGCCAGAAATTCGTCTTCACCAGCGGCGCGCCGAATGCATACACTATCTGCCTGATGACCGACGGTTCGGCAAACAGAGGCAAATATACGGTAGGCAACGATATCCTCGTGGCACTTCGTATCCTCAACCAAACTAGAAAGATACGAATTAATACCATTGCCCTTGACCTCGGTGTGGCGAAGGCGCAGAGCGCCATTGGTATGGGCCAGATGTATGCGGTAGATACGGCGCTAATGGAACAGATTGCCAAAGACCATAACGGCACTCTAATAACTCCTTAACCAATGAAATAAGGAGTAAGTGTTTAGCTTCAGTAGCTTCAGCAGTATAAGATAATAATAAATTAAAAATTGCTCTACATGCGGATGGAAAAACCACTATAATTCCGGGTCGTGTCTCTGGAATTGAATGTTTTTAAATACCATAAATTAATCAGCTTATAATTACATTGAAAGTTTACAATAGAATCTATTAGGTTTTTGAAATGACGGATTCCGATTTATTAATAACAGAAAGGGATAGAAAAATGAGTAAGAAAACATTGCTTTCCGGAATGCTGGCGCTGGGATTGGCATTATCTTTTATGGGATGCGCCGGAAAATCAACTCCGCCCTTGCCCAAAACGGAATCGGATAAACCGGCTGTGCAGATAACCCAAAAAGCACCGGCTCTGGAAATGGCTGACATCGATAAAATGATGGCCCATGGCGTCGAATGCCTAGAATCAGGCGACTATACCGGCGCCCTGAAAATATACCGCGAGATTTTGGCGGCCACTGATAATAAAGAAATCTTAGCCGTAACTTATTACAATATGGCATGCACCTATTCTCTAATGAAAGAAAAATCATCGGCTCTTGAATATCTGGAAAAAGCCGTCAAGGTCGGTTATAATGACATTGAATCCATCGAACAGGACAAAGACCTAGCATACCTGCGCGATATGCCCGAATATAAAACGATTCTGGGTAAAATACCGCCTATCAGCGAGATTCAGCCCACCGCCGAAGATGAAAAAGCCCAGCAGGAAGCGCTCCGGTTGATAGAACAATACCGCGGTCTGAAATGTAAAGAAGAGCCCAAATACAAAATAATGGCTCCGGATCAATTCGCCAAGGCGTTCGGCGGTAACGCAGATTCCATCCAGGGATTCTATCGCTGGTCTGACAAAACATTATATTTAAAACAGGGGCTTGACCCTGTCAAGGCTAAGGGCACCCGTATCCACGAAACATTCCACGCCTTCCAGGACCAGCTATTCAATACGGGCGAAATACAAAAAGCAGTCAAGACAACCGATGCCTACTATACCGTAAAAGGCGTAATAGAAGGCGATGCCTCATTGACCTTTATCGAATGTATGCCGGACAGTATGGCAAGTATGATGTTGACTCCCAGGAAGCCCGGGAAAAGGATGGGCGGCCGAGAACCGGTTTATGACAATAGCGAAAAAGGCGAGGCATCGGCAAGGAAAAGAATATTTGATTATTCCACTGCCGCAGTATTTATCAAGGCAGTCAAAGAAGCCAAAGGCTGGGACGGCATCAATGCCATCTACGCCAATATGCCGGCTTCCACAGAACAGATATTACATCCGGAAAAATATATTAACCAAAATGACCCGCCTGTTACCGTGACGCTACCTGATTTCGCCAATATTTTGGGCCCAGATTGGAAAGTATCCCCGCCTGATACCAAGGGCGAATTTGCCATTGCACTGAATCTCCTGGCTAATCCCAAATCAGGACCCCTGGCTAACGAAGCCGCAGCCGGCTGGGACGGCGACAGCAATGTATGGGCGAGCAACCGGGACCAGAAACAAAAACTTGGAATACAAAAGACAGTCTGGGATAAGCCCAAAGACGCCAAAGAGTTCTATGACGCCACTTGGATGTTTTTGAGCCTGGGAAGAAACACTCAACCGGAAAAAGGCGAAAATTATATCAGCTATAAAAGCCCTGAAAATAAGGTTGATTATGTATCAATCAAGGATTGTACAGTTGTCGTTTTATATCAGGTCCCCCAGGAATTACTGAACAAAATCACAACGGCGCTTAACGATAATAAAACACAGTCTCAGCCACAGGCACCCAGGGAAACACCTGAGGTTAATGATAAACCGCATCCTGATACCCCCAATTCAATAATACCGCATGCTAAACTTACTTCTTCTCAGGAGGATGCACTCTCAAAGACGGTTACAACATTAGCGTCATTAAAGATACCAGAACTTTATAACAAATACGTTGACCTTAATACATTTGAGATTCTGGATTACAATATACTGCTGAAGAGACTGAAAAATATCCGGGTCATCTATGTGGCTGAGCAACACACAAACGAGGCACACCATAAGTTACAGGAGGATATCCTGGGGAGCCTGTTCCAGAAAAATCCCAAGACCGTCCTGGCAATGGAATTTTTATACCGTTCCAAACAGCAGGTGATTGATGATTATATTTCCGGAAAGATTAGCGAAGAGGATTTTGATAAAGCGGTTAAGAATGGATTCGGTGATTGGTATAGATACTATGTCGGCATGATTCGCTATGCTAAGAAGAATAACCTTAAAATAGTTGCTCTGAATGTGGAACGCGAGATAAAGAGAAAAATGGCAAAATTGGGATGGAATAAACTTACTCCTGAAGAACAAAAACTTATTGCCAAAGATATTGATTCTTCAAACAAGGCGCACCGTGATTTCGTGATGAAACAATTTGAAGGAATGATGAATAACCCGCAGACTAAAGATATGCTCAAGGGTCCGATGATAGACCAGATGTATCTGTTCCAGTGTATGTGGGACGAGACCTTTGGCGAGGCGATAGCCAATTATCTTAAATCTGCCAATGATACCGGCATGCAGGTAGTGGTCGTAGCCGGCGCAGGTCATATCAGTTATAAATTCAATATTCCGGAACGTTCATACAAACGATTCCCGGCTCCTTACAAAACATTAATACCGGTCGGAATTGATGGAGATAGCGATATCATAAATAAATCTGATTTTTTCAGGCAAGTATTGCTATCCGGGATTGGTGACTATGTCTATTTTTCGCCCCAGAGCGCAGGTGAATAATTAGGACTAAAGAAAGAAATTTGTCAAGACGGATTAAAAGAGAATCTATCGGGTTTGATATGACGGATTCCGAATAATAAATCTTATGCATAAAAAATAGTCTAACGCGGCAGTCCTGAGTTGTCTAGCAGGCTTTTGCAGTTGTTTTATGGTGTGTTCTTGTTAACCATCATATTGTCTATCGCAAAACACCGCCATTGTACCACACTCTCTGAAGCCTCTCCGTCATATCATATTTAGTAAATTGAGTCTGTTGACAAAGTCAACAGACTCACCCTGAACGCAGTGAAGGATCTCATAATCGTGATTAGAGCGATCCTTCGCTTCGCTTAGGATGAGGGTTCGGGGGCGAAACACCCCGACCCCTCACTTAAATATAATTGCCGAATTTATAGAAAATGATATTTCCTCTATTTCAATTTAAGAATATATTCCTTCCACTCTTTTTCCAGTTTATCAATAGGCATGCCGATTGATTGTTCAAATATTTGAATATGTTTTGCTTTGTCTTTAATCCATAAATTGTTGATATTGAATAGAACCGCGATTTTTTTATCCTTATAGTTTTTTATATAAGCCTCGATTCCCTGTTTATATTTGCCATTCCGGCCATTGAACAGGAAATAAATCAGGCTCCAGCCTTCGGCATTATAAATATCAGGATTTTTATTATGTTCCGCCATAGAGAGATTAATAAAATTCTTCAGTTCAAGACTAGTTTTTTGGGATATGACCTTTTTGATGGTTGACAAACAATAATTATGGATGATATCGGTGTTTAGTTTTTTGCCGTCAAATTTGGCTGTCTCGAAATAAAAAGGCATGCCTTCATTCAGCCACATCGGCGGCAAGCCGCAGTCGGCGCTCCGATGCACTAATGCCATGGTATAATGGGTAAATTCATGAAGCAGGACGGACGTAACAGTGCTAATCTGGGAAGTGTCGTTACCGCCATAATAAACTATGATATAATCCTCGTATTGGACCGTTCTTTCTCTCGGGATGAACAAGCCGGCGCCCAAATACATGCCCGGCGATAAATCCGCACTGACTTTGCTGAACTCATCAAAATTCTTAGGCACCCAGACATTAAGTTTCTCCTTGGTTTTCGGTAACCCGAAGAATTTCTGCCGTAACGGATAGGCGCATTCCAATAAAGTATCTATTTCATTAAGGGCTTCGACGGAAAGATTGGTTTTAATGTTAAAATGCTTGGTTTTCTTTTCCCTGGCTTTAGCCCATGGCAGGTTTTCACTATCAGCGCCGGGTTTATCAAGCAAACTTTTATATATGTCTGTTGGGGTTATTGTTTCATCCGGTTTTACCGATTGGGTTGATTCCGGAGAGTTCTCCAATCGTTGCTTTTCTTCAGGCGTCATCCATTGGCCGTCTTTTTCGTCCGGGTTTATTATTCTGAGCGCCCTGGTCACCCGGCGGAAGAACAAGATAGCAAAAGATGCATTAATGGAAGTAGTATCCCAGCTGGACTGGCCCCACTGCGGACCTGAATCCAAATCCCATGCACCATTTTGTAATTGGCGTTCCAGCAGATATTTAACACCTTGATTATACCAATTAAACTCACCGAAATAATCAATGTTGAGCAACGCCCCGGCCCGTTCCATGGCGTAAAAACAGTAATAAATTGTTCCCCAATGGGTGCCTTTATAATCATTAGTTTTTAAATACCTGATAATCCAATCCATTGCTGATTTCATCCGCTTGTCATTCTCGGTATCCTTATTCTGGTAATAAAGGCATATAGCCATTGAACCCAATCCGGCAAGGGTCATGGCAATGGTTTCAGGTTCTGCAGCGCAACAACTCCAGCCGCCGTCAATACCCTGTTTTGAGGTAAATGCCTTTTCCGCATCCTGCCATGTTGCCAGAGGTATTTCTATTCCGGACTCGGCGCAGGCGCGCAGCCCCAGAACGGCGAATTGCGATATCGATATATCGAGCCCGGGCGGATTGGCTCCAAATGACTTGTTACGCGCCGGTATCTTAATCGTTATTGACCTGACTGATTTTGTGCCTGTCCCTTCTGTTGAACTAACCGGCTTTGGAATAGGCAGATTATCATTGAGAAACTTCGGGAATCTGATTTCATTGTAACCCCATTCGCCTCGCGCATTCTGGTTTGCCATCAGGAATTCGGCGCATTGAATGATATTCCTGATATACTTTTCATTGTCTAATTCGGAAAATATCATTGCCAATACGGCCATTTCATAGATGCTTCTTGATTCCCTTTTAAGTATTTTATCCATAAATGTCTGCATCAACGGCTCTGGTATTTTGACGCCGCTCTTAAGCAGCGCATAAAAAACAAATTCGCTTCCTTTTATATCTGTAATACTTTTAGAACATCTGTCAATCAGAAAATCAGCAGCTTTATTAACAGCCTCGTCTACTTTTTTTTGGTCAACAGATTCTTCAGCCGACAATTCCCGGCCGGCTGTTTTTCCGGATGATTCAGTTCCCGCGGCAATAACAGGGTATGCCAATACGGCGATTAAGATAACGACAACCAAAAATAAAATTAATCTATTCATAACAAGACTGAAAATATCTCATTTCTTACCCGACTATCCGTATTAAGCCAAAAAGAAGGTTGCTTATCAAGGAAAATCCCTGACTGCGGCAGGCAGGTTCATCTGCGTCCCATTCGAGAAATATAATCTGTTCTTTTTTATTGACCCTATTAGAGATGGTTGATATTCTATAATAATCTATGAAATGGACTAATAGTTTAATACCGACAGTCAAGGAAGACCCGACCGAGGCAGAAAGCATCAGCCACAAATTGATGTTAAGGGCAGGGCTTATCAGGAAACTTTCAGCCGGCACATACAGTTATCTGCCTCTGGGATTTCGGGTTCTTAATAAGGTCATCAATATCATTCGTGAAGAGATGGATAGAGCCGGCTCATTAGAGGTGCTTTTACCGGCACTGCATCCACCGGAATTGTGGGAACAAACCGGCCGGCTTAAGGATTTCGGTGATATTATCTTCAAAATCAAAGACCGTTCGGGTAAATTAAACCTGCTCGGTCCAACCCACGAGGAAATCATCACTTCATTGATAAGTAACGAGGTGTCATCATACCGCCAACTGCCTATAATTCCGTATCAGATTCAGACTAAATTTCGTGATGAGATAAGACCTCGCTTCGGGGTGGTCCGCAGCAAGGAATTCCTGATGATGGATGCCTATAGTTTTGATGTAAATGACGCCGGTTTAGACAAGAGTTATCAAAAGATGTACGATGCTTATTGCCGTATTTTTGACCGCTGCGGGTTACCGTATAAGATAATTGAGGCAGACCCAGGACTGATGGGCGGAAAGGGTTCGCATGAATTCACCTGCCCTTCTCCGGCCGGAGAAGATAACTTTATTAATTGCAGTAATTGTAATTATAACGTCTATCCGAATCTCGCTCCTATAAAACATAATGATTCTGCCACTGCGGGCGTAAAAAACGATTTAAAGACTCTCAAAGAAGTTCTTACTCCCAATAATTCTTCCGTAGAAGCAGTCAGCCAATTCCTTTCGGTAAAGCCGAGTCAATTGGTGAAAACCATGATTTGTAATACACCCAAAGGTCCGGTAGCGGTGCTGGTCCGGGGAGACCATGAATTGAATCTTAATAAATTATCTAAATTATTGGGTTCGGCTCAGGTAGAACTGGCTGACGAGAAAACCATAGAGAAAGTAACCGGCGGTCCTTTAGGTTCTTCAGGTCCGGTCGGCTTAAAGAATATTACCATCATTGCCGATTATTCCGTGCCGGAAATGACCGATTTCATTACCGGCGCTAATAAGAAAGATACGCATCTGTTAAATGTTAATGTCGGTCGTGATTTCAATATAGACCAGGTCACCGATATCAGAGTAATTACAGAAAATGACAACTGCCCTTCCTGCGGGAAGCAGCAATTGAAGATTATAAGCGGAATTGAATTGGGTCATATCTTCAAATTAGGCACGAAATATTCGGAATCTCTCAACGCCTTCTTTTTAGATGAAAAAGGTAATAGACTGCCTATGATTATGGGTTGTTATGGTATAGGCGTAAATAGAATTATTGCGGCAAGTATTGAAAATTCTTATGACCGAAACGGCATTATCTGGCCAAAATCAATCGCTCCGTATAGTGTATTGATTATTTCCATCAATCCGTCCAATGATAAAGCATATCAGGCATCAAAGATGATTTATGACGGATTATCCAGCCATTCTATAGAAGCCCTCTGGGATGACCGCGA
This sequence comes from Planctomycetota bacterium, assembly GCA_043801445.1. GTDB lineage: Bacteria > Planctomycetota > MHYJ01 > JACQXL01 > JACQXL01 > JAZDFP01. The sequence continues at coordinate 17,721 of JAZDMB010000013.1, forward strand.
TATCTCGGCAGGTATAAAATTTAATGATGCCGATTTAATCGGCGTTCCGCTTATAATAACGGTCGGACGTGAGCTCAAAAATAATAAAGTGGATATCAAATACCGCGCAAACGGTAAAAAGGAAACCATTCCTTTAGATAAAGTCGTAGAGCACATAATTAAATATCAATCTGTTTAATAATTCATTATTAGCAAACAATGTTTTATTTTATTTATTCATTTATATTTTTATTGTTGCTATGCGGTTGTGCAAATCCTCAGCAACCTGTTAAAGAAAAAATATCACCGGGCGAAGTAAAGGTTTCTTTCTTTCAGTTAACCCGAGGAAAAACAACCGCACAACCAATCGGCATTTATGTTGCCATGATTTCAAAAGAAAGAAATATACGTTATGGCTTGAAAATGAATGAAATATTCGAACAAATAAACGCTCCACAAGTAAGTGTTATTGACGATGAAACCGCCGGAGAATTATTTAACTATTTAAATCGGGAGCGATTTTTCAACCTCAAGGAAACTCCTTTAAGCCAGTTCAATCTTAGTGACCTAAAAAAGAGTGACTTGGTTATCAAAGTAATTAGTGTTGAAATAAATGGCGTTCAATATAACGTTTGTTATGATAATTTACCTCAAGACCAGAAAGAAACATTTGATCGTATTCGGAAAGTGTTATTTGCCTTTTTAAGTTTATCAACGCCCAAAGCCGGAATTGAATTCCAGGATTGGCGTGAATTAATGCCGGAAATAAATAAATAAAAATCATTATAAAGCAACAGTATCTATCTTATGAAAAACAACGAATTTCAACAATATCAATCACCGTTAACGAAACGCTATAGTAGTCCGGAAATGGTTTATAATTTTTCCGATGAATATCGCTTCAGAACCCACCGTCTTATCTGGATTGCATTGGCAGAAGCACAACGAGAATTAGGATTATCTATCAGCCGCGAACAGATTTCAGAGATGAAAAGATTCAAAGATAAAATCAATTATGCCCGAATAGCTGAATGGGAATGTTCAACTAATCATGATATCATGGCGCATATAAAAGCATTTTCAGAACAATGTCCAAAGGCAAAACCAATAATCCATTTAGGTGCTACCAGCGCATTAATAACAGATAATGCTGATTTGATAATATATAAAGATGCCCTCTCGCTCATAAAAACTAATCTTATTAAGACCATTAAATTACTGTCAATATTCGTGGAAAAATATAAGGAAGTGCCCTGCTGCGGATTTACTCATTTCCAACCAGCATTACTCACTACCGTAGGAAAAAGAGGATGCCTATGGCTTCAGGACCTGGTTGATGATTTTAATAATCTGGAATATCTGGAGCGTAATATAAAAGCATTAGGCGCCAAAGGTGCTATCGGAACACAGGCAAGTTTTCTCTCTTTATTTAACAGAAATACCGAAAAAGTAGTCAAACTGGATAAATTGCTGTCTAAAAAATTAGGATTTGATAAAACCTATAAGATAACCGGCCAGATTTATCCGCGCAAACTTGATTATAAAATACTTTCGTTCCTTTCCGGTATTGCCCAATCATCTCATAAATTCAGCCAGGATTTAAGATTGCTCCAGGGACTCGGCGAATTGGAGGAACCTTTCGGCAAGGAACAAATAGGATCTTCGGCGATGCCATATAAACGTAATCCGGTTTTAAGCGAACGAATTACTTCTTTATCACGCTTTGCAATATTATTAGCCGCCAATTCAGCTTTCACACATTCAGGACAATGGCTGGAACGTTCACTTGATGATTCGGCTAATCGAAGAATAGTTCTGCCCGAAGCATTTTTAGCAATTGATGCCATATTAAGCATCTATAATAGGATTGTTTCCGGTATCACGGTTTATAAAGATGTTATTAATAAAAGAATAGAAGCAGAACTACCGTTTATGATAACGGAAGAAATTCTTATGCATGCTGTCCAATCAGGCGGTGACAGACAAGAGTTGCATCATAAAATAAGAACATATTCAATGGAGGTGATAAAAAATATAAAGCAGGGGCGGAAAAATGATTTAATCGAACGCTTAAAAAATGATAAGGCATTCGCTAAAATCATTCCTCATCTAAATAAAATGCTTGTCCCAATAAAATATATCGGACTCTCTAAAAAACAAGTGGAAATCTTTCTAAAAGAAGAAGTGTTACCTATTACCAAAAAGATAAAATAAAGGATTATTAATTATGATTTATAGCGGAAAAGTAATGGAACATTTTAAAAATCCTCGTAATGTGGGAGAAATCCCTGATGCTGACGGAATTGGTGAAGTTGGAAATCCTGTTTGCGGTGATATGATGACATTTTATATTAAAGTTAAAGACAACCGCCTGATCGACATAAAGTTCAAAACATTCGGTTGCGGTGCAGCAATAGCAGTTTCCAGTATTGTTACAGAAATAGCAATGGGTAAAACACTTGAAGAAGCGCTAAAAATTAATCGTCAGGATGTTGCCAAAGAACTGGGAGGATTACCGCCGAATAAAATGCACTGTTCCAACCTCGGAGCAGATGCACTTCATAAAGCAATAGAAGACTACAAAAATAAACAAACAAACACTTCATCATCAATAAAAACACCAAAGCAAAAAGATGACACCAATAAAGAATGCGTCTGCCCTTTCTGTAATCAGGAAGTACTTGATTCACCGCATCTCGGCTGTAAACCTTGTAATAAACAATTTATTGCCTGTCCTAATTGCGGTAATTTATCAGCCCGTGATGTCGCTCAATGCGTTAAATGCGGAACACTGTTAAATTCATCAGGAAAATAAACCTGTTATTTTCATAACATTAATAACTTCCGAATCGATGCAAAATACAATAAAAAATCAGTACCGCATAAGATTTTCAAGCCTAGGGTGCCCTAAAAATCTTGTTGATTCAGAAGTAATGCTTGGTCATTTAACCAAAGCCGGTTACAAAATATATCCTGATAATAATTTATCTTATGATAACATTGTCAACTGCGATATTTTTATCATTAATACATGTTGTTTTATTAAAGAAGCCGAACAAGAATCACGAAATACAATAAAAGAAGTCATAAAATTGAGAAGATCATGGAGGAATAAAAAACTAACAGGAAAAAATGGTTATAAAATTATAGTAAGCGGCTGCCTCGCTCAACGTTATCATGAAAAATTAAACCAGGAATTCAAAGGGGAAATTGATGGCATCATTGGACTTACTGAACGGAATAAGATTGTTAATCTCTGTGATGATTTACTAAACAATAATGGGCTTGAAAAGAAAACCAATTATTTAAAAGACTATTGGGATTCGCCGACAAAAGAGTGCAAATTAGATACCCAACGCTTAAGGATTACCCCTTCTCATTATGCATACTTGAAAATAGCTGAAGGATGTAATAATCATTGTAGTTATTGCATTATTCCAGATACTCATGGGCCTTATCGCAGTAAACCTCTAGATGCTATTATAGACGAGACTATGTCTCTGGTATCACAAGGAGTAAAAGAAATAAATCTGATTGCACAGGATACCACTTCTTATGGTAAAGATTTCAAAACACCTGTGTCTTTGTCAAAGTTACTTAAAAAATTAGCCGAAGTAAAACATCTTAAGTGGATAAGACTCTTATATACTCATCCGGCCCATTTTAGTAATGAGTTAATCAACACTATTCGTGATTTAGATAAGGTCGTAAAATACATTGATTTACCGATACAACATATTAGTGATAATATTCTTTCACTTATGAGAAGACATATAACTTCCGATGAAATAAAGCAGTTAATTTATACTATCAGGAAACAAATACCTGATGTTTTCTTAAGAACATCGGTAATTGTAGGATTTCCCGGCGAAACCGAAAATGATTTCAGAAAACTATTAGAATTTATGGAGGAAATAGAATTCGAGCGTCTTGGCGCATTTCAATATTCTCGGGAAAAAAATACTTCTGCTTCCAAACTGAATAATCATATTCCAATAAAAATCAAACAGGAACGACTGAATAGTGTTATGGCATTACAGCAGAAAATAGCTTTCAAGAAAAATAACTCATTGATAAATAAATCATTAACAACAATTATTGATTATCCCCATAAAGATATAGTATACTCTCAACAAAATAAAAATGGGGTTTATATCGGCCGAACTTACGGAGATGCCCCTGAAGTTGACGGTAATATTATCGTTAAAACCAATACTAATCGTAGGATTTCAGCTGGCGATGTTATAAAGGTCAAGGTAATTGGAACTGAGAATTATGACCTTATAGGAGAATTATGAATATACCTAATAAAGTTACAGTATCCCGTTTTATATTATCAATTATTTACTTTACGCTATTGTATTTAGGAGTAGATGCTAACGAAACTCCTGAGCGTATTCATACTCCACTATTATATACAAGCCTTGCCGTTTTTATAATTGCAGCTTTAACAGATGTTGTTGATGGATATTTGGCACGACGTTATAATATTGTAACTAAATTTGGGCGAATAGCCGACCCCTTCGTAGATAAGGTTCTCATCTGCGGTTCATTTATATTTTTCACTGGTTGGTTTTCATTAAAACCATTTATTGGAAGTTGGATGGTTTTAGTTATCATTGTAAGAGAGTTTCTAGTTCATGGACTAAGAACTATTGCTGAATCCAGAGGAGTATCTTTTGGAAGTACTATCTGGGGAAAACAAAAGACACTCATACAATGCATTACAGTCATCTGGATTATTTTTTATGTGGTATACCTCAGAAACACAGAAGCAAATTGGTGGGGAGAAATTCTATTGCAATCATTAATATGGCTTACATTATTTACCACTGTTTTTTCTGCTCTTACTTATTTTTACAAAATAAGACGAATGCTAAAACAAGTTGTAGATGAATAATAAATTATGGGTTATTATTGGAAGCGGTGGTTTTTGTCATAAATTACCTTTTTTACAAGGAACATTCGGAACAATTGAGGCGCTTTTCATTTATATATTAGTTATATTTTTAGCGCCATCTCATATTTATCTGTGGACTTACGGTTTTATCATTATATTTACAATTCTGAGCATAATATCAGGAAACATATCCGAACGATATTTTAGTATAAAAGATCCTCATTCTTTTGTCTTGGATGAGGTTGCCGGTTTTTTTTGCTCGGTTATTTTTTTACCAACAACATATTCCTATATAATACTGGCCTTCGTTTTATTCAGAATATTTGATATTTGGAAACCATTCCCTATCAGTAAATTGCAAAATCTATCCGGAGGAGTAGGCATTATTTCTGATGACCTGGCAGCCGGTTTTTATGCAAACATCTGTTGCCAGATAGTAAAATATTTGATTTAATTCTTTCTTGTAAGAATAATTTAATTATGCTATAATAATTAATCAGAATAGTGTCCTAAAAATAATGAATCGGAACAGAATATGGGGAATAAACAATCATCTGGCGTTAGCAGACAATCAGATATTATAAAGCCAGGAAGTAGTTCTAGGATTATAAGACCTCCGAATAAAACATCAAAAACTCTCCATAACACTGACCAATCCCAGCAATCGCAACTGAAAATCAAAGGATTATCATTAGGAATTAAATATGCTATTTTTACAGCGTTAACAGTAACTATTGCAATGATTTTATTGGTTCTCATTGCTTCTAGTTCAGCACGCAAGGTTGTTGACGAACAAATAAATCAAGATGGTATCCGATTAGTTCAAACACTCGCAACAATTGATATTTCTTATTGGCAATCTATACCTAAACGACCACCAGGAACCCGTGACCCATTAACTCTTTTAAGATCTGAAAAAGGTAAAGAAATAGGACTTAATGTTCCTACTATTTTAAATATAATTATTACTGATATAAATAAAAAACGTCTTTCACAAGTATACGAAGTAGACAAAATTATTTTAGTGGGCCAACAAGAGTTACCGCCCATTACGACGGCAGATATAAATATATCAGAAGGAAAATACAAGGAAGAAATAAGTGGTGATCTGGTTAGAACCAGGATGTTTACGAAAAAAATTGTTTCACCAGGTGATTTAAGAGGACAAGGTTATATAATGTTACTTCTTTCGGCTCAAGCAATAGACGATGTCTTAAGTAAAATTTTTATAGCCTTTTTATTGCCGGCATTCTTGGCTATTTTAGGTGGCGGTATTATCGGTTTCTTTATGGCTCAATGGGTCACTAAACCAGTCAAAGTACTGATGGAAGATATGGCAATTGTTAGTGCTGGAAATCTTTCTCATAAAAGCCGTGTGACTAGTACCGATGAAGTCGGAATTTTAGCTAATGCATTTAATGAAATGACAACCGAATTAATAGTTGCACATCAAAAAGAATTAGAGACTAAGGCACTTGAGCATGAACTTAATATCGCCCGTGAAATTCAATATAACCTTTTGCCCAAAGAAATTCCTCTTATTAGTGGATTTGATATCGCTGCACGTTACTCACCTTGTTTTGAGGTTAGTGGTGATTATTATGATATTTTACAACTGGACGATAACAATATTGGCATAATTATTGCTGATGTTTCAGGTAAAGGAATACCTGCTTCAATGATCATGACTATGGCAAGAAGTTTAGTTCGACTAGAATCAGAACGTAATTTATCTCCGGCCGATACCTTTAAAAAGGTTAATCGCATTTTAGCACGAGACCTAAGAAGAGGAATGTTTGTTACATCACTTTATTACATATTAAATATTAAAACTGGGATAATGAAAATTAGTAGTGCCGGACATAATCCATTAGTTGTCTGGAGAGAAAATCAGAATCGGTATGAATTAGTTAATCCAAATGGTATTGCTCTCGGATTTGACCGCGGTTCTGTTTTCGACAGAACTATTAAAGAAGAAAATATTCAACTAAACCCAAATGACATTGTTATTAGTTTTACTGATGGCGTTACAGAAACTATGAATAAAGATAACCAAGAATTTGGTGGAGAACGATTTTATCAATTAATTAGTAATTTACATCATCTCGAATCATCACAAATTATAGATTCAACCATGATGGTTCTTGAAAAATTTAAAGGAGCGGCTCAACAACATGACGACATAACAATGGTTTGCGTAAAACGAACAAATTTAAAATAAATTATAAGTAATTTTCCCAAACGAGAGTTAAATAATGTAATTAACCGTTCTTGACTAATATCTTGGCTTTCATTAATATTAATAAGTCTAAAATTTTTATATAGTTTAAAAAAAATCCCGGAAAATGATAACAATGATCCAAGAATTCAGTGAGCGACTGATTATTAATAGCGATTTAAAACATTTGTATCTGGCTAGACATTTTATAAGAGAAATCGTCAGGAAATCCAATCTCACGATGAGTGATGAAAATAAAATTGTTCTAGCTACCGACGAAGCATTAAGTAATGTTATCAAACATACCTATGAATTAAATAAAAATGGACATATTGATATTAATGTATCTGTCACCTCTCAAAAATTTCAGATTCATATCATAAATAATGGTAAGGATTTCGACCCAAATAAAATAAAGAATAAAGATATTAATCTACACATCAAACAAGGTAAAAAAGGAGGTTTGGGAATTTTTCTAATGCGCCGGGTAATGGATGAAGTAAAATATTCTTTCAAAGATGGACAAAACCATCTAACTTTAATAAAATATTTATTTAAAATAAAGAATTAAACTGGATTGATCGTAAAAGGAGGAATAAATGGTAGAGTTTAAAATCGAAACGCAAAAATTAACTAATGACATTATTCTCATTAAACTTAGGGGTTTTTTAGATGCCTATACTTATGGGGAATTCGAAAAAACTATAAATAATTTATTCAATCAAAAGTTATATAGAATAATTATTGATATGTCGGGAATAAATTACATTTCAAGTGCTGGTGCCGGTGTTTTTATCGGAGCAATTGGTATCGCCCAAGAAAACTCTGGTAATATTATTATCGTGAAACCCAAACCACCTGTTAAAGAAGTTTTTGACCTTTTAGGCCTATCACAAATTTTTATAATTGTAGATAGCATGGAAGCAGCATTAAATGCGTTAACATAATATGTCATGGAATTATTACGGTGCAAAAAATAAAGATCCCCTATGGTAAAACTTGTCGAATTATCTCAATCCCTTCTGGCTTAAAATATAAGGTATTATCTGTAGAAGAACCAGAGCCGCTTGTAAATCTTTTTCAAACACTTTCTCATTCTCTGAATAACCCCATTGCCTCTATTCCATTTGATTCGTTATTTACTCATAATGATAAAATAGCTATTGTTATCCCTGATAAAACTCGTCGTTGTCAAACAGATAAAATACTTGATGTTATTATCAGTCGACTCAATAAAAATGGTATTAAAAATCAATCGATTACTATTATTTTGGCATGTGGTACTCATCCAGCTCATACTTCGACAGAAATAAAAAAATTAGTTGGAGAAAAAATTTATCAGTCTATAAAAATTATAGATCACGACTCTAAAAAATCAGATGAGATGGTCCATATTGGTGTAACTTCAAGAGGAACACAATTAAAAATAAATAGGAACTATGCTGGAGCAAATAAAAGAATTATTATCGGAGCAATAGGTCATCATTATTATGCTGGCTTTTCTGGGGGGCGTAAACTTATTCTTCCAGGCATTGCCAGTTATGATTCAATTCAACAAAATCATAGTCTTGTTCTGAATAAGAATCCTATGCTTGGAAAAAATCCTGATGCCTGTTTAGGAAAGCTTTACGGCAACCCAGTAAACGAAGACATGATAGAAGCTGCTCAATTAACTGGCGTTGATTTTTCTATTAACTTAATTCTTAATAGTAAAAACGAAATAATTAAAATATTTTGTGGTGATATTATTAAAGCTCATAAAAAAGGTTGCGAATTCTTTGATAAATTATATCGTATTAACATAAGTAATAAAGCTGATTGTGTCATTACTTCAGCCGGTGGCTATCCAACAGATATTAATTTTATCCAAACTCATAAATCAATAGAACATGCATCACATGCTTTAAAAGAAACAGGAAAAATGCTTGTTTTGTCGGAGTGCAACGAAGGTATAGGTTCAGATATATTTTTAGATTGGTTCAAATACTCTTCCACTGAGAAAATAGAAGAAGCATTAAGAAAACAGTTTGCCGTGTCTGGACATACTGCTTTGTGCTCACTATTAAAATCGGAAAAATTTAATATATACCTTTATTCCAAATTAAAAACATCTATAGTACGAAAATTACATCTTAACCCAGTAAATAATCTTCAAAGTACAATAAATCTCTTATTTACAGAAATGTCACCCCACGCTCAAATCTTTATTATTCCTTATGGTCATATTTTAGTACCATGTTGTTTCTGAAACCACTTCAAATATATTTTAAATATCTTGAGATTCAGAAGGTTGTTCTTCGATATCAGTAGGCTTATATCCAGGCTGTTCAGAACGTTCTAATTCTTCCTTATAAGATTGAAGCACCTTTTGTTGAATCATATCTCGAGTTTGAGAATTAATGGGGTGAGCAATATCAGCGTATATCTTTACCCTACCGTTTATATTTTTTTCACCTCGATTAGAATCCAATTTTTCTCCGCACTCACAACAAAATTTCGACTGAACTGAATTTTTACCACCACACTTGATACAATGGTCTGTTATCTTACGACTAGGCATTGCCACAAAAATCCCTTTAGAACCCTCAATAATTTTTAAATCTCTAATAACAAAAGCATTATCAAAAGTTATACTACAAAATGCTTTCAATCTTTCCCCCGGATGTTTCATTAATTTTATTCTCGCCTCAGTTATTTCCATAAAATCCCCCTCCTTTGCTTCAATAGATTATTATCATTAATTTATTATTAATATTCATAAAACAGGATACTTATTCTTTCCGCCCTGCATTAATTTAAGCTTTTAGTTATAAAAATATTACCTAAATATTTACGCGATAATAAATTTAATAAATAATTTGCCTCCTTTTTACAACTACACAGTTTAAAAATAGTAGAACCGCTGCCTGAAAGTAATATACCATCGACAGTTATTTTTTGAAGTGCGTAATAAGTGCTTCTTAGAACTGGATATAAATTTAATGCCACAGATTCCAATCTATTATAAAGTAATCCCTTAACTTCTTCATATTTAACTTTTTGTGTTAGTAATTTGCCAACAATAATATTAATATTAAATATGGGTTTTGTCAAGTAGATTTCCAGATTATTGTAAATATTTTTAGTGGGAACAATTAGGGTGGGGGCAACAAGAAAATAATAAAAACTCCTATTAATTAGTAGAGGAAAAACTATTTCTCCTCGTCCTTTGACTAAAGCTGTTCCGCCATATATAAAAAATGGTACATCTGAACCCAGCCGAAGTGCTAATGAAACCAACTCGCATTTACTTAATCCCAATTCCCATAATTTATTTAATCCTATAAGTGTAGCAGCCGCATTACTACTACCTCCTCCTAATCCACCTCCAATAGGAATTCTTTTATGAAGATTTATTTTAACTCCTCTTTTAACATGATATTCCTTTTGCATAAGAATTGCTGCACGATAAGCCAAATTATTATCATCAGACGGAAGTTCGGAACAATTCGTCACTATCGAAATACTTCTCCTTGACTGTTGTAAATACAATGTGTCAAAAAGATTAATTGTTTGCATTATACTCTCTATTTCGTGATACCCATCCTTCCTTTTACCAATAACCTCAAGAAAAAGATTTATTTTAGCTGGAGAATAAATTTTTAATCCCTTAAATGTTTTTATTATTTGCATACAAAAATATTATCGATCAATCTGGTTTTATCTATATGTATCGCAATCATAATGACAACTCGCCGCCGCCTTATATTCTTATTTGTATTTAGCGTTTCCGGATCAACTATTTTTATGTAATCTATTCTACTATGAGGTATTTTTGAAATAATGTGCCTTATCATCTTGTAAATCTTTTGACAGTCATCCTCGCCATCTATAATTAATTGCTTAGCTTTAAGTAACGCATGATAAATACAACTAGCACTAATACGCTGGAAATCAGTTAAATATTGATTACGAGAACTCATTGCCAAACCATCTAATTCACGGATAGTAGGAAGAATTTTAATTCTTATATCTATATTCAAATCGTTAACTAACTTTTTTATAATAAGTGCTTGCTGGTAATCTTTCTGTCCGAAATAAGCAATATCAGGTTCCACTAAATTAAATAATTTTGTCACTACGGTCATTACTCCCCGAAAATGTCCTGGTCTTGATTCTCCGCAAAGTTTATTAGTTAATTGAGCCATATCAATAAAGATATCAAAATCAGGCGGATAAATTTCTTCCATGCTAGGAGCAAAAATAATATCCACCCCCATCATCTGAGCTAATTCAGCATCACTGTCAAGGTCTCGAGGATAACGATTAAAATCCTCGTTATGACCAAATTGTAATTTATTCACAAAGATACTCATAATAACTATATCTGCGTCTTTTTTTGCCTGAGATGTAAGACTGAGATGACCTTTATGCAATGCTCCCATGGTGGGTACAAACCCAATGGTCAATTTCCTATTTTTTATTTGCCTAATCTCTTTCTTGAGACTTTTTATTTTTGTTATTATTTTCATATAATAATTCTTCCAATAACATACTCATTGACTTATGAAATATGGGATGAATTAAATTAGGAGAAATATCACATAATGGTTCTAGTACAAAACGTCGTTGATGCATTCTCGGATGCGGAACAATTAAACGAGAAGAATAATAAGCATCTTGATTATACAATAAAATATCAATATCAATTACTCTCGGTGCCCATCGCTCATTCGACTTAACACGTCCCATTCTTTTTTCTATTTTCAATACCTCTTTCAACAAATTCATAGCTGAAAGAAATGTTTTTATTTCAACCACGGCATTAAAAAAATTAGGCTGATTAGGGTTACCTGCCGGAGGCGTTCTGTAAAGTCCTGAACTATTCGTAAGAACGGTCTGTTTTATATGACCAATAAACCGAATTGCTTTTATAATATTTAAACGTTTATTTCCCAAATTTGACCCTAAAGCAACACATGCCATCATTCTTCTCATTACAACTGTTTATCTTTCACGGATTCAACTAAAGTAGTAACTTTTTGTCCGAAGAATATCTTTTGCCCAAAATAACTAATCGGTCCGCTTAAAACATATGCTAAAAATATTAGACTCATCGTTACCGGCAAGTGGAAGACACTTATACAAAAAGCTAATAGAATTATATAAACCAATTGTATAAAAGAACGAACTCGTAAAAACCTATTAAGAAAATGAGCATAACGAAAACGGCTTATCATTAAAGCAGCAAGTAATATGGTTAGAAAAGGCATTACTGAAATGATAACGCCAATATTATATTTACTATAGTCCTTATCCGTATAGACAACAACAATACTGGCCAATAATGCTGCCGCACCAGGAGTAGGTAACCCCAAGAAATATTGATGTTCCTCTTCACTGGTAGTGGTTTCTACATTAAACCGCGCAAGTCTTAAAGCCGCACATACCAAGTAAAATGCCGCAGCCACCCAGATAAACTTTATTGGAATATTGCTATGATAGGTGCAAACTATTTTCAGCATTAATAAAGCAGGCGTCAACCCGAACGAAACAATATCTGAAAGAGAATCTAAATGAACTCCAAAATTTGATGCGGTCTTTGTGTAACGGGCAATTTTGCCATCAAGCATATCAAAAGCCATTGCCAAAAATATCAACCAAGCCGCAGACACATAATCTGACTCTAATTTCATAAGATAATATATTGCTCCAAAACCTGAGACAAGATTACCCAAAGTTAACAAAGAAGGTAAAATATCAACACCCTTAAGTCTTTTTAGTTTAGGTTTCATTTTTTTATAACTCCCAAAATAGATTCTCCCCCTTTAACACGGTCATTTAATTTAATATTCACCTTCTCAATTTTATTCTTGGGTATATATATCTCGGTCCGCGAACCAAATTTTATCATTCCAATCTGCATACCCTTTTCCACCTCTTGATTTAAGTTGATACCACATACAATTCTTTGTGCAATAATACCAGCAATCTGACGAATAAGTATTTTAAATGAATTAGAAGATATCAAACCAATACTATTACGTTCGTTTTGTCTGGTTGCTTTAGGATTAGAAGCCACAAAAAACTTTCCCTTACGATATTCCAAGAAAATAATCTTCCCATCACAAGGAGATCTATTTATATGAACATCAAACACTGATAAAAAAATAGCAATCTTAATTGATGGGCCTTTAATAAAAGTATCTTCAATAACTTCAGTGATCTCTATGATTTTACCGTCAGCTGGTGACAAAATTAAATTGTTATCATTAGGTATTTCCCGTGAGGGATCTCTGAAAAAATATAGCGTAAATAAAAAAAATATCAGTGGCAATCCAATTAAAACTGGTTGTGATTGATATAAAAAATAACCTGTTACTCCTGTTATTAACATCATTATAATTATATCATTAACAGCATATTTAGCAATGGGCAATTTCATATTTCAACTATTATATTTTGCTATACTTATCAATTTCATACGAATCATGATAAAGATTTTCCATATAGATGACGATATATTTGACATCTTATAATAGAGTAGTCTTATACTATCAAGATAATTATGCTTTCTTGTAATATTAATCAAAAACCAAAACACGCCAATTTAATAATCTATTTCTGGTATTTTATTGTATGCGCTATAATTATATTCTTATTAGCAACTTCCATCTTAGCTTATATTAAAAACATCCGCTTAAAAAACTATATTGTATCAATCAATAATGAAATTATCAATATTCAAAAAGAAAATATCTATCTAGAAAAACAGATATATTCCATGTTAAATGACCCGGTTTATCGTGAATCAATCATAAGGAAAGAATTAAAGATGGGGCAATCTGGTGAAATTATTATCAGAAAATCCCCTTAAAATAATCTTATTTCCTTTAATGATTCTTTTTGCATTTTAAGGTGTTTGTAAGCTAAAGAAGTGACTTTTCGTCCTCGAGGTGTTTTTTCTATAAAACAACATCGAACCAAATAAGGCTCGTAGACATCTTCAATAGTATCTTCTTCTTCACCTATTGAAATAGAAATAGTTTTCAATCCAATCGGGCCACCACCATTGTCAATGATAGTTTGTAAAATCTTACGGTCTGTCTGAACCAAGCCATAATCATCTATCCCCAACATTACTAACCCCTCAAGGGCAATTTTTTCGTTAATATAATTATTGGATTTAACTTGAGCAACATCACGAATTCTCTTTAATATTTGATTAGCAACACGCGGTGTTGAACGACTACGTTGCGCAATTAGTTTCAATGACTCTTCTGAACCATCAACTCCCAATAAGCGACAAGACCTTTTGATGATTTTTAACAGATCATCTGCGGGGTATAATTCTAGTTTTTCAAAAATACCAAATCGTGAGCGAAAAGCCTCAGTTAGAAGCCCTTCACGCGTTGTAGCCCCAATCAAAGTAAAAGGTACAATATTAAGTTGAACTACTCTGGCATGAGGTCCTTGGTCAATCATAATATTTAATTTAAAATCCTCCATGGCTGAATAAAGATATTCAGAAACGACCATAGGAATCCGATGGATTTCATCTATAAAGAGTACGCTTTTACTATCAAGACTTGTAAGAATCCCAGCTAAATCGGCAGGCTTTTCCAGAGATGGTCCCTGAATAACTTTTATATTAGTTTCGAGTTCCTTAGCTACTAAGTATGCTAATGTTGTTTTACCTAAGCCTGGTGGGCCTGAAAAAATAATGTGATCTAATGATTCTTGTCGTTTCTTTGCTGCTGTAATATAAATTTTAAGATTATTAACTATTTTAGACTGCCCAACAAATTCCGAAAAATCAGAAGGTCTTAAAGTTAAATCTAATTTTACATCCTCTTCTGTTTTATTTCTTGAAACAATCCGTTCCATTTTTATCTCTATTTTATTATCATACCATTATGGAATACAAATAAAAGGATTATAAATGCCCTATACTACACGGTTAGCATTTAAAGGAATCTAATTTAGAATCAGTGATAACCTCAATTATACCACAATCAATATTCTTTGATCTTCGTTAGTTATAATACTGCTTTTCCTTCGGTTACCGGACTCTCCTTTTCCTTTAATTCGGAATCTGATTTATTTTCCTCAATATTTTCAGCGCCTGGTATAGCACCCAATTGCTCTTTAACTTTTGCTGATTTACCAGTGCGACCTCTAAGATAATAAAGTTTTGCCCGACGAACTTTACCGCGTTTTTTTATTGTGACATTAACTACAACAGGTGAATGAATCGGAAAAATCCTTTCGACACCTTCTCCATGTACAATCCTTCTAACAGTAAAAGTCTCATAAATTCCGCTACCTTTTCGCGCAATAACCACTCCATTAAAAATCTGAATTCTCTCTCGATCACCTTCCTTAATCTTTATATGAACATCTACTATATTTCCTACGCTAAAATAAGGGATTTTCTTTTTACCCTGTTCTTTTTCAATTTCGGTCATTAAAGTCGTCATATTTACTTTCTCCTTAATCAAACATTATTTATTTGTTATAGAATATATAAAGTTACTGAATAATTCTGCTTTTCGTATAGGCTTTTTGTTGTAATCTACGCCATTTACTAATCTCCTGGTGATTACCTGAAAGTAAAACCTCTGGCACACGACATCCTTTCAAATTACGAGGTCTCGTATATTGTGGATAATCAAATTCATTATTCTTTGAAAATGATTCATTTTCACAGGATAATTGATTTCCCAAAACACCGGGTATTAATCGAATAATTGTATCCATAACAACCATTGCAGCTAATTCACCACCGCTAAGAATATATTTACCTATAGAAATATTGTCATCGAATTTTATTAAGTCAAAAATCCTCTGATCAAAACCCTCGTAATGTCCACAAAGGAAAATTAATCCTGATTTTTTACTTAATACTTTTGCTTTTTTTTGGGTAAGTACATCCCCTACAGGCGTTAATATTATCTTATGTAATTTTTTCCTGTCATTATTTTTTAGATACTCAAACCATTTTATAATTGGTTCCGCCATCAGAAGCATTCCTGGTCCTCCTCCATAAGGACGGTCATCTGCCTTTTTATGTTTATCTGATGAAAAATCCCTTATATTACATAGGTTTATATCTACCAATCCTTTTTTCTGTGCCCTTTTGATTATACTTTCCCCTAAAAAACCATCGAACATCCCTGGAAAAAGAGTCAAAACATCAATAACCATAAATATCTATAAATAGTAATTACTATATGTTTTGTCAATAAAATTTCTAGACATTTACCATTTGTTATTATATCATATATATTCAAATATATGAAAGTGCAAACTCCATTAAATAATGAAGTGCTAGAAAAACTGCATATTGGTGATAAGGTTTTACTATCTGGGTTGATATATACAGCACGTGATGCAGCTCATCAGCGAATTTTCGATGAGATTAATAAAGCTAATTTAGAAAAACGTCCTATCAATCTACCATTTGACCTTAAAGGACAAGTAATTTATTACGTAGGACCAACGCCACCTCGGCCAAGTGAAGCCATCGGCTCAGCCGGTCCTACTACTGCCTATAGAATGGACATTTATACACCGTTATTATTACAATTAGGACTTAAAGCCACTATAGCAAAAGGTGAACGTTCACCAGCCGTCCGAGAAGCAATGAAGCAATTCAAGGCAGTATATTTTGTAGCGGTCGGTGGTGCTGGTGCCTTACTAAAAGAACGCATTCTTGAATCTGATATTATTGCTTATGAAGACTTAGGAGCTGAAGCAATAAGAAAACTTAGAGTTGAATATCTTCCTCTCACCGTCGCTAATGATATTTATGGTGGGGATCTATTCCAAAGTGGTGTAAAAAAATACAGTAAACTGCTTCCAGTAACCAACTAATAATAGTTATTTTATCCCGCGTTATCACTACTTCTAAAGTAATTATTATTTATTATTTTGAGATAAATCTTTTTCGGATTCAGTTTTAATCGTTTTTAAAAAAAGAGTTTCTAGTGTTTCTGATGCGGGATGAATATCTATCAATTCTGCATTATTATCTTTAATTAATTCTTTTATTGATTTCTCTAATACTGGAGTCAATCCCTTCATGCTTATTTCGGAAACATCTTGCATAGAGACTAATTCTTTCATTAAACCAACTTTCTTTAATTTCCCCAAATGAAGTATTGCAATACGGTCACATATGTTTTCCACATCTGCTAAAAGGTGACTGGACATAAAGATTGTTTTTCCCTGTTTTTTTAAATCCAATATAATATCCTTAACATTTCGCGAAACTATGGGGTCTAATCCAGTAGTTGGCTCATCCAAAAATATAACTTCAGGATCATTAATAAGTGCTTGCGCAAAACCTAATCGGCGTGCCATTCCTTTAGAATATTCTTTAACTGGTCGTTTTTTGGCATTATTTAATCCCACTAAATCTATAAGTTCTGAAATTCTCTTTTTCCGTTCTTTTCGTGGTATTTTGAAAATACGACCATAAAAATCTAATGTTTCTTCAGCTGATAAAAATCTGTATAAATAAGATTCTTCCGGCAAAAAACCAATTCGGCCCTTAACGGCAACATCATTAGACTTTTTACCCAAAACCCATGCATCACCATTTGTTGGTGAAATTAACCCTAAAAATATCTTCATCGTTGTAGTTTTACCGGAACCGTTTGGTCCTAAAAAACCAAAGATTTCTCCCCTATTAACTTTAATATTAAGACTATCTAAAGCTTTAATTTTATAACGACTAAAAGATATTTGATAAATCTTAGTTAAGTTTTCCGCTTCGATCACAGCAAATTTATCCATTTGAATATATCCCTTGTTCTACTTCAGATTAAATGTTGTAAAAATTATATTTTCTAAATTATGTTTATTTGTTTTCTGGTGGTACAATCGGTGTTGTCCCTGAAGATGATGGCTGCAACTCAGGTAAAATCTCTAATTTTATCTGTTCCAGTGGTTCGGCTAATTCTATATTATGAGGCGCATCAGAAGTAAAACGAAGCTCCAGTTGTGGAGCAAAACTTAATGGTGGCTTAAAATTTGTGTTAGTATATAAACTGCCCACATCCACAAAAAGATTTATATGCCGTGTTTTCAACTCTTTAATGTCTGAAGCAGGTCCTCTAAATTTTAATACTTTTTCTTGTGGTTTAATTTGGATGGGGTAGTGTGGGAAGTCGGAGGGAATTAATATATTTATTTTAATCGAATGAACTACTTCGATCATTTCCTCATCAATACGAACTTCTACAATAAACGAATCTTCTGTAATAATTTTAGTGTTTTCTAAAGATTCTATTCGTCCAATCTGAGAGAAAAAATTATTACGGTTAGTTACATCTATTTTTCCCATAGGTATTTCGCTATATTTATCTAATATATTCTTAGGACCTCTAACTAATATGTCAGACGGAATGGCCTTAACAGAAGTAACCCGATATCCCTTAAGTGGTATACCTTGAATCACTTCTTCTGTTTTAATTTTCATGTATTTGGTAAATTCCTTCATCAAAACAACTTGTATTTTATTGTCAGGTATTTTAATACGAACACCAGGTTTAGAATTGAAATCTGATTCTGCCAGTTCTACAATAATAGTTTGAGGCTTATCCATCTGATCATTCGCTATATTTATTTTATGCCTGCATACCAAACCGGTAATATCAGAAGATGACCCACGAGGATATTCAACCCCTATTTTTATATCCCTGATAGGTTCTCCATCCTTTTCCACGCTGCTAATAATTTGTGCCGGGGTCTCTATAATCAATGGGACATTAATAAAAGCTGATTCTGTATGCGCATAGTAAATATAGAACCAACTGACAACTGCAAGTATCAATGCCATAACCTTAGTGCCAAAGTTCTGCAAAAATAAGTTACGTATAAAAGACATATTTATTTATTATAATTATCATTAATAGTTTTTATGAGTTTTTCTTTATTCAAATCGCCATGTAATTGTCCATGAATGCAAGCCGATACTTTTCCTGTTTCCTCAGAAACAACGATAGTAATAGCATCGCTTTCTTCGGTTAACCCGATAGCCGCACGATGACGTGTGCCTAATGATTTAGAAATATCAGGGTTTTCACTCAAGGGAAACAAGCATCCGGCTGCAGTAATACGTTCATCTCTAATCACAATTCCTCCATCGTGTAAAGCCGAACCTGGATAAAAAATAGTTTCAATCAATTCTTTAGTTACTTCGCTGTCCAATTTAATTCCACCCTCAATATACGGTTTCAATCCTATTTCTTTTTCTAAAGCAATCAATGCTCCTTGTTTTTTTTCAGCAAGATTTATTGCGGCTGATGCAATTTCATTAACTACTCTTGAGCCGGCCGAAGTAGAAACGAAATTGAAAAGACGGGACTGCCCCACATCTAACAGTACTCTTCTCAACTCCGGTTGGAAAACGATGATTAATACGATTAATATGGGAAGCAATAATGACTGTAATGCAAAAGGGATATTAGGTAATCCAAGTTTCTTTGCCACGATACCTACCAATAAAAATGTAATAACCGAGATAAAAATAACCCCTTTAAAAATACCCGCACCTCGAGTGCCTTTCAGACTTAGAAGCAAATAATAGAAAAAAACAAAAATTATCCCAATTTCAATTATAATTTTAAGCTTATCTGTCATATTTATTTATGGTTTCAGCAATAGTAATTACCCTTTTCATTTCTTTTATATCGTGAATCCTAATAAAGTGAACTCCTTTAAGAACAGCACATGTAACGACAGCTGCCGTTCCTTCTATCCGTTCTTGTGGAGGCAATCCTAATAATTTCCCAATAAAAGATTTACGTGATGGACCAACCATTATTGCTTGACCTAATTCATGTAATTCTTCTAACCATCCAAGAATCTTATAATTGTCTTCTAATCTTTTACCAAATCCTAAGCCTGGGTCAATAATAATTTGCTTTTTATCTATCCCATTTTTAACGGCAAAATTAATTCTTTCCTTGAAATAACTAAATATTTCTGATTTCAAATTACTATAAGTGGGATTTATCTGCATCGTTTGAGGTGTTTTTTTTATATGCATTAATATTACAGGAATCTTATAACGAGATACAACAGAAACCATTTTACTATCAAAGCCTAACCCGGAAATATCATTAACAATTCGTGCGCCTGCTTTAATCGCTTCATTTGCCACCTCAGACTTATAAGTATCAATGGAAATAAGTATATCCGGTTTAATGCGCACTAAATTCTCAATGATTGGAATAACCCTTTTACATTCCACCCCTGACAACACTGGCTTGCTTCCAGGACGAGTTGATTCTCCTCCGATATCAATAATGTCGGCACCATTTTCTATCATTTCCAAAGCATGATCAATTGCTTTAGAAAGTCTATAATATTTATTACCATCAGAAAAAGAATCCGGAGTTACATTTAATATTCCAACGATATAAGTGCGATTCAGTTTTAATTCATTTTGAAGTTTTACTTTATGTGAATTTAAATTAGGCAGTTTGGGTATTCGAATCGGTCTTAGGTTCATCCTTAGTTTTAACCTCTTTATTTTTCATCGGCTCAATATCAATGCCTTTTACAATATTTTCAATATCCTGAGCATTAAGAATTTCATATTTAAGCAATGCTTGTGCTAATCGTTCGCAAACGTTCTGGTTTTGTGTAATCAATTCCTTTGCGCGTTCATAACAAGACAATAAAATACTTTTTATTTCCTGATCAATTCCATTAGAAGTAACATCGCTATGAGTTTTAGTCTTGGTAATCTCCCTGCCTAAAAAGAGATGTTCTTCTCCGTCACTATAACTTATCGGACCTAATTTTTCACTCATTCCCCATTCGCAGACCATCAGACGAGCTAAACGAGTCGCTTCCTGAATATCTGAACGTGCGCCAGCAGAAATATCACCACAGAATATCTCTTCGGAAATCCGACCGCTATATAACACAGTAATATTACCGAGGATATATTTCCTCTGCATATGATATCTGTCTTTTTCTGGTAATCGCATAGTCGCCCCCAAATAATTACCCCGTGAAATTATTGTCACTTTATGAACATCCTCTACTTCCGGTAAAAGATAAGCCGCAAGAGCATGTCCTGATTCGTGATAAGCAGTAATCTTTCTGTCAGATTCATCTATTTCACGACTTCGTTTTTCTCTACCCCATCGGACCTTGTCACGCGCCTCCTCTAATTCTTCCAAGCCAACCATTTTTTTGTTTCTCATAACGGCTAATAAAGCTGATTCATTGATAATTGCTTCCAAATCCGCACCGGAAAACATCGGTGTAGTCTTAGCCATTATTGATAAATCCACTTGAGGGTCTAATTTAATCTTACAAGCATGTACCTTCAAGATTGCTTCACGTCCTTTAACATCTGGCAAATCAATTACAATCTGTCTGTCAAACCTACCCGGTCGAAGTAAAGCTGAATCAAGCACATCTGGTCGATTTGTGGCTGCCACTACAATTACACTACTATCCGTATCAAATCCATCCATCTCAACTAAAATAGCATTAAGCGTTTGTTCACGTTCATCGTGTCCACCACCAAGTCCGCTTCCACGATGCCTTCCAACCGCATCAATCTCATCCAAAAAAATAATACATGGCGACTGTGCTTTAGCAGTATCAAATAAATCACGTGCTCTTGAAGCACCAACTCCAACAAACATCTCCACGAAATCAGAACCGGACATAGTAAAAAATGGAACATCAGCCTCACCTGCAATGGCTTTCGCCAAAAGTGTTTTACCTGAGCCTGGAGGACCTACTAAAAGAATACCATGCGGCAGTCGTGCGCCTAATTTCCTGAATTTTGGCGGGTCCTTGAGAAACTCTATTATCTCTTTAACTTCTTCTTTAGCCTCTTCAATTCCTGCCACATCCTTAAAAGTGATCTTTCTTTTATCTTTTGTAACTAATTTTGCACGGCTTTTACCGAACGAAAGTGGTCCGCCTGGACCACCGATATTTTTTACCTGT
Source organism: Planctomycetota bacterium (assembly GCA_043801445.1). GTDB lineage: Bacteria > Planctomycetota > MHYJ01 > JACQXL01 > JACQXL01 > JAZDFP01. Next base: position 39,782 of record JAZDMB010000013.1, read on the forward strand.
CTGACCGCAAAGAACCAGATAATTCCAACAATTAAAAGAACCGGTAAAATAGCCATAAATATCTGGGGCCAAAAAGTATCAGCGGAATCAGTGCGAAAATTTTGCGGCTCGACTTGCACTCTCAATGCATTCATAGCCTCACGGTTTTCGAGATCTGCTTTGGGTATTTCATCTACAATGCCATAAGATTTATACGGTTCCCCATCTCGGTACTCACCTTCTAATTTATTGCCTTTGATAAATATACTTTTTATTGTTTTCTTTTCTTTTAATTCCACCTGGAATTGCGCAAAAGTTATGTAATGTCTTTTTTCATTATAAGATTTGTAGATATAATAAATCGTAAGAAAAGATAATAAGCTTATTGAGAATATCAAAAAAGTATTTCTTTTCATAAAATTCATAGGTTTTCCAACAAAGAAACAACCCAACGGCTTATTTGTTCAAAAGTATTTTGTCGACCGCGATATTCAGCATCCGAAAAAGTTTCATTAGAACCCCTTAGAAACTCACTTTGCACTGTCTGATTTTTAGTAATAATAATATTTCCTGTTTTTTGGTCTTTTATAGATACTTTTATCGTAATCTTGGAAGCAGCCACAACAACTTGGTCTTGAGTATCCTCTACAATAACCGGCTTATAATAATCCAAAATTTCTCCAACGATAACAATATCAGCCTCTTCTGGACGACTGACTAATCTAAATGGCGTTCGCGCTTTAACTTCCCGACCAACAAGATTAGTCAATTCAAACTCCAATTCACGCCAAGTTGTCTTATTGTCAAAAATAGGGATCGCTACATTTGTTATATCATTAGGACGCAGACTACTTTGATAACCACAACCTGCAACACAAAAAAGTATCAGCCAAAAAATATTACGTAATATAGAAATAATAAACTTCATTATACTATCCTATACGGAAAATAAAATTAGTAATTGCGACTCTGCGAATTATATTTTTCAAAACACAAACAATAAAGAATTTATTCAATCTACTTTAATTATGATTTTATTTAACGGAAGTAGTTAACAACTCATTAGACTCTTTTGCCCATTTAGTATCCGGATAATTTTTAATAATACTCTCAAGATAGATTCTGGCTGATTTTAATTTGCCATTTTTTATGTAAAATAAAGCCTCGTCATAATCTCGTTGAGCCATCATCGAATTAATATCTGATTGTAACTTTTTCACCTCATTATTTAATGAACTATCCGGATATCTTTTGTCGAATTTACTTATCGTTTTCCGAGCCTCTAATAAAGGAGTTATTTCATAACCGCTTCCCATATATACTCCCAAATAACACAAACTTATCTGATATTCTGCTTCAGCCAGTAATTTGCTTTTAGGATATATTTTTATAAAATCTTCGTATTCCTGCAAGGCATCATCGTAATTTTCAGATTCAAATAAATGAGCGGCTAATTTAAAATGATATTCCTCTGCCGGCTCGGCATAAGGATAAATCTTGAGAGTATTTCTTACAATTTCCATGCCGAAATCATGAGAAGAAAAAATATATAACCCGCAAAAACTACGCTTAGCCCCTTCAATAAATTTAAAACCTATTTCTAATTCACTTTTAATTATTTTATTTAACGAGACTGTCTTGGGATAATTGTTCAAAAGTTTTTGATACCATTTATGCGCGTCATTATAATAGCCGTATAAAAACATATCTTCGGCAAGAAGAAACAATATTTTTTCGCGTTGTGAATCATTCTTCGTTAAATAATATGCCTGATTAAGCAATTCCTCTGCTGATTTATAATCCTCCTCAGTTACTTTCTGCTCAGCCGATTGATATTTTGATTCCGCTTCGGCCGAAACCGGGTATTCTTTTTTCTCGCTAAGAGAAGGATTAGTTGAAGAGCAACCGCCAAAAATCAACCCGCTTAAAATTAGACTTAAAAAAAATATGTTTCTCATTTATCTATGACAATTTCATAGCATTAAACTCTTTACCGGTTATATAAGCAATATATTTCTTTATAAAATTTCGTAATTCTGACTGCATCGATTTAGTTATCTTAAGCCTTTCTAAATCCGGCAAAAAAGGATTACTTAATATATGCATTAATTTCATTACGCCTGCTGAGACTTCAAGCAAATCATTATTATGTAACTGATTCGCCATCTTACGGTTGAATGGTAATGCGTTAGTAAACTGTAAAATTCTGTTAGGGTGTTTATTCCGGCAATCCGAGCATATAAAACTTCCGTTGTATAGACTAAAGGCTACCTTATAGTTATCGGTAACCTTACCACAGATGACACAGCAAAAAGTATTCGGCATATAGCCGAGGTATTTTAATGCCTGCGCCTCAAAGGAAAATATAGCTATTTCCTCCTTGTCTCGGCTATTATTCAGCGAAAAAGAAAGTTGACGAATGGTTTTCAAAACAAGGTCAAATAACTCCCGATTAGATTCTGCCGGCTCGGTTAATTCAATCAAAAATTCCGCTATATAAAATGCTCTGTTTAATCTCTCTAAATCTAATCTCAAATACGGGAAATTATCCTTTATTGTTATCTCTGTTAAAAGATTTATACCCTGCGGAAACCTCTCCAAAAAAACAATCTCATTATAACTAAAGAGGTCCGGCGGACTAAGAGTTCTATGTTTCGCCCTGTAAACACCTCTCGCTAATAAAGTAATCTTACCGTAATCTTTTGTATAAAAGGTAATAATCTGACTACTTTCGCTGTAGTCTTTCTGATATATAGTAATTGCTTCTGTCTTTCGAAAAGCCATTTCTTTTAGTTATGACAAATTATTTATTGCAAGTCAAAATTATCTCAAGAAAAATAGCCACAGATTTCACCCCCCCCCTCCGGGGGCGAGCAATAGTGCAGTAGTCCCATTCGGGACAGATTAAATACTTGCAATTTATTGTATGGAATTTCAAAGATAAATTAGCCACAGGAAAAAAGCTACTGTCTCCCGCCATCAGGGCAAGGTTCGCCTTTCCCGACCCCGTTGGTTCGGGACGGGGCGGGCAATCCGTTAGGAACAAAAAACACAGAACCCGTAGTGGTCGTCTCTGTGCCCTCTGTATCTCCATGGCAAGTAATTTTATCATAGAAAAGGCATATCAACCAAATTCAAGATAACCGACCTATCTTACTACTCCTGAGCCGGAAAAAGACCATTTTTTTTGCTGAAATTGACGAAAATAGCGATTAAATTCAATAAAAAGTTCTCTTCTGTGTAGCAATTCTGTCAAAAATCAATTTTAGCCGGGTGATTGTTACGAACCTATCGCCGTCTATATCCGATATAAATACCGATTCAGTCATAAGTAGATACCGAATCGGTGCATAGCAGATAGCTAATCCTATACATCCAAACGGCGATATTATGGTATCTAAACGGCGAATCCTATATACCCAGACGACGATATTATGCTAAGTAGAAACCGAATCCTATGCACCCAGACGACGAGTCGGTGCATACCGGACGGCGAGTCCTATGCACCCAGACGGCGATACTATGGTATCCTGATACCTACAACTATGCATCCTGATGCCGTTACGGTACATACCAGACGGCGGTATATACCCTACCTACCCCCCCCTAAACCAAAAAAATATAAAAAATATTATATTTTACTTGACAAGTTATCATATATTGCGTATAATATGTTTAGAACTTTCCGAATGAACTACATATACAAAACGACGCCATATATTATGGAAGAAAACACATTTATAGATTCCGTAGTAAAAACAGCCAGCGAGTTTGCTGATAGTATCGGATTGGGTTCTGTTGCAGCACAGATGTATGCCTTGTTATATCTTTCACCTTCTGCCCTATCACTTGATGAGATATCAGAAAAACTTAATCTAAGTAAAAGTACGGTCAGTCAGAATATCCGTATTTTAGAGGGATGGGATGCAGTTAAAAATATTTTCGTAAAAGGTTCTCGCAAGGATTTTTACGAAGTCAATCCTAATATTATAGAAATTGTTCTAAAGAAACTTAAAGGCGGTATGTTTAATCGGCTTAGCAAAGCCCAAACAAGTGTTTCTGAAATAGAAAGACTTATCGTAAGCATAGAAGACGCGGGCAAAAAGGAGTTTTACCAAAACCGGATAAATAACCTCAAAAAGATTTCTCAGGCCGTAACGCTGTTTATAAATATGATACCTGATAAAATGTAAATTATTAACAGTGACTCTCAAGAGACACCCGCCCGAAAGAATGAATTCGTTCATTCGGGCAGGTTTACGAGACGAAATACCTGGAAACAGAATAAATTAGTCTCATACAAGTCCCTGTTGAAAAGAATTATTCTTATGATTAAAATTGTTTTTCTCGGAACGAACGGCTGGTATGACACACATACCGGCAATACGGCTTCTGTGCTAATCCAGAGCCCTAAATACGACATTGTTCTCGATGCCGGTAACGGCTTTGCTAAGATTGGCAAATATATTACATTTAAGAAACCGGTTTATTTATTTCTGTCCCACTATCACCTTGACCATATTATCGGGTTACACACACTAAACAAGTTCAATTTCAGAAAAGGCTTGCATATTGCCGGACCCAAAGGGCTGAAAAAGATGTTTAATACTATTATCCGTAAGCCATATACATTCCCCTTTTCTGAATTGCCTTATCCAACTAAGGTATATGAACTTAAAGAAGTGAAATGTTCTCTACCTTTACCTATACCTTTTGAATATACTATATTAGTCCACCCTGTCCCGACTCTTGGATATCGGTTTTTGCTTGACGGTAAAGTAATAACCTACTGCACTGATACCGGATATTGCGAGAATGCAGTAAGATTAGCCCGAGGTAGTGATTTGCTGATTGCCGAATGTTCCTATAAAAGAGAAATGAAAGTTTCTGAATGGCCACATCTGAACCCTGATGATGCGGCAAGATTAGCAAAAGAGTCAAGCGCCAAAAAACTCGTTCTGACACATTTTGATGCAAGTAAATATAAAACCATAAACGAGCGGAAACAAGCCGGAATACAAGCAAGAGAAACATTTTTTAATACTACTGCGGCAACGGATGAGATAATCATCAAGTTGTAAATATAATTTCGTATAATCTGTGGTTTCAAATTACAGAACGAAAAAAAGAAAGGAATGATTATGTTTAAAGAAACTAAAAAGTGCCTTATCTGCGGGAATGAATCACTGGTGCCAATACTCAATTTGGGAATGCAGGCTTTGACCGGAGTTTTCCCAAAAAAGAAGAATATGCCGATTGGTAAGGGCCCATTGGAATTGGTGAAATGCAAGGAAGATTATAGCGGAAAATATTGTGGGTTGGTTCAACTGCGGCATATTTACAATACTGATGATTTATATGGCGAGACATATGGATATCGCTCGGGCTTAAATCGCTCAATGGTGAAGCATTTACACCATAAGGTTAAAATGATTTTGCGGAAAGTGACCCTGAAGCCGAGAGATATGGTAATTGATATTGGCAGTAATGATAGCACATTGTTACAGTTTTACCCAAGTAAAAAAATTACACTTGTCGGTATCGACCCGCTTGCCGAAAGAATGCGCAAATATTATCCGCCGCATATCCATTTAATTACCGACTTTTTTAGTAAAGAAGCATTAGAAAAACGTTTTGGCCACAAGAAAGCAAAGATTATTACCTCAATTGCAATGTTTTATGACCTGGAGTCCCCTTTCACGTTTATGCAACAGGTTTATGAACTGTTAGCGGATGACGGGGTCTGGGTTTTTGAACAGAGCTATATGCCCACAATGCTTTCGATGAATTCATACGACACGGTTTGTCACGAACATCTTGAATATTATCGCCTAAAACAGATTAAATGGATGACGGATCGGGCGGGATTCAAAATTATTGATGTAAAATTTAATAATATCAATGGGGGGAGCTTTTCGGTAATGGTCGCAAAACAGAATTCATCCTATCGTGAAGCCAAGGCGCTTATCAAACGGATTCTAACATCCGAAGCAAAGAAAAAACTGCATACACTAACGCCGTATCAAACCTTCAGAAAAAAGGTTGCCAAGCACAAGAAAAGATTTCAGGCACAGATTCAGAAACTAAACAAAAGCGGGAAAAAAGTTTTAGGGTATGGCGCTTCAACAAAGGGCAACGTCATTCTGCAATACTGTAAATTCAGCGATAAAGACATTCCTTTTATTGCCGAAGTCAATCCAGACAAGTTTGGAGCGTATACTCCCGGCACCTTAATTCCAATTATTTCCGAACAAGAAGCCCGGGCAATGAAACCTGATTATTTTGTAGTCTTGCCGTGGCACTTTAAGGACAATATCATCACGCGTGAGAGAACATTTTTAAAGAATGGTGGGAAATTGTTGTTTCCGTTGCCGCGTCCGAAGGTTGTGAAATCATAACCGGATTACTTGGTTTGGGTATTTTGTTTTTAGCCCATATCCATCATATTAAACAGAGAAAATAGGAAATAGAAATATCTAATTACTTAGTAATAAAGAAAAAATAGCAGGGCAAAAGAAAAAAAGAAACGAACCTAATGGGTGAAATAAAATATTATCTTAACAGGGACTTAGACGAGACCTGTAAGAGACTAATTTATTCTGTTTCCAGGTATTTCGTCTCGTAAACCCGCCCGAATGAACGAATTCATTTGTTCGGGCGGGTGTCTTTTGAAAGTCCCTGTTAAAATGACGGATTCCGATTTAGCATTGCCGATAAGATTATGAGCCTACTAAAAAGAAACATTGCCGCTAATTTTGCAGGGAGTATATGGCAGGCCCTTATGTCATTGATTTTTATCCCGCTTTATATCAAATTCATGGGGATTGAGGCGTGGGGGTTAATTGGTATTTTCGCCACGCTTCAGACAGTGTTTGGTCTTTTAGATATGGGATTAAGCAGCACATTAAATCGTGAAATGGCGCGTCTTTCCGTATTGCCGAACAAGGAACAAGAAATGCGCAATCTGGTCCGCACTCTGGAAGTGCTTTATTGGAGTCTTGCTGTTCTTGTCGGGATTACCGTTGTATCATTATCCCCTGTTATTGCGCATCACTGGATTAAAGCTGGACAGTTATCTCCCAAAACCATTGAACAAGCACTTCTAATCATGGGTTTCGTAATGGCTCTCCAGATGCCAACCGGATTTTACTCGGGAGGGCTAATGGGATTGCAGAGACAGGTTCTGCTTAACGTTATCAATATTTGCATAAGCACATTACGGGGCGCCGGAGCCGTTCTAATTTTGTGGCTGGTTTCTCCAACAATTCAAGCCTTTTTCTTATGGCAAATAGTTATCAG
>JAZDMB010000025.1:0-17993 GCA_043801445.1 Planctomycetota bacterium
ATAAATATCTTTATTTTAAAAATGATGGCTAAAAAAAGAGAGGAACGTTACCAGACTCCAACTGAATTAATTAGGGATTTAGAAGGATTTTTAAGGCCAATAGAAACACATCAAAATCTTACTATGGCAAAACCAATAAGACCTTTAACACAAGCACAACCGGTAATAGGTAAACTCAGCGAACAAACATTAGCAAAATTACAGGCAAGACGCTTGCGTCGTTTAGGAGTAAATCCGAGATTCAGGCGACTAAAAAAATAATAAACTTATATACGTAATTCCTATCCCGTATGAAAATAAAAATTTCTGCTTATGGAATTTTGAAAAGTTATCTGGGGTCGTCTAATAGCACATCCGTTGAGAGGGAAATTGCTCAGCCTAAATCCATAAGCGAAATCGCTTCGGAACTGGGAATACCTGACGGAATGGTAATGTTGGTTGCGGTTAACGACGAGCAAAAGAATTTTGACTATATTCCTAAAGAGGGTGATGAGATAAAACTTATTCCACCCATCAGCGGAGGATAATAATGAAACGAACTCATACTTGCGGTGAATTAACAGAAAAGGATGTATCAAAAGAAGTGGTTCTGATGGGGTGGGTGAAAAGCCGCCGCGACCACGGTCATATCATCTTTATTGACCTTTCAGACCGCTATGGAACAACTCAATTAGTGTTTAATTCACAGGATAATCCTAATCTGCATCATAATGCTGAATTGCTGAAACCACATTATGTTATTTCTATAAAAGGTAAAGTCATAGCTCGGCTTGAAGGATATGAAAATAAAAACATAGACACCGGTAAAATAGAAATTAATGTCGATGAAATAGAAATCATTTCCAAAAGTGAGCCTTTGCCAATCGATACTATTTCTTCATGTCCAAAATGCGGTGGTATAAATCTCGATGAGGTTAAAATACATGGTGGTCATAGTGGTGGTGCCCGACCCGAAGGAGGAATTCTTCCACCAGTAAATATGACACATGTATATACATCTGTTAAATGTAAAAACTGTGGACATCCATTTGATACTACAATCAGTTCTACTGACTTATTGCTAAAATATCGTTATTTGGACCTCAGAAGACCAGATATGATGAACAACTTTATAATTCGTCATGAGATTATCCATAAGATTAGAGAGTATTTCAACCGCAATGGTTTTATTGAAATTGAGACGCCGATTCTGACAAAAAGCACGCCTGAAGGCGCCAGGGATTATCTTGTGCCCAGCCGTCTTTTCCCCGGAGAATTTTATGCGCTGCCGCAATCACCGCAACTTTTCAAACAACTGATGATGATTGCTGGTTTGGATAAGTATTTCCAGATAGCGCGTTGTTTCCGCGATGAAGATCTCAGGGCTGACCGCCAGCCGGAATTCACACAACTGGATGTTGAAATGTCATTCATTGATGAAAATGATGTCATATCTCTTATAGAAAAAATGATGAAAGAAGTTATACGTGATGTGGATGTAGTAATACCATTCCAACGACTAGCATATGAAGATGCAATGAAAAACTATGGCACAGATAGACCTGACTTAAGATTCGGAATGAAACTCCACGATGTGAGTAATTTACTATGCAAGAGCGATTTTAAGGTTTTTCAGGAAACCATCAAGAAAGCCGGGATAATCAAAGGAATGGTTGCGCCTTCTGCCAAAGATGAGTTATCACGTAAAAATATTGATGAAATGACTGCCAATGTCAAAGAATTAGGGGCACAGGGATTGATATCATTTAAGGTTGAAAATAATTCTCTTATTGGAGCCGTTGCTAAATACCTATCTTCTGAAATACAACATTCCTTAATTTCAATAATGGAAGCAAGTGAAGGGAATTCTATCTTTATAGTCGCCGGAAATGAAAATATTGTTAACAAATCACTTGGTTTTCTAAGGAGCTCTTTATCAAATACACTAAAGGAAAACTTAAAACTGGCGCAGCAAAATAAATTCAGTTTCTGCTGGGTAACTGACTTTCCACTTTTCAGATATAATGAGGAGTTAAAGAAGATTGAAAGTGAGCATCATCCTTTTACTTCACCCAGAACAGAAGATATTTTACTACTTAAATCAGACCCATCCTGCTTAACCGGCATAAAATCACGCGCCTATGACCTGATTATTAATGGCGTTGAAGTAGGCGGTGGTAGTATTCGTATCCATTCGTCAGAACTTCAAAAGGAGATATTTAATCTATTGGGAATAACACCGGAAGAAGCGCAGGACAGATTCGGATTCTTTATAGAAGCATTAAGATATGGGGCGCCGCCGCATGGCGGAATTGCATTGGGTATAGATAGATTAGTAATGCTTCTTTTGGGTAAAACAAGTATTCGGGACGTTATCGCATTTCCCAAAACCAGCAGCGCAACCTGTCTTCTCACCGGCGCTCCTTCAGATGTAAGTACAGAACAATTAAAAGAATTAGGTATTAATATTACTCAAGATAGTGAAGAGTAAAATCTCTTAAAGGAGGATAAAATATGGATTTTTATGAAGTAATAAGCAAACGGCATAGTATCAGAAAATATAAATCTGATGCTGTCAGCGATGATAAACTGAACCGTATTTTAGATGCCGCGCATATGGCGCCATCAGGCAAAAATGGTCAGCCCTGGCGATTCATTGTCGTCCGTAACGAAGAATTAAGAAAGAAACTTGTTGGTCCCTGTCGTGATCAGTCATTTATTGCCGAAGCGCCGATTATCATAGTTGGTTGCGCTAACGAAGACGAATCATATCAAAAGCAGGGCAACTATATGAAAAGTTGGCCTATAGACCTGGCTCTGGCATTTGCCCACCTGATGTTGGCCGCAACAGTGGAAGAATTAGGCACCTGCTGGATTGGCGCCTTTGACGAAAAAGAGGTTAAAAAAGCGCTTGATATACCTGAACAACTCAGAGTGGTCGGACTGACTCCATTAGGTTATGCGGCAGCAGAAGGAAGACCTAAATCACGAAAACCACTTCAGGATATGGTATTTTACGACCAGGCGCCTAAGAGCTGAGTCTAATATCACCACGGAGACACAGAGGTCGCTGAGAGAAGAAAATAATTATTTATTTCTCTGCGTTTTTTGCGTAGCGACAGCGGAGTCCCGCCCCAGCGGGGCGTCTCTGCGGTAAAAATATTATATGAAAGAGACCGAGTTCGGTTATATCAAATGGATTCGGAAACATCTCCGCTATAAAGCGGACGTCTTAATCGGCTCAGGCGACGATTGCGCCGCAATAAAATTACCCGATAATAATCTGCTGTACGCGACCACTGATACCATCGTAGAAGACGTGGATTTTAATCTGCGTTCTGCAACCCCGGAACAAATCGGTTACAAATCAGTGGCGGTCTCTTTGAGCGACCTTGCGGCAATGGGAGTCGGATATTCTAAAATATATGCCCTTGTAACCGCATCATTACCCAAAAGATTTAGCGAATCATTATTCACCCATCCGCTGTTTCAGGGAATGAATCGCATCTGCAAACAATTCGGCGTCCGAATTATCGGAGGCGATATCTCGTCGACTAAAGGACCTGTTACTATCACTTCTACTTTATTAGGAATCGGCAATAAACTTAAACCGATTACCCGTTCAGGCGCTTCGGTTGGTGATGCCATTCTGGTTACCGGTAAATTAGGCGGTAGTATCTTGGGTAAGCATCTCTATTTTACTCCGCGTCTGAATGAGGCAAGATTATTTAATCAACGCTATAAGATAAATGCGATGATTGATATCTCTGACGGTCTATCAGCTGATTTAAACCATATCTTGGAAGCCAGCGAAGTTGGAGCAATGATTGATGAATCGAGCATACCAATCAGTCCGGATGCAGTTAAATTATCCAAGAAAAGCAGGAAATCAGTATTGCAACACGCCTTGACTGACGGCGAGGATTTTGAATTGCTTTTTACCGCGTCTATGGAAGAAGCCATAAAGATTATTCACGATAACACCTTAAAAAAAATACCGATAAATATTATCGGATTGATAAGAAAAGAAAAAGGCATATTCTTGTGTAATCGCAATGGGAAGCTTGTCAAAATAAAACCTGAAGGGTTCAGGCACTTTTAGAACTGGTTCGTTGCAAATGGCAACTGCATAAATGCCTTATCATGGAGAGAAAATGATAGAAAAGTTTTTCAAGTTGAGAGAAAATAACACGAATATAAAAACTGAAATTATCGCAGGCGTTACAACTTTTATGACGATGGCTTATATAATCTTTGTTCAGCCTGCGGTTCTTAAACAAGTCGGAATGGATTTTGGGGCTGTAATGACTGCCACCTGTATTTCTTCTGCTCTGGCAATATTCATTATGGCGTTCACTACTAATTATCCGATTGCGCTTGCCCCGGGTATGGGTCATAATTTCTTTTTCGCGTATACGGTATGTCTGGGAATGGGAATTCCATGGCAGGTAGCGCTCGGGGCTAATTGTATATCCGGTGTTTTATTTGTTATGCTTTCTTCTTTTGGTTTCAGGGAGAAAATTATAAATTCAATCTCGCCATCTTTGAAAAATGCCATTGCCTGTGGCATTGGGTTATTTATTGCTTTTATAGGATTCCAGTGGTCCGGAATAGTCGTGGCTAAACCAGGAACAATGGTCGGACTCGGCGATTTCCATTCCGCTCCCGTGTTACTTTCTTGTTTTGGAATATTCCTTATATTTATACTTTCGGTTTTGAGAGTAAAAGGCGCTATACTTATCGGAATTATACTTTCTGCAATTATCGGGTTGCCATTCGGAATAATCAAGTTCCATGGAGTTGCCAGTGTTCCGCCTTCCGTGATTCCGACTTTATTTCAGTTAGATGTCACCGGCGCATTTCAGCTCGGGCTTGTAACTGTTATATTCACGTTCTTTTTCTTGGATTTATTCGATACGGTCGGAACTGTTATCGGGGTTGGTGAGCAGGCCGGGTTTATCGTAAATGGCAAATTGCCGCGCGCGAAGCAGGTTTTACTCGCAGATGCTTATGGAACTGTAATCGGAACTTTATTGGGGACTTCGACTATAACTTCGTATATCGAAAGTTCTGCCGGTGTTGCCTCCGGCGGCAGGACAGGATTAGCAAATATTATCACCGGTTCGTTATTTCTCATAAGTTTGTTTTTTTATCCTCTGGTCCAGATGATAGGCGGCGGCTGTGAAATCAACGGGCAATTCCTTTATCCGGTAACAGCTCCTGCGCTTATAATTGTGGGCAGTATGATGATGAAAAATGTTATTAAAATAGAATGGAATGATTTAACCGAATCGATTCCGGCTTTCTTGACTCTTGTTATTATGCCATTTACTTACTCGATTACTGAAGGGATTTCAATCGGATTTATATCTTATACGATTCTTAAATTAGTCGCGAAGAGAGGCAAGGAAGTTCATCCGATTATTTATATTTTCAGCGCTCTGTTTCTGCTCAGGTATATTTATTTGCAAATGTGAGATTGTTGATAAAGTCAATAATTGAGTGGTATATGTTAAGATATGACAAAACACCGCTATTGTTCTGGTTGATAGTTTTGTTTTTCATACCGGCGCTTGTTTTCACGCAACCGGCCACTGTTGATGAGCAACTTATCAAACTTACCTCCATTATTGAAAAAGCCTCGGACGAAAAAGCTATAAACACAGTCTGTCAGAGCTGCCAATCGCTTCTCCAGTCAATCTCGGATAAAAAACAGAAGCAGGATGTATCCAATAAGATTTCCGAGTTGCTTACAGCCAAACTTGGCGCGCTTTTAAAGAAAATCACAATTGATTTTAGCGATGCCAAGCAATGGGGTAACCTTAAGATTGCCAAGGAAGAACTGAATAAGACACGGCAGGATGCATTGAAGACAATCTTTGACCTGACGATTTACCCGGACGGAGAGGAGGGTAAAAAGAATCAGAAGATTGTAGATAAAAAAGTTGAGGCGTTAAAGGCAATCTGGGAAAGTAAAGAACCCGCAAATCAAATACCTAAAACAACTCTTGAAACAGCATACCTAATAGAAACCCTAAAAGAGTGGATTATTAGTCTCAAAATGTCTTTTACTTTGCCGGTTTCTGAAGAAACCAGATTATTGCATATTCTATCAACTGAGGTAAAAAAGTCTAAAAGAGACGCATCTGACAGCCAGATGATAACCGTAAAGAATTTTGCCATTAATAAAGAAGAAACAGAGATGCTTTTATGTAATAAACGAATCTGGGAATATAATGCGCAGGTAAAGACATCACATAATATTGCCGAATTACAACTGGCGAAAATAATGAATGAATACCGTGAGATGATGGGGTTGAGGATTTTCGAGATTGAAGATGCGATAGGAATCGCTTCAAAAAAGCATACAGACCTAATGGCAGGCGCAGGTTGTCTCTGGCATGATGGGGTAGACGGAACTCCAAGCGAGCGTATGGCTGATGAAGGTTATTTACGATTCGGAGGTGAAAATTGCGCTATGCAGACACTTGACCCTTCTTCACCATTTAAGGGCTGGTATAATTCGCCGAGACACCATCGTAATATGCTTACCGGCGGCTTTACTCAGGTAGGTATCGGTCAAAACGATAAATTCTGGACGGCTAATTTTGGAACCGCTCCTTATTTCTCAGTGATTAAAGATGCGGAGAAATTATTTGAACAGATAAACTCTGATAAAACGGAAATCTGGCAGGAAGCAGTAACCCAATTAAAACATTATGGTGAACCGGCGGGGGAGGCGATGAAAATAAGATTATTCCAGAAGAATAAAAAAATATTAGCTAAATATTGTGCCATTCGGAAAAAGAAAATAGAAGCGTTGATTCCTTCTTCAGTTGAATATAAAAAGGAGTTACAGAAGAAACGGGAAGCGGCATGGAGTTTTATTGCCAGATATACCAAAGAACAACAGACGCAGGTTGATGCTCTGGTTGAAGAAATCCGTGCGCTCTATTTCGGCAATGTTCCCCAGATAAATAATGATAAGGAACTTGCCGCGCTGGTGGATATGCTGACTGTTATATCCTCATTTATGGTGGATGTTGGCGCGAGAACGGAAAAAGGGCAGAAGAGCCAGAGCGCGATTTCATCACTGGTTGATTCGTTCTTGAAAAAGGCAAAAGAAAAAGTTGAAGATGAGCTGCTCAAGGGTATTTTGTTATCCAAGAGTGATAATGAGTCGCTCAAGTTTAACGAGAAACTGAAAGACAAACTCTCGGCCGGCGAGTATGAAGTTGTGGTTTTGACTAATGAATATCGGATGGTGATGGGTAAAAATGCTTTGAAAGTAGATATTAAGCTTGTCACCGCTTCTCGCAAGCATTCGCGTGAAATGAAAGAATTGAATTATTTTGCGCATGAATCACCTGTGAAAGGAAACGAAACATTTGCGCTGCGCGCCGCAGCTGAAGGAACTACTGCTCTGTGTGAAAATATTGCTAATTATTCCACCGCCCGGGATACATTTAACGGGTGGTATCACTCACCGGGCCATCACATAAATATGCTGTTGACGGCTCAGGTTTATATAGGGATTGGGCAATGCGAGAATCTCTGGACCGAAATGTTTAATTGATTTCAGCCATTTCTTTACAACTTATATGGAGTCCTTCGGGCATGTCTAACTATTGAATAACTTGTTGAATGACTTGACATTCCGGGCAGAGTTTTTATAGAATAACTCTGTACCCGATGGCATTTTAAATAGGTTAATAATTATGCTAAAGAAAATTCTGCTTGCCCCGTTAGAAGCGTCCTTTGATTGGGATGCAAGACTTTTTGATAGGTTATTATTACCTCTCGGTTTCGCTTCTAACGGGCTGCGAAGCATCAGTGTCTTGCTACTGCTTGTAATTCTATTGTTGACCATTTTACCGTTGACGATTCTGGCGCAGGCTGATAAAATCTACGAGCGGGTCAACCAGGCGGTGGTGGTGGTAACGACGTATGATGCAAAAAATAAGCCAATCGCCCTGGGCAGCGGTTTTTTCGTGCGCCCGGACGGCGCACTTGTCACCAATCTCCATGTGGTCAGCAAAGCCGTTTCTATCAAAGTAAAGATTTCCAAGGATAAACAACTCGATGTGGAGGGTTTGCTCTACTGTGATGACCAGAACGACCTGGTCATATTAAAAGTCAATGGTAATGGATTACCCACAGTTCCGCTGGGTGATTCCGATTCGTTAAAACCGGGCGAGAAGGTTTATGCCATCGGCAGTCCGTCCGGTCTGGAAAATACCATCAGCGACGGAATCGTCAGCGGTATCAGGACAGTCGGCAAGAACAAGAAGGTTATCCAGATAACTGCTCCGATTTCATCGGGCAACAGCGGCGGTCCGGTATTCAATGAACAAGGCGAGGTCATCGGAGTTTCCACCTTTATAATCCTGGGCTCCGGGAATCTGAATTTCGCCATGCCGATTAATCTCATCAAAGATAAAATTAACAGCAAGGATATCACCAAAATAAGCGCGCTTGCCAAAAGCGCAATCCCTGACGTGACCAACTCATCCGGTTACTTGATACAGCAGGGAAATATGTTGTTCTCCCAGAAAAAATATAAAGAAGCACTGGAGTCATTCAAAAAATCAGTCGCTATAAAAGCTGATTCTGAAGAAGGATATTGTGCCCTCGGCGCCTGCTATTTTTTCCTCAAGGATTACCAGAACGCCTTGAAATTCTGCAAGAAAGCGGTTGAAATAAAGGCGGATTATGTAGAAGGGCACCGGACCCTGGGCTGGATTTACCGGGCAACCGGCTATAGCAACGAAGCGATTTATTCCTTTAATACCGTTATAAAATTAGAACCGGATGACGGCCGGGCGTATCTGGGCATGGGAATGGTTTATATTGATAAGGAGGATTATCCGGTTGCCCTTAGCAATCTCAAAAAAGCCTCTGCGCTTACAATTGATAATGAAGACGATATGCTGGAGCTTTACAAAGCAATGGGCTACGCCTATGAAATGGTCAAGAATTTCAGCGAATCCATCAAGGCATACAAGCGAGCGGTTACTCTGAGGATAGACGATATTGATGCGGCGCTTCTTTTAGGCCGGGCATATCTCTGGGCGCACAATTATTATAACGCCACCGATTCATTCAAGAAAGTCCTGAAGATAACGTCTTTGGATGGTGAAACCTGCATATTAACACACTATCTGCTGGGACTGACTTACGTAGCTACGGGAAACAGCAAGGACAACGCCAAATCATGCGTCCAAAACATACAGGGACTTAAAAATCTAAAAGGCGCAAACGTCAGTAAATTACAAAAAGATACCGCGCAGATTTTAACCTTTGCCATTGACAATCCGCAAAAGGTTTGGGATTTGATATATCAATTCAAGTTGACCTGGAAATAAGAGCATCGGAATGCCGGTTGAGACCTATTTTTATTTGTTCTACATAAAAAACGGCAAAGGTAAAATTTAATAAAATTATCCTTGACAAATCCAATCTCGGTTGGTATATAACCTACATTAATATTATAAATTGACCCGCCTTGATAAATAACCTCATTAAATAAAATAATTGAGAGGAGATATTTATGAAGAATAAAATAATATCATTGGGTTTAATAACCACTTTGTCATGGTTGATTCTGGTAAATTTCATGTCGGTCATAGCTGGAGCTGACACTTACCGCTATGTTGATATTGAACCTAAAGAAATAACACAACATCAACATCAGATACAGGATTACTGGTCATACTTAACTCCTGATTACCAAGTGCGTGACAACCTTACAGAAAGCTATTTGTCAAATCAGTTCATTACCACGTTATGGCGTTATGTTACTCGTCCAACTATTCATGTTACAACGCAATATTCTTACTTTAATAGAATTAACGGACAGACAACCTCAAGTAATAGCGCGTATGATATTACGGGACAACCTTCCTATGGAACGCAATCAAGATATGATGAGGAAAATCTCTTTAGGGATTCAGACAATAGGCATGCCTCAGGATATATCTGGATTGTAGATAATTATACCGATTTGCTATGCGATCTACCAACATTGAATCCCGGCGAACAGATAATTTCTGCAACCGTAGTAGGAATTAATCTTAACTGTTCGGTAAATCAGGGGCCAAGTAGTGTAACAGCTACCTTCAAGGCGCCACCTATAAATCTTAATAACCTTACATGGTATACATCATATGAGTATCATTCCGGGAGATTATTTCGTAGGGAAAAACGCGAAGGGGTTATAAATTTTCAAGGAACATATCCTCTCCTTCACCTTACCATAAAATATAGTCCGATTACAGACTCAACACCGCCAGTAACTACCGCAACAATTAATCCACCGCCTGTAGAAGGTTTGAATAATACCGATGTTACAGTGACTTTAACCGCCACCGACCCAATCACAAATTCTTCTGGGGTAAAAGAGATACATTATAGTAAAGATGGTCAGCCGGAGGTTACTGTCCCAGGTGCCTCCGCAGTATTCTCGGTTGCCGGTAGGGGTCTTCATACAGTCACATTCTATGCTAAGGATAATGCCGGTAATAGCGAGACACCAAAAACGCAACTAATTTTGATTTTCCCTAGTATTAATATTGTTCGTATAACCAATCAGGGCCCTATAGTTAATCCTAATGAATCAGGTGAACCATTCTTTACCCATAACGGCGAACTCAATATGAATGTCACTGACCTGACCATCCCGGGTCGTGGTATGCCGTTTCAATTTACCAGAACTTATCGTAGTCAGATTGACTTCAATGGTACACTTGGTTATGGCTGGGATTTTAATTATAATGAACGGCTTATAGAAAAGACAGCAGATAATAAAGTCATATATCTCAACGGCTCTGCACGAGTAGATGAGTTTACCAAAAATCCGGATGGCTCTTATACCGCTCCGGTCGGATTCTATGTGGAATTGACTAAACTTCCTGATGGAACTTTCCAGTTATTAGAACGCGACGGTACCAAGAAAATATTCGCCTCTTCTCCTCTTATCTCTACGTTATATGCTCTACGTTCTATCACCGACCGTAACAATAACCGAATCTCTTTCCAGTATAATACCAACAGTCAACTCGTGACTGTAATTGATACATTAGGGAGGGAAATCAAGTTAAAGTGGAATGATAAAGGTCGACTTGACGAGATAGAGGATTTCAACGGGCGAAAGGTCAAGTATACCTATGATACCGATTATAATCTGGTTTCCGTATCCTCGCCAGCCACTGATGAATATCCGCAGGGCAATGCCACGGCTTACACATATTCTAACGGTTTTACTGATACGAAACTCAATCATAATTTACTATCTGTAACTGACTTAAAAAGTCAGATATATTTGGTTAATTCTTATAACGAAGGCGACAGAATAACAACACAAAATTATGGCGGAGATAATTTCCAGATTAGTTATGTCACAAACACGGACAACACACTGATTACCACTATCATAGACCGCAAAGGCTATAAGACGGTCTATTATCATAACCAGTTAGGTAATGCTATTAGAGAGGATGTCTATACCCAGTCGCAGGGTATAATCACCACCTACTGGGAATACAACGCTAATGGCGAACGCACCAGAACAATTCTTCCTAAAAGTAATTCAATAGAATCCATCTTTGACAGCACTAATCCTAATCACTTAGCACAAGGTAATCTGCTTTCTGTAACTCGCCGAACCACGAACAACGAATCACTAACCACGATTTTCACCTATGAACCACGTTATAATCAGGTCAAGTCCATCACTGATGCATTAGGTAGAACCACCACATTCTATTTTGACTGTGAAGAATCCGGTTTAGGCGACCTGAACGGTGATGGGAATGTTAATCAGGCAAATGGCAATATCGTCAAGATAGTATATCCTACCGTAACCAAAGGATTAGCCACGCAGAATGGTCCTCAGGAAATCGCAGCCAAGTTCTGGTATAACCAGTTAGGGCAACTGGTTCGTTCCATAGACCCTGATGGTTATGCAAATGTGAACGAATATTATACCTCCGGTTTAATGAACGGTTATCTCTACCGGATTATCAGGGATTTTGGCGGTCTTAATATCACCAATACCTTTGAATACGATACGATTGGCAATATCACCGGCATCTATGACGGCAAGGGTAATAAAACCGCCTTCACAGTCAACGCCTTGAACCAGATTATGGGAACCGTTTCTCGTCTTGGGCACTATGTCAGGTTCCACTACGATGCCAACGGCAATATTGACCGGCTTGAGGTAGAGAATAAGGATAAAGACGGTAATTTAGACCCGAATCTTCCCTGGATTGCCAGTTCATATTATTACGATATCCTGGATAACCTTATCTCAAAGACCGAGCAGGTATCTGCCGCTAAGACAATCACTACCCAGTATGGTTGTGACAAGAACGGCAACCGCGACCTGATTACCCAGCCCGAAGGCAACCAAATAAAGAATATTTATGACGAGCGGAATCTGTTAGTAGAAACGATTCGGGGATACGGAACGATTGGCTGGACCAGCACCAAGCGACAATATGACCTCAACGGTAATATGAAAAATGTCGTAGATGGCAGAGGCAAAGAAACAACATACTTGGTGGATGGATTTGACCGTATGACCGGCTATGTGGATGCATTGGGCAATCGGATGGAGCAGGAATTAGATGCAGTCGGTAATGTGACCCGTGTAGTCCGCAAGGACGCCAGCGGTGTTATACTGAGCGAAGCGAAGTATCTCTACGATGAATTAAATAGAAACTATGAAACGCAGGAATGGTTAAATACAACAGGTGGCTGGGTAATAACCCGGAATGAATTTGATAAGAATTCCAGAATTGTCAGAACCATAGACGCTAATAACCACCAGAGATTCACCGAATACGACGGCATGGGCAGGGTCAAATCCGCTACCGACCACTTAGGCAACAAGGTGGAATATACCTATGATGAAAACTCTAATGTGAGACAGGTCAAAGAAACCGAATTGACGCAAGACGCACAACCCACAACGCAGGATTTTATTACGAGTAATGAATATGATAATTTAGACCGACTGATTAAATCCATAAATCCAATCGGTATAGTCCGTGGTTACTCCTTTGACTCCCGTAATAATTTGGTCTATAGCATAGACGGCGAAGGCAATACCTCCGGTAATGTCTATGACGGACTCAATCGCCTGATTAGGACAATGCGGGATTTAAGGGAAGGCGGTAAAGGCACCGGCGCAGTTATCAAACAGGTAACCACCCAATACCAGTGGGACGACAATTCGCGGCTTGGAGCATTATTAGATGATAATGGCAACACCACGTCTTATCAATATGACGCTCTGAACCGCAGGAGATTTGAATACCTGCCGGACGGCACAAGCAAGGAGTTGAGATATGACGCGACAGATAATATAGAAAAGATAATAGACGCAAATGGAACACAGATTACGCAGAGTTATGACGATATTAACAGATTAACCAGAAAAGATATTATTAAAGGCACAGGCGTAATCGGCGGCTCATTTGAGGAATTAGGATATGACGGACTATCCCGAATGACCTCTGCCCGGAATGACTATTCACAGGTCGTAATGCAATATGATTCATTGAGCAAATTACTTAATGAACAGCAGAAGATTGGAACCCAATCTGTGAAATCTGTGGCTTCCGCCTATGACTTGGTCGGTAATAGGACGGGTTTAACATATCCTTCTGGAAAGGTCGTGAACTTTGTCCCAGACGAACTTAATCGGATAAAACAAATAACTAATAACCAACAACTAATCGCTGCTTATAATTACACCGGACCATTCCGTGTCAATGAACGCACCTATGCCAACAACACACAACTAACCGTGGATTACGACGCCAATCGCCGGGTAACCAATTACGAGCATCAGAAGATAGAAGATATTCATCACGGCAAACAATGGGGACATCATCGGGAAAAAGAGACGCTTATCGCCGGCTTTGAATATGCATATGATAAAGAGAATAACAAATTATATGAAAAGCTGTTACACGAGCCCAAAGACAAAGGAGATGCCTTTGTTTATGATTCAATCTATAGACTTACCGGTGTGAAGTATGAAGTGCTCAATCTCAATGCAACCGCAGATTATGCGGATTACACTGATTATAAAAACAAGGAGGAATTTAATTTAGATGGAGTTGGTAACCGTACCAACCGAACAACTAATAATCTAACAACTAATTACTCCACAAACAACCTGAATCAATACACCCAGATAGGCAACCAGATTTTAACCTACGACAAGAATGGTAATCTGACCTCAAGGCGAATTCCGTTAATGGTGCATCTCAAAGAGCGGTTTGGCATATGCGACTGGGCTAAGAGAAGGGACTACTATAAAGACGATGATAAATGTGAAGACGAAGACGATGATAATGACGAACCTGATGCACTTAATGATATGGAAAAAGATTTATCCGATTGCCGGATAGACGAACGTAAGATGCCGCAGGTTGAGATAGAATTGGATTACCTGTATGACTATGCCAACCGTCTGGTTAAGGTCAACAAGGTATTTTATGTCAGAGGCAATATGATATTTACCCGTACCATTGCAACTTACACCTATGATGCCTTAGGCAGAAGAATATCTAAAACTACTTCTAACTTCTCACCTCTAACTTCTAACTTCTATTATGACGGTGCCAGAATAATTGAAGAGTATAAAATAGATTGCAGGAAGAAAGAAAATCCAATCGCTCAATACGTCTATGGAAACGGAATAGACGAAGTTCTGCAAATGACCAAATATAAAGGTGGTTGTAGAGATAGAGCCAAAACTTATTATTACCACGAGAACGCCTTGGGTTCAATTTATGCAATAACTAATGAAAAAGGTAAGGTAGTTGAACGCTATGAGTATGAGGCATACGGAGAAGTAACGATTACCGGACCGGCTGGTAAGGGAAAACGCAACCACTCCACAATCGGCAATAGATTTATGTTTACCGGCAGAGAATACGACTCAGAAACTGGACTTTATTATTATCGGGCAAGATATTACTCTGCGGAAATGGGCAGATTCTTACAAAGGGATGCAGTCCCATCAGTAAATTTATATGCCTATGTTAATAATAATCCTGCTAATTTCATAGACCCGTTTGGATTGAAAACCAAACAACCTACTTCCAGTTTCTGGTCAGACCTTTTAACTAATACTCTTAATATGATAACAGCTGGTTATTATTCTCGAGCACCTCGGAATGTTGCACTTGTTACTGACAATAATTTTCTTACTCAGACCGAGATATCAATAGGGACATTCCTTACCTGCCTTGAGGATATTCCTACATTAGGTTACGCAGGTGCAATATATGATGCTCAACTTAGAGGTGGCTGGGGGGCTATTTGGTCTGCAATAGAAAAACATACACAGAGTGTTTTTGCTTTCTCAGAATGGGGAGAAGCCTTTAACCCTGATAGCCCTTGGTATGACAGGTTAACTGCCACATTATATGCTGAAGGAAAAATTACGATAGAAGCTTTAATATTAAAATGGATGTATGGTAGGATAAATCCACCGCCTACATCTATTTCTATTACTTCTGACATACCACCATATAGTGGTGTAACTACTCAGTTGCAGCAAGGTAATAATATAGCACAGGGATTAATAAGGAATGGTAAAATAATAGTCCAAAGAGTTAGCCCAAGTGCAAGTACCGAAGCAATGAGTGGACACCTTGGATTAGCAGAGCAGTTAAGTTCATCTCAAGGTATTCAAGGATATACGTTGTTCCAAAGTTCTACAGGAGAATGGATATTAGTTGAATCAGGTTCTTTTCCTGTCACGAATTTGGGACAAGTAAGAAGCGTAATCCAACAACAATACGGCATAACTATAAATAAAATATATACACAAACCCCAAAATAGGAGGCGAAGATGAATAAAGCAGATAAAGATGAATTATATAAAATGTTAAAGCAACTTTATGAACTGGATGACCGCAGGCCTTTAGGCCCTATTAACGGTAAACTGTATGAACTTAATAAAAGCAAAATTGGTGACGATGAGTTATTCCGCATAAAACTCTCACTAGAGAAGGTTAAATATAAGTCAAAATTACCGGATAGTGTTATAGAATCCGAAACTTTCGCATATTTTTCTCCTGGTTTTTTCCCGAACTCTTTATTTGCAGGCATGGGTATTGACCCGGGTGAAGGAATGAAATCAGTACCAGTCTTGCCAGAAAAATAACTGCGTACGGGAGAATGTCTGAAGGTGACACACACCTTTCGACGAAACTCGCTAAATATTTGACTCGCAGGGCAGAGTTTTTGTAAAATAGCCTTTATGCCAAGAATCGCCCGTGTCGTTGCGGTTGATTTCCCACATCATATTATTCAACGCGGTAATAATCGCCAAAAAGTATTCTTTGCCATTGATACTCGTAAGAAATATCTGGAGTTGATTAGAGAGTATGCCGCTACGTGGAATGTTTCTATCCTTGCTTATTCTTTGATGACTAATCATATTCATCTTTTGGTAAAGCCGCGTCAGGAGGATTCCCTTGCCAAAATGATGCAAGGAGTAAGCCAGGGATATGCTAAGTACATAAACAAGCGGTATAAAAGGACAGGGCGGTTATGGGAAAGTAGATACTACTCTTGTGTTGTGGACGAGGAAAGTTACTTATGGCAGGTGGCTCGGTATATTGAAAAGAACCCCAAGCGAGCCGGGATAGTAAAGCAAGAAGAAGATTATCCTTACTCCAGTGCCAGGTCGCATGTTTTGGATGTACCTGACGAAGTATTGAGTGAACAGTTATTTGACAAAGAGGAAAGAAATGACTACATTGAGTTTCTAAAGATAGAACCGACCGAGAAAGAAATAACCACTATAAGAAAAGCAACCAAAATCGGCAGGCCATTAGGCGATGAGAACTTTATTATTAAGATTGGCAAGTTGTTAGACAGGCGTTTTCTGAAAACAACGCCTGATAAACGAGGAAAATAGCCATACAGGAGGCAAGGTGTGTGTCACCAGACAGAATTACTCCTCAGATATTATATTATGGGGGTAAACCGCTTTGGTTAGCGTTAGATCCAGTAATAAGCTGGGACAGTAACCTTTTTAGTGCACATTGGCAAACTTTTAATGGTCCGGAAGAACAAAATGCTATTCTAATGGCAGAAATGCTTGTTAGCGAAGCAATGCAATTTCAAGATTTCTTCCCACATATAAAATAAATTCAGGAAAATAGATATTTTATGACACTTAAAGAACAAGGCAATCCGATTATCCTTAAAATACTGGGTATTTTGATACTAATTGGTGGAGTTTTATTCGCAATGGGAGCATTTTTAATACGTGGTAAGGATCCTCATGTTCATCCTCTTCCTCCATTTCATTTGCTGGGTGCATATTTTATAATTTGTGGTATAGGCATTATTGCATTGAGAAAGTGGGCTATTATTGCATTTACAGTGCCTGTAACATGTTTTGACATATTATTTATTACAACGACGGGTATGCTCCTACACGCACTTGACAATTTATTCAACTTTATACTCTTATTGATATTCTTAATACCTTTGGGAGTAGTAAGCGTCTTATTTTTAAACTGGAAGAAATGTAAATGGTAAAATGCATTAAGGAATTGGTAACCACTTATGAATATGACTATGAAAACAGATTGATTAAGGTTATCTATCCTGATAAAGGCTGCAAGCACGGAAAAGTAGAAACTAGTGAGTATGTATATGATGGCGTAGGAAAACGAATAAAAACAATAGAAGATGGAGATATTACTAAGTATCTGAACGATGGATTAAATGTGATTATAGAGCGTGATGAAAATGACAAGACGATAGCTACTTATTTACGTGGATTTAGTTACGGAGGTGGAATCGGCGGCATTCTGAAGGTGACACACACCTTTCGACGAAACTCGCTAAATATTTGACTCGCAGGGCAGAGTTTTTGTAAAATAGCCTTTATGCCAAGAATCGCCCGTGTCGTTGCAGTTGATTTTCCACATCATATTATTCAACGCGGTAATAATCGCCAAAAAGTATTCTTT
>JAZDMB010000032.1:0-93439 GCA_043801445.1 Planctomycetota bacterium
TAGTGGAGAGAGAAAACTGGCGACAGTAACTGCTTAAAGTTGGCAGGCGGTAAAGTTTTTGTTGGATGAATCCAGATTGACCACGAAATATTAGTTATTGTTGCTATTTAGAAGCGTTTTTAGACACGCTCTGTGTCACCGGAAATGATAAACAACTTATTCAGTTAATTGACATTCCACCTAAAATTCCATTGTTCAGATGTTCGTCGCAGGTACACCTTGCTTGTCAAGTAAAATGGGCATTAGAAAATATGTGGTCTGTCCCGCGACCACTATATTTAAAATCCATCATGAAGAACTTCCCCGCTGTTTGAGGAGTTGCTCGCTAAGTTCATTGCCTTTTTCGGTGTTACGCAACCAGCAGATATCTCCCAAATTGGGACGCCCCAAGGCCTTCCATTCCCGTTCCACACGCGCCATAGCCGCTTCGAACGAAAGATCCCATACCCGGAAGTCCACACGCTCATAGACATACGTCGGATGGTGTCCAATCCCCACGGCATCCCCAATCTCCATGAGCCCCTGCTGGACGACATTCCGGATCAATTCCAATGACAAATCACGAATCTCATCCTGAGATTTTGCACCACCTACTGTAATCGCAACGGATGCGACCTCCGCGGCTTGAATTATGTCCTCGGTCCCTCGGATCAATAGATCATTAATACAGTTTTGAATGTTCATTTTTAGCCATTCGGGACACATCATATATTTTCTTTCCAGCTATTTTCTCATCTCTTGGGACACATTCAAACCCCTGTATAGGGTTATTTGATTGGAATCCCTGACGCCATTTTTCTAAAATCCACACCAAATGCAAACAGTTTAGTAATTCTTGCCCTAGGCCGATTTATAAAAAATTACCATCTGGGTGCTAATTAAAATCTGAATTTGCTGTCATTGAATGTGTCCCACGAGGAAAACGCTGCGTTAGTTTTCGGGTATTTTTGGTTTGTTCAGATGTCCGTCGCAGGTATACGATTCTAAAGCATTAATTAAGCATTGTGCAAATTGATGATGGGGATTTAAGTACAACACTTTTTGGACATATTCTCTAGCTTTTGACCACTCTTTTTTGCGGAAATATATTTTTGCCAAGTACAGATTGAATTCTATATGGTTGGGGTAAACTTTTACACCTTTAAGCAAATATTGAATTGCGCCGTCCATATTACCCTTGAGCAAATAAAATAAAGCTCGCGTAAGATATCCACCAGCCAAGTCGCGAGATTGATATATTATTTTTATAGTCAGGGTTAAAAAAAGAGAGGTGCAAATTAGCCCCCACAAAACATTTTTCATTATGATACCCATAAGTGCTGCAAAACTGAAAAATCCCAAAACCCATAATAATTGGTTTCGTGATAACCTCCTTTTCATTTTTAATAAATTATCTGGTTTTAATTCAGGAAATAGTTCTGGAATCACCGTGGGAGAAATAGATTTATTTTGAAATGCCAAGATTAAGTTTATAACTTGTTCGGTTATATTGCTATATATTTCCCCCTTGCTTAATAAAGATAACACCCCAAAGATTATTTCTTCAGCATTCCAAAATAAATGTGCTTTTCCTTCTTTTGAATAAACTGAACTTATAGAAGTATATGGTATTTTAATGACATCTGTTTTCCGTCTGAAAAGAAGATATTCCTCAAAAAACATTAATTTCATTGTTTTCGGATAAAGGAAATACCACCTTTGAGGATTAATGATAACATCAAATTCAAAAAGTATATTGTCCCTATTTAATTCTAGCATAGTTATTCCCCTCCATCATTATCCAGTGACACACACCTTGCCTCCTGTATAGCTATTTTCTTGGTTTAGAAGTCACCATTTTTCTAAAATCTGTTCCCCGAATTTATCTTATTTTTTCGGGTCGGGATAAAACTCATATTCCCAGTTGATTTGCTCTATTGGGATTTCCTTAGCCTTACCAGATTCTTCTTTTATCTTATATCGAGCGTGCTCAATCTTATTGCACTTATCATCATATTTATAAAAATGCTTACCTGTTGGCTTGCCATCGGCATCATATCCAACCATCTCAATCTGATTACCTTTGTCATCATATTTGGGAATACTCTTCCATTTCAACTTACCATCAGCACCATAATTAGCCTCCTCAATCTGATTACCCTTGTCATCATATTTGAGAGTATTATTCCCTTCTAACTTGCTATCGGCGCCATACCAAGCTCTCTCAATCTCATTACTTTTGTCATCATATTTGTAAATGAACTTACATCCTAACTGACCAGTGGCATCATACTCAACACCCTCAATCTTATTGTCCTTGTCATCATATTTGAAACTGAACTTAGCCATTAAACCACCGCGGCCATTATACTCAATCCCCTCAATCTCATTACCTTTATCATCATATTTTAAAATTAATTTGCTTCTTAACTTGCCATCGAAACCATATATAGCCCTCTCAATCTGATTACCTTTGTCATCATATTTGTAAATGAACTTATTGCTTAACTTGCCATTGACACCATACGTAACCGACTCAATCTGATTGCCTTTGTCATCATACTTGTAAATGAACTTATTTATTAACTTATCATCGGCATCATGCCAAGCCTCCTCAATCTTATCGCTCTTGTCATCATATTTGCAAAGGCGCTTATCTGTTAACTTGCCATCACCATCATACTTAGTCACCTCAATCTCATTGCCCATCTTATCGTACTGGGAAACCGTCTTGTTGCCTAAAATCTGTTCGTATTTGCCGGATTTTTCCACGTATTTATACTTTATTTCTGTTTTCGTCTTGAGTCCTTTGGGTATCTTTTCCTTTTTCTCATTGGCGATGGATGGATTAACCTGGCTTAACCAGAAACAGATACCGAGTAATACTATCCAGATTGTTATTATCTTTTTCATACATTCTCCTTATAAGACTTATTCAGTGGCAGTTTACCAGATAAGCCAATCTGAGTCAATGAGAATATCGAATAAAAGGGCTGGAAGCCACAGATTTCACAGATTGGGTATTATTAAAAATCTTGTTAATCTGCGTATTTGCGATGCAAATCAGCGTCCCATCAAATTTAATCTAACAGATTCCGACTGAATTAAGAGCCGAAGAAATTTCCTATCTTACCCATCTTGCCCATATTCTACATCATATTCTGCATTTCGTTGAATTGATTTAGCACTCGTTGGACAACATACCGAACTACGAATTGAGTAAAGTGTCCCATGATTAAGACTTAAATCTGATTTTTGACAAGAAGCCGCGCGGTATCGATTCGAAGCATCAATCTATTTCCACTTCTGCCAAATGGTTCTGACGGTCATCATTAAGAGTAATCATCATATCTTCTTGCTCAATCCCATCCAGAATTACTTTTGTCACATTCCGCCCATTACCGTTTTGCGAGATGGTGATATGATATAAAGTTTCATAATGACGGTAGTGCATCTTGAACGATGTCCACTCCGCAGGCAGGCAAGGATTAAAACGCAGTTTATTGACCTCAAGCCTGAGTCCCAGTATCGATTCCACGATAAGCCGGTACATCCATCCGGCGGCACCGGTATACCAGGTCCAGCCACCGCGTCCGATATGCGGTTGGACGGAATACACGTCAGCCGCAATGACGTAAGGTTCGACTTTATAGAGTCCAATTTTCTCAGGCGTATCTCCGTGGTTTATCGGATTGATTAATGACAGTAGTTCCCAGGCGCGCTGGTTATTACCAAGCGCCGCAAATGCCATTATCGTCCATATCGCCGCATGCGTATACTGCCCGCCGTTTTCACGCGTGCCGGGAATGTAGCCTTTGACATAGCCCGGCTCCGAATCAGATTTGTCAAAAGGCGGGTCAAAGAGTTGTATCAACGATTTATCGCGGTGGACGAGATATTTATTAACCGCTTCCATTGCCATTTGCGCGCGTTTTGGGTCGCCGGCGCCGGATAGGACCGACCAGCTTTGGGGCAGCGAATCAATCCGGCATTCGGTATTAGTTGCCGAGCCGAGCGGTTGGCCGTTGTCAAAGTAAGCCCGGCGGTACCATTCGCCGTCCCAGGCATTCTGTTCGATATTCCGGCTCAATCGCGCCGCTTCACCGGTGCAATATTCGGCAAAAACGGTATCACCTCGTTTTTGGGCAATCTCAGAAAATTGCATCAACACCATGTGCAGGAAAAAACCCAGCCAGACACTTTCACCCTTGCCCTGTGCGCCTACCAGATTAAAACTATCATTCCAGTCTCCGCTGCCGATAAGCGGTAATCCGTGCTGGCCTAATCGCAATCCGTGTTTGATAGCGCGCACACAGTGTTCATATAAAGTAGCTGATTCTTCAGAACGCATCGGAATGCCGTAATATGCATCTTCATTTGGGTTAACAGGATGGTCGGTGATAAAATTAATGCGCTCATCAAGTATGCCCGTGTCACCGGTTCCTGTGACGTAACGATAGGTTGCGAAAGGCAGCCAGAGATAATCATCCGAACAGCGGGTTCGCACCCCTTTACCCGATGGCGGATGCCACCAATGCTGAACATCGCCTTCCGTGAATTGGTGAGCAGAGCAGGTCAAAAGATGCTGGCGGACAATTGCCGGTTCCGTATATAACAGCGCCATGACATCCTGCAGTTGGTCGCGGAACCCGAATGCGCCGCCGGACTGGTAATAACCGCTGCGCGCCCAGATGCGGCTGGCAAGAGTCTGATATAGCAACCAGCCGTTGGCCAGCATATTAATGGATGGCTCTGGTGTTTCCAGATATATGACTCCCAGTGTGCGCTTCCAGTACTCCCAGACAGCCTCCAGGGCATACCGTGCAGGTTCCGAACCACGGAAACGGCTGACCAGGCTTCGGGCATCTTCAATATTGTGCCCGATACCCAGCGTGAAAACTATTTCCTTTTCTTCGTCATCGGCAATTTCAAAGGGCACCTGCATTGCCGCACATGGGTCCAGAGCGGCTCCGACTCTGCCGGAAAGGCCGGCTTTTTTCATCGCCTCCGGATTGGCTGGTGTGCCGTTGCGCCCGAGGAATTCATTACGGTCTGCGGTAACATTATGCACAGGTGCATTTACATCGAGAAAAACAACACGTCCGGCGAAATCAGTATTATAAAAATTCTGGGCAAATAAGACGCCACTGTCCGGGTCAATTTCGCTGATGACGTGCATCGATTCCTTATGCCGTAATTCACCCAGCACCAATTCAAAATAACCGGTAACCGAAATCCGGCGGGACCGGCCTGATTTGTTACGTATCTTGAGGACGAGGAATTTAACTGCGGCATCAACCGCCACATAAACCCACAGCTCGGAGATGATACCGTTTTCATTATGTTCAAAAACACTGTAACCGAAACCATGACGGGTAATATAAGGCGTTAAACCGGCGGCCGGCAACGGTGTCGGAGACCAGAATTTACCGCTGTCTTCATCACGGATATATAAAGCTTCGCCGCTAGTATCACAGACCGGGTCGTTATACCATGGGGTTAATCTGAACTGGTGCGCATTTTCACCCCAGGTGTAACTTCCGCCGCTTTCCGAAATAATCGTTCCAAAACTCTGGTTTGCCAACACATTTAACCAGGGCGCCGGCGTTGCCTGATTGGGCATAATAATAATTACGTATTCACGCCCGTCATGGGTAAAACCGCCGAACCCGTTAAAAAACATCAGGTCGCGATGAGGCTTCTGCACTATTGCGCGCGGCTCCGAGCGAAACGACCGTTTTGGTATTAATTGCGCTATGTTACTTCTTGCCTGACTTCGGCGTTCCATATATTCGGATAACTTATCATCGCTATCCGTAACGATAATACGGGCGACTGATTGCATCAGGACCTTATCTTCAGGCGGAATCTGGTCTGCCTGTTTCACAAAAATACCGCCGGGGCGATTGAGCAATTGAGCTTCTGTGCTTGTAGCAATTAAACTCAAAATTTGTTCCTGAAGCGCCTGCCGGTATGACGAATAATCTTCGTTCCAGATTACCAAATCAACGGACAGACCTTTTATTCGCCAGTACGCATGCGCCTGCACAAGCTGATGCACCAATTCTATTTTAGCTTTATTCCCTATTTTCAGAAGGACTACCGGTAAGTCACCGGAAATACCGTAACCCCATAAACCTGATTGGCCGCGTCGGTTAGTCATTAAAATACTCGTGTTGGTACGCCGCAATGAGTTGGCATAGATAATGGAACTGGCCAGACGACCGTATATTTGCGCGTCGTTTTCAGTTGCCTTTATTTGTGATAATATCACCTGGCCGTGCGTCCATGCCATAGCAAAGACACGGTCATTCATATGACGGTCTTTGTATTTTTCCATCAGCTTTATTACCCCCTCGCGAGTCCCGGCTATCCCGGACACAATATCCACCACAACAGTTTCTTCAGGCTCAATCGTGATTCGCCGCCTGATAGCCACAATCGGGTCAAGCACCGAACCTTCACTGTTGGAAAGTTTAAAAGAATTATCCATAACAACCGGGTTAGTGGTGTTTCTTGAGCGACCGATAAATTTCGACCGGTCGGTTTCATACGAAGTTGCACCTATCGTTTTACCGTGCACGGTCATCATATGCGACATCCAATAAACGGGATCGCTTTTTGAACGCGGCCGGCGGGTGCACAAGATTGAATGATGTTCGCGGATAATCTGGGTTTGGACAAACAGATTATTAAAAGCCGCATGGGTCTCATCGGCGCCTGCCGATGACATAACAATTTCCGCATACGTGGTTAGTTCTATTGTTCGTTTGCTGTTTGAGCGATTCAAAATATTAATACGGCGCAGTTCAATGTCATCTTCCGGAGAAACAGTAATTTCAGTATGAGTATCAAGGTTGTGGTCCCGACGCCTGAACTCCGCCCGTCCCTGCGTAAAAATAGCTTCATAGTTATTGGAGATTTTCAGCGTCGGTTGGTATGCCGTTGACCAGACTTCGCCGCTCGTTACGTCACGGATATAACAAAACATACCCCAGTTATCGCGTGTCGTGTCTTCGCGCCAGCGTGTCAGCGCGAGTCCTTTCCACCGGCTGTAGCCGCCACCGGTATTAGTCAGCATCACATGATAACGCCCGTTGGAAAGTATATGCACTTCCGGTATCGGCGTATCAGTGGTTTTGAAAATCCTGAATGGTACCGCCCGCTCTTCGTTGACTCGCGTTAATTGTGAAGCCTCAGTTAAACGAGGATGAATCATTGCCGTTTTTGGAATCCGTTCCTGCAGTAATAGTTCCGTTGCCTGGAATAGCGGGTTGGATTTCATCCGTTTCTGCATCGGTTGATTAAGCAGTAAATAAGCCAGCGACAAGAAACTCATTCCTTGATGATGCGTCATAAATGAGTGTATTATGGCATTTGCCTGTTCGTGCGTAAGCCGGGACGGCGTATAATCTATTGCTTCATAGAAGCCATAGCGGCCTTGAAACCCTTCAGCCGTCATTCGTTGCAGATTAGCACATGCTTTTTCCGGTGCAACCATCAAAGACATCACCGAGGCGTATGGCGCAATGACCAAATCATCAGCCAGTTCACGCCTAAACCCAAGCCCAGGCACGCCGAACGCACGGTATTGGTAATTCAACTGCACATCGGTCATATTAAAACAAGATTCGGAAATACCCCACGGCACACCACGTTGCTTTCCATAATCAATCTGCCGTTTAACGACTGCTTTGTACGTCTGATCGAGCAGTGTATTTTCATAGGTTGGTATAACCAGCAAAGGCATCAGGTATTCAAACATTGAACCGCCCCACGAAAGTAAAGCCCGCTGTCCGCCAACCGTGGTTAACAGACGACCTAATGCAAACCAATGCTTCTGCGGCAGTTCACCTCTGGCAATCGCGATAAAACTGCATAGTCTGGCTTCAGATGCCAGGAGGTCATAGTAACTATTATCACGCCTGTGCTCGGTAACGTTATAGCCGATAATCATTAGATTACGCCCCTGGTCGTATAATAAATCATACTCCATATCCATAAAATTATCGCATTGCAATATCAGTTTATTTACGGTCGTAATTTTTTCTATCGCCCGGTTACTCGCATCAATAATGGCTTGTCTAAGTTTAATGAGCCAGTCACTAACCGAAGCATTGTCGTTCTTGAAATAATTTATGACATGGTCTATCTCCGGCACAAGGAGCGAATTAAGTTTGGTGACTTCACTCAGTGTCGGGATATTATCCAGTTGGCGGAACATTTGGCGCAACTCACCTAATTGAGCAACTTGTTCTGCTGAACCATTATGCCAGATACTTTCCGGCGGTTCAGAAATTAGCAGCCACGGCGCCCAGAAAGCCAAATCACTTATAAGATTCCAGCATTGTTCCTTTAAGGCATTAGTCCACCATTTAAGTTCATCATCTGGATCAGCATCAAGAGTTTTAATCAACTCCGTTATCAGCTTTAAGATGCTGTCCAACAACGTTTTTACTGATGATAATGTTTGCGGAGTCTTTTTTAGTTCATCCTGTAACCGGTTAAGCCGAATCGATGCCTCTGGTCCCTGACTGGATAAATTCTTCGGATCTCGCTCCGTTAGGGGTGACATCCCGTTTTTCTTCTTCACTTCGGCAGAGAATTCCCCGGAGCGTTCCTGTGGATTATCAAGTTTCCGGACAATATCAGAAATCACCAGTAATGTGTCAGCAAGCCCCTCGAAGCAAGTTCGAGGTGCCGGAATGATTTTATTATTCGGAAGTTCAAGCAATCCCGATTTTAATGTCAGCAGGTAGCCGGCAAGATTACCGCTATCTACCGTTGAGATATATATCGGGGTCAGAGGTTTAAACGATTGCGTATCGTACCAGTTGTAAAAGTGCCCGCGAAATCTTTCCAGTTTTTCCATTGCTTGCAGTTGTTGGTTGGTGCGCTCTATCAATTGACTAATTGAAACATAACCGAAATCATATGCCGCCAAATTTGCCAGTAACGACAGTCCGATATTTGTCGGCGAGGTGCGACTTGCAGCAATCTCAATAGGTTCTTCCTGATAATTGTCAATCGACAACCAATTATTTTCCGGTCCAACAAACACTTCAAAGTACGACCAGGTTTTTCGTGAAAGTTTCCGCAAAAAGATATTTTGTTCATCTGTTAGTTTCGGCTTCCGAATTATCATCGGCTTGCTGAGCCACCAGGCAATAACTGGCGAGATGAACCATACTAACAGGAACGGCATGGCAATTGCCAGCAGTTCCGGACGGTTTGATATCAGATATAATCCTATGGTCAGCGTAATGGCAGGCGCAATCCACATTGACCGGCAGAATCCGGCTAAATCAATCCGGCCATCTTGTTTTTGTTCGCTGAATGTCACCCATTGTAAAAGGCGTTTGTGTGTAATTACCATTCTGATTATTGAAGTCCCAATGGCATCCAGACTGGAGAATGCCTCGTATGGCAGGAAAAAAATGGTTAGCATAGGTTGAATAAAGTACTTTAGTATGGAATGGACTGCAACACGTAAGTGTAAATTAATCGGTAATTCATTTGGTTTCTTAAATAGTTCCGTCAGGGTGAATAATATCGGTGCTGACATTATAACACCAATAACTATTAGTGCACCTAACCAGGCTGGAGTTAAAACAGTCCAACTAAGAATTAATAAAATAATCAGGGCGGCAGGCATGAGACTGCGCCTGATATTATCAAGTATTTTCCATTGCGAGAGCATGGAAAGCGGATTCTTTTGCCGCTCTTTGCCGGGTCCGGGTATGCGCGAAAAGAGCCATCGGATAATCTGCCAATCACCGCGTATCCAGCGGTGCCGCCGTTTTTTATCGGCTATGTAATTATCGGGGTATTCTTCATAAAGAGAAATATCACTCGCTAGGGCAGCGTGCGCATAGCATCCCTCAATGAGGTCGTGGCTTAGAATCAGATTTTCCGGCAGGCGATTATGTAACACCTGCATAAAGGCATCAACATCGTAGATTCCTTTTCCGATGAATGAACCTTCATGAAAAACATCCTGGTAGATATCGGAAACTGCCCTGGTGTAAGGGTCTATCCCGGATTCGCCACTGAGCAGTTGCGTAAATAATGACCGACCAGTCGCCGGCATACTTGCTTCCACCCTCGGTTGAATAATAGTGTATCCATCACTGATTAATTGTTTATTCTTGTCATATTGTGGATGATTCAGCGGATGCACAATCGTTTCCACAAGTAATCGGGCGGAGTCGCGCGGCAAATAGGTATCGGTATCAAGCGTGATAACGTATTTTATGTTTGGTAATATTGATGTATCTCCGACGATTAGCGAGAAGCAAGCCTGAGAATCGTTCCTTCGTAACAGGCTATTCAATTCGGCAATCTTTCCGCGTTTTCGCTCGTAACCCATCCAGATTTGTTCCTGCGCATTCCAGAGGCGGGGACGATGAAGCAGGAAGAAAATGTTACTTGAATTGTCCTTGTATTTTTCATTAAGTTTATTTATTCCATTTTGTACCAACCGGACCAGTTGCTCATCCTCCGGCATTATCTCATTCGGAGCATCACAAAAATCAGTCAGCAATCCAAAATGCAGTTTATCATCCTGATTAGCCAAGTATCTTACTTCAAGTCCATCAAGAAGGCTTTCGATATCCTGCGGGTTACTAAGCATGGTCGGAACTACGACCAAAGTGCGTGATTCAGGCGGTATGCCTTTTGAATAATCCATTTTGGGCAGCATTTGAGGACTGACCCATAAGGTAGCCAGCCAATTCACCAACGAAACAGCAAACTGACTAATACATATTAAAAGAATAGTTCCCGTAAGGATTAAAACCCAATTGATATCTCTGAATGCATATCCCTGAGTTAAAACAATTATTGAAATGATTACGGTAACAAAAAAGATAGGCCCAAAATAGAAGAGAAACGGCAAGCGCCGGCCAAATTTGTAAATACTGCCGATTATAGACCAGTGCTTATGCTTAATCGCGCTCTTTAACTGCGGTAATCCCCGGTCAATCAGATAAAAACCGATATGTGCGGACCGGTTATTTCGCCCTTCTTTCCGCATGCTTTCGGTTGCCAATTCAATTGCGGTTCGAGCAATTTCTATTTCAGATAACGAACTGTATCGAGCCATTTCTTCTATGACGTGGCGGTAGCAGTCTCGCGTCGCAAAATCCATTTTGTTGTAGATATCTGCGGGGTCATCGCGCAGCGTTCGTTCCACAACACTCATTGTTTGCACGAACTCGTGCCAATCAAGCGCATCAAGAAAGCGCAAGCTTCCGATGCTGTTGCTGATAGAAACACGGTCAGTTGCCTGATTTTTACTTTCCGATTGCAATATGAGTTCAATTGTGAGTCCCATGCCGGAAAGTTGTTGTCCAATCCAGGCAATCGGAAAAGCCAGAGCTGGATTCTGTCCCTGTAACCGATAAACAAGTTCAGCAACAAAGGCGCTTGATAATCGCTGCTGCGATTTGGCTAAATCTGCCATTACCAGAATTAGATTTTTCGGGTCGGTCTCGACCACTTCCATTAATCGTTCCGTCCATAATTTAGCATTGTTGCGGTCTAATCTGTCGGCGGTAATACGAGCCGCCACTCTCCGTAAATTCTCAATCAACGCCAGACGCAGCATAATCGGGAACGCCCATAATTCGCCAAGTTTAAGCGTCGTAACGGTCTGATATGCGGATACCACACTGCTGATACTCTTTGCATCAAGACGGCCATCACTATGAGAGATTAATTCTAAAGCAATTGCATAGATGCGCGGCTCTCCGGCTAATAACCCTTTCAATAGACGTGGTAATTCCCGGCTATAGCCTTTCGGCAGATGTCGGCGGGCAGTCCGAATTTGTTCTTCAATTAAGTAAAAATTATCAATCAACCATTCTGCGGCTGGAGCAATGCGATCCTCTTTTTCCACCGCAGCCATCACCACATTATATGCTTGAAGCAAAACCTTTTTATTTTTATCCAGCCTCGGCAAAAAACCGTCAGGTTCATGTTTTAAGTTAATCTCGTGTTCCTTTGCCAATATTTTGATATGATGCGCCAGTTGATCAATACTGAAAAGTTCGGACCGCAGTGGTTGTTCATCACCGTATTGTTGATTCGGTCTTTCCCTTTTAAGGTAATTGTCTAAATGACTAATACTTTTAATGATATCTTTAAAAGGCATTATAAATTTTATGCTTTCACTTTTACCCGTTAACCATAACCGCAGTGTTTTAATTATATATACATTATAAACCCCTATTATTAAATTCCAAACAAATAACATTTAATAAAAAGGAATGGTTAATAAGAATGGGAATCAGCTAAAATTTCCGATTAAGGGTCTTTTATTTGCGTTGGGTTATTGAACCAAATAGGTTCTCGGTTTTAGTCGGGGTTATCTGTTATCAAAGCATTACTACAGCAATGAGACATTCTGTGATAACCTCTTAATTATTAGACGTCAGCGTATTTGATAGTAGAAAGTATTAATAAACAAGGTTTTTTGCTAATGAGTTTTCGAAATAGGAAAAGGTTCTCATTTATAAGAACCTCTTGATGTGAATCACTTCATACTTAATGAGTTTATCTTTTAGGAACACATTCTCACCCAAACGACCATATCAAGCTGGCGACTTTCAGGTCAAGCTGATTTGTCAAGAGCCGAAAAGATTTCCTATCTTGCCCATCATCTTACCCATCTTGCCCATATTCTTCATCATCTTCTGCATTTCGTTGAATTGCTTGAGGAGCTGATTTACGTCAGCCAGAGTCGTGCCACTGCCCTTGGAAATGCGGGTGCGCCGTTTGCCGTCTAAAACCTCCGGATTCTCACGTTCATAAGGAGTCATTGACTGGATGATTGCCTCAACTTTTTTGATATGCTTGTCGTCAATATCCATATTTTTGATGGCGCCGCTCACTCCGGGGACCATCGCAATAATATCTTTGAGAGACCCCATCTTTTTTATCTGCTGGAGTTGCTCGAGGAAATCCTGCAAATCAAGTTTGTTCTTGCGCAGTTTCTCTTCTAATTTCTTGGCTTTGGTCACGTCCATTGTTTCCTGCGCCTTTTCCACCAAGGAAACAATATCACCCATTCCCAGGATTCTGGAAGCCATCCGCTCAGGATAAAATTCCTCGAAATTATCTGTTTTCTCGCCGATGCCGACAAACTTTATGGGCTTGCCGGTAACGGCTTTGATGGAAAGCGCCGCACCGCCGCGCGTATCACCGTCAAGCTTGGTAAGAATAATGCCATTAAGTGGCAGCCAGGAATCAAATGATTTAGCGCTATTGACGGCATCCTGGCCGGTCATTGCATCAGCCACCAGAAAAACATATTGGGGTTTAAGACGGTGCGAAATCTCTTTTAAT
Organism: Planctomycetota bacterium; assembly: GCA_043801445.1. GTDB lineage: Bacteria > Planctomycetota > MHYJ01 > JACQXL01 > JACQXL01 > JAZDFP01. The sequence continues at coordinate 13,327 of JAZDMB010000032.1, forward strand.
TCATCCATCAGTTCCTGATTTATATGGAGCCGTCCGGCCGTATCAAAGATAATGGTATCAAGATTATTCTCTTTGGCGAATTTAATGGAATTCTCACAAATCCGAACCGGCGTGGCATTTTTCTCGCTGTAGACCTGCAGGTTAAGCTGTTTGCCTAATGCTTTTAACTGGTCAACCGCAGCCGGGCGCTGGACATCAGCCGCTACCAGAAGCGGTTGATGCGCTTTCTTGGTAAGATAATGCGCGAGTTTGGCGCAGGTGGTAGTCTTGCCGCATCCCTGAAGCCCGACCATCATAAAAATAGTAGGCGGTTCGGAAGCAAACTTTATACCTGTTTCTCCGCCTGAGGCGGAAACACCACCCATCAAGGCAACTAATTCGTCATTGACTATCTTAATAATCTGCTGGGCGGGAGTAATGCTATTAATTACATCTTTTCCGATGGCTCGTTTGGTTACTGTATCAATAAAATCCTTGACGATTTTGTAATTGACATCAGCTTCGAGCAGAGCCAGCCGCACCTCACGCAGTCCGTCCTGAATATTCTTTTCGGTCAGACTCGCCTGGCCTGACAGTTTCTTGAATACGGCTTGTAATTTTTCGGTTATACTCTCAAACATATATTATTTTGCCACAGAGACACAGAGTTCACAGAGCGAATAAATCACGAAAGATTATAAGGAAACCAAAAATTCAGGAAAAATTATCTTGGTTTCATGGCTTCCTTATAGAATTAAATTCTGTCTCCGTGTTCTCAGTGCCTTTGCGGTTTTATTTCTCTTCATTTATTGTTGTTTTATCCGGCAATCGTTTTATATCTGCACCCAGTTTACGAAGTTTTTCCTCTATCTTCTCGTATCCCCTATCAATATGATAGACTCGTTGGATTTCAGTCGTGCCTTTGGCAACCAATCCAGCCAGTACTAATGCGGCTGATGCCCTAAGGTCGGATGCCATAACCGGCGCGCCCGAAAGATGGCTTCTGCCCTGAATAACCGCATAAGAACCTTCCTTACGAACCCGCGCGCCCATTCTATTCAGTTCTGCTACATGCATAAATCTATCAGGATAAATCCGCTCGGTAACAACGCTGATACCGTCTGCCAGTGTCAACAAAACCATTGTCTGAGCCTGCATATCAGTAGGGAATCCGGGATAAGGAAGCGTAGTAATATCCAGCGGTTTAAAGATGCCGGTTTTTTTTACACGGCATTTGGTGTCGGAAATCTTTTCAATGTTAATTCCCATCTGATTAAAGTTATCTATCACGGCTGATAAATGGTCCAGCCGGCAATTCTTAATAGTAATATTTTTACCGACCAGAGCCGCGGCAGCTATAAATGTGCCTGTTTCAATCCGGTCCGGGATAACAGTATGCGTCACCCCTTTTAATGATTTTACGCCTTCAATCTCAAGGCGATGAGTGCCGATACCTTTTATTTTAGCGCCCATCTTGGTCAAAAACATTGTCAAATCCTGGACTTCAGGCTCGCAAGCCGCGCTTTCAATTACGGTTTTCCCTTTAGCCAGGCAGGCAGCCATTAAAACATTTGCCGTGCCGGTTACGGTTGAACCGAAAGTGCCGCCCAAATACATCTCGCAACCGACCAGACCTTTGGTCCGGGCAATAAGATAACCGTGTTCATAATCAATCTCAGCGCCCAACAGGCGCAGTCCTTTTTCGTGCAAATCAATCGGCCTGACTCCGATGACACAGCCGCCGGGTAATGAGACCTTGGCATATTTACGTTTAGCCAAAAGCGAGCCAAGCACACAAACCGCCGCGCGCATCGTTTTTACTAATTCATAACGAGCTACGGAATTCTTTTCATCTATTAACTGAGTCTCAATATCGCCATTATTCTTTCGTTCTACTTTCAGCCCCAATTCTCTCAGTATTTGAATGAGCGTTTCAACATCGCGGAGATAAGGAACGCCTTTAATGGCACATTTTTCATCAGTGAGTATGGTTGCAGCAATAATCGGCAGGGCGGCATTTTTAGAACCGCTGATGCTCACTTCGCCTTCTAATAAATTACCGCCTTTAACAATAAATTTATCCATCTGCATCTCCTTTATGAAAGTTCATTAAATGAAACCTTAAGGTTTTTGCCACAGAGGCACAGAGCACACAGAGATAATGCTATAAGAAATCCAGGAAAGCAAGAAAAAGGGGAATTCTTATGCCCTTGCGGGCTAAGAATCCCCCTCCTCTTGATTCGATTTGTTCGCAGTCAAAAGTGCCATTACGGGCACCTCTGGAACTACTTACTTTACGGTCTTCTTAAGGTCACTGCTGGGTTTGAATCCAACTGTTTTGGATGCCTTTATTGTTATCGTTGCGCCTGTTTGAGGATTACGTCCCTTGCGAGCCGCTCTCGATTTCACTTTGAAGCTACCGAAACCGATTAATTGAACGGACTTGCTTTTCTTCAAACCGCCGCTGATACTATCCAGACAACAATTCAGCCATCTTTCTGCTGAGGCTTTCGTATCCTTTTGACACTTAGCCATTGTTTCTACTAATTCCTGTTTGTTCATTCTGAGTCACCCCCCTCCATATTTATTATAGTTATTAAGTTCTTGCCTTAATTATACCAAGTTGCACCTTTTATGTCAAGGGAAATATATATTTTATATGCGATTCATCTGCCTTCCCCTTCAAGATATATCAGCATTCTAAGTGATTGCAACAAATCCAACCTTGCCAGTTTTTTACAATAAAATATCGTGGTCGGCTCCATATGTTGATTTTCAAGGATTCCAAGCTGCTGCTGTATATCACCCTGTAAACAGCATGAAATAAGGATTGCACGGCAATGCAACCGTTGCATCCCATCTAAAACGCCAGATAAATCACTATCGGCCCGAATGATTATTAAATCAGGTGTATTGAGCGTGCTTCCCTCGGGGTCGGCTTGTCGATTTGACGCGGAAAGTTATCTTTAAATATTTTACGTATTATATAAAATAATTTTTCGTATTATTTTAATCTGCGCTGAATCGCCGGACCAGTCAATTCCCTAAGCGCATCGGCAGAAATCCATTTGGCGCTTTTTGATTCTATTTTTTGTATTTCTCCGGCGATTTTAATCGCCTGTTTATTCAAATAGATATTCCGTTTCCCAATCTGTCTCAATGCCCAGTTAACCGCTTTTTTAACAAAGTTTCTGCTATCAACGGATTCTCTTTTGATAATAGGCATGAATTTCTCAAACTCTTTGTCATTCATTTCTTTATTATGAACTGCCAAACATGCCATCAAGGCAAATCCTGCTCGCTTGACAAATTCCTCTTCTCTTTTACTCCATTCCAACACTTTTTTATAAGCAAATTCAGTCTTGTCAAAAAGATTCATGCAAACCTGGTCGCAAATACCCCACGAGTCAAAGTCTTTCACCCAATGTTCCATTTGCTTTTCAGTAACCATTTCACTTTCATCAATCATACCGGCAAGTATCCGGGCTTCATGGATACCCGATGCCCAGAGTTTTTGAGCCATAGAATGATTCTTACCTATTTTCTTAGCCATTGCTCTTAAATCAGGGATGGATATTCCGAGTGTATTCCGGGAATTGATTCCATATCGCGCCATCCCTTCAACAATTTGAGAATTGGCTAATCGTTTAAGTTGCTTTATGATTTCCTGATAATCCATATTAAACTCTGCTATAATATCAGCATCGCATCGCCATAACTGTAAAAGCGGTATCTTTTGGATATAGCCTCTTGATATGCTTTTACAATTTGTTCTTTACCGGCAAATGCAGAAACCAAGGCGAGCGGGGTTCCGTGCGGCAGATGAAAATTAGTTATTAAACTATTAACCATCTTGAATTTATACGGCGGATATATGAATAAATCAACCCAGCCCCGTGTTAATGGCGCACGAAGAATTCGTTGTTTTTCCAATAAAGGATGAACCATATTCATTTTAATTTGGTCGGCAATTGTCTCCAAGACACGGCAGGCCGTTGTGCCTACCGCGACAACTCTTTTTTTATCCCGGCATGCCTCAGAAAGTATTCTCATTGCATCCGGACCTACCTCGAAATATTCCCTTTCCATCTGATGCTTTTCTATATTTTCTGTGCGGATAGGTTTAAATGTGCCCGGTCCGATATGAAGAGTTACATAAACTATCCGAATGCCCTTATCAACCAGTTTAGTGATTAATCTATCGGTAAAATGCAAACCGGCTGTGGGTGCGGCGATTGAGCCGTCCCTATCCGCATAAACTGTTTGATAATCATTTTTATCAGACCGTAAATACGGGTCATTGGCTTTTGCCCTTTTGATATAAGGCGGTAATGGTATCTTACCGATATTCTGAAGTTTTTGGGTATCTATTATCGGCCGGGTTTTAATCAACCAGCCGTCTTTAAGCCGTTTCCATAATTGAATCTTTATGTTATTGTCTCCGGATAATATTAATTCTTCTTTTTCTCCCAACCGCCTGTTGAAGTTTATTAATGCAGTCCAGAAACTTTTATCATTCCGGTCCTGTTGGCAAAGAAGTATATCCACTATGCCTCCGGATTTACGCTGTGCTATTAAGCGGCAGGGAATAACCCTCGTATTATTCAAAACCAGAATATCATCTTTGTTAAGGTAATTAATAATATTATAAAATTTACGGTGTTCTATAAATCCTGCGGAACGATTCAAAATCAATAATTTGCTATGGTCTCGCGGCTTGACAGGTTTTTGGGCAATAAGTTCCTTAGGCAGGTGATAATCCAATTCGTTAAGTCTCATTTCTCGGTACAGATTCCATTGCTTATATCGGCTAATTTTTCCATCAACTTACGGTTGGTTCCTTTTTTACCGGTCATAATAGTATGTATCATTATTTTCTTAAAGCGGTTACATTTTGATATGTTTTCTATAATATTTTCATTGTTGATATAGGTTCCATAAGTCGGGTTACCATCGGAGAGCAAGAATACAATATCTGCTTCCGGCTCAGAAAACGCCTCTATCAAAGCATCATAATGGTCGCCACGTCCACGTTTAATATCTTCTAATATATCCCATAATGATTTTACAAAGTCCAGTGCTATTTTTTTATTACTATCAGTTGCCAATAACATTGTTTTAGCTGCTTTTCTTTTATTATAACGCGTCGCTTCTGTGCTAAGAATGATAATATTAAATTTCGCTTCAGCCGGAAGACTCTTTAGTGTCCCAGATAGTTCCTTTAGTGCAACATCAATCTTCCGTTCCCCTTTATTTGCTTCGCCTTCAGCATCATATTTCATACTTCCGGAAAAATCTATGATAAATATGATGTTCTTGCCTAATATCGGAATATCAAAGAAAGTAGGGATGGTTTCAGATGTGCTTTTTAATGCTTTCAAATCAAAGGACTGTTTAATCGGGATAATTTCTATTTTATCTTTATTTGCCTCATACCAATTTAACCATGTTTTATTATCAAGCCCAAATGGCTGACCGCTCAAATCTTTAAGTGCCATTATGATATCATACCGCAGTCTCCATGAGGCATTCGGTAAACGTTCAATCAGCACACTAACACTGTTTTTCTCTCTAATGTCTCTCAAACACTGCACTGCAGTAAGTTGTACTGCTTGGTTTTTGTCTGCTAATAAATTAGAAATAAATTTTAATATAAGTATTTTATCTATCGTATATTTGGTCAGCGTTTCAAGAGCAACTATTCTTACTTCCGGTAAAGAATCTTTTAATGCTGATTCGAGATAGGGTATTGATTCTTTTGGGTTTATTGCGGCCAGCGACTCAAGAACCGCTATTTTCACCATAGAATTAGAATCGCTTACCTTTTTTATCAGATAAGGATATACCTTTGATGAACCCATCTGCCCTAATGCCTTAATAGCAGCTACACGTATTCCCGTATTATTATTAGATAGTATATTAATTAAAGAATCCTCTGCGAGTGAAGCATTCGGCAGGTAACTGATAGTCTCAATAATCCTGATAACAACTTCTTCAGCAGACTCGTTATTCAATGCCTTAAGAAGGGGAGACATGGTTTCTTCATTCTTAATCAACCCCAATGCCCAGGCAGTATAAAATCTTTGCTGTTTGCTTTTGGTGTTAGTTAGAGAATTAGAAACAAGATAGTCAATAGCTTCTTTATCACAAAAGTTACCGAGAGCCATTACGGTTGATTCTCTAATCGGAGCTTCATCATCATTTAACAGTGATACCAATATTACAGCAGATTCCTTGGAATCGATTTTCTTGAGTTTATTAATAGCGCTTTGTCGTTCCCAATAATTCCCATAAGACTTATCCGATAAAGTTTGTTTTATCTTGGATAATTCATCTGAGGAATATCCATAACCGCTAAAGAACAGAAATAGAAAAACGGTATAACCTAATATTTTATATAATTGTTTCATATGATAATATGTTTGTTTTATACCTCGGCTTCGCTCGGTATTTAGCTTAATAGTGAGCCTGCCGAACTATACCTAACGGTATTCTATTTAATAGTATCCCGCTAATAGGGATATATAAAATGATAAACTATTTTCTGTCTTGTGATGTGTACTTCCAGATTTTTATAGTCTTATCAATACCAGCTGAAACAAGCAATTGCCCATCCGGGCTAAAAGATACCGAATAAACCCCCTCCTTATGTCCCGAAAGAGTCTGAATTTCCTTACCAGTTGAAGTATCCCATATTTTTACAGCGGCATCTTCGCTTCCTGAGGCAATTCTCGCGCCGTCAGGACTAAAACAAACTGAGCGGATTTTTTGAGTATGCCCTTTTAAAGACCTGATTTCTGTAAGTGCAATAACATCCCAAAGTTTTATGGTGTTATCAAAACTTCCGGAAGCAAGAATTTTACCGTCAGGGCTAAAAGAGGTTGAAAAAATAAGGTGACGATGACCCGAAAGAACACAAATCTCTTTACCGCTAGATACATCCCAAAGTCTAACGGTATTATCATGAGCACCGGATGCTATTAATCTACCATCCGGGCTAAAGCACACCGTAAATACCTGAGCATCATGCCCCGACAACTTACCGATTTCCTTTCCTGATGGCAATTCTATTATTATAACAGTCCCGTCTTCGCTGCCGGCAGCAAGTAACTTACCGTTAGTGCTAAAAGAAATTCCCCATATCTGCGCTGCTTGTTTTAATATACGTATTTCTTTTGATTGTGATAGCTCCCAAAATCTTATGGTAGCATCATCGCTCCCGGAAGCTATCATTTTACCATCCGGACTAAAATAAGCAGACCAAACTACATTAGTATGCCCTGATAAAGTCCGTATTTCTTTACCGGTTGAAACATCCCACAGTTTAATAATTCCAACATCATCAGATGATACGATTATTTTACTATCCGGACTAAAAGCCACGGAGCGAACGGGAGATTCATGCCCTATCAAATTACGCCATTCCTTAAAAGATTCCGGGATAGAGGATTTTTTGGTCTCGTTATTTTGGTCTAAACATATGTTTGTCGCAGCTACTACAAATACCAGAATTGATGTAAATATATAAAATTTATAACTCATTAATTTAATGGATTTTATGAGTGGAAATAAGATTTCCAATGTTTCCTATTCGTTCCGTAGCCATTATTTCTTTCAGTTCTTTAGGTATATTAAATACCGCGAATGGATCAACAAGATTAAGCGTTCCAACCTGCACTGCCTTTGCTCCAACAGAAAGAAATTCTAAAGCATCCTCAGCATTCATAATACCGCCGATTCCTATAATTTCTGCTTTTGTTTTACTTGCTACTTCATAAACCATTTTTAAAGCTACAGGTTTTATAGCCGGGCCTGATAACCCGCCTGTAAATCCACCGAGTATCGACTTTCCTTTCCGCCAATTTATCGCTAAAGATGATATCGTATTTATCAATGAAATTACATCTGCTCCTACACTCAATGCAGCGCGGGCTATTACCACAATATCAGTAACATTCGGAGAGAGTTTAACAATAACCGGTAAACGTGAAATTCGCCTTACCTTCCGAACTGCCTTTTTAGTTTCTCGCGGTGATTGAGCAATACACAAACCACCTTTTTCTATATTCGGACAGGAAATATTTATTTCTATACCGTCAAATATTTTGTATTCGTGCTTCTGTAACACTCGAATAGTTTCAATAATTTCATCAGATGTTGCTCCGCCGATACTGATAATTTTTATCGTTTTTAATTTATCAATATCTTTCAGATAATTCCGACAAAAACCTTCAATACCGGGATTTTCCAATCCGACCGAATTAATAATGCCTGATGCTGTTTCTACAATACGCGGCGGCATATTACCTATTCGTTCTTTAAGAGTGATAGTCTTGGTAATAAAACCACCTAATTGGTCAACCTGCCCGCCTTCGGCTTTCGAGCTGGGGTATCCATTTAGGCGAGCTAGTGAACTCATTATGCGGACGGGCCCATATCCGTATGTTCCAGATGCAAGAATTACAGGATTTTTAAATCTAAATGGTCCTACTTGAGTAGATAAATCCATAATTATTTAGCGTAGAGCGTATAGCATTTCCACTCTATGCTCCAGTGTCAACGGCCGTACTTAATCCTTTCAGCAAGGATTTCCGGGAGTTCGGCTTTGATTATTTTAGCGGAAGCTTTCTTGATATCATATTCAATACGTTTAATCCAAACCATACCTTCATCCACATCATAAATAGCATAAGCTGCTTCAGGGTTTTCATCTCTTGGCTGTCCAACACTGCCAACATTAATAATCACCTTGCTATTGCTATTAACCTGGATATATGGTTCTGTGGAAAAAGATAAAATTCCTCGTGACATTGTAAATGCAATCGGAACGTGAGAGTGCCCTATAAAACAAATAGAAGTTGTAAGCGAATTAAGAGCTAATTGGACATCATAATTATTTTCCATATATTCAAACATTTCCGGGGAATGCGGTGTAGAATGAACCATTGTAATATTATCAATCTTTTCAACCAATTTTATTTTGCTTAAAAAGTCTCTGTGCTCTGTTGATAGTTTTTGTTTTGTCCACTCTATAGCTTTATAAGCATAGGTATTAAAAAAATCAATGTTAAGCAACCCGGCTGCGGCATAGTCGTGATTACCCGCAACCAAAATTGGGTCCAATTCTCGTATTTTATCTATACATTCTCCGGGATTAGCACCGTAACCAACCAAATCACCGATACAAATATATTTATCCGGCTTCTCAGTTGCCATTTTATTCAAGACGCTTTCCAATGCTTCTAAATTACCATGAATATCGCCAAAAATTGCATATCTCATAAAATTTCAGCCCGTTATTATTTTATTTCACGTTTCGAGAATATTAGTATTGTTATATATAATACAAAAGATACATAAATAATAGTATAAAAAGAAAGCAAAAAAAGATAATTAACAGATAAAATAGATTTTGTGGTTACTAACGAACTGGTATTCAAAATACTGAAATGCGGCAATACCGAAGAACTTAGCCAACCCAGGCCATTAAATATAACAGATGCTTGTTGGCTTAGTGCATTAGAAATATAATCGGAAATATTACCGAGAACAAGCAGGAAAAAACATCCTATTCCGGATACTGCCAATGAAAAATAAGTGGAAAAAGCTACTGCAAAAGACGTCAATATTGCCACCTGTAAAAAACAACTGTAAATACCTTTTAATAGAATCCAGATATCTTCCCTAAAGAAAGCAAAAGTATCTTTTAGAACAAATGAGCCTTTGAGATACCGTCCCTCCCTGAATTTTTCTTGGATAGACGGCAATCCTTCCTTTAACCAATAGCCTATAATAAATACAACCGTAAGAAATAAAAAAGCAACCAGAATCGTAAAAATAATCCCCATGAATTTTCCGATAATGAATTCGCTTCTTTTAACCGGTTTAGATAATAGCATTATTGCCGTAAGATTTTCTATTTCGTTAGTAATAACAAAAGAAGCGGTAAGAATTGCGATGAGTATGCCGCTAAAGGTTACGGTCGCCAGTCCCACTTCCCGCATCATAGAAACCTCTTCACCAAAAGCAAAAAGGCAAAACAAAGGCGATATTAAAAGTAAAACCGCAGAAACGGCTGTAACAATATAGAATAAAGAATTGCGAACTGCTTCCTGATAAGTAATTCTACCAATATTATATATATTATACATTAAGTTAAGTTATCAATAGAAGTGCCGGAAAGTCAAGTAAAAAAAACGGTGTTTTGTATCTTTATATCTAAATGCATAACGTTTAATGCAATTATTATTTTTTTGCTTTCCGCCTGATAACTTTCCTTACGGCTTGAATAATATCATTAGCGGTAAGATTGTACTCTTTAAGCAATTCTTCTGATTCACCTGACTGCCCGAAGCGGTCTTTAATAGCAACCATCTCTATAGGTACAGGACAATTTTGAGATAAGACTTCTGAAACAGCACTGCCGAGTCCACCTGCCATCAGATGTTCCTCAGCGGTAACTATTGCCTGAGTTTTCTCAGCCTGAGAAATTATAGTTTTTGTGTCTAACGGCTTAATAGTATAACAATTAATTACCGTAATATTAATGTTCTCTTGCGCAAGCATTTCGGCGGCAGACAGAGCCGAAGAAACCATAATTCCACAAGCAATCACAGTCGCATCGTTACCTTCTCTTAAAACGCTGGATTTGCCGATAACAAAAGTGTCGGTGGCTTTAGTTACAACAGGTATTTTCAGACGTGCCAATCTAATATATACGGGCCCATAATATTCAGCGGCAGCGAATATTGCCTTTGGCGTCTCAATAGCATCTGCCGGCACTAACACTGTCATTCCGGGAATAAGCCGCATAAGCGCAATGTCTTCAATACCCTGATGAGATGCACCATCCGGCCCAACCGAAACACCACCATGTGTTGCTACAATTTTTACATTCAATGCGCCGTAAGAAATAGTATTTCTAATCTGCTCCCAAGCACGACCTGAAGCGAAAATGGCAAAAGTAGTTGCGAAAGGAATTTTTCCCGATACTGCCAACCCTGCCGCCGTATTCATCATATTCGCCTCGGCGACACCCATATTAAAAAATCGTTCTGGAAATACTTTAGCAAACTCACTTGTTTTAGTTGAACCGGCTAAATCAGCCGAAAGAACCACAACATTGGAATTATTTTTACCTAATTCAACTAAAGCACTTCCAAAGGCCTCTCGAGTACATTTTAATTCTACCATATTTTACTGCAATTCTTTCAGGGCTTTTTCGGCTTCAGAAGATGTCGGTGCCTTACCGTGCCATTCGGCTTTATTTTCCATAAATGAAACGCCTTTACCTTTAACAGTTCGGGCAATAATAATAGTAGGTTTATTCTTTATTGTTTCGGCTTGGTCAAGAGCCTGAATGATTTCTGTAAAATTGTGTCCGTCTATGCCAATAACATTCCATCCGAAAGCAATCCATTTATCGACGAGAGGTAACGGCGACATTACATGCTCAATAGAACCATCTATTTGGAATCCATTATAATCCAGAATCGCACAAAGATTATCTATTTTATAATGGGCGGCTGCCATCGCGGCTTCCCAGACTTGACCTTCTTGATTCTCACCGTCACCGAGTAAAACATAAACCCGATAACTTTTTTTATCCAATTTACCCGCTAAAGCAATTCCATTAGCAATTGAAAGCCCCTGTCCCAACGACCCGCTGGACATTTCAACTCCCGGTGTCCTTTTCATGTCAGGATGTCCTTGTAAAATACTTCCCAATTTCCTTAATGAATCAAGTTCTGTTATTGGGAAATAGCCGGCTTCAGCAAGAGTTGCATACCAAACCGGTGCGGCATGCCCTTTAGACATCAAAAATCTGTCGCGTTCAGACCAATGAGGATTTTCATGATTAATTCTTAATTTATGGAAATATAATGAGACTACTAATTCCACAGCCGATAGTGAACCGCCGGGATGCCCTGAACCAGCACGGCTTATCATCCTAATGATATGTTGACGAATAACTTTCGCTTTACCCTTTAAGAATTCTATTTTGTTTTCAGAAGGAATGACCATACTGATTATCCTGCCGATAAATTGAATGTGGGCAGGGCCGGGATCGAACCGGCGACTCCTGGATTTTCAGTCCAGAGCTCTACCGCTGAGCTACCTACCCACCAAAAATATCTTAGAACCCTGTTAACAACTTAGCAACTCCATTGAATTAAGCGCAGTTTTAATGCAATTCAGTTCAGCCTGTTTTTTATGGGCATTACTAATAACCTTATATTTATATCTATCTACATATACCGTGCAAATACTGCCTGCCCGATAATTTTTTAACTGGGCCAATGTCAAAAGAGTACTGGTTTCCATCTCAAAGTTCAATACGCCTATTTTACCAAAATATTTTGTGATATCCGGCGTAAGAAGCGGGAATCCACTTACCGGCCGACCTTGTGCGCCATAAAATCCAGGTGCTGTCGCGGTTAGTCCAACATGATATTTGAGTTTAAAGTTCTCGGCAGCCTTTTTCAGGGCAAGAACCACTTCATAATGCGCTACAGCCGGATAACCTTCCGGAACAAAGAATAAAGAAGTATTTTCCAATCGTAAAGCCGCCGATGAAATAATCAAATTACCTAAAGAGGTATATTTTTGTAACCCACCACATGAACCTACTCGGATGATCGTCAGGTCTTTAGCAATTTGAGAAAGTTCAATCAAAGCAATCTCAGTATTAGCCGGCCCAATACCCGTAGCCATAACTGATATGGGAATACCCTTGTAAATACCCGTGTAAGTCATGAACTCACGATTTTGTCTTTTTAATTTAATGCGGTCAAAAAACTTGGAAATTGTTTCCGCTCTTGAATAATCCCCGCAAAGTAAAATATTAGGAGCAACCTCACCCCGACTCAACGCAATGTGATACTGCTTTGCCATAAATATGGTTCCTCTCTATAATAAATATTTAATAATGACAGTGAAAGCGTATTGGACATATTGCTATTTAATTAGTCAATCAAAAAATAATTATTTATTGCGAATAAAATTATTTTCATCCAGATTAAATTTATTAATTATTGGCATAATTCTTCTGATGAATCTTTTACTGTCTGTATAATAACCGCTGGTGGGTTTAAGAAAAGGTACAAACGACCGGAAAAAGCGGTTAAATCTTACCATCGAAAGTTCCCTGAAATATTTAGAGAAAATCGAGGCAAGAGCAATGACAAAATCAGTAGCATCACCATCCTTAATAAAACTGACCCCTATTCGTGATTTTAAAATTCTGTTTTGGTTGGAAAAAATAATATAAGAGGAATTATCAAATTTCTGCTCTACAGTTTGAATGCTTTTATCGGGGAATAACCGGGTTAAATATGGACCGTAATATGTCCGCCCACCCTGTTTGCCGGCTCTAACAAATACCATATTATCAGAATGGTATTTATCAATACAAGATTTAATAAGTTGTGACGATATTGCCCATAGAAAATCGGCCTTGTTCTGATAATATTCAATTCCCTCATTAAATTCCGATGCTTCAACGATTCTGACTTCAGCATCACAAAACCTAATAGAACTCCCGTTAAGTTCTTTTCGCAGAATCTGCGATAAATTATCAATTTCAGATTTGGGTGCTGATATCGGCAAACCCAATTCGTTGTAAAAATAATTACGATTAATTAACCGACTGAAAGCCAGCGTCGTTCTTTCCAATTCTTTTATTCCTCTTGAAGGCTGGTATAGTTTCTTACTATCACAAACTATTAGCTTATCAGATTTTTCTTTATGATTGCTGACAATATCAGATAGGGCATCCCACAAAGATATCGTTCGGGGAATAAGGCTTTTATTGATAAAAAAAGTATCGGGCAATTCAAAAATAACCGCACTGACTACTAATGGCCCTAATTGCGGACCGTAACCTGCTTCGTCAATACCAACAAGGTAAAAAGGCATAGCTATATGTTACAAGAGACGTGTGTCTTATTATGAATATTTTCAGATAATTAAGATGATAACTCCAATGATATACAATATCAAGACGAAAAGATTTAATGCCAAACCGATAACGGCTAATGTCTTTTTACGCTCCTGCTGCAAAATCCCCTTTAGGCTGCTGATCAATCCGACAATAACTATAATAATATTGAGTATGGACAATATTGTCAATATCAGTTGATTTGATAAAGTTAAGTAATTATTGGAACGGAAAATCATCCAGAACGTAATATCAAGGAATAAAATAAATACTGCCAGTGACCCCAAAACTATTCCCGTGATACCCAATCCACTATGCGAAAAAGGACGATTCATACAGATATGTATTATTAAAATTTTAACCTGGCAAAAAGAGTTAAACTAAAATTAAAACATGAAATGGTTTTATTATCCGCCTGCGTTGCCTTGGTCAAAACGCAATCTTCAGTTGCAATAAACCCTAAAGAAAAGGAATCGGAAAAATATTGATTCAATCCCATAGAATACGAAAAAATCGGCCCACTATCATCAGCGTTTGTATTAGAATAATCCTGCAATCCGCCCATAATACTCAGATTAATAAAAGACCTTTTATCTAATTGCCCGCTTAATCCAAAACCTGTCAAATAGGTATCGACCTGTGCTTTCTCCTTCTGGTTATCCACCTTATGTTCCGAATAACGGTATTCTATTATAAACGGGGAACTGGTAATCTCGCGCAGAATCGAATCGGACGCTGCAATAAAAGGATAAGTGTTATAGCGTCCGAATGTTTCTTGCCTGTAGTGAACCCTTAATCTATATCCTAACACATCATTAATCTTAATATTATTATCAAAGTAGGTAAATTGCGGACCGGCATCAATCATTAACTTTTGCCACCACGACCGGCTGGAAAATTCCTCATGGTAATTATTTACTAATCTATCAAGTTCTACCCTGATATCCTTTAATGATTTTTCCGATTGGGCTATCGTATCGTTAAGTTCCTTACCTTTTTCCAGTTGCTTATTTCTTAGCGTTTCTATTATTTGCTGTTTTAATTCATTAATTTCCATCTGAAGAGTTTCCCTTTTCTTTTCAAGCGCATAAATCTGAGAACGTATCAAGGCAGAAGGAGAATCTATACTCGGTTCAGTATTAACCACATTATTGGTTTCAGTAACCACATCAGCCCCGACCGATATTAATGACATACCCTGCAATAAAACGATTATACAAAAAAATAGCTGTACTAAATATTTTCTATTCATATCGTAATGCTTCGATGGGGTCAAGACGCGACGCCTTCCAGGCCGGGTAAAACCCGAAAAATATTCCAACACCCGCAGAAAAAACCAATGCCAACACAACGGAACTAATTGAAACCGATATGGGCCACTTAAAAGATGCGGAAAGAATCTGAGCGGCTATAAACCCGAGCGTAACACCAAAGAAACCACCGATTGATGCAAGTATGGAAGATTCCACCAAAAACTGAAGTAATATATCTTTCCCCCTGGCGCCGATTGCCATTCTTACGCCTATTTCCCTTGTCCGCTCGGTTACCGAGACCAACATAATATTCATTATCCCGATACCGCCCACGATTAATGAGATGGAGGCAATTACAGCCAGCAGCATAGTCATCATTTTTGATGTTGAGGTAATCATAGCGGTCAATTCGGTCATATCGCGGATATTAAAATCGTCATCGGCACCATCCATTATATTATGTCTCTGGCGCAGAAGCGCCGTGATTTCTGTTTTTGTCTGCGGAATCATTCCGGTAGAAGTGGAACTAACTAAAATCATATTTATAGTATTAAATGATGAACGCTCGAAAAATCTATTGACGGTGCTCCAGGGCGCCAGAATGACATCATCCTGGTCTTGGCCAAAGGCAGAAGCACCCTTACTTTCCAGTATGCCTACGACTTTCAAAGGGATACTCCTGACGCGTATTATCTTGCCAATGATATCTGATGGGTCTTCGTCCGGGAAAAGATTGTCAACGATAGCGCCGCCGATAATACAGTTCTTAACTGCGTTGTTAATATCAGATTCGGTAAAAAACTCGCCTTGGGCTATGGTCAGGCTTCTAATGGTCAGGTAATCCAGTCCGATACCCTGGATACTGGAGCGCCAGTTTTTATCTTTATATATAACCTGTCCGCCGGCCCTAACCATCGGAGAAACGGCCAGGGCCGAACTGCATTCCTTGGCAATAGCCTCACAGTCCTTGATGGTCAGGGTGGATTTAGTTCCCCCGCCAAAGTGAACTCCGCCGGCCTGAGCGCTGCCCGGAAAAATCATCAGAATATTATTACCCATATTCTTTATCTCTTTTTCAATCATCACCGTAGCGCCTTGACCCACGGCAATAACGGAAATAACCGCGGCTATACCGATAATAATACCGATGATGGTCAGAGTGGAACGTCCCTTGTTGCGCATCAGCGCTCTTAAGGCGATACGTTGAGAAATAAATATATTCATCCCGTTTACTCCTTACCAGTATTAGCAATGTGGCTGAAAATAATTCATTCTAACCACCTGATATTATATCTTTTAATCCCGCTTGCCTTTTTTGGGAGTAACGGGATTCATATTATCAACCCATCTCTCATTTGAAATTTCTTCTTGGCAAATGTTGCGATGTCCGGTTCGTGGGTAATCATAACAATCGTCAGCCCCTGCTCGTTCAGTTTCCGGACTATCTCCATTATTTCCACGCTTGACTTTGAATCCAGATTGCCGGTTGGTTCATCAGCCAGTAAGAATTTAGGCTGATTAACTAAGGCGCGGGCAATTGCCACGCGCTGCTGCTGTCCGCCTGATAACTGGCTGGAATAATGCTTGGTCCGGTCGCCTAAACCCATTTGTTCCAGTATTTCCTTGGCCCGTTGATGTCTTTCCTTGGATGTTAAAGAACTGCCGTAAAAAAGCGGCAATTCAACATTCTCTAATGCCGATGTCCGCGACAATAGATTAAAATTCTGGAATACGAACCCGATTTTCTTATTGCGTATTTTTGCCCGTTCATCACGGTTAAGTGTGGATATATCAACCCCTTCCATAAAATATTTACCGCTGGTCGGCCGGTCAAGACAACCAATAATATTCATCAAAGTAGTCTTACCCGAACCTGAAGCACCCATAATAGCGATAAAATCACCTTCGTTAATAATTAGCGAAACACCTCTCAAAGCAGGAATATCCACTTCGCCAAGTTGATATGTTTTTATAATATTTTCAAGTGAAATAAAAGACTGCATATACTCACTATAAATAAAATTAGTGTCCGCCTCTAACACCACGTTGAGGCATAAATGGGAGATTCATTGCTTCCTCACCTTTTTTAATTGTGCCTGTAACCACTTCCTGTCCCTCATTAATATTACCTTTTAATATCTCGGTAAAAGAACCGTCCGTTATGCCGATTATAATGCTGATAGGTTTCAATTTACCGTCCTCTAAAACCCAGATTTGTTTCTTTATCTGCGCCTCTTTATTATTTGTTGATTTGTTTCTGGTCATTCCGCTTCGGCCTTGACGTCCACCGCTTCGCGCTTCTGGCGTTATAACAGAACCATCGGTTTGAACTTGGCCGGTGCCTGATAACACCGCTGAATCCGAAGAGGTTTCCGTTTCAGTGTCTTTAGGAACCGTTACTTTAGCCATTTCTTCGTCAGAAGGCACAAATCGTAAGGCAGCATTAGGTATTCGCAAAACATTCTCATTCTTTTCTACTTCAAATGACAGGTTGGCAGTCATGCCCGGCAACAGTTTCTCTCCGGGATTGTCCGCATTGATAATTACGGTGTAGGTTACCACATTCGAAACCGTGGTGGGTGAAAGCCGGATTTGTTCCACTTTCCCGACAAATTTATTCTCCGAATAGGCGTCAACCGTAAATCTTACAAGCTGTTTTAGTGAAATCTTGCCGATATCAGATTCGGCAACGCTCGCCTGAATCTGCACTTCAGTAAGATTATTAGCAATGATAAATAAGGTTGCGGCAGAAAAACTTGCCACAACAGTCTGCCCCTCATCAACATTCCGTGAAATCACGATGCCGTCAATCGGCGACTTTATAGTCGTATATGATAAATTGATTTGTGAATTATTTAATGTGGCCTGCGCCTGTTCCACACCTGCTTTAGCAACTTCAATTTGAGCCAATAAAGAATCGTAGGAGGCGACCGCCGCATCCAATTCCGATTGTGAAATGAGTTCCCGTTTTGCCAGTTCATTTGAGCGTTCCAGTTCCTTTTTCGCCTGAATCAGACCGGCTTCTACTCTTTTTACATTAGCAACACTGCTGACCAGGTTGGCTTTGTCCTGCGTCACCCTTGCCTCATAAGGAGCCGGGTCAATCTGGGCAATCAAATCGCCCTCCCTTACCCGAGCGTTGAAATCTACATATAATTTCTTGATTGGACCGTTAACCTGGGTGCCGACCTGCACTTGTTGCAATGGCTGGACCACACCGCTGGAACTCACCGTCTTAATGACCGTACCTTTATCAACCTTGACGGTTTTATATCCGATTATCCCGTTATTCCCGTTACGTAAAAAGAAGAACCACAAGACAGCCCCGATAACGATAATAGCTACGAGCGCGATAATAATCTTTTTCATAACCTATTTACCTCCTATTGTTTTCTTAATCAATGCCACAGCCGTCTGGTAATCAAACGCAGCCTGAATATGGCTGACCCGTGAATTCATTAAAGCCACCTGTGCATCTGTTAATTCTATAGACGACGCCTTGCCTATTTTATAACGTTCGTTAACCAGATTCAGATTCTCCTCGGCCTGCTGAACCGTCAATTGGGCAAGAGTTAAACGTTCTCCTGCTGATTCTAACTGCGCCACGGCACGGGTAAGATCCAAATAGATTCGTTGCTCCAGCTCAGCCCGAACGGCTCGAGTTGTCCTCAGATTAGCCACAGCCTTATCTATCTGATTAGTCTTCTGGAACCCGCTGAATATATTCCATCCGAGTGCGCTGCCTAAAGACCAATTCCAAACCAGCGGGAATTTACTGCCGCTCCAGCCATAACTGCCGTTAAGGGATAACGAAGGATACAAGTCGGCAATAGCCTGGTCCACCGCAGCTGAAGCACCGCGTTCCTGGGCAAGTTTGGCAACTAATTCCGGCTGGTTTTTCCGGGCAATCTTAATAAGTTTTTTAAAACTATGATTCTTAAATTCTTCCGGTGGCGGCTCCTGAACGATATAACCGGGGTCTTCAGCCAGACCCAGAGTATTATTAAGAACAGCCCGGGCTGTAGTCAAGGCGTTACGCGCATTAATCAGGTCAATCCGGGCGGTACCCAAATCAACCTTAGCCTTAGTAATGTCATATTTAATACGACGTCCCACATCGAACAAATTCTGGGTCTGCTCTAAATGAACCTGAAACTGATGCACCGTCTCTTCAGCCACCCGAACCAATGACTTTTGCTTGATTAGGTCATAGTAAGCCTGACGGGTATTATAAACGATATTGTTCTCGGTTGATTTGAGCAGCGCTTCCGTGCTGAGTTTACTTTCGTAAGATTGCCTGATGGAGGCCGGTGTTTTACCGAAATCGTAGATTAGCTGGTCTAAAGAAACGCTGGCTGAATATGAATCGTTTGTCTTATTACTGGCTGAAGCGACTGTACTATTGCTGGTCCCTTGTCTATAACCGGCACTGGCGTTGACAGACGGCAAATAGCCGGCAATAGAATCCTTGAATTGCTTGTCTGCTGACACCAGGCTTTGCCGCGCCTGAACGATTGAAGGATGATAAACCAATGCTATTTCCAGGGCACGGTTCAGGGAAAGCGGTACATCTTTACTCAGTCCAACCTCAGCCGCGGTAACCGTCCGTTCACCCGCTGAAATCTTTGAGATATCCTGCGCCTCGCGGGCTGAATGAACGGAAGAACAACCGGAAACTAAAAGGTAAAAAATAACAGAAAAGCAACTGATAATCGTCAGTTTTAGGTTCATCTTGTTTTTACAGCTCATTATATAACCACAGATTATTTATCCCATTACTGCAAGAAAACTTCGTAACTTCTGCCACGAAGGCACCAAGACACTAAGAATTCTTTGTGTCTTTGTGGCTAAATTTTACTTGTGCACGTAGGGTATACCTTCCTATTTATTAATTATTATATCCAGCATCTCTAACAAGGTCAAGATAAAACAAACTGATTCACTTCTTGCCCCCTGATAGTAATTCATTTATTATATTAAACCCATCCATTATAAAAAAGTTACGGTTAATATTATACTACACAGCGACTACCGGGAGTGAAATATAGATTTCATCTTGCCCCGTCCCGATGGACATCGGGACGGGCTGCGAAGCTAATAAAACTTGCTACTGCTTGACAGTAATTAATTTATATAGTATTATTTCGTATCCGTAAAATAGGACACGGATTGAAGTTTATCCAGCTGAACCGCAAGACAGATAAATTGTTTATAAGGAATCCAGGAAACCAAGATGAAATTAATTTTCCTGCTCTCTTAGTCTCCTTATAGAAATTATCCGCGTTTATCTGTATCCCATTATTAAATTTAATATGACGGGCTCAGAATAATATTACGATTAACTGATGATGCGTTATTATTTTTATATCTTAATTATCTTGGTTGTTTTGGGCCAAGCAGGTTCTCTTTTTGCCGTTCCGGCGTGTCCCACCCCGTTTACCGGCAAACAGCCGGACGGAAAAGAATTTAAAATACACCTCAAAGGTGATGAATGGACAAACTGGACAGAAACAGAGGATGGCTATCCTATAATTATTAACAAAAACACGAGGTTCTGGGAATACGGAAAGATTGGGGTATCAAAAAAGCTGTCTCCAACCGGCCAAATCGTTGGAAAAGACGCGCCGGTCGGGATAAACAAAATATCGGCAAAAGATTTACCTGCCCGACTGGATATCCGGTCAGGCGGGCCCGGAAAAGGTTTCAGGACGCCTCGCCCGAACGCCGGAGGCGGGCAGGCTGGCGCTTCTTCTCCGACTTCTGAATCACCTCAATCCGCTCCGCTGAATATTATTGGCACACGCAAACTCCTGGTGATTTTAGTCGGTTTTGCTGATAAAAGTTTAACTACTACTGAAACAAGTTGGGTTGACAGGATTTTTGGAGCAACAAACAGCGCAAAGAAATACTATGATGAAGTTTCCTACAATCAATTTAACCTTGCTCCGGCTGAAGAAACATATGGCACAATAAATAACGGTATCGTTGTGGTAACTTTGACATCCAATCATCCCAATACCGGAGAGGACACAGACACCCGAAATCAGCAACTTACCAAAGATGCGATTATAGCGGCTGACCCTTATGTCAATTTTGCGTCCTTTGATAGTAATAGCGATGGAACAATTACAACAAATGAACTGAATGTTATGATTATTGCCGCAGGTTATGAAACGGCTTATTCTACTTCATCCACGCCTTCAGTGTGGGCGCATAAATGGGCTATTGACGACATTACCGCTCCTATAGTGGATGGAAAAACCGTAGGTGCTTATCCGGGTGGTTATACTCAATTCGGTGAATTACATGGCACATCAGTTACTAACCATCAGGCAACCATCGGGGTTATTATCCATGAATTTGCCCATGACTGCGGCAACGTCACTACTTACTTAGGATTACCTGACTTCTATGACACTGACAGTACCTCATACGGTATTGGATACTGGGATTCTATGGCGTCTGGTATGTGGCTACCTACCACAGGAAGTTATCAGGGCGACACGCCTTCTCATTTCAGCGCATGGTGTAAATGGTATTCAGGATGGGTTACACCAACCCGGATTACTGTTTCTACAAATGGTGTTTCTTTCCCGCAAGTTGAAACAGCCACCGGAGCAGACCACGGAATTAAACAGATTTTGAGTAATCCAAACGGACCGGAAATTGGCGGCACCGGTGAATATTTCCTGATTGAAAACAGGCAGAAAACCGGTTATGATGCTGGCCTCCCAGCTGCGGGCATTCTGATATGGCATATTGATGAAACACAAAATGATAATGATACAGAGACGCGAAAACTTGTAGATTTAGAGGAAGCGGATGGTCTAACCCAGCTTGATAATAAAATTAGTAAAGGAGACGCAGGCGACCCTTATCCGGCAACAACTACTAACAGAACATTCAATTATACTTCTAATCCAAATAGCAGACTTTATAGCGGCTCGGATAGTAATATGAGCGTTACAAATATCAGTGATTCCGGCGCAACAATGACAGCAGATATTAACAATAGCAATACAGACCAACCACCGGTACTGACGTCGCCTGGGAATAAGAGTGTTGGCGAAAATGCCTTATTAACTTTTACGTTATCAGCCAGTGACCCGGATGGTGATACAATCAGTTATTCTATGGCAGGCACGCCGACCGGCTCAACCCTGAATTCCACGACGGGCGCATTTTCATGGACGCCAAACTACTTCCAATCAGGCGTTTATGCAATGACCTTTACCGCCACGGCAAATAGCTTATCAGACTCCGAACCGATAAATATCACGGTAAATAATGTCGACCGGCCTCCGGCATTAACCTCGCCGGGTAATAAAAGCATCGATGAAAATCAGGTGTTAACCTTTACGCTATCCGCGACCGACCCGGATGGCGATACAATCAGTTATTCTATGGCAGGCACACCGACCGGCTCAACCCTCAATTCCTTGACAGGCGTATTTTCCTGGACGCCGAATTACTTCCAATCAGGCGTTTATCCGGTGACCTTTACCGCCACGGCAAATAGTTTATCAGACTCCAAATCGATAACCATCACGGTAAATAATATCGACCGGTCTCCGGCATTAACCTCGCCGGGCAATAAAAGTATCGATGAAAATCAGGTGTTGACCTTTACGCTATCCGCAACTGACCCGGATGGCGATACAATCAGTTATTCTATGGCAGGCACGCCGACCGGAACGACCTTGAATTCTGCTACCGGTATCTTCAACTGGACGCCGGATTATACCCAGATAGGCATTTACAGTATTACTTTCACGGCAACATCCAATGTTTTATCTGATTCCAAAACCATAACCGTAACAGTATTACTGATACCGCCGGCTAACCTCACAGCTACCGCTATTTCATCTTATGCGATAAGACTCAACTGGACAGATACATCAATTAACGAAACCGGATTTAAGATAGAACGCAGTCCTGACAATATTACCTTCACTCAAATTTCTATGGTCGGCTCCAATATAACCTCTACTCTTGATACAAATCTTTCTGCTGAGACTGATTATTATTACCGTATAAAAGCTTATAATAGTACGGGTAATTCCGACTATTCTAATGTAGTTTCGGCGACGACATTTGCTCTGATTTCAGCCGGTTCCAGCGGTAAAGGCAGCCACAAGGCATTTTCTAAATGCGGTTGTTTGGGAATAGAACCATTATTAATTCTATTTCTTATCAGCCTGTTGGGAATCCGTAAATCGTTCAAGAAAAATAGTAGCCACGAAGACACAAAGGCACTAAGAAGAAAGTAACGGATTTTTTCTTTCATATCTTTGTGGCAAATTAATATAATTTCCGATACTATTAAGGAAAATCTTTACCCTTAAAGACACAAAGGGAATAATATGAACTTTGAACCATTATCAGATAGAGAAGAAGAAATAGGAAGCAAAGTTATTGATTCCGCTTATATCATCCATAAAACTCTTGGCGCCGGTTTATTGGAAAAGGTTTATGAAGTATGCTTTTGCCATGAACTTTCTAAGAGGGGGCTATCATATAAAAGACAAGTAGATATACCGATAGTTTACGATGGAATAACTTTTGATGAAGGTTTAAGATTAGACGTACTTATTGAAAATTTAGTAATCTGTGAACTTAAAGCGGTAGATGAAACAAATCCGGTATGGGAAGCGCAACTATTAAGTCATTTGAAACTTATGAAAAAACGATTGGGTTTCTTGATAAACTTTAATGTTCCCGTTATCAAAGACGGTATTAAACGAATAATATTATAGATGTATTTCTTTGTGTCTTGGTGCCTTTGTGGCTAAATTTTATCTTTACAAAAGAAAGGTAAAGAGTATGAATACAAATATGTCGCATCCGATAACCAATAAAGAAGAACGGCTCTTTAAGGGTTATGTCAAGGAAGTGCCGGATTTCCCTAAGAAAGGAATCCTATTCAGGGATATAACACCATTGCTGAGCGACTCGAAAATATTCAAGAAGGTAATCCATAAAATGTGCCAACCCGTAGATGCCAAGTTGGTTGACCGGGTCGCCGGGATAGAATCAAGAGGATTTATATTGGGCGGCGCAATGGCATTAAATTGGGATGTCGGATTTGTCCCGATAAGAAAAGCAGGCAAACTCCCTTGCGCTACCTACAAAGAAAGTTACGGTTTAGAGTACGGGAAAGCCGTAATTGAAATCCATCGGGACGCATTTACTCCCAAACAGAATGTTATATTAGTGGATGATGTCCTAGCTACAGGCGGGACAGCCAGAGCGGCTTGTAAGCTGATTGAGAAATGCGGAGCCAAAGTCGTAGCCTGTATCTTTTTAATCGAATTGACGGGCTTGAAAGGAATCCGAAAACTGGACAAATATAACGTATTCAGTCTGTTGAAATATTAAGTTGAATCCGCCAAACTTGCCCGACTGGCAGGCGGGTCTGCGGTAAACCGTATTGTAAACTTTCACCACAAAGGCACAAAGAACACAAAGTATTTTTCTCTCTGCGTCTCTGCGGTGAACCTACCCGACTCGTCAGGCAGGTTGTCCCACGGGGTAGTTACACTCATTTTATTCAGATAGGACTTGACTTTTATAAAAGTTATTGGTATTTATAAGAAAACTTCGTAACCGCTGATTTGGCGGATTAGGCTGATATTATTAATCTTAATCCGTTTAATCTGCATAATCCGCGGTTTCTTTTATACTTTTCTATACTCTAAAATATGTTTTACGAAGATGTCTTCAGGGCATTGAACAAGGCAAGAGTTAAATATTTAGTGGCAGGCGGTTTCGGTGTTGTATTACACGGTTTCCCCCGCTTCACCGCAGATTTAGACCTGATTATCCATCTGGAAGAAAAGAATATTGATAGATTCTTTGAGACGGTTGCGAAATTAGGCTACCGTCCCCGGCTGCCTGTTACCAAAGAAGACTTTAAGAATAAACATAAAAGAACAGAATGGATAAAAACCAGGAATATAACGGTCTTTTCGTTCTTCCATTCCAAGAAACCGATGGAGACCATAGATTTGTTCGTGAAAGAGCCAATCAAATTTGAGGTAATGGCAAAAGACGCCGAGAAGATTAAGGTAAAAGGTATTACTATCCCAACACTATCTATAAAACACCTGATACGATTGAAGAAGAAAGCCGGCAGGCCGGAAGACCTTATTGATATAGCAAACCTGAAAGTAATACAAAAGGGTAATCAGTAATGGCAAAAAAATGTCTCCGCCAAAGGCGGATCTGCCTCTGGCACAGGGTTGCAGGAAAAAGACTGCATCCGACTAATAAAATCAAACCCAACGAACATCTAAAGGAATACCTCAAAACCACGCCATTACAACGGCTTGAATGGCTGGAGCAAGCCAACAAATTCGTCTATGAAAACCACCTGGCAAAGATAGGAACCAAACCCGCCCGAACCTGCCCGAATGACCATTCGGTCGGGCGGGCGACCATAGGGTCGGGCAGGCACGAAACCAAGAATTAACCACAAGATTAGCACCAGATTTTCACGAGATTTCTCTGGTGCCAATCTGCCTGCCTACTTGGTATAATCTGTGGTTTATTTCTTTCTTGTATTCATGTCCTCTTTATAAAATTATCCGTGTTCATCTGCGTTAATCTGTGTCCTATATTTCTCTGCGTCCTTTGCGCCTCTGCGGTTAAATTATACTACCTACTTCATACTTTATACTACATACTTCTCTATCCCCTCAGCACGACCACCTGTCCCGTTAGAAGCAACCAAATTGCTGTAGAGACGAATGAAATTATATCACATATTGAAAGCGAGGCTTCTAACGGGCTGAGAAGCTATCCCCTCAGGACTACTACCTCAAATGTATTATCCGCTATAGCCGGTTGGTTCAGCAGGATTGAAATCCCTGTCCCTTGCGGTAGCCCCGGTAACAGGAATAGTTGTCTAATCAACTGGTCTTGATTCACAGGTATAGAGTAACCCAAAATCACACCGCCATTCAAATCAGGGTCACCCAAAGGCGGATATAGTCCGCCTACCTGTAATGCCGGAATCGTGATACTGATAACCTTGTAGGATAATTTGGTTTTCGTCACCGCGCCGTTCTGGATTTTTTCCGTTGACACACTGTCTACTGCCAACTGACTACTGCCTACTGCGCCAGCCCCAATTTCATCTGTAGCCACCGGAGGCACCAATGGTCTTGATACACCGCCACCACCCGGAGCAATCCACTCAAATCTTTCCTGTGCCTGATTGTAAGAAGGGACTTCGCCATTAGCCGGAGCATCGATTGCCCTGATATGTCTTGGCTCAACCGACCCGTTAATAATCTCCAGATAGCCCACCGAATTAGAAGCCAGTTTTACTTTAGTCACTGAGTTAGTGGCAAGTTTATCGGCAGTAACAGCGCTTGCCTTTATCTTATCCGCAGTAATCGCGTTATTCTGGATTTTAGTTTCGGAAACCGCATTATCGGCAATTTCCACAGTTGCAACGGGCGGGGTCAAAGGTCTGCCCAGAACCCCATCACTGATTTTGTCTTTAGTGATAGTTCCGTCTGCGATTTTAATGCCCGTGATTGCACCGTCAATAATCTTGCTTGTAGATATTGAACGGTCAGCAATCTTCTCGCCCGTAACCTGCTTATCAGCAATCTTATCAGTCTTAACTGCCCCATCCTTGATTTTGTTAGTCGTAACCGAATTATCAGCCAGTTTGGATTCGGTTACCGCATAAGATGCGATGTTTGGGGTTTTGACTTCATTTGGTTTTAATGACATATAAATCTCCTTTTAGAGCCAGTTAGAATCCCGCTTTAGCGGGATGAGTTACAGGCTCTTATCCCGATGAGCATAGCGACATCGGGGTCTTTGCCACAAAGCACACAAAGGACACAAAGTTAAGTGTTTTATTATGCTTCGTAGTTTATTTACTACAGCGTAGGGGCGGTTTTACCCGCCCCCACAATCTGTATAATCTGTGGCTACACCGTTGACACCTGGATTTCCAGGAACATCTTACTATCCACCAGAATGTAGTCGCAATGACTATCTCCGCCTGTAGTGAATGGCTCATATGTTACGGAATCCTGCAAGCCCTTGATTATCGCATTAATGGCGTCGTTCTCTTTGGCAAAAGCCGCCGCAAGCATTTTGCTATCAAGGATAATCACGCCGCTTTTGGTCAGTTGCTGTGCCAGAGCCACCTTTAGGGCAGTTCTGGTATCAACCGTTGTGACTTGCGCCACATTGACCGGACCGCCTGATATGACTATATCAGCTCCGCGGATATGACCCTCCGCAGTCGGCTCATCAGTCAGCCAGAGCGGAGCAATGCCGGACACCGATTTACCGATGGTTTTTTCCCCGGTAAAGGGCAATGACCGTTTTGCTACCCTGCTGACATACAGGTCAACCGCATTATCAACGCTTTCCTTGTAGCGTTTGCCGATTTCGCCGTCAATCTCCTCAAATGCCCGAAGCAACTTGGCTTCGTATTTATTGAAGGTGTTTAGGACGTTCTCGGCCTGGGTATTGACGATGTCATTCCGGGACTTACCGCTTCGTGACCTGAAGGTGGCAGACGGGAACGGTGCATAACCTTCACTGGATGGTCCGCCCAGTTTAAGTTTGTAAGCCATTTCGTCCGGTATGATAAGTTTCCGTTTCATATCAATTACCTCTGCCTTGTTCTTCAGACCGTCACGCCAGCCGTTGCTCATATGTTCCGGGATTGTGGTTAAATCCAGCGGCACGAACAACCTCACTTTACTTACTATTGTTGACATTTTTCTCACCCCCTTTTCTTGTCTGTTAAAGTTTTACAATGGTTAACCCGCCTGACTGGCGCCAGTCGGGCAGGTGCGCGCATCGTTTGGTTTGTTTCACCACAAAGAACACAAAGGTCACAAAGAATTTCTCTGTGTGCTCTGTGTCTCTGTGGCAAAGATTACTTGCTGAGCCAGTGTCTGAGTTTCCTGATTCCAATTGCATAGAGTTCCAAGACCCTGTTTGTGCTGATACCCACAGCCAGTGCGGTGTAATTAACCGAGCGCCTGTAAGAGGCAATCTCCATAACTACTTCCGCCTCTATTTGGCTCACGATTCCGCCTTCTACTGCTTCTAAAAGAGTGGACGAACCCATATAGTTCCGAAGTTCCTTGTTTGTCTCTGGAACAGCGGGCGGAATGGCTGGCTCCGCTTCCGGGGCGGGCATCACTGCACCTGCCCTAATGATTTCTTCTAACATGGTTTTTCTCCATCTCTGCCACTGAGACACAGAGTCCACAGAGGACTTAGTGTCTTTGTGTCTTGGTGGCTGTTTAAGGTGTTCATATCTATTGTCCTCCAAAATACATAAGGTGAATTGTCGCAGGTTGGCTGATATTATTTTTGCATGATTTGGCTAATTTGCCTTAACCCCAGTATTGGCAAGCAATTTGAGCCAAAGAATTTTTGAGGAATTTTTGGAATGCGCTGATTTTAGCCGAATGATTTGGAACTAGTTCCCTCTTTTGGGCTCATAAGGTGCGTCCTTCAGCGATATACCCTATGTCCTTATGAATAAAACCGTATGTCCTTTTGGAATAAACCCAATGTCCCTTTGTTATAAACCCTACGTCCTTATGAAATAAACGATATGTCCTTCTGTTTCAAACGGTATGTCCTTTTGGAATAAATCGTATGCCCTTTTATTTCAAATCCTATGTCCTTTTGGAACAAATCGTATGTCCTTTTGTTCTAAAAAGTGTGTCCCTTTAGAATAAATCCAACGTCCTTATATAACAAACGATATGTCCTTTTATAATAAACGGTATGTCCTCTTGGGAAACACCCTATCCAGCGTGGGAATAATACCTACTACCTCTTAGATAACATGGGGTATCCCCTGCCAGTAGGGGGGTGGGGGTAAACCAAGGGTAATTGGGTGATTAGGATATTAGGAAATCAGTGGGGAATTAGGGAATTGGGAAGGGTTCGGGTTCTTCGTCGTCCGGGATATTATCTATGTCGTGCTTCCATTCGTCCGGGTTATAGGCCTTTAACTGGAACTTGGTCTTGTAGGTGTAGGCTTCGGAATAGGGATGGAACGGGTCTTCGGCAAGCCCGAAGAACGTCTTGAGTTTCTGACGCAGTCCGTAGATTGACTTCTTGGTGCGTGAAATCTCTTTGGCTGAGTATTTATCGGTATGAATGATACTGGATTTGCCTATCATTTCCGTGGATTCCGAGTCGTCATCATCACCATCTGCGTTCCAGCGGTGCTTGATTCTGCCGCCCTTGCGCCAAGGGAGTTCGCCGTCGTGCTCTGCCAGCCGTTGCAGTAGTTTCCAGTGCCGGTCAGGGCTCAGCCGGCTCTTGCGGAGTTTATCGTAGCAATCTAATTCTACGAAATTGACCTTACGGGGCTTGGGCATAACGTTGCGGATTGAAATCAGGGCGTATGTCTCGCTCAGTTTAATAACAATATCTTGCCAGTTAGTTCCGGTCGGAAGTGGGAATTTGGGCGTTCTGATAGCGGAGAGAACCGGCGCCTGTGCCTTGAACCCGGAAAGGAACGAGATAATCTGGTCTAATTTACGGTTGATAGACTGTAAACATTCATTATCAATATTGTCTTTGGAGGACATAATTATTTCTATTTAGAATTAGGTGTCGTATCAACGAAATTCTCTGATATATTAAAATAAGGTTTTATATTATCTTTAATGAACTCAGAATCAGTAGAAGAATAGATGCATTCATTAGCCCACATTAATGTTCTATTATTAAATATTTTAACATTTTCAGGGGGTAATGGAATGACACTTGGTTTTTTATACCAAGTTAACATCAAACAAATACTGGGACATAACGGGATAGTTATTTCAATATCTTTTTGAGCAATCCCATAACCGTACGGACTATTCTGGAGTTTCGGATTAAATAAAACAAAAGGATTATCAGAGGTTATAAAGGGATGCTCGTCAAGCGTTGCTAGATAGGAAAAATTCATACGAGCAATCTTATTTACCAAACTCATATCTTGGCCTAAAGTAACCATGGCTCTAAGGTGGGGAATATTGTTAACAGAAATATTATATTTTTTACTTAGTGCAAATTGTCTCAGATTTTCCACCTCACCTGGTTTATTGCCGACATCTATTTTAGCTTTCTTTATCGTATTCTCAAAAAGTGTTTTATCTGAGGCAACCATTAATGTTGCCTTCTTAATTACATCCTTTATAAACACATTAATATTTTCTCTCATATCAGGCGTTCTTAGAAACAGATACAAAAGAAAATACGCCAGGTCGGTTTTTTCCTGATTAGATAGGCGGACAGGATTTCTGAGGATTTTCTTTATGACATTGAAAGCTCCGCTTTCTATTCGCGCAAGAATTGTTTCTAAATCTCTATTTGGCCTGTCTTCTTTATCTTTTACGGTATAGAACTCTTTCTGAACGGCAACATTTATTAGATTCGCCCGAAAAGGTTTTCTCTGGCGGTGAAAAACCCAGATTGCGTCAGTAATTCTCTTGTTTTTATCGGGAATACAAAAATTCTTAAGATAGAATTGCGGAATAGTATGCTGTCTTTTAGTGTTATTATTTGATGTTCCCATACTTATTTTTGTTCGGAATTATGTATTGCGTTATCAGAATTATTCAGTTATTACCACATTAATATTTTGATTGCTCTCGCCATTATTCATCTTTCCGTATAAATGAATTGATTTCATCAGAAACTGTATCCAAAATAATAAGTAAGATTACTACTAATCCCATTAGTGATAACCCAATAGGATAGATTATATTCCTTATCGGTTTTATCTCTTTCTCTGGGAATATACTAATAATCAAAGATAACACAACTAAACTTGCTAAAGCAAAAATGTCCCCCTTAAGGAACCAACCTATTAAACGGATAGAATCGCTTTCGTAATGAATTGTCTTACATATTGGACAGGTCTGATATCTATGAGTAACTGATACATGTTTATCGTCAGTCCCTTCCCATTTATGCTTACATCGCTTACATTCTAATAATCTTAGTGTTTCCATAAAACCTCCCATCTAATAAAAAAGTTTCTCGCGGGACAGTGGCGCTAAATCCTCCGCTTAATCCGTTTAATCCTGTGTAGTCGCAACGGAGTCCCGATTATTTCGGGGTTGTTTTATTCCTTCAAGTTCGCCGAGTTTATCGCGCGCTTCGGCATAGTCGGGTTGAATCCGAATCGCCTCTTTGAAGCATTCCATCGCTTTCTGGTTATCGCCCCGAAGTTCTTCGGGACTCCGCTTCGCTTCGCCGGTTTGTTCATAGGCCACGCCCAGATTAAAGTGCGCTATGGCAAGGTCAGGTTCAATATAAATCGCCTCGTTATAGCATTCTATCGCTTTTTGATGCTCGCCTATTTTCCCATACATAAAACCGAGATTATTATGCGCCTCGGCATGGGCAGGTTTAAGCCGAATCGTTTTTTCAAAGCATTCTATCGCTTTCTGATAATCGCCGGCTTCCCCATATATACGGCCAAGATTACAGAGCATCTCGTCATCGTTGGGGTCAAGCCGAGTCGCCTCTTTGAGGCATTCTATGGCTTTCTGGTTATCGCCTGTTTTCATATAGGCAAAACCAAGGCTACAGTGTGCCAGGGCATAGTCAGGTTTAAGCCGAATTGCCTCTTTATAGCATTCCATCTCTTTCTGATAATCGCCTGTTTTCCAATACGCCACGCCTAGATTATAGTGCGCTATGGCATTGTCAGGTTTAAGCCGAATCGCCTCTTTATAGCATTCTATCGCTTTTTGATTATCACCCCCGCCTGAACAGCCGGGTTGGGCAGGTGTTTTATCATACAGAAGACCAAGACCATAGTATGCATCGGCATTGTCAGGTTTAATCCGAATCGCCTCTTTGAGGCATTCTATCGCTTTCGGATTATCACCTATTTTCCCATAGATACGACCAAGGTTACAGTGTGTATCGGCCAGGTCAGGTTTAATCCGAATCGCCTCCTTAAAGCATTCTATCGCTTTCTGATAATCACCTGTTTTCGCATACAGAACACCAAGACTACAGTGTGCATCGGCATAGTTAGGTTTAAGCCGGATTGTCTTCTTAAGGGATTCTATAGATGCTTCTATAAGTACATTTTTCATAACGGCCTCCAAATTCTATAATCCAGTAATCCGTTTATTCTTATCCATAATTCTTCGTGTTCTTTTAGCGCCATAAGCCCAGTAGGTCGGCACCAGTGGTTAATCCTATTTCGTCAACCGTTTAATTCTCTACGCAGTGCGTAAAGTTTCTTATCATGAGATTCTGCACGCAGTGCGTGCAGTTTTAATTCAAGAGACGCCATACTTAATCATAGATTGCTTCGGGACTTTGTCCCTCGCAATGACAGCCCGGGAATCAGATTCCTGTTTTCCTGGTCTCCTTATAGATATATTATTATTCTTTGTGCTCTTTGTGGTTAATACTTATTTAACTATCTTTAAGAACTCCTTTGCCATTTGCCGAGATTTCTTATTGTTGTTGATTTGGCCGTAGATGCCGATGAGCATAGAGTAATTAGCCGCAGTCATCCCCGCCTTCGCCAAGGCTTCGGCGGGCAGGCCTTTTCCTTTGAGTTTCTTGGCTATCTTCAAGGATTTGAGATGCATCTGTAATGCCTTTTTGCGGTTGGCAAATCCCATATAGATGCCGCCCAAATGGAAATAGCACTGCGCCACTCTCAGAAGATTCTTGTTCTTCTGATAGATTAATGACGCTGTTTCAAGCGATTTTAATGCCTCATTTAATCTGCCCTGTTGCCTGTAGGTATTGCTGAGGTTGTAATAAGCCTCGGCATAATCCGGTTTTAATTCTATGGCTTTTCTGTAGGTGATGATGGCGCTCTCGTAGTCGCCCTGCTCAGTGTAAACACAAGCCAGATTATAATAGCCAACCGGCTGGGTCGGCTTTGCCTTAATCGCTTGCTGGTAGCAATCTATGGCTAAGTCATAATCTTTTTTCTTGAGATAATCACCGGCTAAATTATAGAGGCAGTCAAAATCATCGGGTTTGAGATGAAGCGCCTTGAGATAGGTCTTTATGGCTTGGTCATACCTACCGGCTTTGGATAAATCACAGCCAAGGTTATAATGGGCGATAAAATCCTGCGGTGCAATTTGGGTCGCCTTCTTAAGCAGTGTAATTGCCTTTTTAATGTTTCCTCTTAAGGCAAAAACCTTGGCGCTGTTAATATATGACTTGGTATCCTGCGGAGCAAGTTTCAGGGCTTTGCTGAAGAATGTCATTGCCTTGTCCATATTACCGATGGTCCCATAAGCAATGCCTGAATTATTGAGAGCATCAATGTCATCGGATTTAAGTTTCAGGGCGTTTTCCAATACCGTAATCGCTTCACGGTGGCTTGACTTATCCGGCTGTTCGGTGAGAACCAGTCCGAGATTATTGTATGCCATTGCCAGAGAGCGGTTAATGACAATAGCAGTCCGGTAGGCATTAATGGCTTTAGGAATGTCTGTTTTACGGTAATAAGTATTGCCTAAATTATACCAGGCAAGAGCGGCATCTTCATCCAGCCCGCCGACCTTGATTGCCTTCTGGTAAGAAGCGATTGCTTGGTCAAGGTTACCAAGGTCAGAATAGACATTGCCGATGTTGTAATGTGCTACTGCATAATTGGGCTTGAGGACGAGCACTTTCTGGAATACGGTCAATGCCTCATCCAATTTTTTCTTATCATACAAGGCAAGTCCCTGGTCGAAAAGTATCTCTGGCACCGCAGTGGCGTCCCGATTATTTCGGGAGTTCTTAATTGGCTGGAAATTAATCATATAAGATTCTCCTTATCTTCTAATCATTGGGGAACGAATTCAACTCCCCTATTACGCGGCATTTTACCCGCTAAACCAATCCGAGTCAAGGAGAATCTTGGATAAAATGGTTGAAAGCCACAGATTATTTATCCCATATGAGGGACACAAATTGATTTATAAGAAAACCAAGGATAATTCCCGTTCTCTTTACCTGCTTGCCTAATATCAATCTGTATAGCCCCCACGACGCTCAAAATTTACTATAAATAATTTATTTTATGAAAATTAATAATTTAGTTGACAGATTGAAACAAATTGGTTTAATATACAATTCTTTTGAATTAGGGAAAAAGACTTTATGAAAATACCAAAGATTAGAATACGGGTCCGAGCCTATGACCATACTGTATTGGACCATTCCGTAGCGGAAATTGTCAATACGGCGAAGAAGACCGGTACAAAAGTATCGGGTCCGATTCCTCTTCCGACCGATATTGAGCGTTATACGGTATTGCGTTCCCCTCATGCCGATAAAAAATCAAGGGAACAATTTGAAATCAGAACCCATAAACGTCTGATTGAGTTGTTAGACCCAACACCTCAAACTACCGATGCATTGAAAAACCTTAATATGCCCAGCGGCGTAGATATTCAGATAAAAGTAATCTAAAATTATAAAATATGTTACCGTTACAGGGATTATTGGCTAAAAAAATAGGAATGACGCAGATATTCAAGGAAGACGGCACTCTTATTCCTGTTACTGTTTTGAAAACAGGTCCTTGCACTGTTTTACAAATCAAGACTGTTAAAACCGACGGGTATAATGCGGTTCAAATGGGGTTTGAGAATAAGAAGAAGCAAAATACCACCAAACCGATACTGGGTCATATAAAAAAAGCGCTGGTAGTCGAGCCACCGCGTTATATCAGAGAAATCAGATTATCAGACGGGCCAACAGGCGAAAAAGAAGCGGAATCATTTAAAGCCGGAGACCAGATTACAACTGATATTTTCGAGGGCGTTTATAAGGTATGCGTTATGGGTATTACCAAGGGCCGCGGATTTGCCGGCATGGTCAGGCGCTGGAATAAGCATAGAGGTCCGGAAAGCCATGGTTCTATGAATGTAAGAGGCCCCGGTTCAATCGGTTCTGATACCCGTTTAACTCATATCAGACCGGGTAAACATATGGCGGGCCATTATGGAGTAGACCAATTAACCGTAGATAATTTAGAGGTTATTAAAATAGATAAAAATAGAAACCTGCTCTTTGTTAAAGGAGCGGTACCCGGAGCTAAAAACGGCTTGATAACGGTTTATAAAACCGCTTTGGTTAAAAAAATACCTGTTGTAAGTAAATCAAAAGGTAAAAAGCCGGAGCCCAGAGCAGCTGCGGCTAAAAAATAGGTTATTATGTTAGAATTAATTATATATAATAATGAAGGCAAGGAAGTAGAAAAGATTTCCATTGAAGAGTCTCTTTTCGGCGGTGAGGTCAACAAAAGGCTCTTGCAAGAAGTAATCATAATGTACCAATCGAACCAGCGTAAGGGGTCAGCTTCAACTAAAGACCGAAGCGAGGTAGAAGGAAGTACCCGTAAGCCATGGAAACAGAAACATACCGGAAATGCCAGGGCAGGCTCAATCCGTTCTCCTTTATGGCGTCATGGCGGAGTTACTTTCGGACCTAACCCGCGAAGCTTTTATTATCGCATCCCCCAGGGAATCAGGCAAAAAGCCCTTGATTCGGCGCTGCTTTCTAAATTCCAGGATAAAGAAACGATAGTTATAAATATGCTTCAGCTTGAAAAGCCCAAAACCAAAGACTTTATTTCTATCCTTAAAAATGTAGGGGTTGATACACAGAAATCAAATACTAAGAATAAATGCCTTGTCGGAATAAAGAAAAGCGAGCTTGCTTTAAATCTTTCATCCAGAAATATACCGGGAATAAAACTATTGCCTATTGCCGATTTTAATGCTCATGACGTAATAAAACATAAACGACTTTTGTTGACGAAAGAGGCTCTGGATTATTTAATCGCTGTTCGCAAAGAGAGATAAGTAACGATATGATAAAATCCGGGTACGATGTTATAAAAAAACCAATACTTACGGAAAAGAGCGAATCCGCAAAGCAAACTTTGGTTTATTCGTTTATGGTCGATGTAAATTCCAATAAGAATTCAATCAAAAAAGCCATCGAAAGCATATTTTCGGTTAAAGTAAACAGCGTTCGAACCATTAATGTTAAGGGAAAACTCAAAAGATATGAAATGATGGAAGGGCAGAGAATCGACAGGAAGAAAGCAATGGTAACCTTAAAAGAAGGTTATCGTATTGAAATATAAACCCCTACACCAAAATCTTTGGTGTGTGGGTAAAGCGAAATAAATTTTATGGCTATAAGAGAATACAAGCCGACCAGCCCGGGCCGAAGACTGGGAACAGTTATAGATTATTCTATTCTGACAAAGAAAGAGCCCGAGAAAAATCTTTTGGTGCCGTTCAGAAAAACCGGCGGTCGGAATAACCAGGGTGAAATTACTTGCCGGCATATCGGCGGCGGTAATAAACGACAATATCGTTTGATAGATTTCAAAAGAAATAAAGATGATATTCCCGCAAAGGTAGAAGCCATAGAATATGACCCGAACCGTTCGGCTTTTATTGCGCTTCTATGTTATGTTGATGGGGAACGCCGTTATATTATTGCGCCGAAAGATATTCAAGTCGGCGAGGTGTTGCTATCCGGCGACAAAGTAGAGCCAAAAAATGGCAATACGATGCCATTAAAAAATATTCCGATGGGATTATTAATTCATAACGTTGAATTATACAGGGGACGCGGCGGTCAATTGGTCCGCAGCGCCGGTGCTTTTGCTAAATTAATGGCAAAAGAAGGTGATTATGCTCAGATTCAACTGCCCAGCGGAGAAATAAGAACGATACATTTGGAATGCCGCGCGACAATCGGACAGGTTAGCAACCCGGAATACGGCACTATTTGGTTGGGTAAAGCCGGTCGCCGCCGCTGGTTGGGAATAAGGCCGACCGTAAGAGGCACGGCGCAAAATCCGGTTTCTCACCCAATGGGCGGTGGTGAAGGAAGATCAGGAGGCGGCCGTCATCCTTGTTCTCCGACCGGTAAACTTGCTAAAGGCGGAAAAACCCGTAAACCGCGTAAAACAACTAATACTTTTATTATTAGAAACAGAAAACAGGGTTCAAAAGTCTAAAAACTTATAAAATTATATGAGTCGTTCAACTAAAAAAGGTCCCTATATAGATGCTAAACTTTTTGCAAAGATAGTTAAGCAAAAAGAAATTAAAAGCTACGAGCCGATAAAAACATGGGCTCGGAGATGCACGGTTCTGCCGGAATTCGTCTCGCATACTTTTTTAGTGCATAATGGCAATAAATTTATTAAAGTGTTTGTTACCGAGGATATGGTTGGCCACAAATTAGGCGAATTCGCACCGACCAGAATGTTTCACAGCCATCCCGGTTTAAAAAGCGCTAAACCCAAAACCGAAGCCGAATAGAATAACAGGTAATGATTTATGGAATATAAAACATTTTTAAATTATGCGAGAAGCACTCCTCGCAAACTAAGATACGTAGTAGATTTGATTCGGAATAAATCCGTGACTGATGCTCAACAGATTCTGAAATTTAACAGTAAACGGGCGTCATATTTTCTGTATAAACTTGTTAATTCTGCGGTTGCCAATGTGACAACAAAAGACGCAAACATTTCGCCTGAAAATTTATATATTAAAAAAATCACCGTGGGAGACGGTCCTGCGATTAAAAGATGGCGTCCGGCTTCTATGGGCAGAGCGGTCAAAATAAAAAAAAGAACTTCTCACGTAGAACTTGTTTTAAACACTAAAGAATAATTTATGGGACAAAAAGTATCACCCGTTGCTTTAAGAATCGGAATCAACAAGAACTGGCTTTCCACTTGGTATGCCGACAAGAAGGGATATGGCAATTTGCTCGTTGAAGATGAAAAAATTCGCAGGTTCATCATGAAGGAATATAACTTCGCGGGTATCCAAAAAATAGAAATCCAGCGTAATGCCGAAAAAGTTATTATACTGATATTTTGCGCCAAGCCTTCTTTTATTATCGGAAGACGCGGCGTTAAAGTTGATCAGCTGACGGGAGACTTAATCAAAATAACTAATAATAAAATCGTGGATTTAAAAGTTATCGAAATAGCGAATCCGGAATTATGCGCACAGTTAATCGGTGATTCTGTTGCGCAGCAATTAGAAAAACAAGCGCCTCATCGACGCATTATGCATAAAGCAATAGAAACAGTAATGGGCGCCGGCGCTCTGGGTATAAAAATAAGAGTTGGAGGCCGTATCGGCGGCGCGGAAATTGCGCGTACCGAGACTCTAAGTAAGGGAAAAGTCCCCTTGCATACTTTTAAGGCTGATATAGATTATGCTCGCTCGACCGCTCATTTAAGTAAAGGAACCGTGGGTGTTAAGGTTTGGATTTGTAAAGGCGAGAAATCAAATAAACAGATTCGACCTGCGAATCCTAATATAGCACCATCTGCCCCGCTCCGCCTAAACGAGGCAAGCGATAAAACGAAAATACCCGGCATAATAAATCAGGCAAAACCATAAGTTTAGCCGTTAAGGAATCAGTTTATGTTAATGCCCAAACGGATAAAATATCGCAAATGGCAACGTGGTCGTATGAAGGGAACTGCTCAACGAGGTAATTTTGTTGCCTTTGGAGAATACGGCTTGATATCTCTTGATATGGGCTGGCTTTCAGCCCAGCAAATTGAAGCGGCCCGGGTTGCCATTAGTCATTTATTGCCGCCAACCGGAAGATATTGGCTAAGGGTTTTTCCGCATAAGCCTGTCACCTGTAAGCCCGCTGAAACCAGAATGGGAACAGGTAAGGGTGAACCTGAATATTATGTTGCCGAAGTCAAAAAAGGCACTGTTCTTTACGAAATCGATGGTATTACAGCAGAGGTAGCCCGTAAGATTTTCAATAGTGTTGCTCATAAAATGCCTTTTACCGTCAAAATGGTTAAACGTATTCATTAAGATAGAATCACATGTTAAATATAAAAGAAATAAGACAGAAAGATATAGTGGAATTGGAAACAGAATTAGAAAATACCAAAAAAGAACTCTTTCGCATGCATTGCCGTCAGGTTACTGATGTCGTTCAGAACCATACGGCGATTAGAAAGTTAAAAAAGAATATTGCCCGCTTGCATACTATTATAAAAGAAAAACAAAACGCTTCTTTAAAAACCGATACCAGTAAGTTGAATGAAAAAAAAGACAGCCAAGCAAAAACCGGCAAACGTTAAAAGTAGCGAAGATAAAATAGCAAGCATCAAAACACCTTTTAATCCTTCCAAATTGAAAGAGTTTAAGCTACGGCTTCTGAAAATAAAAGATTATTTAAAGCAGGAGATAGACGATATTGAAGATAAAGCTTTAAGGGGAGCCGGAAGAGATGGCACGGGAAATCTTTCAAATCTTCCTATTCATCTGGCAGATGCCGGTAGTGATACTTATGAACAGGATTTTTCCTTAGGTATTTTAGAAGGGGAGAACGTTGAATTAAAGGAAATAGAAGAATCATTGGAACGCATCGCGGAAAAAACCTATGGTATTTGCGAAGAATGTTCTAACCCCATCAATGAAAACCGTCTGAAAGCTATTCCCTATGCCCGTTTCTGTGTTAAATGTAAGCAAGCCATGGAAAAAAAATGAATTAACCCGCTGGCTCATTTTTTTCTCTATCGCCATTATTTTTACCGCCCTCGATTTAATCACCAAACATCTTACCTACAAGATTAATACTATAGATATTATACCGGGCGTTTTAGAATTCAGATTTATTAGTAATAAAGGTATTATCTGGGGATTATTCTCGCAGGGGTCTTTATTATTCATCGTTATCTCGTCGCTGGCAATCCCGCTTATTATTTTCATGTTTAAATACATATATGTTTTTGTGTGCCATGAAACTAATCAAGAAGATGCTGTTCAGCCGTTACCTTCTGTCAATAACGATGGCAAACCGTTAGATATAGCAGGAGAGACGCCTGTCCCGATAGAAGCAATCTCAAAACATACCGATACGAACGAAATAATATCAACCAGCGCCCCGACGAATTCATGTCATGATAACGGGATGGGGTGCCAAAAAAACTTACTGCCGCCTGAAATGCCCATAAGAAAATTTTCCGTATTTAGTATAATCGGCATGCTAACCATTGCTTGCGGTCTGATTTTAGCCGGGGCAATCGGTAATTTATACGACCGTATCTTCTACGAGGGAGTCCGTGATTTTATCAGTTTTTATATAATAAATTGGCCTATTTTCAATCTGGCTGATGTTTTTATAACCATCGGTGCATTCCTAATCATCTTTTGCATGTTTAAGAAGCCTTACGTAACCAAAACCAATTCTATAGATGATACCCGTGGCGCATAGATTACCAAAGATAACCGCAGGATTAATTATTGTAATACTATTCTCGCACCTGATAGAATCAGCGCCGGCGCCGTCAAATACTGCCAAATCTTATCTTCTAAAACCAAATATAAAAGAGGGTGACAATGAAATAATTAACTATAAATTAGAAGCCTCAGCCAATATAGAAGTGCCGGCTATGGCCGAACATCCTGTCATACCCTTATATTCCAGATTGGAACAGGAGATAGAACAAAAAATATTAAGTATAACCGCTACTAAGATTAGCCGAATGGAGCGAACATACCATTCATCTAAATATTATACCAATAAAAAATCCAAAACACCCAAGACTGATTCGTTAGACGGCAAGAAAATTATTATCGAGCCTGATGGAACCATTACCCCGACAGACCTAATACCGCTAAAAATAAAAGAATTTATTTCCATAAACGAACATAGATTCTCCTTGATTCTTCCGAAAGAAGAGATACGACCTCAAGCCGAATGGACAATTCCATCGGAAATAGTGGTTAGCCTGTTTAATTTCAGTAACAATAAAAAAAGAAGCACGATACATGGCTGCACCGAAGTGGGTATTAATGCCCATTTTACCGGAGGCTCTCTTCAATGTCTATTGAAAAAAGTTCAATCAACAGGCCTTCAGGAAATTGCCGTGATTGAAATGATTGTTGTCTTAAAAGGCGAAGATAACGGATTGAATATTGATACCACGCTTAAAGGAACAGCCTTTTTTGATATTGCAAAAGCACGGTTCAGCACCATCGAATTATCAGGAGACCTGAATCTTGAAGGCGATCAACCGTGCGCCCAGTCCGGCGAAGATAGGGTCATTGGCAAAGGCAAGATAAACATCTTTTACGAATTTAAATAATCTAAAATTTTCTCCGATGGAGTCAAAGATTCATACGAAGTTCTTCGGATCGGTTACTCTGGCAATGGATTGATAAGTCACTCCGAGTAAAAATTGCAGTTCTTTAATGCTGATACTCAAAGGCGGCATCAGGACTATTACATCACCCAAAGGCCGTAACATAACCCCATGCTTACGTGCCTCAAGAATCACCTGATGCCCCATCCTTGTCTCATACGGAAACGCCTCTTTTGTCTTGCTATGTTTTACCAGTTCAATACCGACCATAAAACCGCATTGGCGGATATCGCCTACATTTTTCAACTGATAGAATTTCTGCAGTTCCTTACGAAGTAATTGTATCTTGGGCTGTAATTTTCGAATAGTTTTCTCTTTCCGGAATATTTTCAGATTAGCCAAAGCCGCTGCGCAGGCAAGCGGATTACCCGTATAGGTATGCCCGTGAAAAAAGGTTTTGTTATTCTTGAATTCACCCAGGAATGCCTTAAAAACCTTTTCGGTAGTCAACGTCGCGGCTAAAGGCAGATAACCACCTGTAATGCCTTTAGCCATAGTCATAATATCAGGCGTTACTCTTTCATGCTCGCAGGCAAACATCCTGCCGGTCCTGCCGAACCCGGTGGCCACTTCATCGGCAACCATCAAAACATTATGTTTATCACAGAGTTTTCTGATTGCCTTGATAAAACCTTTGGGCTGGATAACCATTCCGGCTGCCCCCTGAACCAGCGGTTCAATAACCACAGCGGCTAATTCGTTCCTGTGGCATTTTATCAATCGCTCTACCCCAGACAAACATTCCATACCGCATCTTTGAACCCTTGAACCATTGAGCTCCTGAACTTTTATGCCGGTGGGACAGCGATAACAATAGGGTGCCGGGGCTTTGAACGTTTCAAATAATAAAGGCTTGTAGGTATTGTGGAATAAATCCATTCCGCCCAGACTCACAGACCCGATAGTATCGCCGTGATAAGCATTAACAAAAGTCAGGAATTTGGTTTTACGTCTTGTGTAAGGAGATATCTGTTGCCAGAATTGGAAGGCAATTTTGAGGGCAATCTCTACGGCGCTTGACCCGCTATCCGAATAAAATACACGGCTTAGACCTTTCGGTGCGATTTTTATAAGCTCCCCGGCTAACTCTATGGCCGGTATATTTGAAAGCCCCAACATCGTGGAATGAGCCACTCTGGAAAGCTGACGCTTTATCGCATCATTAATTTCCCTTACCTGATGACCGTGCACATTACACCATAAAGATGAAACTCCATCCAGATACCGTTTACCCCGGGTATCATAAAGATAATTGCCCCTGGCACGTTCAATAATAACGATATCATTTTTCATCCAGTCTTTCATCTGGGTGAATGGATGCCAGGCATATCGTTTATCCGAACGCTCAAGACGACGCAAAATATCTTTCATAATCTACCAATATACAATTTCTAATACCAATTTCAAATAAACCCCGTTAGAAAGTTTACATAATGAAGTGAAGGCAATTATTTACAAACCTTAAAATTGGCAGTATTTATTTGTCAAATGCTTTATCTTTGTTATCATAAATTTAAGGATATAACGCCAGTTTTAATATCCCTCCGCAAGGCGTATGCCCTGGCGGATTCCTAATTAATTAAAAAAAGGAGCAGAAAAATGACAGGAAAAAATCAGGTGTTGATGGTTTTGCTATCTCTATTTATTATTTTTGGTTTTATTTCATTGTCCCTGGTTGAAGCCAAATCCAAAGAAGAAGTCTATCAGGAAAAACTTGCTCAGGTAAAAGAGGGAGATCTTAGGGGGTATTTTGATTTGGGTCTATGGTGCCAGCAGAATAAATTAGATGCTCAAGCCAAAGAGATGTTTGAGAAGATTATTGCATTGAATCCTGACCATTTCGGAGCCAGAGATAAATTAGGTTATGTTAAATACAAAAACCAATGGATTAAAAAAGATGAAATAGCCAAAGTAGATTATGAAGAAAAACTCACCAAATTAAAGGATGATGATACTAAAGGATTTTATGAATTAGGTCTATGGTGCCAGCAGAATAAATTAGAGACTCAAGCCAAAGAGATGTTTGAGAGGGTTATTGCGCTGGACCCTGAGCATACCGGAGCCAGAGAGAAATTAGGTTACATTAAATATAAAAACAAATGGATTAAAAAAGGCGAGGAAACTAAAGCTGATTATGAGGAAAAACTCGCCAAATTAAAAGATGATGATGTTGAAGGACATTATGGATTGGGTTGTTGGTGTAAGGAAAAGAAACTGTTCTATGAAGCCCGTGACGAATTTGAAAAGGCGGTTAAATTAGATGCTAATCACCAAAAGGCGCAAAAAGAACTGGAACTTATCACTCAACAGTTATCACCTACAGGTTTTCTCAAGAGGCCAATGGATAACTATAAGACTCATTACTGTGCGAATGTTCCCAAGCAATACGATTCAAAAAAGAAATGGCCGCTTATCATAGGTTTGCATGGCACAGGCGGGACAGGCGACATGTTCCTCAGACGGCGCTGGGAACAAATAAGTAATGAAAAAGGTTACTTGGTTATCGCACCTAGATCACCAGGTAACAATTGGGATATAAAAGATGAGGATTTCGTAATGGCATGTCTGGATGATTTCAAAAAGGATTACCAGATTGATACATCCAGAATCTATTTAACAGGTTTCTCGGGCGGTGCATCTATGGCTTTACTTTTCGGCATGAATAATTTTCAGAAATTTGCCGCCCTGGCGATGGTAGGCGGAGGCGAACAAACAGGCCCTATTAGCCCAAATACCGTGGTATTACCATTATACTTTTTAGTAGGCGAGAAAGACCAGAGCACCAAAGGTGTAGTAAAGCCGGTTACTGAACAATTGGAACAACAGGGATTTAGCGTTAAATACGAAGAAATGCCTAATATAGGACTTGACTGGCCTGATGATACATCAAGCAAAATAATCAATTGGTTTGAATCATTACTATCTGCGGAAAAGTAAGTGGATTTGATTTAATCTATAAGAACTATGACTTAATAGCCTTGTGAGTGGTTTTATCTTCTTCCAAATTGCCAGGCTAAAAACATTTCCAATACTACAGAAGCAATCAAACTATAAAGCAGGTATTTCCAGAAATGGCTTATGGGAATATCCTGTAAATTAGCGGTGTCATCGGCTGCCGGAAACATTGTTTTATTCCCGTCAATAGAATCAAATTGAATGGTAGGTATAAATTGTTTTAGTTCTTCCAAACTGATACACCGTAAATCACCTTCACGCGAATCCGGATTAACTGCAAAATAATGAATGTTATCTGAATCAAATTCTTTATT
The DNA here is from genome assembly GCA_043801445.1 of Planctomycetota bacterium. Classification (GTDB taxonomy): domain Bacteria; phylum Planctomycetota; class MHYJ01; order JACQXL01; family JACQXL01; genus JAZDFP01. Next base: position 57,964 of record JAZDMB010000032.1, read on the forward strand.
ATCACCGGAAAGCGTGTATAATCCGGCATCTTCGGTATTATCATAAAACAGACGAAACTGTCGCGACTCATCATTATCTTGTATTTTTTCGTCAGGGTTGATGTCGTCATCTTTTTTGCCTACTGATAAAGAATTTGAATAAGAATTTGAATCATCTTTTTTCATTGACGTAGGTAACAATGAAATAGTGCCTTTTTTAGGCAGTTTCAGCGAATAATTATTAATCTGACTTTGCTTATTCAGCAGTAATTCTATCGGTTCTTTGACAAAAATATTTCGCGCGTTCATTTTATCGGTGAAAGTAGACAGATATAACGCTATCTGGTCAATCAACATTACATACATCGGTTTAACAGGCATCAAATTCCATTCCGTATCAGCTGAAGTAGCGATTACAATAGTTTTTCCTCGACCATAAGATTTCTCAGCAATAAGCGGCGGTTTGTCGACAAGGGCTAAACGCGCTAAAACAGTTGTCCCAATATCTATCGGAACTGGTTGAACACCTGTTTGCCCGGAAAGGTCTGGCGGATTCTTATCAGCGTTAGGAGATGGCAGTAATTCATAATATTGATAAATGGACAGGGCGTTAAATCGTTCCTTTAAAGATGAAAAAAAGGAAAATGCCGGATGGGCAAACTCTATCTCGCCAAATCTAATGGTTTCGTTATGAGTTTTATCACCTTTTATTTCTCCGAGCGAATAGGGCAAAAGACCGGTCCCTTCTTTATAGAGCATCCTATTATAATTTGTTCTATCAACCTGGTCTCCTAAAAATATCAATAAGCCTCCGCCGTTTTTCACGAAATTTTCCATATTTTTCAGCCGGTCCGGAGAAATCATTTCCACGTTCGCCATAATAATTAAGGTGTATTTATCTGAATTTATCTCTTCTGAATTCAGCCATTGGGATACGGTCAAAACATCAATCAAATAAGGAGAAATGGAAAAATGAACATCTTCGTTTGACTGTACGCCATTAGAATTAAATTTAGCTTCGGCAAGTGGGGTAAGAGCGTAACGGAGGAATATGATTTCGTCATCAGACGGCTCCGCTGACGGCTTACCGTTTATTATCAAAGTATTAATCCCTTCTCTTACTGAAACTGCGTATAGCCGATCGTCATCAAGTATCAGATTATCAGATTCTAATTCTATTTTTATCCGGTATTGACCGGGATCGTTAAATGTATAAATAAACGGCACCAGCACGGATTTATTTTGGGAAATGGTTACATTTGAGGATGTATATATTTGTCCCTGGACCAAAAAACTTACTTTAAGGTCTTTTGTAACCGATGCTGTATCTGTAGGTGAATTTTGTGACCCGTCCCTGACGGGGCGAGCCTCATTGAAGCTCGTATTATAACTATAATTATGAATCTCAGCATAAAAAGTAACGGGTTTTTTAGCGGTGATTACCGCCGTATCGGTATAAATCCTGCTGATTACATTATTATTATTCGAATCGCCTATTTGTATTACCTTTATTTTGCATGTTTTAATTAATTCTTGCAAGGCTTCTTTTGTCTCATTATCCCTAATACCATTCCACGCTATTCGCTGGTTATCCGTAATTAAATAAAGTATTTTCCGTGATGAAACAGATTTACTTAATATATCCTTAACTAACAGAAATGTCTTTGAAATATCAGTGGCATAGTCAGAAACAGTGAGATTGGCTAACTTCTTTTTAGCCTGTTCCATCTGGAACGAAGACTCGCTGATAAGTATTTCGGGCCTATCGGAAATTGTCATCAAAGAAAGTTTATCGCCTTTTTCAGGTCGTAATGATTCTATCAAACCAAGAGAAACCCTTTTCGCTTCATCCAATAGATTAGAAAATCCCGTTCGGTAACCCATGCTGTAAGAATTATCTATAGCAATAATAAAATGAGTGTCCGATTGCGCGAGATTAGCAGAACTTTTAAGATAAGGTTTAGCTAATACAAAGGCAAAAATGACTATTATCAACATCCTTAATATTAAGAGTATCAGGTTTTCTATTTGGAGACGACGCCTGTTTTTATGAAGTGCTTTAAGAAGAAAATCCATTGCTGCCCAGCGGATTTTTTGGTAACGCCGGCGATTTAGGATATGAATAATAAGCGGTATGATCGCTGCCAAACCCAGCCAGGCAAATAAAGGATTAACAAAATTTAACATCTATAAATGCAAAACTTTTTTGTAACCGTAATAAACAAACTACCTTCTGGCTGCCCGTGTTGCTAAATAAGCACTTAAAGCCACATCTAATTTCTTGTCGGTAGTAATAAGCGTATAATCAATGCGGTTGCCCTCGCAACCTTGTCTAATGGTGTCGGTATATTCGCTGACTGCTTTAAGGTAATCTTTTCTCAATGCCATCGGGTCTGCTGTTATTTCGGGAAATTGCTCTAAGCCTGCAAAACGGGTCAGGCTATTGAACGGAAATTTCATTTCAAATTCATCTAAGATATGAAAAATAATTATATCTTGCCCTTTAGACTTGATTTTATTTAATCCTGCCAAAATATTATGCGGTTCATCCAAAAGGTCAGAAATAATAATAACCAACCCTTTCCGCTCCAGACGTTCTGTAATATGACCGGAAATGGATTTAAAATCTGTTTTGTTGGCAGCGTTAACCTGACTAAGATGATTCAGAATAAGATTCAAATGCCCTTGATGACTATGCGGTGCAATAATTTCTCTGATTTCAGAGTCGAATAAAACCAAACCCACGGCATCCTGTTGCTGAATCATCAAATAACTCAGTGCAGCTGCAATATAACAAGCATACTCTAATTTACTCACGCCTGTTGAGCCATACGCCATTGATTCGGAAACATCAAAAAGAACGTGGCAGATAAGATTGGTTTCCTGTTTATATTGTTTGATATAAAGGCGGTCTGAGCGGCCGAAAACCTTCCAATCTAAATATCTCAAATCATCGCCGGCGACATATTCACGATGCGCAACAAATTCAGGGCTGACACCCCGATAAGGACTCTGATGCATTCCGGCGATATAACCTTCTACAATCAGGCGCGCTTTAAGGTCAAGCCGGCTTATTTTATTAAGCACCTGCGGGTCCAAATATTTTAGGTAATCTTTCATCTTCTAATAATTTATTTTCAGCTATCGGCGTAATCTCAATCAATTTATCAATGATTTTGTCCGACGAAATTCCTTCAGCTTCAGCGGCAAAGTTCCTGATAATCCGATGGCGTAAAACCGGATAAACTACTTTTTTTATATCTTCAGTCGTCACATAATAACGCCCTTGAAGAAGAGCCCTGGCCCGTGCGGTTGTTATGATGTACTGACTGGCGCGGGGCCCAGCACCCCATGACACCCACTGTTTGATAAAATCCGGTATTTCTTCTGCCGTTTTGATATCAGCATCAGAATGTACTCTGGTCTGACGAACTAATTTTAATATGTACTTGTTGATATAATCTGCGACGGGCACATGATTGACTATTTCTTGTAATCTTAAAATATCTTCCCTGCTTAATATTTTATCTAATTTAACATCAAAAGGTGACCGGTTAAGATTCATTATTTGTAATTCTTCATCTGACTTCGGATAATCCACTTTAATGTTAAACATAAAACGGTCTAATTGGGCCTCCGGCAAGGGGTATGTACCTTCTTGCTCAATCGGATTCTGAGTTGCCAGAACGAAAAATGGCTGTTCTAACAGATATTTATGTCCGCCGGCCGTTACTTGTAATTCCTGCATTGCCTCTAATAGAGCGGATTGTGTTTTTGGAGGTGTGCGATTTATCTCATCTGCTAAAATTACATTCGCAAAAATAGGGCCTCGAATAAATTGCAAGCATCTTGTGCCTGAAGTGCGGTCGTCTTGGATTACATCGGTACCGGTAATATCAGATGGCATCAAATCCGGTGTGAACTGAATGCGATTGAATGACAAAGAAAGCGTTTGGGCTAAAGTTCTTACCATCAAAGTTTTGGCTAAACCGGGGACTCCCACTAACAAACAATGACCCTTGGAAAATATACATATGAGTATCTCTTCAAGAACTTTTTCCTGCCCCACAATAGCTTTTTTCATCTCATCTTTAAGTTTCTGGTAAGCATCTTTCACCCTTTTTAATGATTCTAAATCCGATTCTGATAAGGGAGAGGAATTATTTGTGTTTTTTAATTCTTTGTCTGCCATAAGGACATATCTCCTTTCTATAACAAGTATAAATAAATGGTTCGGTAATCCCGCCTGCCCGGATATCCCCGCCCGAACGACCGTCATGTCGGGCAGGTTAAGCTAAATACCGAGCAAAGTCGAGGTACTGATTAATCTTTTCAATCACCTTAACAAGAATAATCGGTTCTCTCGTATCTTAACCTGTTTCCATCAGGTTGCTATTATAATACCCTCATAAGTAAAAACAAATAAAACTTTACTTTAATAATAAAGTAAGTAGAATACACTGCCTCACTACCTGTCATCATATTTCAACTGGTAAGTTATGAAAAGTGATTTCGTGCATCTGCATACCCATAGCCATTATAGCTTGTTAGATGGCGCCTGCACTCTAGAGAATATAATTAACGAAGCTAAACATCAGGGAATGAGCGCCTTAGCAATTACCGACCACGGTAACCTTTTTGGAGCAATAGAATTTTATCAAATTGCACTGAAGCATAACATCAATCCTATCGTTGGCTATGAAGCCTATATAGCCCCACGTTCTCGTAATGATAAAAAAACCACTCAACTAAGTGATGGCAAAAAAGGTTATACGGAATCAGCCTATCATCTAACCTTACTAGCCAAGAACGAAATAGGTTATCATAATCTTATCAAATTAGCCACGATTGCCTACCTTGAAGGCTTCTATCGTAAGCCCCGTATTGATAAAGAAATCCTTTCAATCCATAAAGAGGGGTTAATCGTATTAAGCGGTTGCTTGCAGTCGGAAATAGACCAACTTCTACTGGAAGAACAATTTGATTCCGCTTTGTCCGTTGCGACACAATATCGCGATCTTTTTGGCAATGACTTTTATTTGGAATTACAACAACACGGATTAACTGAACAAACAAAGGTTATTAAAAAATTATTGGAAATCAGTCGAACAACCGGGATACCGGTTGTTGCTACAAATGATGTGCATTATCTGAAAAAAGAAGACAGTAAAGCGCACGATATCCTCCTGTGTATTTCCACTAATAAACAAGTCAAAGACCCAACACGGTTAAGATTTTCCAGTGAAGAATTTTATTTCAAATCAGCCGAGGAAATGAAACGATTATTCTCGGAGATTCCGCAGGCAATAGAAAATACCGTTACTATAGCCGAGAAATGTAATCTTTATCTGAATTTTAATATAGAACACCTTCCCCGTTTTACTTCGCCCGACAATAAATCGTCTCTTGAATTCATAAAAGAATTGGCTGCGAAGGGCATTACAGAGCGTTATGGAATCAAGAATGTAGAATCTACAGACCTGCCTGACGGCAAGGCAGGTTCATCTTCATCATTAGTGATACAAAGACTTAAAGAAGAACTTGATATCATAGAAAAAAAGAAACTGATTGATTATTTCTTGGTGGTGTGGGATTTTGTCAGATTTGCCCGTGAAAATAATATTTCCGTAGGACCGGGACGAGGCTCTTCGGCAGGCAGTCTATTAGCCTATGCTTTGGGAATAACTGATATTGACCCATTAAAATACGACCTCCTTTTTGAACGTTTTTTAAATCCCGGCCGACACGAACCTCCCGATATTGATATTGATTTTAGCCAGGCCGGCCGAGATAAGGTTATTAATTATGTCCATGAAAAATACGGTCGGGAAAATGTCTCCCAGATAATTACTTTCGGCACAATGAAAGCCCGGGCGGTTATCCGCGATGTCGGTCGCGTTATGGGAATACCTTTAACCGAAGTAGACCGTATTGCCAAAAAACTTAGCGGTATCACCTCGTTGAAAGAATCCATTAAGGGTGATCCGGAACTGAAAGATATTATTGAGAAACGAAATGATATTAAGGAACTCTTTAGTATTTCTGCCAGATTAGAAGGATTATGCCGTCATGCATCAACTCATGCCGCCGGTATTGTCATCGCCGATAAACCTCTGAATAATTATGTTCCTCTTTACGCAAGTGGCGGCATAAATACAACGCAATATCCGATGGAGGCTCTTCAAAGTATCGGATTATTAAAAGTCGATTTACTCGGTATTGTCACTCTCGATATAATTGACAAATGCATTGAGTTAATAGCCGAAAATCGTCACGAAAAAGTGGATATAAATTCTATCCCTTTAGACAACAAAAAGACTTATGAATTACTTTCTCGTGGTGAGACAAAAGGTGTCTTTCAATTAGAATCTGCCGGCATGCGCGATATTCTGCAAAAACTTAAGCCTTCAAGGTTTGAGGATATTATCGCAGTGTTGGCGCTTTATCGGCCCGGACCCCTGCAAAGCGGATTAGTTGATAATTATATCAGATGTACCTATCACCCCAACGAAATAAGTTATTTGCATCCAGCTCTTGAATCGTTACTTAAAGAAACCAATGGGATTATTCTGTATCAAGAGCAGGTCATGCGTATTGCTAATAAACTCGGCGGCTTCCCCCTATCAGAAAGCGATGATTTGCGCAAGGCAATGGGTAAAAAGATACCTGAGATTATGCAAAAATACGGCGACAAATTTATTGCCGGTGCCGTAAAAAACGGAATCCCCAAATTTATCGCAGAAAAGATATTTGAAATGATGGAATATTTCGGCGGCTATGGCTTTAACAAGTCACATTCTACGGCTTATTCAATGACTTCTTACAGAACAGCTTATCTTAAAGTAAATTACCCGGTAGAATTTTTGGCGGCACTATTAAGCTATAATACCGCCGATACCGATAAATTATTAGAATATATCGAGGAATGCAGGAGACTCAATATTAAGGTTTTGCCGCCTGATATCAATAAAAGCTTCTCCGATTTTACGGTGGCAGGCAACAATATTGTATTCGGCTTAAGTGCCGTGAAAAATGTCGGCTCTAAAGCAGTCGGTTATATTATTGAAGCACGCTCAAAAGGAGGTCCGTTTACAAATATCTATGATTTCTGCGAAAGGGTTGACCTCGGCCATGTTGATAAATTAGTAATAGAAAACCTTATTAAATGCGGAGCATTTGATTTTATATTAAAACAAAAACGGGAAGGAAAAGCTAATCGTAATCAACTCCTGAAAGGATCAGAGCAAATTATTTACATCAGCAATAAGCATCAGCTTGACAAAAGACATGGGCAATTAAATATTATTCAATCTTCCGATAAACAATCCGATTATAGATATCCGCCGCTGCCGGATGTGCCGGAATTACCCGAAGAAGAAATTTTGCAATATGAAAAAGAAAGCCTGGGTTTCTATGTCAGCGGTCATCCCCTTCTAAAATATGAAAAGATACTCAAGGAGTTATCATCATTGTCTATAAATCAATTGCTTAAACTGACACCCCCTGTAGAAAATATTAAAATCTGCGGCATTATCTCGCAAGTCCAAAACGTAACGAGCAAGGGTGACAAACAAGGACGTAAAATTGTCTATTTTAAATTAAGAGACTTAACCGGTGTAATTGATACGGTTCTTTATGCTGATGAATTAAAAAAATATCATCATCTTATTAATGACAATAAAATTATCTGCATTAAAGGCAGATTGGATTCTCGTAAGGGAGAACCAATTATTAAAGTTAAAGAAGTTGCTTCCATTGAAAATGCCTACGAAATAATGCCTAACTTTGTAGCTATTGATATTTCCTTGACCGGATTAGATGATAATATTATCAATGGGTTAAAAGATATTTTTCTGGCTCATCCGGGTAACTGCCAGGTATTCTTAAAACTAAAAACCACTGAGAACGAAATTGCGGTAACAAAATTATCTAATAATTACTCGGTTTCCGTCTCTCCCACCTTCAGGGAGGATGTCACCGAATTAATAGGAAATGACGCCATTAAGTTTATCCTTGAATAATGCTGCGGATAAAACCCCCAAGCTTATTCTCAACTGTGATTATATGAACCCCGTTAGAAACGGGGTCGCCTTTAGGTGATCGTATTTTTGTAACTGCCACTTAAAATATGCCTGAAAGGAATTAGAATTCAAATATGTCAAATAAAGCAAACAACATTTCTAACGAGGTAAACGTAAAAACATTCATTCTCGGTCCCATTCAAACCTCATGTTATTTAATCTATCCCGAACAAAACAGCGCCAATAATTCTGATGCTATAATAATTGATGTGGGTGGCGACCCGGCTGAAATGATTGACTATATTAAAAACCATAATCTCAATCCCTTATATTTAGTAAATACACACGGACATGTTGACCATATTCTTGGTAATCCCCAGATAAAAAAGGCTTTCCCCAAAATAAAGATATGCATCCATCCTGCAGATGCGCCTATGTTACGGGAGTCTAAATATAATCTTTCTACCGAATTAGGATTTGAGTTTTCGTCACCCCAACCTGATAAGCTTCTTAATGAAAATGATATCATTGCAATGACAAGCGAAATAAGTAAAAACGAGAAGTCGGCATACCGGTTTAAAGTAATCCATCTGCCCGGCCATACCAAAGGCGGTATTGGCTTATTTTATCAGCCGGCTGATAACTCATCCGTGAAAGCCAAGAATAGCCAGCCGCTCCTTTTCAGCGGAGATGCTATTTTCGCCGGAAGTATCGGCAGAACCGATTTTCCAGGCGGGTCGCATTCGGAACTAATCAATAATATCAAGGAGAAGGTCTTTGTCCTGCCGGATAATACAATTGTTTATCCGGGACACGGACCGGCTACAACGGTCGGCGACGAAAAACATCTCAATCCATTCTTTAATTGATTTATAGATTTCAAATAATCAAGAAAAAAGAGGAACACGAATGGAACGAATATCCTTTGGGAATAGGAATCTTAACTGGTGATTTCTTATTCGTGTGATTCGCCTTAATTCGTCCTATTCGTGTTTATACTTTCCTATATCGTGAAAAATAAGCAATTAACTGTTTCTCACCTGTTATCGGAACGTCCGGGGAGACAACTTTTATCACTGCATAACTCGGACCGAATCGATAAAGAAATAATTCTATCCGATGTCCTTAAATGCGAACGAGTTGACTTATACAAAAAACCGGAAAGAATAGTTACTCTTCCGGAACAGCTTCGTTTCCGTAATCTATTACAAAAATATGAACAAGGCTGTCCTGTAGCATATCTTACCGGTCATAAAGAATTTATGTCTCTTGACTTTATCATAACCAAAGACGTTCTTATTCCACGCCCTGAAACAGAATTATTAGTTGAAGAAACTCTAAAATGCCTGGCGACCCCAGTCAAAACGAGTCTTTCGGGCTGGGGTCAGGCGGGCATCGGGCATAGTTACAAACCTCGTCTCGTTAGGGATAAAACAAAGATAACCATTTTAGATGTAGGAACGGGTTCGGGTAATATCGCCATATCAATAGCAAAATATTGTTCTTTCGGAAAGTTACAAATATTTGCATCGGACATATCTAAAAAGTCATTAAAAATAGCATCCTTGAACGCCCGGCTTCATAAAGTCCAAAAACAAATCGGATTTTATTGCGGTGATTTATTTGAGGCATTTAATAATTTATCATTAAGAAATAAAACGGATATCATTGTATCCAATCCTCCTTATATATCGGATAATGATTTCCACGAGTTACCGATAAGCGTCAGGAAATACGAACCGCAGATTGCTTTATTCAGCGGACCTGATGGATTATCGCTTATACGAAAAATAATCAGTCAATCACTCCATTATCTCAAACCTCAAGGATACCTGTTATTGGAATTGGGCTTGGGTCAATCAAAAAAGGTTTTAAACATTATGAAATCTACCAACAAATTTAAGGATATAAAAGTACTGGTTGATTATAATAAAATCCCCCGTGTTCTTTGTGCCAGACGCAATTAGCTCAAAGATAAATCCGCCACCAAGACGCCAAAAAAATAGTACTGGAGTACTTAGTACTAAAGTACTTCTTAGTGCCTTTGTGTCTTTGCCCCTACGGGACTTCTTCACTGCTGTATCTCGTTAGGGATTGTGGCAAATTATCATAAATTTTAATGATTTTCTTGACGCTCTGAACTTATAGTGTTATTACCTTATAACTTAATATAGTTACTTATGCAAGGAGGTGTATTAATGCCGACAACACAAGAAATCCAGGATAAGGTTATTGAGATTGTTTGCAAACAATTAGGTGTTGCCAAAGAAAAAGTATCAATCGCCACGTCATTTGTTAACGACTTGGGAGCTGATTCTCTCGATACCGTAGAATTAGTTATGGATTTGGAAGAATCATTCGGGATGTCCATTCCCGATGAAGAAGCCGAAAAGATCCAGACCGTTAGTGATGCGGTGAAATATATTGAGAACGCATTAGCGAGTAAAACTTAGTCATTTATAATAGGGCTTTAGTTAGTTTACAAATAATGTGGCTACTAAAGCCCTAATTAATTTATGGTTCGGGAGCCCGTCAGGAATATAATATGCAGAAACGAGTTGTCATTACCGGTTTAGGTTCGATTACTGCCCTGGGACTAAATCACGAAGAGATCTGGCAGTCGCTTTTAGCCGGCAAGAGCGGCGCGGCAAAAATCCAGTCTTTTGATACCACCGGCTTTGACGTCAATTTCGCCTGCGAAGTAAAGAATTTCAACTCTGATGCCTATTTCCCTGCGCCGGTTGCCAAGAGATCTGACCGTTTCGCGCAATTCGGACTCGCCTGCGCTATCCAGGCGGTCAAAGACGCCAATATTGATTTTACCAAATTTAATACGCAGCGTATCGGCTCCATTATCGGTTCCGGTATCGGCGGATTTGTTGAATTCGGGGAACAGCAGACCAGATTAATCCAGAAAGGACCATCCCGTGTTTCGCCATTCACTATACCTAAAGTAATGATGAATTCGGCAGCCGGCCAGATTGCTATCAATTTCGGATTAAAAGGACCAAATTTTGCCGTGGCAAGCGCCTGCGCTTCTTCTAACCACGCCATCGGCATGGCATTCAAAATAATCCAATCCGGAATGGCTGATGTCATAATTACCGGAGGCGCCGAAGCCGCCATTACCCCATTAGGCATCGCCGGTTTTGCATCGCTCAAAGCGCTGTCCACCCGCAATGACGCGCCTGAAAAAGCATCGCGTCCTTTTGACAAAAACCGCGATGGTTTTGTTATGGGCGAAGGCAGCGGGATTTTAATAATGGAATCATTGGAATTTGCGCTGGCCCGGGGCGCCAGAATCTATGCCGAAATGCTCGGTTTCGGAATGAACGACGACGCTTATCATATTACCGCACCTGACCCCGAAGGCGACGGCGCTATGATGACTATGAAACTCGCTTTAGACGATGCCGGACTTAAACCGCAGGATGTTTCATATATCAATGCCCACGGCACATCCACACTCTATAACGATTTAACCGAAACCAAAGCCATAAAAAAACTATTCGGCGAACACGCCAAAAAAGTGGCTATCAGCTCGACCAAATCGATGATAGGCCATTTACTGGGCGGTTCCGGTTCGGCTGAACTCGTCGCCACCATATTAAGCATCAGAGACAATATCGTCCATCCCACCATCAATTACGAAACCCCTGACCCGGAATGCGACCTGGATTATGTCCCGAATACAGCCAGAAAAATGGAAGTAAAAATAGCGCTTTCTAATTCATTCGGCTTCGGCGGACATAATGCCACTCTGGCAGTGGGAAAATACCACTCGTAAAAATAGAACCACAGGTAGCACCAAGATGTTAAGTTAAAGCTTAAAAGTCCTAACTTTTTACTTTTAACTTCCTACTTCTACTGTCCCCTTGACATACCCGGCTGGATTATGTTTAATTAGTCAGTATGAAAAAACTGATTATCGTTCTAATCGGAATAATACTTCTTGTCGGATGCAGCACCACATCACCAAAAGAAACTGTTATTAAGAAAATCCAACAATTTCTGCCCAGCGTTAAAGGACTACCGCCAGATTTAGATAAAGAAGAAACCTTAATCGGTCATTTTGCTGACCCCAATCCAGCTTTATTTACGGGAGGACTTTCCGGATGTGATATATATCTTTTCCCTGATAAAACATATTTCTATATTGACTGGGCTGATATCTCTCCGGAACATATTGCTGATAAAGGTATCTGGATCTATAAAAATGGGCTTTTAACCCTTCAATCCGACAATCTTATTCCGAAGAAATATCAACCAAAAGAGAAGAATTATATTCCAATGTTATTCCCATATAAAGGGAAAGACTGGTTCCTTATTATGGGACTTGAAAGAGAATTTTCTTATTATAAAGAGGAAGCAGCTAAGGATAATGATGAGTCGCAGTTATTGGTATGCACATTGGGAAAATTAGAAACTATTACAAATGACTTGAAGGGAAAATTATTCACGAAGTATTGGCGGTCATGGTTTTGGTTGGACTTGAAACTTGACGAATTGCTCGAGTTAAATAATAAAACCATCAAACTTAACCAGAAAGACACCATTGCTTGGTATATCAAAGGCGATACCTTGTGCACATTAGGACGGTATAAAGAATCTATTGAGGCATTTGATGAGGCAATAAAACTTTCCCCGGAACTATTTGATGCGTGGTATTATCGGGCGCGCTTATATTCGCTTCAAAAAGACAAGCAAAAATCTCTTAGCGATTTAGCCCAAGCCATAAGTTTGGAGGTCGAACTCAAAGAAAAAGCCAAAAACGACCACTATTTTAAATGGCTCTGGGGGAATGAGGAATTTAAAAATATAACTTTTATTGCCGGTTATGAATTATGCGAGGCTGCCTTACAAGCCATTGCAGAAAACCGTTTCGATGAAGCTAAGGAACTCTGTAATAACGCGCTTAAATCTAATCCTGCCTTTGACAAAGAGTTATGTAATACATGGTGGAACAAGGGTTATGAATTTGAAAGTACCGGACTCCTTGAAAAAGCGCTTGTATGTTATGACAATGCATCGGAATGCTACCCCAAAGACATTTTTATATTGTTCAACAAAGTGGAAATCTTAAATAAGTTGGGAAAATATGATGAAGCAATCAAGGTGTATGGCAAAGCCATAGAACTTGAACCTAAAAAGTCTGGCGCTTGGTTTAGGAGGGCTCGTATTTATTCACTCAAAAAGGACAAAACAAATACCCTTAACGATTTAGCAAAAGCAATAAGCTTGGAAGCTAAATTGAAAGTCGAAGTAAAAAAAGACAAGAATTTCCAATGGCTCTGGGAAGATGAGGAATTTAAGAAACTAACCCAATAATTTCTACCACAAAGAACACCGAATCTCTGTGCGCTCTGTGTCTCTGTGGCTACGAATTTTCTTTCTATTATGACAAAATCTCCCTGCGAAAGATATTACGACCGCGTGGCTCATTCGTATGACGACTCCTACTCCACGAACCCTGACGGGTTCTCTGAGCGAGGACCCGGAACGGGCAAAAACCCTTATTGGGATTTCTATAACGCAGTCACTTGGCATAACCTGAAAAAATATCTGCCCCAATTGAAAGGCAGACGGATATTGGATATCGGCGGCGGCACGGGCCTGTGGGCTTTGAAACTCGCTAAATCAGGTTTTGAGGTTACGCTGGCGGATATCTCCCAGAAGATGCTGGACATGGCTCTTAACAAAGCAGAAAAAGCGAACCTCTCATCAAAGATTACATTTGTCAAAGCGGATATCTGCGACCTATCGGTGTTTGAAGAGAAAACCTTTGATATGGTATTAGCCCAGGGCGACCCGCTCTCGTGTTGTGAAAATCCTTATCAGGCAGTCAAGGAAGCCTATCGCATACTCAAAGACAAGGGATTCTTTATCGCCTCGGTGGACAATAAATACAGCGGGATGAAAGTGTTTTTAGAACAAAATAAGATAGATGAATTGGAAGAATTCATCAAAAGCGGCAAGACCAAATGGTTCACCAATGACATCAACGAACAATACCCGATTACCTATTTCACGCCGGCCCAATTAAAGAAATTATTTACCGGAAACGGATTTGAGGTATTGACAATCATCGGCAAGACCGTATTACCTATCAGGCAGAATAGCGTCCCGATGCTCCGATACGGGACGCTCCGTATCCGCTCCGATGCTCACGAGCGGAGCGCCCCATATCCGAAGGCATCGGGACGAAGGCATCGGAGCGAGATATTAAAAGACCGTTCAGCATTTGACAGATTATTGAAATTGGAATTGCAACTCCATTCCGAAGAAGCATTATTAGGTTCAGCCGGCCATCTGGAAATCACCGGGCGAAAGTAGAAACCGGAGCTACTGCCTCCCGTAGAGACAAATAACACGGAGTATTTTATAAGGAATCCAGGAATTCAGGAAAATTAATCTTGGTTTCATGGTCTCCTTATAGAAATTATCTGCCTGCCTACTTGGTGTAATCTGTGGCTAATCTACGTTTCTTCTCTTTAACCTACCTTCTACATACTATATACTACATACTAATATTAAATATTATCCCCGCAGACCCAGCCTGTAGAAAAAGCCGCCTGCATATTATATCCGCCTGTCTTGGCATCTATATCTATTACCTCGCCTGCGAAAAAGAGTCCCCTGACAATCCTTGACTCCATTGTCTTTGGGTTTATCTCCTTTGTATCCACCCCGCCTCTGGTAACTATCGCCTCGCTGATAGGCATCACGCCTTCAACCGTTAATCTCAACCCGAACAACCCCTCTATCAGACTTTTACGTTCCTCGGCAGTAACCTGATTTGCGCCCTTATTACCATCCAACTTGCAATATTCAATAAACCGCGCGATTAGACCGCCGGGCAGAAGGTTCTTGAATATATTCTTTATACCCTTATTCGGAGCCGCCTTGAATTCGCGTAACAACCTCGCATCAAGTATTTTATAATCCAGCGCGGGCTTAAAATTAATGGATATTGACACCTTATTCTCCTGCCCGACCTTTCGGTCCCCGCCCGGATGAACATCCGTTCGGACGGGGTTCGGGCGGGTAAGTGCCAGTGCGTCATATACCGCGGCGCTTATGTCAAGCACAATCGGACCTGATATTCCGAAATGAGTAAAAAGCATCTCTCCGAACCGCTCATCAACCGGCTTATTATCAGCGAATAGCGTCAGACGCACGTTCTTGAGCGAGATACCCTGCCAATCATTGATAAACCGCTCCTTGATGCGCACCGCAGACAGCGCCGGTTTCAAGGAAACTATCCGGTGCCCTAATTTCTCAGCCAGTTTATAACCGTCGCCGGTTGAGCCGGTCTGCGGATACGAAAGCCCGCCTGTGGTAATGGCGATATGCGATGACGGAAATAACTTACCTGAAACTGTTTGAAGACCCTTTACACGTTTGCCCTCTGCAACCACATCCTTCACCCGTTCGCCTGACAGGATTACGATATTCTTATTATTTAATTTAGATTTCAGGACATCCAGGATATCGGCTGAAAGATTACTTATTGGGAATACGCGGCCGCCCCGTTCGGTCTTGAGTTTCAGACCCGCATCCTCAAAGAATGAAATCAGGTCGGTGTTAAAGAACCTGGCGAAAGCGTTCCTCAGGAAATCGCGTGATTCCGAAAACTCAGCCAAAAACCCGTTGATATCGCCTGAATTAGTAAGATTACAGCGTCCCTTACCGGAGATGAGCAGTTTCCGGCCCGGAGACTCATTGCGTTCAATCAAGAGGACTTTCCTGCCCCGTTCCGAGGCTCGGATAGAAGCCATCATCCCGGCCGGACCGGCGCCGATAACAATCGCATCAAACTGATTCATAGGAAAAGTTAACCACTCCCGACAAAGTCTGTCGGGATCCCGTTGTAGCCCACTTGGATAGCCCAGCGGGAAAAGACATTCACCCCGTTAGAAATTATTGTTACAGGGTAATGATAAGAATAATATAAAGTTTGTTAGTGTAATACTATTTATTTTAGATATTTATTTCTTCGGATGCAGTCTTCTTCTTGCTACCCTGTGCCATAGGCACCTGCCCGACCGTCAGGCGGGGATCCGCCTCTGGCGGAAACGAGGCAGGGCACTCAAAGGATTAAAACTATTTTTTTTCCTTGACGCCCCAGCGGACTAGCAGACAGGTTTATCTGTTCATCAGTTTACTCACTTTCTATCTCTACAACTGGATATAAGTAACGGGTTTGTGACTTATCCGGCAGATATGAAAAATGGCGGTTTTGTATAAACTCTTGATTTGAAATGAATTAAGAAAAATAAAAAAATATGCAAAAATCCGAAAATAGCGCTCTCTGTTACTTATGGGAACCTATCCACTACGGGATTCTACCCTACCTACCTATGGTTATATGGGGTATATCCACTAGTTAGTAGGGATACCTCCTATGGTTATACGGGATACCTCCTATGGTTATATGGGATACTACCTATGGTTATATGGCATACTCCCTATGGTTATATGGGATACCACCTATGGTTATTAGGGATACTACCTATGGTTATATGGGATACCTCTACTGGAGGGTACGATATCCCCCCTGGGTAGGTAGGGTAATATAGGGGGGAGGTAGGGGGATGGGTAATTTTCTTATTTTTATCAGGGCTATATTTCTCGGCAGTCGGGTATATGTTCCTTGGATTGGCAGGATATGTTTCCGGGCTGAAAGGCATCTGTTTCGTGGCTCAATGGTGTATGTTTCCCGGCTCAAAGGCGTATATTTCCGTGCCGAAAGGGGTATGTTTATTACTGATAACTAGTATGTATCCCGGCTCAGAGGGGTATGTATTTTGGCTTAACCCTCTATGTTTCTTGGGTATAAGGTATATATTTCAGGACTAAAGAGGGTATATTTCTTGGCTTAGGGGAGTATGTTTATTGGCTCAAGGGGATATGTTTCGTGGCTTGGAGGTATGTGATGGGATACCCTACCCCCCACCACCCCTATATACTATATACTATGTTCTATATACTGAATTTCAATTTTCCACTTGACAGATTATAAATGCAAGAGTATATTTACAGCATTCCGAAGGCTAGTGTTACCGGAATTCACTAAAAATGGAGGTGTGATATGAAAACAGATAATCATAAATTCAAGATAATAGGGTTGCCGATTTTAATTGTTAGTGTTAGCATAATGTTCTGCTTTTTTATATCCAATTATAATTATGCAACTGAAGATAAAAAAGTGGAAGTTTTAACTGTTCCACCATCACAGTTTTGTGAATCTTATCCGGTTGCTTGCAGGTATGTTGAATGGATTCGTCTTAAGCTCAAAGGGAAATATGATATGGATAAATACGGAAGAGACAAATTAAAATTACTACATATAGTCCATGTGGTATTCACAGAAATAGATACCGCTGGTAGTACTATGAACCAAAAAGAAGGATGCTACACGGATTTCGTAGCTTCGATAGGATTAAGAAGTAGTGTAGAAAAATTCGTTGATAAGATTTTCAATAAGAACGATTCTTCTCCTGAAGAAATAAGATTCCTTGAGATTTTTAATGAAGAGATTTATCGTGGCGGACCTGCACTTGAATATTTATGGCCAACACCTATGCGGAAATCTACTAAAGAGGAATATCAAGACAGGATAAAACAGGCTTGGCAAAAACTTAGGACTATTCAAAATGAACTATCAAATCTTATAAGTGATACGCTTGTTACCACTATAAAAATAGATTCTCCTAATAGAAAACTTCTTCCTTTGATGTATCTGCTTCAAGCATATAATTACGGCTGGCTGGAAGAATACAAGCAAGCCATAGCAACATATGACAAAATAATAAATTATGATATGGAAGGATTTGACGACTATAAATTAACCGCGATGTTTAATAAAGCAAGATGTGTGGGAGCATTATCAAAGGATTATGAGATACAAAATAGATATGGAGGCCTATGGAATTTTATGCCTTATAAAACATGGCATTGGTATAAAGACAAAGAAGGGAATCATATATCAAATTATTATTATGATATAGCTGTTCTATCGCGGTGTAAAGAAGCCAATGCGGTTTATGAAGAAATTTTAAAGAATTACAAACATCTTTCAAAGACAAGAAGGGCTATTTTTATATGGATACAGGAAATAATGGCTGGGAAACCATTGCCTGAGTTATACTCTTCTCCTCCAATAGAAGACGCTAACAGCGATAAACCAGAACAACCCGAAAACAAAGATACCAATAAATAACGGTAAGACATACCGTAGGCTGAATGGAGGATATGGTGTGTTATGAGATATCAGCTTTCAAGGATAATAATCGCTGCGGCGTAATCCCGGGTGTGGGTCAGTGAGAGATGGAACCGGGTTACTTTGAGTTTTCGGCAAATTGATTTGGCTTTACCAGAGAGTCTTAGATTTGGGATTTGAGATTTGGGGTTTGGAATTTTATTGATAACCTCTATCTCTGTCCAGTATGGTGAGTTCTTTGCACCCCAGCCGGTACCGATTGCCTTAAGGAACGCTTCCTTAGCCGCAAACCGGACGGCAAAATGCTGATATGAAGCCTCCCCCTTGTGTTTCAGGCAATATTTTATTTCAGACGGAGTAAAGATTCTTTCCAGAAACTTTTTACCCTGTCTTTGCATTACCTGCTTGAATCTGTTAATCTCAACTAAATCAATTCCGATACCTTTAATCATATTCATTATAGTAAGAAAACTTCGTAACTTCCACCGCAGAGACGCGGAGTGCGCAGAGTGAAAAACAATAAAATTCTCTGTGTTCTCTGTGCCTCTGTGGTGAATATTGGTTATGCAACCACAGTCTGGTTACGTCCTTTTTGTTTCGCTTTGTAGAGCGCTTTATCCGTTTTAGAAATAAGTTCCTTGAAATCATCCCCATCATTAGGTTTGTATTCCGCTACACCCAAACTGATAGTTATTTTTATCTCCTCGCCGGTAGATAAAATAAATAGGTTGTTTTCTATTTTTCGACGCAGTCTTTCGGCAAAGGTTTCTGCCTGTGTCTTTGAGGTCTGGGGCAGGATAATGGCTATCTCTTCGCCTCCGTAGCGATACGCAGTTGAGGTCGCTCTCAGGGTCTGCTTTAATATCGATGCAATCTCCTTAAGCACCATATCGCCGGCCGGATGACCATAGGTGTCATTGACATTTTTAAAGTGGTCTATATCAAACATGACCAGCGCTAAATCAGTCTTGTAACGTTTGCTGATTTCCATATATATGGGCAATTCATTAAAGAAATGGCGTTTGGTATAAAGGGAAATCAGGCTGTCGGTAACGGCGCGGTTGTATAGCATCGGAGTTTTGACGGCTAAAGCCAGGACCCGGGCCAATTCCATCAGGTTATCCTGCAGATGCCGGATATCCTCTTCTTTCTGGTTGCCCGAGCGGATAGTTTTTATTTTGAGGACGCCGACCGATTCATGGTCTGCCATTAACGGAATAGTAAAATCTATTGTATCACCATTGGCACTGAAAAAAAGACGGTTGTGCTCCAACGCTTCATTAACATTGTGCCAATCTATGGTTCGCCCCGTTCCGGGTTCCCCGCCTGACCTTTCCAGTCGGGCAGGTCGCTCAGAGAACCCGCTCGTGCTATGCGGAGCGCTACGCAGAGCATAGTCAGGGTTCGTGGAGTCGGCTAATTCCTCTTCAAATATGGTATTATTGCCCTTGCGCTGCGCTTGCGGAATCAGTTTGCCCGAAATTTCGTCCTTCAGAAAGATAGTAATTTCGCCTCCTGCATCGCTACTTTTGCCATCAGAAGAACCGGGCCCGCCTGACCATGTGTCCAGTCGGGCAGGCATAAAATGGGCGATGACCTCTAATGATTTGCTGACGATATTCTGGAAATCAACATCGTGGGTAAGGATAAGACTTATTTCACGCGTTGCGGAAAGCAAATCAATCCGCGATGAAAGCATCTTATTCTGACTGAAGAATTCTTCCTGATTTTTATCAGATACGACGACTTTGGTTTTAAGCGCTTTATTAAAATCTTTAAGAATAAAAACGGCAATAACCAGACCGACGCTATAAACAGCATTAAGGAATGCCAGAAAAACCAAGGGAGTCGACAAGAAATCAATTGCTTTGTTTGTAGATAAGCAATAAACTAGCCAGAGCAGAATCGTGATGAGAGGAATAGTGACAAGAAGAATTATAATGAGTACCTGTTTGAGCATTGGATTAACAGATTGGAACCACGAGATTTCACAAGATTAACACAGGGAATTTAATTAGCCACAGAGACACACCTGCCCGACCATTCGGGCGGGGAGTTCACAGAGAAATACGGTTTATTCATAAGGAGTCCAACCAAGTAGGTAAAGAAAACAGGAAATTCATTAATCTTGGATTCATGGGTTCCTTATAATTATTCCGTCTCGGTGTTCTCCGTGCCTCTGCGGCTAATTTTTGTATTTCCCTAATTGCTTTTCTCTTCGGTTGCCTTACATATCATCGGCTCTTCATTAGTCTGGCAGGCTTCAAAATACAGGTGATTATCCTTAACTTTTATTTTGACCATATTAAATCCCTTGTATTCTTCTCTGAGTATCTGTTCTGAAAGGGGATCTTCTATCAATTTTTCTATGGTTCTCTTCAAGGGCCGCGCGCCGAAATCGGGATTATAACCCTGGTCAATCAGGTAAGTTATTGCTTCCGGTTCCAATAAGATTGTCAGACCCCGCTCTTTAACCCGGGCAATCACCCTTTCCATCTCTATTTCTACTACCTGCTTTAAGTCGGCTTTAGTAAGAGACCTAAAAACGATAATATCATCAAGCCGGTTAATAAATTCAGGCCTGAAATGTTTATCAACCTCTTTTAAGAGCATATTTTTCATTGTTTCATATGAAGTATCAACTGTTGATTTCTTGAAACCGAGCGAGGATTGGGTTTTAATCAAATCAGCGCCTATATTTGAGGTCATTATTAAGATAATATTTTTACAATCAATATGCCTGCCGAAACTATCAGTCAACCTGCCTTCCTCCATTACCTGCAGGAGAACATTAAAAACATCGCTATGCGCCTTTTCTATTTCATCTAAAAGGACAACGGCATATGAGCGATGCCTGATTTTTTCGGTGAGTTGGCCGCCTTCTTCATATCCGACATAACCGGGCGGAGCGCCGATAAGACGGGAGACATTATGCTTTTCCATATACTCGGACATATCAATATGAATCAGGGTGTCTTCTTCTCCGAACATTACCTTGGCTAAGGCGCGGGCGAGCAAGGTCTTGCCGCAGCCGGTCGGTCCGATAAAGATAAATGAACCTATCGGACGCCTGGGATCTTTCAGTCCTGAACGGGAACGGCGGATTGCCTTGGCAATGGCATGAATCGCCTCATCCTGGCTGACCACTATTTTATGAAGTTCCTCCTCCATTTTCAAGAGCCGTTCGGCTTCTTTTTTCTCTAACCTTGAAAGAGGGATACCGGTCATTCGGGAAACCGTCTCGCTGATAATATTTTCATCAACCACGCCGGTTTTTTCGGTGTCCTTATTTTTCCATTCTTTAACGGCATCTTCTTTCTGTTTACGTGTTTTTTGTATCTTATCGCGTAAAGATGCGGCAAGTTCAAATTCCTGGCCTGCGATGGCGGCTTCTTTTTCCTTTTCCAACTGCCTGACTTGTTCTTCTAATTCTTTCAAATCCGGCGGTTTAACATTGTCTTGTAATCTAATTCTGGCGCCGGCTTCATCCATAACATCTATGGCTTTATCGGGTAAGTATCTGCCGCTGATATATCTTTGTGAAAGTTCTACGCAAGCCTTCAGGGCTTCTTCGGTATAAGTGACCCGGTGATGGGCTTCATATTTATCCCTGAGTCCTTTTAGTATTTTAAGGGTTTCTTCTTTATTGGGCGGGTCGACTATAATCGTCTGGAAACGACGCTCCAGAGCGCCGTCTTTTTCTATATACTTACGGTATTCATCCAGGGTTGTTGCGCCGATACATTGCATCTCGCCTCTGGAAAGGGCGGGCTTGAGGACATTAGAGGCATCTATTGCGCCTTCGGCGCCACCCGCACCGACTAAGGTATGAAGCTCATCGATAAATAAAATTATATTCTTGCTCTTTCTCACCTCATTCATCACTGCCTTGATACGCTCCTCGAACTGGCCGCGATATTTAGTGCCGGCAACTATTAACGCTAAATCCAGAATAATAATCCGTTTGTCTTTTAATAATTCAGGAATATTACCGCTGACGATATCCGTGGCCAGCCCTTCAACGATGGCTGTTTTACCGACACCGGCCTCGCCTAAAAGGACAGGATTATTCTTGGTTCTGCGGCAGAGCACCTGCAAAACCCGTTCAATTTCCAATCGGCGTCCGATAACAGGATCAAGTTGGTTGTTACGGGCAAGTTCGGTCATGTCTCTTCCGAATGCATCAAGAGCAGGGGTTTTGGAACGGCTGGCAGCTCCACGGGCGCCGGTTTTTCCGCCAGGGGCGGACCCGCCTTCGGCGTGGGCATGCGATTCTTCATGACTTTCATCCGGACCGGATGGGGGTAGCGCCCCGCCGCTCAGAATAGTCATAATTTCTTCACGCACTTCATCTAACTTAACCCCTAAATTCACCAGAACACGGGCGGCGATGCCTTCTTCTTCCCGCAAAAGGCCTAAAAGCAGGTGTTCTGTCCCGATATAATCATGGCTGAGATTAATAGCCTCCTCGTGGGCGAATTCCAGCACTTTTTTTGCTCTTGGTGTAAAAGGTATCTGACCGGCGGCGGTTTGACGGGGTTCTGCCTGGACCATTCGTTCCACCTCGTCAACTACCTTCTGGAAATCTATGCTTAAATTAAGTAAAGCCCTGGCCGCGACACCGGAACCCTCCTTTAATAAACCCAATAAAATATGTTCTGTGCCGATGGCTTCGTGCGATAATCTCTGCGCTTCCATCCTTGCCAAACTCATTGTCTTGCGAGCACGGTCTGTATATTTATCAAACATAAAATTTTATTCCTTTAAAGTAAATGTAAATATTAAAGTGTAAAAATCAAAATTGCTATTGTCAAGAGATTTTTGTTAGGTGGTAGGATAATTTTATCTTATCTGTCTAAAGTCAACCGGCTGATCATTAACATAAATCTGTTTTATCAAACCGAGACCGGATTTAGTTACTCTTATTTCTATTGATACATTTTTATTATTGCGTTCCCGTTCAATCATTCGGCCTTCTCCTTCAGGTACAAAGAATTCCTCTATGCCGTAGTCTATACCGATTAAACTATCCTTTGCGCCACTAGCGCTATGCGTAGCGCGCAGGGTATAGTCAGATGTTATGACCCGCCCTTTTAACCAAACTTCAGAATTATTCGTTGTATGAAATGATTTATCTATGGCGACCGCATTCCAAAATTTCTCACCCCTTTCCAATCGGACATAAACGGTATCCCAGCAAGATAAATTACCTGCTTTATTTTCTATTTTAGACAGGTTAATTGAGGAGATTTCATAACTGAGAATCACATAATCACCGCGCAGTAAATCGCGAGGGTCAACAGGCATTACTTTCAAAAGAACCGATACACCATTCGCTAATGCATAACGGTAACGAACAAATATACCCAATAGGAATAAGACCTCCAGCAAGACTATAGCCCAAAATTTAATGGATTTTATCTTCATTTTTTTATCCCTTACGGGACTCTATAAAATAGAATACCGTTAGGTATCGCTACCTACCCGCCTGACCGGTGTCAGTCGGGCAGGCATTACGCAGGCGTTGTAATAATTTACGGCGGAGTCGCTCCAGATAAAAACCGCCGACAAGTAGAATAATCCCGCCACCAATAAAGAATAAACTACGTTCCATCATCCCCCAGCCATATTCACAATAACGGGTAATGAGGTTAATCACAAAAAACACCAGCCCGATATAAATAAATGACGGTTCCGCATTAAAATAGCCCACCAAAATGGTTCCAATAATCAGAGCAAATGATACCATATTAAAAAGGATAGCGTAATAAGTTATTGCCGGCGAGTTGAAATACCACCGGGAATCAGCCATAATCTTTAAAGGATAATTAATAGTAAAAAACAAGAAGATGAGCAGAAAAACAAGGGAAAGCATCTCGTACCCCTCGGGGTACCGGTAACTAAAAGATTTGTTTCTGCTTTGACGGAATAAAATATTAACAAGCGCAATTATCAGGGCAACCATACTTAATATCGTAAGACACCACAAAATATTGGGCATGGATTTTATGGGATGCTTGCTAAATTCATAAACAAAATCAGTGATAACCCCCTTGAATGATAAAATATAAAGAATAATAAGTATGGTTAGTATACCCAAAAGTTTATACCAAAAAGCAATTCTAATTGTCTTAAGGGAAAAATAATTGAGATAACCCGCGACATAAACTAAAATCCCAAAAATAAAATACAGCACTACAAAAATAAGGTAACTACAATGAAAACTGGGGTCTGTTGATAAGAGCCAATTGGAAGCAAGAGTACCTAACCAGACTCCTACTCCTAATATATTTAAGACAATAACGAATGCTGAAAGACGGCGGTAACTAAATAAAAAGATTAATCCCATAAAAACAAGATAGTAGTATACCGGCTTTGTGAATTCGCTGACATATAAAACACTCCATGCGGTAAAAAGGACGGAAGATAATGCAAGGATTGGAATAAGTCCGCTTACCCAAGCCATCAGAAGAGTACCGATTCCCCAGAACATAATAGCATCCGGTAATTTCCCTCCTAAATGATAGATTTGAGATATTAAAAGAATGCCTGCACCGAAAATAATAGCGCCGAGAAAAATAAGAGATGCCCCTAAGGAGGGATAATTGCCTCGTTTATAACGCCAATAATAACCCAGAAAATATGAGCCGATTAAAGAAACGAATATAGTTCCCAATTTGAGACTATTCGCCATCTTCACCCAGTTGGCGGCAAAAAAGATGATAATTCCTGCCCCTATCAGTAAGACGCCAAGAATAGTCAGAATCCGAATAAGTTTGCTATGAGTAGGCGAGCCACCAAGGGCGGTTTCTGCAAGAACATACCGCTGCCGCAAAACCTCAGCTTGCTTGTCATCAATCAGTTTTTCATCCTGCCAGTCTTTAAATTCGTCTAATAACCAGGTATAGAATTTTTTCGGATAAGACCTTTGTTTATTATTGGGCTGTTCTTTCATAAATTAATAATCAATTGATTATCATTCTTATACGCCAGAGTCAATCTTTATAGAATATTTTAATTGACCGACTTGGTTAATCATAATAATATACAGTAAGCTGATTAAACACCCATACGGGCGCTAAATCATTTTATTCTTAAATTACAATGAAATCAATCGCTATTGCTAATCAAAAGGGCGGGGTCGGTAAAACAACCACAGCTATTAATCTTGGCTATTGTTTGGCGCTGGCTAATAAAAATACCCTGGTTATTGACCTTGACCCTCAAGCTAATGCTACCAGCGGTCTTGGAGTTACACCTGACAAGTTTTACGGTTCATACCAGATTTTATTAGAGGGTATTATTAAACCGGAATCAATCAAACAAACATCTTTTCATGCTAAATTATCAGTAATTCCAAGTTCACCGATAGTGGCATCACTTGAATATAAATTCGATAAGGGAGTTATAGTAAAAGAACGGCTTAAGAATATTTTGCTTTCGCTAAAAACCACTTATGATTTTGTTCTTATTGATTGCCCTCCTTCTTTCGGCAATATTGCCATTAATGCGCTTAACGCCGCCGATTCAGTTATTATTCCTATACAATGCGAGTATTTTGCTATGGAGGGCCTAAGCCAGACTATAAGAATTATTAACACGGTTAAGTCAGAATCAAATCCATCGCTTTTTATTGCCGGTATTCTTTTAACTATGTATGATAACTCTTTACAATATAACAGAGAAGTTGCTATAGAAATAAGAAAACATTTTACCGGTAAAGTATTTAAGACTATTATACCAAGAGATGTGATTATATCTGAAGCGAGCAGTTTTGCTAAACCGGTACTGGAATATGACGTAACTTCAATAGGGACAAGTAGTTACGTAGAACTTACTCGTGAGATTTTGGGGTATAATAAATAAATATTAGCTGTATGGAAAAAAAGTTAGGCCGTGGTCTTGAAGAATTATTTAAGGATATAAATGTTGAGCAACCTCTTCCCGCCCACGAAGACGAGGCTCACCTCCGACAACAGGTCGAACCTGCAAATAAACCTGTTATTATGCCTCATGAAATAACTCCTTCTCCAGAGGCGGATCCCCGCCTTACAATCGGGCAGGCGCCTATGGCACAGGATAGCAAAAAGAAGACTGCATCAGAAAAAATAGAACGTTATTTATCCGAAACTGCAAGTGAAAATCTCCCTACAGGTATTATGCTGTTGAAAACAGACCAACTTATCCCTAATCGTTTTCAGCCGCGCAAGTCATTTGATAGGGAATCATTAACTGAACTTATCGAATCAATCAAATCTGCCGGAGTTCTCCAGCCAATATTAGTGAGGCAATCCGGTAATTATTATGAAATCGTGGCAGGTGAAAGACGTTGGAGAGCATGCCTCGAACTTAAAATAGCCTCTGTCCCAGCGATTGTCAAAGAAGTAAATGACCAAAAGATGTTAGAATGGGCACTTATAGAAAACACCCAGCGAAAAGACCTTAATGCTATTGAACGAGCTCGAGCGTATAAAGAATTAATGACATTTTTTAACCTTACTCAGGAAGAAATAGCTAAAAGGGTTGGTCTTGACCGCGCTACAGTCTCAAATTTCATTAGACTGCTTGATCTTCCTAATGAAGTGCAGGATGAAGTTGCCAAGAAATCTATAACAACTACTCATGCCAGGAGCCTATTATCTATAAATGACCCTACCCTCCAAGTAAAACTCTGCCAGAGGATAAAAAGAGAGGGAATGTCAGTAAGACGTCTTGAATACATAATGAGATGGTTAAGAAGACGGAATATACCACCTATAACCACCCCTCCATCATCTGCCGAACAACTTCATATAAGAGAGATAGAGGATAGGTTGAGGCGTAAGTTTAATACCAAGACCACTATATATACCACTGATAATAAACAGGGTAAAATAATCATATCATTCTATTCTGTAGATGACTTTCAACGTATCCTTGATAAATTAGACCAAATACCTGATGTTTCTCAATAGTTTCTCAAAATCAATTCTTAAAAACATTGTTTCTCGTGAAACATAGTCCCCTTATCTTGTATTCTATACTATGGCATAATAAGGTGCCTTATAGATATGGTTATCAATGATTCTATGGTAGGCTATGACCTATGTTTCTTCCTCAAATGGTCCCTTAGGAGCACCCTCAACAAATTGTCTTATAAAAGGGTCTTGGCTATGCTGAAAATAATCAACGGTACCAGTTTGAACCATTTTCCCATGATAAAGTAAGACAATTCTATTTGCAACCATAAAGGTGCTATTCATATCATGGGTAACTACAACCGAAGTGATATTCAATTTTTCGCGCAGGTTAATTATTAAATGGTTAATAACATTAGCCATAATGGGGTCAAGACCGGTAGTAGGCTCATCATAAAGAATGATTTCCGGATATCTGACAACGGAACGAGCAAGGGCAACCCGTTTACGCATTCCTCCGCTTAATTCCGCAGGCATTAACTTCTCCGCTTCATGTAATCCAACTATTTCCAAAACTTCCCTGATACGCTTTTTTATGGTTTCTTCAGGTAATTCTTGGTGTTCTCTAAGAGGTAACCCAATATTTTCCCCTACTGTAAGAGAATTCAATAGGGCACTGCCTTGAAATAAGAATCCAAATTTCCTGCGAATAGCCGATAAAGCAGTATCATTATATTTGCTAATATCAACGCCATCTATAATTATTCTACCTGAATCCGGTTGCATTAATCCGACCATTAGTTTCAATGTAACGCTTTTACCGGCACCGCTGCGTCCGATGATTGCAAAGGTCTCACCTTTTTCTACCTTAAAAGTGATGCCGTTTAACACATCTTTATTACCTAATCTCTTTTTCACCTCTATAAATTCGATCATAATTTAAGACTTATTAATGTTTGAAATATGACACAATCCATAACTTATGGGCTGGGTTACGCGGTTTTTCCTAATGTCATTTGAGAGTCCGAAGAAATATTCTCGGCAAGAATAGTTACTTTTGTCACAGAAAAAGGATGTGATATCACTTCTATAAAACCATCTTTGACTAAATATGTGCCGGTAGAATTACCAAATCCTTTTTCCGCTTTAATACCATCTTGATTAGTCTTGGGCGATAATTCTTTCTCGTTTTCTAAAGAAGCAATGTTCTCTGCTATATTAAAGGAAATTTTCCCGCTTCCCAAAGAACCTATAAATGAGGCGTGTCCAGCCATCACACCCATATACCCTTCGTATGCGGGTATAATTAATGAGGATACTATCCCTTTAAATATTGTGTTTCCGGGAGTAATAATTTCGAGCTCGAAAGACTTCATAAATTAGAAATGAGTTTTTATTGTTATTAATTTTAAGATTATAAGCGTTGCGATTAAAAGGTCAAGAAAAATGGTATACTATAACTTTTATGCCAAAAAGCTTTGACTCTTACAACGCTGATTTTTATAATCAATACCTAACCTTGTTTTTGCTTTAACAATTTGGAGATATACTTATGAAAATGAGAGCAATAATGAAAACTAAAGCCGGTACCGGCGCTGAATTAGTAACGGTTGATGTTCCTAAGCCTGGTCCGAATGATTTACTGATAAAAGTTAAGGCAACTTCAATCTGCGGAACAGATTATCATATATATCAATGGGATGCTTGGGCACAAAGTCGGATAAAACCACCAATTATTTTCGGACATGAATTTGCCGGTGAAGTTGTTGAAGTAGGGTCTCAGGTAAAATATTTCATACCGGGCGATTTCATTTCAGCAGAAAGTCATATCCCTTGCGGATATTGCTATCAATGCCGTAATGACCAGAGACATATTTGCGGTAACCTGAAAATTTTAGGCGTTGATGTCAATGGTTGTTTTGCTGAATATGTTGTTCTGCCGGAGGTATGCGCATGGAAAAATGACAAATCACTTT
The DNA here is from genome assembly GCA_043801445.1 of Planctomycetota bacterium. Lineage (GTDB taxonomy): Bacteria > Planctomycetota > MHYJ01 > JACQXL01 > JACQXL01 > JAZDFP01. The sequence continues at coordinate 87,059 of JAZDMB010000032.1, forward strand.
CTATTGAAATAGCTTCCATTCAGGAACCGTTGGGAAATGCGGTTTATGCTGTGCTTTGTGACAGCATCAGCGGGCTTTCAGTAACTGTTTTTGGCTGTGGCCCAGCTGGATTATTGACAGTAGCTGTTGCTAGGGCGGCCGGCGCAGGAAAAATAATTCATGTTATCAGAAATGAATATGCTCGATCTATTTCCCAAAAAGTCGGTTCGGATGTTATTATATCTTATAACGACCCTAATTTGAAAGACAAAGTATTTACTGAAACAAATGGTGTTGGCGTTGATGTTGTAATGGAAATGAGCGGAAATCAAAAAGCCATCGCAGATGGAATTAACGTATTACGAAAAGGGGGACGTTTTACCGCTTTTGGTCTTTCCTCTGAGGAATCAGTTAATATAAATTTAAATAGCTTGATATTTAAAGGGGCGCGCATCATGGCAATTAACGGAAGGCTGATGTTTAAAACATGGTATCAAATGGCTAGCCTTTTAAATTCGGGTAGACTAAATGTGTCACCTGTAATTACTCATAAATTAAAGCTTGAAGAATTCGAAAAAGGATTTACCCTGATGAATCCATTGGATAAAAAATCAGGGAAGATTATTTTAGTGCCTTAATCGTAATAAAAATTATGGCTCGGTAAGCTCCCGCCCGGAAAAAGAGGCTCGCCTTTATGAGCGGCACCATTAAGTTCACTGCTAAATCTGCCGATGTAAAGTTCCACCTTTCGCGCAAAATAACTATGCAGTTAGCTTTTCGCATGGAATGAACTGTTTTTATTTTACCACGTTTGTTTTAACATGCAGCGCATTGTGTTGAAGCTTTTCATCTAAATTCTTTCGGAAGAAAACCCTTCCCGGCCCGAGTCCGATCCGCCTTCGGCAGATTAAAAACCACGCGAGCAACTACCCAACCTTCCGATTAAAAATAATTATAAAAAAATAAATAAAAATGTTGACTGAAATTACCGCATTTGTATTGTATAAATAAAATGGACTAACGAGTCCGTCTATATAATTAATAGAGATTTATTATCATGAAAAGAAAAGAGCGGTCAAGAAAACTTAAAGGCCAACGAGAAAATGAAATTATATCTGTCGCGTCTGACATGTTCGCCCAAAAGGGATATCACCTAACCGACCTAGAAGTCGTCGCCGATAAAATCGGCATCGGCAAGGGAACTATCTACCGATACTTCTCCTCCAAGCAAAGCCTCTTTACTGCCGTATTGGAAAAATTTATGCGTAAATTAGCAAACGAAATAATCGATACTAATGTTGAAAGTATCCGCAACCCGGTGGAGCGGCTCAAAGTTATTATCAGGAAGCATATGGAATTCTTTGAAAATAACTTTCAATTAATAGAACTATTCATCCATTATCGCAGTGAATGCAAGGATAAATTTAAACCGCTTTACCTAAAAAATTATTCCAAATGTCTGAGTAGGGCAGAAGCTCTTATCCGGGAATGTATCGACCAAGGATTAATGAAAAATATACCGCCGAGAGCAACAACCAATATATTAATGGATATATTTGATGGAATGATTTTCAGCACTTTTTTAGGGGGCGATAAAAAAACCTTCCAAAAAAAAGGCAAGTATCTGGAAGAAGTATTCATTAACAATCTGTTATTAATAAAGAATTAATTATGAAAAAATATTTATTACTTTTCTTGTTAATTATTTATTTAGCTCTTGCCGGCACAATGGGAAATATTACGGCAGACAACGAAACGAATTCATCCCAAACCATCAAACCGCTTTCGCTTGAGGATTGCCTCAAAATCGCCTCTGAAAATAACCGCCAAGTATTAATCATGAACGAGGCTACCAATCAAACTGGAGGCAAAATAACAGAAGCAAAAGCGGGACGATATCCTTCCGTTTCCACCACCATCAACTATACCAGAATTGACCAACTACAGTCCTTCAGCGTAGGCGGATCAAAAATAACAACAGGCAGTCTGGATAACTACAAGGCGGAGCTTTCTATCAAGCAATCCCTTTATACCAGCGGTCTTATCAGTTCCGGCATCAGAATAGCCCAACTCGGCCAGATAATACAGAAAACACAGAAGGAAGATTTATTGCGCAATCTTAACTTCCAGATTAAAAATACTTATTATGATATCCTGCTAAACGAGGAAATTGTAAAAGTAAACCTTAAAACCGAAGAAAACGGTCTAGCTCATCTTAATGATGTAACCAAACATCACCAACAAGGACTGGTTTCCGACTACGACTTACTGCGCGCTAAGGTTCAGCTATCCAATATCCGCGCCATGCTTATCCAGAGCCAATCAACCTTTAAAAGAAGTAAACTCGTTCTGATTAATTTGATAGGCTTACCGCTTGATTCTGCTGATGGCTTGATTCTATCTGACAAATTAGTTTACAAAGAGAATGCACCATCTCTGGCTGCCGCCTTTTTCGTAAGCGACGGACCAGACTTCGGCGGGAAGAATCGTCCCGATTTACGTGCGGCACAAATAAACATTGACATCCAAAAAGAAACCCTAAGGATGACTAAGGCGCAAGGGTTACCTTCTTTTTTCCTTGTCGGCAATTATGGCGAAGAAAACCCTTCTCGCTATGCCTTTGGTGATCCTAAATGGGGGGATTACTGGAATGTTTCGGCAATGATTTCTATTCCTATTTTTGAAGGATTTCTGATAAGCGCAAAAATCCGACAGGGAAACTCAGCTTTGCATCAGGCAGAAATCGCTGAATTAGACCTGAAAGAACGCATAAAACTTGAACTCCAACAGGCTATCCTAATTCTTAAAGATTCCATAGAATTAATTAATTCCCAGAAAGAAAATGTAGCCCAAGCTCAAGAAGGACTCCGACTGGTAGATGTCGGCTATAAAAACGGTGCAAATACGCAATTAGAAGTGCTGGATGCACAGATAGCTCTTGACACTGTTTCTAAAAACTATATTCAAGCAGTATACCTTTATAATATTGCTCAAGCAACCATTGAATCGGTAACTGCAAAATGACAACGGGATTAAACGGATGATTCTAATCTGATAAATTCTGTTGTTTAATTTGAGGAGGAAGATATGAAAAAATTGATTATGGGTTTGTTAATTATAATTGTAGTTGTGATCGTCACAATACGAATAATAAGCAACACGGAAAAGGCAACTCTTACTAACGGCGAAAAAATTATTCCTGTGACAATAAATGAAATTACCAGCTCGGACATTATGGAAACAACATCGTGTTTTGGCACGGTTAAGGCTTTAAATCAGGTGGATATCTATGCTAAGATAAGCGGCAGAGTGGAACAATTGCTAATTAAGGATGGCCAGGAAGTAAAAAATGGCGATATTCTTGCCATACTGGAACATTCTGCAATCCAGACGCAAATAGAACAATCAGAAGCAGGTCTTAATACCGCTAAGGCTCAATCAAAACAGGCAGAAATTAATTTGGAAAATCTCTTTAAAGAACTGCAACGCATTATAGAATTAAGTAAGCAAGGCGCCGTCTCTGTTTCAAGAAAAGAACAAATAGAAACCCAGTATAATGCCTCTTTGGCTCAAAAGGAAGCGATTGAAGCACAGATAAAACAAATGGAAGCAATCCTCAAACAGACAAACATCAATAAAGACGAAGCCTATATCCGCGCTTCTATCTACGGAATTATTTCTCAACGCTATACCAATATAGGTAATATGGTTACGCCTATGCAACCAATTTTTACCATTATCCAAATAGACACGGTTAAAATCACCACTACCATACCCGAAACAATACTCTCAAAGGTAAAAAATGGGGAAACCGGGTCGCTGATTACGGTTGATGCCTATCCGAATAAAATCTTTAACGGTATTGTTTCTTATGTCGCACCGGCCGTTGACCCCAGAAGCAGGAATATAGACATAGAGATTGAATTGGAAAATAAAGACAAATTATTAAAACCGGGCATGTTCTCGCGCATTGAACTGATACTTGACCAGAAAAAAAATATCATCGCTATTCCCAAAGACCTTGTTATTTATGATATGAGCAGCACTGATTTTAAAGGTTACGTGGTATATGTTCTTCAAAATAATGTTGCCAAAAAGAGAAACATCCAAACCGGGATTTATTCCCGTGGATTAGTAGAAATAAAAGAGGGGCTTTCAGAAGGCGATAAAATCATTACCGCGGTCGGACCTCATATTTATGACGGCTGTAAAGTAGAGATAGTGAATAACAAATAACCTACTGGAGAAAATTATGTTGCTACCGGAATTTGGCGTTAAACAACCCGTAACCAACCTAATGATTTTTCTCGGTATTATCATCCTGGGTATTATTTCCATACTTTTTCTGCCCGTGGACCTGATGCCCGAGATGGAGATGCCTGCCATAACGGTCATTACCAATTATCCCGGCGCAGCGGCTGAAGATGTGGAAACCGCTGTCACAAAACACATAGAAAATGACCTTTCTATCGTATCTAACCTGACCGAGATTAACTCCTATTCACGAGAAGGCGTATCATATGTAGTATGCCGTTTCAACTGGGGTACTAATTTAGATGAGGCATCCAATGAAATAAGAGACCACCTGGATTTTACTAAGATGAAACTCCCTGACGATGCCAACAAACCGATAATAATCAAATTCAACACCAACATGATGCCCGTATTGATGTACTGCGTAACTGCCAAAGAATCCTGGACCAAGCTTTACGAAATACTGGATGACCAGCTTGTTACCTCATTGAAGCAGATAGAAGGCGTCGGAGCGGTCCAACTCATCGGCGGACTCCAACGCCAGATAAATATAGAAATTGACAAAGGCAAATTAGTTGCTTACGGCATCTCCATCAACGAAGTGGAAAATGCCATCCGCTTGCATAATTATTCCCTTCCTGCCGGTTCGCTAAAAATCGGTCCCAATGAATATATGTTACAAACTCCAGGCGAATATAAAAAAGTAACTGAAATAGAAGAAACCATCGTCAGGGTATCCGGACAAAACAATTCATCTCCTATCCGCCTGCGGGATATTGCAACTGTCAAGGACGATTTTAAAGACCCGCCCGGCATGGTATATTTAGATGGCGGTAATCCCGGAGTATTGTTCTTTATCCAGAAACAATCCGGTTCTAATACCAATGAAGTCATCCGAAAGGTTATAGAAAAATTAGAGGTCATCAAGAAAAAATTGCCTGCAGACATACAATTCGCCGAGATTTTCAATACGGCTGATATGATTACTACCACCATAAACAATCTAAATCAGACCGTATTTTTCGGAGGTATCCTCGTTATTATCATTACCCTGCTTTTCCTTGGTGAAATCAGGTCCAGCCTGATTATTGTATTAACCATCCCCTTCTCCCTGATTTCCGCCTTTATCTTCCTCTATATCTGGGGTAAAACCATTAATATGATGTCCCTGGCGAGTATCGCCATTGCTATTGGGATGGTGGTTGATAATGCCATTGTGGTAATGGAAAATATATTCACACACCGTTCACGTGGAAGCGATCAATTCAAATCATCAATCGTCGGCGCCTCAGAAGTCGGATTGGCTATCTCTGCTTCAGCGCTTACCACTATTGTTGTCTTCGTTCCGCTTGTTTTCTTAACAGGAGTTACCGGCATCATCTTTAAACAACTCGGCGTAATGATTATCGTTACCATAATGGCTTCATTAATAACCGCCTTAACTTTCACTCCAATGCTGGCATCAAAAATATTAAGCGCTAAATCGTCATTTAATAAAAAGGGGTGGTTTATATATGTAGAAAAATGGTATGCCTCTATTCTAGACTGGGCATTAGCCCATAAAGCAAAGGTCGTGGTTATCTCTGTCATTATTTTTATATTATCAATAGCGCTTATTCCTTTTATGGGCACTGAGTTTTTCCCTGAACAAGATACAGGAGAAATTACCATCACCGCTGAATTACCCGCAGGTAAACGGATGGAGGAATCCCTAAGAATAGGCCGTGAAGTAGAAAAAATATTCCGCGAGGCATCAGGAAAAGATCTGGTTCATTCATATATCCGGACAGGAACTGTCGGATTGGGCGGAGCAATGATGGGCGTTAAAGAAGGAATCAATGTGGTAATGGTCGGCGGCAAGGTGGTAAAATCAAACTATCGCAAGCGTTCGGACAAACAAATCGCCCAGGAAGTCCGCCAGAAAATTATCAGGATACCCGGTCTTGTTAAATTTGATGTCGCAACCGGCGACCATCTCAGCCAGGCGCTGATGGGCGGCGGCAAAGCCCTGACTATTGAAATATTCGGCAATGATATGGAAAAAACAGATCGAATAGCCGCCCGAATAAAGGATATAACGGCAAAAATACCAGGTATTGTTGACCCGTCTGTCACCCGCGACATCGCCAAACCGGAATGGAAAATCAG
>JAZDMB010000041.1:0-31229 GCA_043801445.1 Planctomycetota bacterium
TTTACCGCGTTAGAGTAATTTTCAGCTTGCGATATAAAATTCCGTTTAGTTTTAATGCATCCGGTTGTAATAACTCTAATGTGGCAGGTTTTAACGACTCTCGGAGAGTTTATAAATCCAAATACTTCTTTAATAAATATACATTTGATTCACAATACTGTCAAGGAGAATTTAATATTAATATGTAGAAAATGAGTTAAGAGGATAGAAACCGCAAGATTCACCGCCCCGATGTGCATCGGGGTAAACTCCGGCGCAAAGGACGCGGAGATGTTAAGTTAAAAGTTAGAGGTAAAGGTTAAGCGGGAGATTTTACCGCAGAGGCGCAGAGAAAGATAATTAATAAGGAGGCCATGAAACCAAGATTAATTTTCCTGAATTCCTGGACTCCTTATAAAATACTCCGTGTTCTTTGTGGCGGAAGTTAATTTCATCTTGGATTCCTGGTTTCCTTATAGTTATTTCGGCTCCGTGTTCTTTATTTGGCTGCTCGAATCTTTTCCGAATATCCAGAAGAAAGCCATTCCGAGAAAACCGAAACAGGTAGCAGTTAATAAATTTGTTTCCGGCGATATCTGCCATAAAAATGCGCCGCCCACAGCAGCCAGCGAAACGATTATGTCTCTTACGAGGTAATACATTCCGAACATGCACGCCTTCTTGTCTTCAGGCGCCAAATCCATAATCAATGCCTTTCTGGTCGGTTCGCCGAATTCTTTCAAGCCTCTTACGATAAAGGCAATAATCATCATTGTAAAAGAACGGGAAAACAAGAGAACCAGCGGGAATACGGCGAAATTAAAAAAGGTGATGACGACAAAGGGTTTTTTGGAGCTTTTATCAGCCAGATAGGCGATGGGGATATAAACAAGCATTGCCGTAGCCATTTCAATCGTGGTCAGCAGTCCGAATTCAAGGGCCGAGATGCCATTATTTTTGATGCACCAGACTACCACAAAGGCATAGGGTATCTGTTCCGCAAATCGGACCAGGATATCCGAGACAAGGAGTTTTTTCAATAATACGGGCATTTCGCCCCATAAGGTCAGCGGATTTTTTTCGGCGCGGCACTGCCGGTCTTCTTCTTCAATCATTAACTGCTGTAATATCAGCGAGACGCCCCCTAAAATCAGGGCAATGACAAAGGACATCCTGACCCCGTTTTTTTCGCCGTACAGTCCGATCATCAGCCCGCCGATAATCGGGCCCAAAGCCATGGGGATTCGGCGAACCAAAGAATGGAGCGAGACGCCCATGGTCCGTTTATTCTGAGGCAATGATTTGGAGACCAGGCTCATCGTGGCCGGCAGTGAAATGGCGGTCCAGGACAGGAAGAACACGGAACCGATAAATACCGCCTGCCAGTAAGGGAAAATGATGACGATAACATACCCGAACATCGCGATAAGATTGAAGACGAGAAGCGCTTTTTTGTGTCCGAGCCGGTCGCTCAGGTATCCGCCGGGGAATGAGTAGAGCGCCGAGAGCAGATTATCCAGGCCATTCAAAAAACCGATTGATAGTATGCCGCCTCCTAATGCCAGGAGATAAATGGGCAAAAAACGCTCGGCCATTTTTTCGCCTAACCCGACCAGGATAACCATGGAAAGCAAGGCGACCATGCTTTTTTTAAGGCCGAGAAATCCTATGATTTTATGATATAGGTTCATGTAATATTTTTACTTATTACTTCGTAGGTTCCCAGACATATTTACCAGTCTTGTCAATATAACCAATTTTACATTCGCTAAAAGATCCTTTAGTGTAAAAAATAACTTGGGCTAATCCATTGTGAAAATTGCCAACCTCATCAAACTCTGGTTTTATGACCATATTTCCAGACTTATCAATATAACCCCATTTTTCTCCCATTCTTCCTATTCTTACAGCCGCCATTCCTTCAGAAAATACTGGTACTAAATAAGAAAATATTTGAGGACCAACATCATCAAATTGTGGCTTAATGGTTATATCCCATTTCTTATTGATAAAACCCCACTTATTCTTAATTTTTACGGCAGCAAGACCTTCGCTAAAAGGAGTAGCATTATTGTACTCAAATGGTGTAACTATATAACCTGACTTGTTAGTATACCCCCATATATCATTAAATGAAACCGCTGCCAACTCTTCGGAAAACCTCGTAGCAAATGTGAACTGCGGATTTATAATAAAAATCCCTTTTTTATCTATATAACCCCAAATATTATTAAGTCTTGCCGCTGCCAATCCTTCGGAAAAATCGCCACAGTTAAGAAAATCAAACTGAGGTTTTATGACAACATTCCCTTCTTTATTAATCCAACCTTGTTTACTAATATTTTTTTCTTTTACATAATTACTTATTCTTGCTAAACCATCGGAAAATCCACCAGGATAAAAAGTAAAATGTTCCTTCGGTCCAATAACTATTTGTCCTGTCTTATCAATATATGCATTCTTATCCAATGCATTCTTATCATCGATTTGTACATATGCCAATCCTTCTGAAAAATTCCAAGCCGAAACAAACTGAGGTTTAATAACTATTTTCCCTGTTATATCAATATAGCCCCACTTGCCATCAATTAACACTGAAGCCAATCCTTCAAAGAAATACGATGTATATGATAACTGTAGTCGACGGCGCTCACTGACTCTAGACTGTTTTCCTCCAGGTAGGGGTTGAGGTAGAGGCCATCGTGAGACAAGTAATCCACTCCACCACATAAGTTCCGGGAATAAGTCAAAAGAATAATTAGAATCATTAAACACTTGAAATTGAGGTTCTATAACTATTTTACCTGCTTCATCAATATAGCCAATTTTATCGTTTAGAAGAATAGGAAACAATGCGATTGATGACTTATCTTTTTCTTCTTCCTTGACGGTTTCTTCAGTTAAGTTTAGCGTTTCTTTTGATAAATCAGGATATTTTTTCTCTTCTTCTATTTTTGAGGTTATCTGCTTAGTAGATGGCACTGATTCCTGTTTTGTGATTATTTGCTCAACAGATGTTATTGATTCCTGAGTAATAGTTTTAGGTTGCTGGTCAATGGCCGGCTGAGAAGTTTTAGCCGATGCGGTTGGAGATATGAGATTTGGCGATGGCTTTTTTGCGGTTGCATCAGTTTTTTGTTGTTCTATTACAATCGGTTTATTCCCAGAAATAGGTATAGTTGATGTGGTTTTGATATAATAAATGCTATTTATTATAAGACAGATGAAGATTACAACCAATACACCAATGAATATAAATAAGAGTTTTTTATTCATACTTAAAAACACTCATTACTCTGCATTACTACCAATGCCTTTCCAATGATTCAACAGATAATTATTCCTGTATTTTTTGGTTTCCATCGGGACATCGTCAGGCAGTTTGGATGCCTTGGTGCCTGAACGGGGCGAATACTTGAATACGTATATTTTTGAAAATCCCGATTCCTTGACCAGAGAGACCGTATCTTGGAAATCTTCGTCGGTTTCGGTCGGAAAGCCCACAATAAAATCAGACACAATCTTAATATCAGGAATCAGTGTTTTTGCCTTTTGCACTATTTCCAGATATTCTTTACGGGTGTATCTGCGGTTCATCATCTTAAGGATTCTATCGGAGCCGGATTGGGCAGGCATATGCAATTCCCGCTTTATCTCGGGAAATTCTTTCATCGTCCGGAGTAATTCGTCAGTTATATCTGCCGGATGGGAAGTGATGAAGGAAAGCGGTGAGCGGTGAGCGGTTAGCGGTGAGCGGTGAATAACCTTAACCAGTTCTTTCAGAAGATACGAAAGATTTATTTTATTGCCGAGCGACTTGCCATATCCTGTTACATTCTGTCCGAGCAGGGTGAATTCGCTGATTCCTTTATCCAGAAGCGAGCTGACTTCTTTTATAATCTCTTCCGGAGTCCGGCTGATTTCCTTTCCGCGCACATAGGGAACAATGCAATAAGAACAGAAATTATCACAGCCTCTTATCACCTGGACATAGGCGTGATTTTTGTCCGAGATAAAACTTGAGTGTTCGTATTTCTCGCCTTTTACCAGACCCTCTTCGTCGGCGCAGACTATCCTGTTGGCATTTTGACTGCGTCCGCCAAAGGCGGATCCGCCTCTGGAGGATAATTTGTCAATCTGGGTAACGATGCTTTTATAGCGATGCGGACCGCAGACCAAAGAGACGTGAGGCAATCTTTTGAAGATTTGTTCTTTGTCCTTCTGAGCCATACAGCCGATGATGCCGATAACCAAGCCGGGCTTTTTTAACTTGAGCGGTTTAAGATTAGCCACCCGTGAATAGACCCGTTCCTCGGCGTGTTCACGGACACTGCAGGTATTGACCAGAATCACATCTGCCTCGGATTCGGACGAAGCGAGTTTATAACCTGATTCAAGCAAGGCGCCGGTGATAAGCTCAGAGTCCAGTTTATTCATCTGGCAGCCGAATGTCAGTATAAAAACCTTTGACATAATATATAAATATAAGGTATAAATTATAAGGTGTAAAGTAAAAGTAGAGGAACACGAATGGGACGAATACGGTCCGAAGGACTCCGCATGAGTCTTCGGACTCCATCGGAGCGAATATCACGAATATAATTTCCTATTCGTGCGATTCGTGTTAAAAGTATTTTTATAATGAAACAGCAATTAACGTCAGAGACAAATTTTATAATTATCCCGATGCTCCTGCTTACTTTAATCGGGGTGATTGCCATCTGGTCTGTTTCACCCGGAGCGAGTAATCTATTCCAGACCGAGCCTATCCTGTCGCGAACCAATCTGACGCAAGCGATGTCATTTCAGCCGATTAAACAAATCCTTTTTGCTCTTTTAGGCCTAATGCTGTTTATCCTTATCGGCCGCTGGAATTATTATAGTTTCAGGAAATATTCCGTGGCATTATATATAATAATGATGGTGATATTAATAGGCTTAGCGGTGTATGGTAAATTTTCGCACGGTTCAAAACGCTGGGTTTACTTGGGTCCTTTTGCATTCCAGCCGTCCGAATATATGAAAATCATTACCGTTCTGGTATTGGGGCAGTATTTAATGCATAAGACTAATATTGCCACATTAAAAGGGTTATTTATTCCGTATCTTTTGGTATTTGTCCCGATGGGGTTGATTTTAATGCAGCCGGATTTGGGGACGTCGTTAGTTTTCCTGCCGATACTTTTTGTAATGGTTTATGTGGCCGGCGCCCGGGTGAAATACCTGCTGATAACCATTTTGATAGGCATTCTTTTCCTGCCGATTGCTTATTTCTGGCTGATGAAGGATTACCAGAAATCGCGGCTTCACGTATTTCTGAATCCTTCAAAATCACCGACCGCAGATGCATATCATCTTCTTCAATCGCGTATCGCGGTCGGTTCCGGAGGTCTTTTCGGTTCATTCTGGCAGGACTCCGAGCAGACACCAACCATTTTTGTTCCCGCACGGCATAATGATTTTATTTTTACGGTTATTGCCGAGAAAGGAGGATTTGTAGGAGTTTCTGTCGTTTTACTGCTCTATTTTATATTATTCGCTTCGTCATTATTTATTGCCGCATCTACCCGCGAGCCGTATGGCCGTCTTATTATTGTCGGAATTACGGCTTATCTGATAACGCAGGTCGTAATTAATATTGCGATGACCGTAGGATTAGCGCCGATTACGGGAATAACCCTGCCTTTGATTTCTTACGGCGGTTCATCGCTTACTTCGACTTTTATCGCACTGGCTTTTATATTTAATATCCGTAATAAACAGATTCCGACATTTTCTTCGCGTGATTTTGAATAATATAGTAAACGGATTAAGCAGATTAATCGGATAGCAAAATGATAGTTCTTAAGTTTATTTCATTTATCGTTCGTCTATTACCGCTGGGCGTTGCATTAAAGATAGGCGATTGGCTGGGAATGTTGGTATGGTGGTTATTCCCATCCAGACGTAAAATAACCGCTGACAATCTCAAAAAAGCGTTTGCTCACATAAAAACCAACCGGCAATTACACAAGATAGCGCAAGGGATGGCTAAAAACATGGGCAAGAACCTTATGGAATTCTTCAGACTGCCCGCCCTTTCCAAAGATAATATAGAAAACTATATCGAATTTAACGGCTTGGAACACCTTGAAAATGCCCTGAGACTGAAAAGAGGGGTTTTTATTCTGACTGCTCATTTGGGAAATTGGGATTTGGTCGCCGCGGCCTGCGTTTTAAAAGGTTATCGCGTTAACGTGGTTACCAAGCACCTCAAGATCAGTTTATTTAATAAATTCTGGCTGGACTACCGCGCCAGAATGAATATCAACCAGATTTATCGCGAGGGTTCCCTGCGGGAGATAATCAATGCCTTGAAAAGAAATGAACTTATGGGATTTATATTAGACCAGCACGCCAAGAGCAGTGACGGCATTCTTATTGATTTCTTTAACCGACCGGCCTGGACCACGCCTTCCCTGGCGGTTTTAGCTCAGCGATATAATGCGCCGGTTGTCCCGTGTTTTATTGTCAGGCAGAATGACGGCAGGCATAAAATAATCTTTGAACCTGACATACCATTCCGGGAAATGCCGACACCCGAAGAGACGATTCGTTATAATACCCAGATTTATACCGATGTAATCGAGCGGTATATCAGGGCATATCCCGAGCAGTGGATTTGGATGCACCGCCGATGGAAAACGAAAGGAATATAAAATGAAAAAGCTATTGCGTAAATCCGCATTAATAGTGCTGTTATGCAGTATGGCAGCGGTATCGGCTGCACCGGGCGAAGAGGATACCGGCAAGGAAAAGCAAAATGCCTATGAGAAATATGCAAAAGCGGCCGAGAATATTTTAAGTGAGATTGAAAATGGACTTTATAACTTGCGAGGAAATGCGGACCAGAAAATTATCGAGAAGAAGATAGCGGCTGATTTTAAGAAGATAAACGAGGAAACCAAAGCAGTAGATTTATCAGCAGATGAAACAAATAAACCGCCTATTTCTTTAACATTATTGAGAGGTTCTTTTGGCATTTATCGCTGTTTGGCGCAGGTATTCACTAAAGCCCAGGCCAGTAAATCACCTGACAGAATAACGCCATATTTACATCGGTTATTAAATGGTTATATGGAAATCACTAAAACCGCATTAAAGAATAAAGAATCCATAACGAACAAGGATTGTCCTTTATGCGAAGGAAAGGGAATAATCAAGTGTTATTGGTGCAGCGGAGCCTCGGGGATTTGCCCGCATTGCGATGGAGCAGGATGCGTTGCCTGCGATAAAACCGGAATCTGTCCGGTGTGTATCGGGGGAGGTAAAATCCCCTGTTTGATATGCGTCAGCATATCCCGCAGTCCGGATGATATAACAGAGGATATAAATTTCGGTAAAATTTCGGCAAATGAAACCCCGGCTGCGGTAAGCCAGCTTGGCAATGCCGCGTGGAAACACGAGTTGGTTATCACGCCCATTGAGGACGGCAAATGGGGCTGTTTTCTGGAAGACGCCAGGCAGGTGATGCTCTCGGCGGCCGGTGAACTGTGGAAGTATTTTCCGGACCGGAAGATTCCGCTCATTGAGGTAGTGCCCAAGGGCGGTCCAATCGTTTACCCCAATATCGGGGAGGATCAGCATGCCCGTATCATTCTGAACACCGGTGATAACCTCTGGGCTCAGATGGCTTACCAATTCGCCCATGAGTTCTGCCATCTTTTATGTGACTGGAGCGACCAGAGTAATCAGATGTGGTTCCAGGAAACGTTGTGCGAGATGGCATCCCGTTTTGCCCTGAGTCGGATGGCGGAGACATGGCAGGACAGTCCGCCCTATCCTAACTGGAAGGATTATGCCAAATCCCTGCAAGTATTTTTGGATGATCTGCAGAAGAATGACAGGCTTCCCAGGGATAAGACATTAGCCCAGTGGTATCGCGAGAACCACGAGGCTCTGCGGGTGAACTCCATCGACCGGCCCAGGAACAATGTCGTTGCCGCCGAGTTATGGAAAATGATGGACGCGCAGCCGGAGCACTGGGAGGCCGTCACGTATTACCCGCGCGGGAAACTTAAACCGGATACGTTTGACGAATTCCTTCGGGTCTGGCAGAAGAACTGCCCCGAGAAACACAGGGCGTTCATTGCCGCTATCGCCAAGAAGTTCGAGATTACCCTGCCTCACTGACAGGGCGGGCATTAAAGAAAAAGTCTTATCAGCGGCAAAATAAATTCTGTTCTTTTGTCTTTGGGCGAGCCTCTTTTTCTTGACCATAGAAGAAATAAATAGTAAATTGTTATATTCTAATAACCTTATGTTTTAACAATATTATTAATTACAATTATGAATAATAATACCAAGAAAATAGGGTCGGTTTTGGTGGTGGGCGGCGGCGTCGGCGGTATGCAGGCGAGTCTTGACCTGGCCGAATCCGGTTATAAGGTTTATTTGGCAGACAAGGAACCTGCTATCGGCGGGACAATGGCCCAGTTAGATAAAACCTTTCCGACTAATGATTGCGCAATGTGCACTCTGGCTCCGAGATTGGTTGACGTCGGAAGCCATCTTAATATTGAGAAATTGACCTATACGGAAGTCGAGAAAATTGAAGGAGTGCCCGGTAATTTTAAGGTGCGAATCAATAAGAAAGCCCGCTCGATTGATATGGAAAAGTGCACCGGTTGCGGGGTGTGTATTGATAAGTGTCCGGTAAGAAAAAGAAAAGACGCCCCGAAATCGGAATTTGATACCGGTTTAGTATCCAGAGGCGCAATTTATATTCCTTTTCCGCAGGCAGTGCCCAAGGTGCCGGTAATTGACCGCGAGACATGCCAGTTTTTCCTGAAGGGTATCTGCCGTATCTGCGAGAAGAGTTGCGAAGCCAAGGCAATCAATTTTGACCAGAAGGATGAGATTAAGATTTTAGATGTCGGCGCAGTTATTTTAGCGCCCGGCTTTGAATTATTTGATTCGACATTAAAACAGGAATTCGGATTCGGCCGTTATCCTAATGTGGTTTCGTCATTACAGCTGGAACGGATTCTGTCCGCATCGGGTCCTTATGAGGGCGCTTTCCTGAGGCCATCCGACAAGAAACATCCGCATAAAGTCGCCTTTATCCAGTGTGTCGGTTCAAGAGAAGTAGACCATAACTGGTGTTCATCGGTTTGCTGTATGTATGCGACCAAAGAGGCGATTCTTGCCAAGGAACACGCACCCGATTTAGATTGCCATATTTTTTACATTGATATCCGCGCCTTCGGTAAAGGTTTTGAGGCATATTATGAACGCGCTAAAGAATTAGGCATAAAATACACGCGTTGCAAGCCTTCTTCTGTCAAAGAAATTCCGGGGACTAAGAATCTTAATGTTACTTATTACAACGATAAGAACGAACGGATAGAAGAAGAATTTGATATAGTTTCGCTTTCCTGCGGATTGAATCCGCCGGAATCGGTGAGGAATCTGGCTAATATATTTAATATTGAACTGAATAAGCACGGTTTCTGCCGGACCAGCAAATTTGCACCGGTAGAAACGAATAAGCCGGGTATCTATGTAAGCGGTCCGATTACCGAGCCCAAGGATATTCCCGAGACCGTGATGCAATCCTGCGGTGCGGCTTCGAAGGCAATGGCGCTTTTAAGCGAAGCGCGCGGGACGTTGATTGCCAAGCGCGAGTATCCTCCTGAGATTGATGTCAAGGGGCAGGAACCGCGTATCGGTGTATTTATCTGCCATTGCGGCAAGAATATCGGCGGCGTGGCTAATGTGCCTCTGGTCAGGGATTATGCCAAGACATTACCCAATGTAGTTTATACGGAAGATAATCTTTATACCTGTTCTTCTGATACCCAGAAGAAGATAAAAGAGATGATAAAGGAACACAAACTCAACCGGGTGGTAGTGGCTGCCTGCACGCCGAGGACGCATGAAATTCTTTTCCGCAATACATTGCGCGAGGCGGGATTGAATCCGTACCTGTTTGAGATGGCGAATATCCGAGACCAGAATACCTGGGTGCATATGACTGAACCTGAAAAAGCAACAGGTAAGGCAAGGGATATGGTCAGAATTGCCGTTGCCAAGGCGCGGGTGCTGGAACCGCTGCAGAATCGCTTTCTGGATATAGAGCATGATGCTTTGATTATCGGCGCCGGTATAAGCGGTATGACCTCTGCATTAGAACTGGCTAATCAGGGTTTTACGGCTCATCTGGTCGAGCGTTCTGGTGAATTGGGCGGACAAATGAGGCATCTTTATTATTTATTAGAAGACAATTACCAGCCGCAAAAGGAATTAGCAGCCATTATTGAAAAGGTGAAAAAGCATCCCAAAATCAAATTGTACACATCGTCAACCGTGAAATCAGTTGAAGGTTCAATGGGCAATTTCAAGACCACTTTGGAAACTCCAAAGGGATTAGTGGAATTCAAGCATGGCGTAGTGGTTGTAGCCACCGGCGCCGAGGAATACAAGCCGAAAGAGTATTTTTACGGTCAGGATGCCAATGTGATTACTCAGGTGCAATTGGAAGAGCGGTTAGCGGTGAGCGATGAGCGGTTAGCAATAACCGATAACCGTCAACCGAAAACCGTCGTAATGATTCAGTGCGTCGGTTCCCGTGATAAAGAGCATCCTTATTGCAGCCGCATTTGCTGTTCGATGGCAGTGAAGAATGCCAGACGTTTCAAGAAGATGAATCCGGAATCCCAGATTTATATTCTGTATCGTGATATGCGCACATACGGATTTAACGAAGAATATTATCGCCAGGCACGCGAGGACGGTGTAATTTTTCTGCGCTATCTTGATGACGAAAAACCGGAAGTGGCACGTAAAGACGGCAAGTTAATGATAACGATTAATGATCCGATACTTAATCAGAAAGTATTGTTGCCGGCCGATTTACTGGTGCTTTCAGCCGGCACAGTCGCAGATATAGCAAACAACGAGGATATTTCCCAGAAACTCAAGGTGCCTCTAACGCAGGATAAATTTTTCCTGGAGGCGCATCTGAAATTAAGGCCTGTAGATTTCGCTACCGAAGGCGTATATCTTTGTGGGCTGGCGCATTCACCCAAGAATGTCGATGAAAGCATTATTCAGGGGGCAGCCGCGGCTTCACGCGCGGCCACTATTTTAGCCAAGGATAAAATCGAATTGGATGCCATAGTTTCCGAAATTATTGACGAGAATTGCGATGGCTGCGGTTTCTGCGTTGAAATCTGTCCTTATCATTCTCTTTGTTTGATTGAATATATGAAAGACGGAGAGATTAAGAAAACGATTGACCGCGATTTGGCGCTCTGCAAAGGTTGCGGCGTATGCCAGGCAACCTGCCCCAAGGGCGGCGTTGTAGTCAATCATTTTAAGTTGAGCCAATTAAGGGAAATGGTCAGCGCGGCATTGGAACGGTAAGCGGTTCGCGATAATCGACAAAAATGAATGGTGAATAAAACGTAAAGTTCAAATGTTTCAGAGTTCAAAGGTTCAATTGTTACCTTTGAGCTATTGAACTTTTAATAAAGGATTAAGAAAATGAGTAACCCTATTCAACCGATAACCGATAACCGACAACCGACAACTGTTGAGCCTTTGATTGTTGTCTTTTGCTGCAACTGGTGTTCTTACGCCGGCGCAGACCTGGCTGGAACTTCAAGATTACAATATCCGAGTAATATCAGAATAATAAGAGTTATGTGTTCGGGGATGGTTCATCCGAATTTGGTTATTGATGCGCTTACTAAGGGCGCTGATGGAGTTCTGTTACTGGGCTGCCACATCGGTGATTGTCATTATTTGGATGGTAATCTGAGAACTCAATCGCGCAAGGAGGCAATCGAGCTTTTACTTGATGATATGGGTATTGAGCGCGACAGGTTCAGGCTGGAATGGGTTTCCGCTTCGGAAGGCCAGCGTTTTGCCCAGGTTATCAAGGATATGGTTGGGCAGGTGAAAAGGGTTGGACCGAGTCCATACAAACGGGCGTAGGGTTTTGCTACCTGAATCGGTATTCTATAATGGAATCCCGCTGATGGGGATAACAATATCCGCCCTAAACTAAAGGAGAATATTATGCCGGCTAATTTTAAGATTATTGACAACAAGAAATATATGTGGGACGCCAAGCCATATGCCAATGAAGGCGATACCCTGAATATTGCCGCTATATATAAAAAGAACGGATTCGATGTTCAATTGATAAACGAGGAAGGTAAACACCTGATCTATACAAGGCGTTTGGCAGTTATAACTGCGGATAAAAAATAGTTCTTAAAAGGAGTAGATTATGCCTATTAAAATTGCCGAGGAGTGGCTGAACATCTGCGGAGGATGCGAGGTTACTATTCTTGATATCGGTGATCCTCTCTTGGAACTTTTGCCTCTTGTGGAGTTTGTGCATATCCCGGTTCTGCATGATAATAAATACTTCGGTCAGACCGGAGAGAAAAAGGATATGGAAATTCCTCAGGCAGATTTGGGAATCATCTCCGGCGGTATCCGCACTGAAAAGGAGAGGCATGTTGCCGAAGAGATGCGCAAGAAATGCAAAACTATTGTGGCATTAGGCGCTTGCGCCTGCACCGGCGGTATACCGGCTTTGGCTAATATGTGGAATTTACAGGAACTTTATGAAAAAGTTTATAGGGGCAGTTCTACCACCGAGCCGGCTGAGACGCCTAAAGAAAATCTGCCGCCGCTTGAAGACAGGGTTTATGCGCTGGATGAAGTTATTAAGGTTGATTTATATATTCCGGGCTGTCCGACTTCGCCTGATTGGGTGAAAGAAGCATTGCTTTATGTGGTTACCGGTAAGCCATTTGTTCTGCCAAATAAGAGCGTTTGTGATGAATGCCCGACCAAGCGTGAGAAGAAAACAGCCGGTATCCAGATTAAAAGAATGTTAGGGCCGATAGATATTAAACATGGCGCTCCGTGGGAACAGACCAGATGCTTTAACGAGCAGGGTTTTCTTTGTTTAGGTCCGGTCACCCGCGCCGGTTGCGCCGGTATTACTACCGAATCCGGTGAAACAAAAATACCCCGCTGCATAAAAGGTTTTATGCCTTGCCGCGGTTGTTTCGGTCCGATACATAAGGATTCCAATCCGCTTGTTGATATGATTACGGCGATTTCTTCTATCGGATTAGACCCTAAACAGGTAGCGGACCGCCGCGCTTTGTTTAATCGTTATGTCGGTAGTCAGGGTCGTTTAAAACCAATCCCGGCGTGTAAGAGTACTCCTACTGTTCAGAAAGGAGGCGTGCAATGCCAGGCAAAACTATAACCATTTCACCCGTCAGCCGAATTGAAGGCCACAGCAAAATCACCGTTCAATTAGACGATAACGGTAACGTTAAAGATACATTTGTTAACGTCATAGAATTAAGAGGATTCGAGAAATTCTGTCTGGCCAGGCCTGCAGAAGAGATGCCGCGCATTGTTACTTCTATATGCGGGGTTTGTCCGTGGTCGCATCATCTGGCTTCAGCTAAGGCATGCGATGCGCTCTTCGGCGTCAAGCCGGCTCCGGCAGGCGCTAAACTTAGAGACCTTTGTAATAGTATCGCTTATACCGAAGAGCATATTCTTCATTTCTTCTTTTTGAGCGGGCCTGATTTTGTAATGGGACCTGATGCCGATCCTTCAGTCAGAAATGTTATCGGTATTGCCCAGGCAAATCCCGAGGTCGGTAAGAAAGTGGTGCATAACAGACATCTCGGTTCACGGATGCTCAATATCGTTTCCGGCAAGTCCATTCATCCGGTAACTGCGGTTCCGGGCGGATTCTCCAAACCATTAACCGAGGATGAACGCAAGAAAGTTCTTCCGATGGCCCAGGAAGTTTTGGAATTCGCCAAATGGGCTATCAAATGGGCAAAAGAGAGCGTTTTCCCGAAGTATCTTGATGCCGTTAAAACACTCGCAGTTATCAAGACCGGTTTTATGGGAACGGTGGATAATAACGGAGCTTTAAATTGCTATGACGGTAAAATCAGGTTGATGAAACCGGATGCCACTTACGTTGATTTTGCTTACGATAAATACACTGATTATATCGAAGAGAAGGTTTTGAACTGGTCATATATGAAATTTCCGTATGCCAAAACATGGAACGAGGGTTTCTCAATGGATTTAAATAATCCCAAAGGAATTTACAGGACCAATACATTAGCGCGTATCAACGTGGCTGAGAAGATGGCGACGCCGCTGGCGCAGGAGGAATTTGAGGAATTCCGCAAGAATTTCGGCAGACCGGTTCAATTGACGTTGCTTTATCACTGGGCAAGATTGATTGAACTGCTTTATCATGCCGAACATGCCGTGGAATTACTTAATGACAAAGATATCACCAATAAGGAAACGTGGACAAAAGTTACGCCCAGAGCCGCTCGAGGTGTGGGTTGTGTTGAGGCTCCGCGCGGAACACTGATACATGATTATACCACTGATGAGGATGGGATGATAACTAATTGCAACTTGATTGTGGGAACAACCCATAATAATGCACCCATAAATATGTCGGTTAAGCAGGCTGCCCAAACCGTGATTAAAAACGGTAAATACGACCAGGGTATTCTTAATCGGCTTGAAATGGCGATTAGGGCTTATGACCCGTGTTTTTCCTGTGCAACGCATAATCTTGACGGCACCCTGCCGATAAAGATTACCATGATTGATTCCACAGGCAAGGTCATTGATGAATTGAAGAATTAAATGGATTCACCAGAATATTTTGCGAAACACACCCTGATTCTTGGGTGTGGAAATATTTTATTCGGTGATGATGGTTTTGGTCCGCAAGTTGCGGATTATCTGATAAATAATTATAAGATACCCGAAAATAAAGCGGTTGTAAATCTGGGCTTGAGCACCAGGGGTTTTATTTTTGATATACTTCTGAGCGAGACTAAACCGAAACGGATCGTGATTGTTGATGCCGTTTCGTATGAATCCCGGAATCCGGGTGAGATATTTGAGGTGTCTTTGGATGATTTGACCGGGGAAAAGATAGATGATTTTTCGTTCCATCAGGGACCGACATCTAATCTTCTTAAAGAATTAAGGGATATTGGAGGCGTGGAAATAATAATAATTGCCTGTCAGCCCGAGAATATTCCGAAAGAGATAACGCAGGGTTTATCAGAGCCGCTTAAGATAGCGGTGCCCGAGGCTGCCGGTATTATTTATGATAAGTACCTGTCGCCCGAAGGCGAACCTCGCCTTAATGGCGGGAAATAACATGAAGGAGAAAATTATGCAGAGTCAAACAGTTCTAATGCCGGATATTAAATTCCTGAAGCAGGTTAATGATAAAATAAAAATGAATGTCAATCTTTGTTATCAATGCCGGAAATGTTCCGCGGGGTGCCCGATGAGTTATGCAATGGATTATACACCGGCACAACTTATTCATGCTATTCGTCTGGGGTTGAAAGATATCGTTCTGAACAGCAAGACAATGTGGATGTGCTCATCATGCCAGACCTGCACTACTCGCTGCCCGCAAGAGGTCGAGATTGCTAGAGTCATGGATACGGTAAAGATGATTGCCGTTGCCGAAGGCATTAAATCGCCCGTTTCTACTGTTAATGCCTTTAACAAGGCGGCATTACTTAATATTAAATTATTAGGACGGCTTTATGAATTAGGAATGATTATGGACTTGAAAAGACGGACATTTCAATTATTCAAAGATATGGGCCTGGGAATGAAAATGTTTTTTAAGGGCAAAATGAAGATTATACCTTCTGTTTCGCCGGGCCGGACATTTACTGCCTGGAAGATATTCTCAAGGTCTGCCAAGAAAGATAGGAGTAATTAATGAATACAAAATATGCTTATTATCCGGGTTGCTCATTACATTCTACTGGCGCCGAATACGATGTGTCATTTAAGAAGGTGGCCGGAAAATTAGGGATAGAATTAGAAGAAGTTCCGAATTGGATTTGTTGCGGCACCTCGCCGGCTCATAGCAGTTCTCATCTGTTATCTATCGCCCTGCCGATTGAAAATCTCGCCTTAGTTGAATCTATGGCGAGCGAAAAAGTTGTAGTTCCCTGCGCGGCTTGTTATTCCCGTTTTAAATTCGCCGTCCACGAGATGGAACACGATAAAAAACTATCCGAGGATGTCAAAGAAGTTATCGGCACTTCATTCCAGAATAGAGTTAAGATTCTGCACCCATTAGAAATTTTTTCTACGCTGTCTGGCCAGGACTTAAAGGCTTTTGTCAAAGAGAAATTCAACGACCTGAAAGTAGTCTGTTATTATGGTTGTCTTCTGACGAGGCCGCCTAAAGTAATGCAATTTGATAACGTGGAATATCCGATGACCATGGATAAAATATTGAAAGATACCGGATTTAATGTTTTGGACTGGTCATATAAAACGGATTGTTGCGGTGCGAGTTTTGCATTGAGCGAAACAGACGCCGTATTGACGCTGACGCATAAGATTCTGGAAAATGCCAAAGCCGTTGGCGCCAATGCTATTGCCGTTGCCTGCCCGCTTTGTCACGCGAATCTTGATACCCGCCAGACGGGAATTAATGCAAAATATAATACCGATTATAATATCCCGATATACTACTTCACCCAACTTATGGGATTAGCATTTGGTTGTAACCAGAAAGAATTGGGGATAACCAAACATCTGACTGACGCCACTATTAAGGAAACCGAAGCAGTTACGGCAAATGTACGGTAAGGCGGTATGATATATGCATGAATGGGGATTGACGGCTGAAGTTGTAGAGGAAGTAAAGAAACAGGCCGCTAAAAATAACATTTCTAAAATAACTAAAATCAAGATCGGGCTGGGTAAAAAAACCGATTTAAGCGAAAGGGCTTTCCGAACCTGCTTTAAAATCCTGGCTAAAGCAACCATAATGGAAAAGGCAAAGCTTCAATTCAAATCAAGACCGGACCATATTATTACCGTGAATACCATTGAAGGCGACCAGGAATGAAATTGAAAGACCGTATTATTAATGAGGATTATCTAAAGAAGATATTAGAACAAACTCATAATCCTTCTGCCGCAGAAATACAGCGTATAATAAAAAAGGCACGCAAAAAGAAGGGGTTAACCGTAAAAGAAGTCGGTTTCTTGGTTAACCTCAAACAACCCCGGTTGATTTCCAAATTATTCAAAACCGCCTCTTTGATTAAACAGGAAATTTATGGTGAACGCCTGGTCTTTTTTGCTCCCTTGTATATTTCGGACTATTGTGTTAATGACTGTGAATACTGTAATTTTCACATCAGGAATAAAGAATTGAGCCGGAGGCGATTGACATTAGACGAAATAGAAGAACAGACAAAATTCCTCATTAACCAGGGTCATAAAAGGGTTCTTTTGGAATGCGGAGAAGACCCGGTTCATAACACGATTAATTATATAGCCAATGTTATAAAAAGGATATATTCGGTCAGAACGGAAAATGGTAATATTCGCCGGGTTAATGTTAATATCGCGGCAACTACCGTAGAAAACTATAAAAAGCTAAAAGCCGCTAACATAGGCACTTACCAGCTTTTCCAGGAAACCTATCATAAACCTACCTATGAGAAATTACATCACGGACCAAAGGCTGATTATGATCGTCAGATAACCGCGCACGAAAGGGCTTTTAAGGCGGGTCTTGATGATGTCGGAATCGGGGCTCTTTTCGGACTCTACGACTGGCGTTTTGAGGTGCTCGGATTGGTCGTACACGCCCAATATCTTGATAATAAATATGATGTTGGACCGCATACTATTTCAGTGCCGAGAATCTGTTCGGCGCCGAGTGTAGCTTACAAACCGGAATACCTTGTTTCTGATAATGATTTCCTTAAACTTATCGCTATCCTCAGATTGGCGGTTCCTTATACCGGAATGATTATCTCAACACGCGAAAGCGCCGGGATACGTAAAAAGGCATTTAAGACAGGCATTTCTCAATCAAGCGCCGGCTCGGTTACAGTTACCGGCGGCTACGGTAAACAGAAAAGCCAGCCGCAGTTTGCCATCCATGATACAAGGCCTTTAATAGAGGTCATCAAGGATGTAATGAAAGACAAATTGATACCGAGTTTCTGTACTGCCTGTTATCGTATTGGCCGGACCGGAGAACGATTTATGAAACTCTCCAAACCGGGTGAGATACAAAAATTCTGCCGTCCCAACGCGCTTTTGACCTTTGCAGAATATCTTTATGATTTTACCTCAAATACTATTACTAAAAAAGGACTCAAGGATATAGAAGAACACCTCAACGAAATTAAAGATAAAACTGTTCGGTCTGAAACACGTCGTAGGCTTGATGAAATCAAGAATGGTAAGAGGGATACATTTTTTTAGATAATTATTGGGGATATTATACCGAATTATAGATGCCCGCGGGACACCCGGTGGGTGAAAGAAGATAGATACAGACAAGACATAACAGGGACTTGGATAAGACCACCGTCTCTTTAAGGTCTCTCAAGAGTCTCTGTTTTATTCTATTTATTCAAATCGGTTAGCCCAGAGACTGACCTTTGTGCTGTCACTTTGCTTCCATACGGCAATAGAATTGCATGAATTATCTATCACAATCTTATGACCGTCGGCATCATTTGCATTCGTCTCAATGGATGTTGAACCGACCCAGCCCGTGCCTGCGATATAACGATTGGCCCAGATATTCGTTCTCAAAGTATCATATTGATACCAAATCGCCATGGCATTGCCTGAGTCGTTTATGGCAATCCGGGGCTCGGTAGTTGTTTCCTGCCCGTTACAAATCAGCTGAACAGTTGTCCAACCCGTGGGTGAGATATACCTTGTAGCATAGGCCTTGCAGGAGGCCAGGACATAATGATTAAACACGACTATGGCATTGCCGGAATTGTTCATGGCAATCTGGGGAACGCTGGCCGAGCCGTCCATGGTTTCAATCAAATCTCCGCTTACCGAAGTCCAGCCGGTCGGTGAGACATAACGGTTGGCATAGAGGGCATAGTCAGTAGAGGTCATTGCCCAAACAACTACGGCGTTGCCGGAGTCGTTCATGGCAATCTGGGGGTCGGTAGCGATGTTTATAAGGTTTGTAATCGGCGTTACGCCGGCCCAGCCCGTGCCTGAAATATAACGGTTTGTATAGACATGATTGCCGGTTAGGCTGTCCTGAACCCATACGGCGATAATATTATTTGAGTTGTCTATAGCCACCTGAGGCGCGGTGGCATCATAGGTGTTGTTTGTTTCAACCAGTTCCCGGCCGGTCCAGCCGGTACCGGAGATGTAACGATTGGCCCAGAGACTATCGCAGGTTCCGTCATTTTGGACCCAGACGGCTACGGCATTGCCGGAGTCGTTTATGGCAATCTGGGGTTTGGGGTAACCGTAAATAGTTTCCGGGGCTGTCTCAAGCAATGTGGCAGTGCCCCAGGTAGTGCCGGTGATGCAAAGATTAGCCCAGAGATTATTTCTGGTGCCGTCGGTTTGGAGCCAGAGGGCGATAGCGAATCCGTTGTTATTCATAGCCAGCCGGGCATTATAGACGCTGTAGGTGCTTTCGGTTTCAATCAGGGTGTTGGTTATGGCCCAGCCCGAGCCGACGATATAATTATTAGCATAAATATGGGTAGTGAAGGCATTACTCTGGGGCCAAATAACAATGGCATTGCCTGAGCCGTCCACAGCAATCTCCGGGTCGGAAACATCGCCCAGGTTATTCGTTTCAAGAAGTGCCGGAGTTTTCCATGACGCACCCTGAGCGGCTGGCGCGGCACTGCTTCCGCTGTCGCTTGCACTACACCTGCCACCTGCGCCCATGGCCATTACAGAAGCCAATAAAATAAGCACTCCGATAACTATTAATCCGGTTCTTTTCATATAACACTCCTTTTAGTTAGCAATTAAAAACTTAGTGTATTAAGTATAATAATATCAACCTGATAAGTCAAGGGAAATCGCGGGATTATTAGGTTGAAATAATAATTCCGGTGATATTCTTCGAGTTAGAATACAGTTTCCGGCATATAGTATATAGGACGAAAGGTCTGTCTGCAGCAGGCAGGTAGCCGAGGGGTCATACAGAATTTCTTTTCTGCCGGATACATTATTTTCCCGCTGTGCTTTAAAATTAGATAATAAAAAACATCTGTTGACTTTATTTCTTGTGATGCTATGATGAGAGTTAATAATATATAATAATTTTATAGCCCCGACGAATAATCGGGATAAATCGCTGATAACGCCCTTATGGGCTAACAGCGACTAAAAGGAATCGGATTATGCCATATTATCGCCATTCGTTTTTTACACCCAAATCATTATTCCGCAGGATTAGACCTGACCTGCTTTATAATTACTTCAAGAGCCATAAGGCGCTTGACGACTTTGACTGGGATTCTTATGTCAAAGATAAATGGCATCTGATGGAAGACCTGATAGACGAATTCTATAAGATACCGATTAAAAAGCGGGAAGAGATAGAAGGAGAATTTCGTCAGGTCAATAGTTTAGCCGGGCTTTCTGCCCAGGAGACGCTTGAGGCGGTGGCTAAACAATTCAAATTGCTCTGGGATGATGAGATGATGCCCGAAGACCGGGCGCTCACTGCCTTAATGGAAAATAAGAACGCCTTCCTGACCGCTTGTAACTGGGCGAATCTGGAAGATTATGAGAGTTTTGCGGATTATGTCGCCAAGCCCAAAGAACCAAATGAATGGGCAAAGATAAAACAGAGTATGACTGATGCATGGAAATTATTGCTCCAGAATCAGAATAGAGGTTATGGCCGGGTCTATATTGAGCATTATACCGCCACAGACCGGCAGGCGTATCTGGTCTATTACGAAGCACCCAGTACTTATATCACCAGATTTGACGACCAGACCGATCAGCCCGAAGAAAAATCTGATAAGCCAGTCCTGGAATCACTGCTTATCTATTATCCGAAATTAGGCAAGTTAAAGGTCAAGGCAAAGACGGATGGATTTACAGAAACAGCGAGAGATGATTACGCCAAACTCGCACTGGGCGACGAGCACTATTTTGCAACCGGAAGCGAACGCATCTATGATATGGACCAGTTCAAGAAGAAATTAGAGCCGATTGATTTCCTGACAGACCCGGCAGACCGGATTTCATCAGTCAAGGTGGTGACACTGCGATTCAATCCAGATGTCCTGACCAAAGATATTATTGAGATAAACTCGGTCAAGGGATTAAAGGAACGAATCCGGCTACTCAAACTTGACCTAACCACAGCCGTAATAAAAAAGGTGCGAATACAGGTAAAATTTGAAGGCGTGCAGAAAGGGTTGGTCAAGAGTTTCAATCTCTCCTCGCCCAATAAGAACACCTTAGGCGATTCCAAAAAAGACCGTCTGATTGAACAGTATCTGGTTAAATGGGGTATTGCGAATAGGTAGCCACAGATAATCGTGGCAAAACTCCGGCGGAAATGGTAGGATGGAATGATTAATTAAAAAGGAGTAACATTTATGCCAAAAGAAAATATTACGCTTGCATCAATCCTAAAAGATTCAGATTACAATCTTTCACTATTCAGCGATAAGGACATTAAGACCCTTGGGTCAAAGATTAAAGTCCAGAAGAATAAACCTTACGTTGACTGTATCGTCAGGGAAAAAGAGGTCCAACTCAAGCCCGAAGAAATCGTGCGTCAACTTTATGCCTTTAAACTCATCTACGAATATGACTATCCCAAGCAACGTATTCGGTTTGAACATCCGGTTCAGTTCGGTCGGGAGACGAAATTAGCGGATATTGTCGTCTTTGACAAA
The DNA here is from genome assembly GCA_043801445.1 of Planctomycetota bacterium. Lineage (GTDB taxonomy): Bacteria > Planctomycetota > MHYJ01 > JACQXL01 > JACQXL01 > JAZDFP01. The sequence continues at coordinate 21,753 of JAZDMB010000041.1, forward strand.
GACCGTCCGACCGTTGAATACATTATTATTGAAGTCAAAAAGCCCAAACTCAAAGATGGCAAGGAACAACTCCGGTCATATTGCAATGCCACCGGAGCGCCTATCGGCGTCTGGACAAACGGCGCCCAGATTTCCCATTATAACCGCAAAGACCCTAATTTCTTTAACGATATAACCGATATTCCCAAGGCCAATCAGACACTTGTAGATATCTTAAGAGAACGGTTCACCTGGCGTGACCTAATCGTCAAGGATAAAATCCCCAACGAGGGCAAATCGCTTAAGATGATTATTGCTGATATGGAAGACGAAGTCTTGGCCAATGCCGGCGTAGATGTCTTTGAGGAAGCGTTTAAACTTATTTTTACCAAACTATTTGACGAATACGAAAGCCGTAAGGACAAGGAAGTCCTTGACTCTGTTGTTCGGGCTGATCTAACCAGGCCGCAATACGGCGACTATGAAACCTTGAAGTCATTTTTGAAGACAGATAAAACTATCGCTCAACTGGAGAAACGTTTTCGCGTTCTTGAGTTTAGGAATACCGGCCAGTCCGAGAGTGACTTGAAAAAGAAGATACAAAACCTCTTTGATGAAGCCAGAAAGAAATGGCCCGGCGTATTCCCGGATGAAAGTAAAATAGACCTGGCGCTTTCTCATCTCCCTGTCTGCGTCTCAGGTTTACAGGATGTCAAACTCTTTAATTCTAATCTGCAGATTATAGACGAGGCATTTGAATATCTCGTCAGTAAATCATCTAAGGGTGAAAAAGGGCAGTATTTCACGCCCCGGTATGTGATTGATATGTGTGTCAAGATGCTCAATCCCAAAAAAGGCGAATATATGATTGATACCGCCTCCGGCTCCTGCGGGTTTACGGTGCATACTATATTCCAGATTACCGGACATCTCTTTGAAAATGCCGACATATCGCAGGATGAAAAGAAGGATATTCTTAAGGTATTCGGGATTGACTTTGACGAGAAGGTTGTCCGGGTTGCCCGGACGCTCAACCTGATTGCCGGTGATGGTGAAACAAATGTATTGCACCTAAATACCCTTGATTATGACCGTTGGAAAGAAACGGTCAATAATCCCGCTTGGCGCGATACTTATGGCAGGGGTTTCGGGCGGCTTGAAGAGCTTAAAAAAGATGATGATTCATATAAAGAATTCCAGTTTGATATCCTGATGGCCAACCCGCCCTTTGCCGGGGATATCAAGGAATCCCGGATTATCCATAAATATGAGCTTGGCTATAATGAGAAAAAGAAACCAAAATCAGCAGTAGGCCGTGATATCCTCTTTATTGAACGCAACCTTGATTTCATAAAGCCCGGCGGACGTCTGGCGATTGTCCTGCCTCAAGGCAGATTCAATAACACATCTGACAAAGATATTAGAGAGTTTATTGCCGGTAAAGCCCGTATTTTGGCAGTAGTGGGTCTGCATGGCAATACCTTTAAGCCGCACACCGGCACTAAAACCAGCGTTTTATTCCTCCAGAAATGGGATGATAAACTATGTCCCAAAAAGGGAGATTATCCCATCTTCTTTGCCGTGTCCGATAAATCAGGCAAGGATAATTCCGGCGAATATGTTTACCTTAAAAATGGCGAGGGCAAACCATATCTGGATAAATCCAGCCATCTGATTGTTGAGCACGACCTGTACAATCAGGGCAAGGAATTACCGGACGGTATTGCCGAGGCATTTGTTGACTGGGCAAAGAAAGAAAAACTGAGTTTTTGGAAGTAAGTTATGCAATATTCTATTGTAAATTACAAAACGGTAAAAGAAAATTCTGATTTTAGAATCGATGGGGAATATTATCACCCTGTTTGTTTGGATATTCACGAAAAGATCAAATCAAAAAATGGAGTTCTATTTTTTAGTAAAATTAAAAGTATTTCATCAGGGAAAAATTTACTTCAAAATGAGAATGGAAAATATAAATTTATTAGAACGCAAAACATAAGACCAATATTGATTGACGATATAGGTATGAGCTATACAGATAATTTGAACGGTTTGGGAATAACAAAAGAAGGTGAAATGCTTTTTGTTAGAGTTGGAGAGGGAGTTGGAAATAACTCAATAATCACAAAAGATTATTCCGGACACGCTATTAGCGATAATGTTTTAAGATTAGAAATTGCGGATATAAATCCATTTTTTTGCTCTGCATTTTTTAATTCTAAAATAGGTCAAATTTATTTTAAAAGAGTTTTCAAGGGAACAGCGAGAAGTTTAATTAGCCAAGAAAATTTCAAAGATATATTTATTCCCGTTTTTAACAATTCATTTCAAAGTTTAATTCAAAATTTAATTGAGCGAGCACAAAATCTTATTACAAAATCACAAGATATTTATAAGCAAGCCGAGAACTCTTTCCTTTCTGAACTTGACCTATTGGACTGGAAGCCAAAGCATCAACTATCATTTATCAGGAATTTCTCTAACACAAGGACCGCCGAACGCATAGACGCTGAATACTTCCAGCCCCAATATGAAGAGGTAGTGAAAGCAATTAAATCAGTTAAGAATTATGACATTTTGGACAATATTATTAATCCCAAGAAATGTTTTGAACCAGGGAGTGAAGCATACCAAGATTTAGGAATTCCATTTGTAAGGGTCAGTAATCTTTCGAAATTTGGTATCAATGACAATAATCAGCAGTTTATATCGGAAGACCTGTATGAATCATTAAAGCAATACCAACCTAAGAAGGGAGAAATATTGCTTTCTAAAGATGCTTCACCGGGTATTGCTTATTACCTGAAAGGCGAACCCGGAAAGATGATTCCCTCAAGTGGGATTCTCCGTTTAACCGTAAAGAATACCAAGAGAACCTATCCTGAATATCTTACCCTTGTATTAAATTCTATTATCGTTCAGAAGCAGATTGAACGGGATGTCGGGGGGTCAATACTAAACCATTGGCTTGTTGACCAAGTAAAAAATACTTTAATTCCTATTTTATCCGATACGATACAAAAGCAGATTTCGGATAAAGTAGAGAAGTCATTTATTGCTCGTGAACAGTCAAAGCGTCTGCTTGACATTGCTAAGCAGGGCGTGGAGATGGCGATAGAGAAAGACGAAAAACAGGCCCAGAATTGGATTAATTCAGAACTGAAGAAATTAAATATTACGTTATGAAGATTTTGCTTGATACTAATATTATTATTCACCGAGAAGCATACACCGTCATAAACAAGGATATTGGTGTTTTGTTCAAATGGCTTGATAACCTCCATCATACCAAATGTGTTCATCCGGTAACAATTGAAGAAATAAATAGATATAAAGACCCAAAGACGCTTCAATTACTGAATATAAAGCTGGACAATTACAATACACTACAAACTGAAGCCCCTTTAAGTCCCTTAGCAGAAAAAATATCCAAGGAAATGGACCGGGATGACAATGATATTAATGATACAAAACTACTTAATGAACTTTTAAATAATAGAATTGATATTTTAATAACCGAGGATAGAAAAATAGTTTCAAAGGCTAATCTATTGGGGATTGCCGACAAAGTATTCACGATTGAATCCTTTTTGGAAAAAGTAACAGCCGAAAATCCGGCTTTAGTGGATTACAAGGTTTTATCTGTCAAGCAAGAGCTTTTCGGGAATATCGACTTAAAGGATGACTTTTTCAGCAGTTTTAAAGAAGATTATGCGGGTTTTGATAAATGGTTTAATAATAAAGCGGAACAAATTGCTTATGTTTGCAGAAAAGATAATGAGATTGCGGCTTTTCTTTATCTTAAAGTTGAGGGTGAAAGTGAGAATTATGCCGATATCGAGCCACAATTTATCAGAAAGAAAAGACTTAAGATTGGAACTTTTAAAGTTACTCTTAATGGCTACAAAATCGGAGAAAGATTCATAAAAATCATATTTGATAACGCCATTAGATTCAAGGTTGATGAAATCTATGCAACTATTTTTGAAAGCTCACCTGAGAGACAAAGGTTAATAAGCCTTTTTGAAGACTATGGATTTAGTAAATACGGCGTTAAAACAAGTAGTGCGGGCAAAGAACTTGTTTATACTCGGAATTTCAATAAAAACGTTAATCTTGATGACCCTAAAACCACCTATCCATATATCTCAGGGAAAAGCCGTGTTTTCTTAGTGCCGATATATCCACAATACCATACAACTCTATTCCCGGATTCAATATTAAGAACAGAATCGCCGATAGATTTTGTGGAAAACGAGCCCTTTAGAAATGCCATTAGTAAGGTATATATATGCCGTTCTATAGAAAGGGGTTTACATTCAGGGGACTTAGTTATTTTTTATAGGACAGGGGGATATTACGAAAGTGTCATAACAACTATTGGAATTGTGGAGAATGTAACAACAAATATAGCGGATGAATCCCAATTTATCGGATTATGCAAGAAAAGAAGCATATTCGCAGATAAAGAATTATCAGAGCATTGGAATTACAGGAAAAATGACAGGCCGTTTGTTTTGAATTTTCTATATGCCTATTCATTCCCTCATAGAATCAACATGGAAAGGTTAATCGAGATTGGGGTTATTGTTGATGTCCAATCAGCGCCGCGAGGCTTTACCCTAATAAGCCGCAAGAACTTTGACGATATAGTAAGGGAGACTAAAACAGATGCAAGTATTATTGTCGATTAAGCCGGAATTCGCTGATAAGATATTCGATGGCCAAAAGAAATACGAATATCGCAGGTCTATCTTTAAGAATAAAGACGTCAAGAAAATCGTGGTTTACGCTTCATCACCGGTTAGTAAGGTTATCGGCGAATTCGAAATAGGGGAAATCATGTTTGATGAACTGGGTAAATTATGGAATAAAACTAAAAATAATTCCGGTATTAGCAAGGAATGCTTCTCCAGTTATTTTGTTAATAAAGATAACGGATATGCCATTAAGGTTGAGAAAAGCCACAGATATAGAAATCCGGTTTGCTTACAATCTAAATATGGCGTCTCGCCCCCCCAATCTTTTTTATATCTTATCTGAGTAATTGGGGACAGTTCCTACCCGGCGTAAAATACATATTATATTTGACTATGCCTGTATTAGATTTCTTCCAATGTCTGGAAACAACCTTAGAGCCGGTGTTTGACACCACGGCTTATTCCCAAATCCCGCAAAATATACTCGCCATACTTAATACTAATAATCTTTTCAAGGATACATATCTGACCGAGATTGGATGCGATAAGTGCGGCGATGATTGCCCGGAAAATAACATTCTAACAATAAAACACGACCAACATTGTAACAAGTATTACTACACCTGTCCGACCGGCTATCTCAAGAACCCTGTCTGGTTACCGGATGAATCAGTTAAGGGAAAGCAGTTTGATTTTAATAGATTAAAACAATTAATTACCAAAGAATTAAATTTAGCCACAGATTACACGGATTATTCGGATAACAATTTTTATCCCCTGGGAATCGGGACTGTAGGTGGACAAAAAGTTTTGGCTGGCTACTTGACCGGCTTAAATACAGATAATTTAGAAAATAAGATTTTGTCTATCAGAAAGAATATTGCTGATTATCCGATTCTGGTTTTCAGCCCATCTTTTGAGGTCGTTAAAACCGATGATATTCAACTGTTAGAAGATAATCATATTATTTCGGTAACGGTAAGAGAATTGCTGGAAAAAGATTTTGATGTGATGAAGGCAATAAAACAGAAACTCGTGGAATCATTGCCGGATAATCAATTTATTAAACATAGCGATGCATGGCTGATTTCATTCGCCGGTAAAACCATTCCAGTGAAAAACAGCAGGGGTATGCCTTATATCCAATATTTATTAACCAATCGGCACAAAAAAATTACCTCGCTGGAACTGCAAAAGGCGATTTATCCGCCACCGCCCGGAAAATCGGATGCCCTGTATCGGAAATTTGGAGAAGATTCTTCAACGGAAGAAAGTGATTTCTTAAATAAGGTATCGTCAAAAGATTTTCGTGAATTGGAAGATTTACAAGAACAAATAGAAGAAGCGGAAAGAAATGAAGATACGCAGGTGTCTATTCTACGGGAAAAAAGGGACAAAATTCTTGGACGTTACCAACAAGATAAAAAGAAACCGGATACTTATTTCGTCTCTATTCTTAAAAAACTCCAGAAGAATATTTCTACTGCTATAGACCGGGCAATAGATGATATAAAAGAAAGTCATCCCGAATTAGCATCACATCTAAAGGCGTTTATCATCAGAAGCAGAGGTTTTACATATCAGCCCGACTCGGAAATTGACTGGCAAACCAATCTTTAATCAATGGTATCTCCCGCCGATTAGGATAGTATATCCCTGCATATATAAGGGTATCTCCCTACGAATAGGATAGTCCATCCCAGCCACTATCGGAGTATCTCCCTGCATCAGCCGGGGTATATCCCTGTCCGTAATCCTATATCTCCCTGCCAGCCCGATGGTATCCCCTGCCAGTTTTGGGGGTATCTCCCGACGGCTATAAGGGTATCCCGTATCAGATAGTCCGGTATATCCTATCGGTTAGGGGCATATCTCCCAACGCTACGAATATACCCTCCCATAGGCACGGGGGGTATATCCCTACCCTATATGGGTGGGGGTATATAGGGTATATCCCCAGGGGTATATACCCTACCCCCCCCCCTCTTATATTTCCAAGAAAATGTCTTTCCACAGGATTTGTGGGTTTTCCACAGATTTTGTGGAGCAGTATATATTAGAGGTTGCAAAGAGTCGGGTGTCCTCAACAAGCGAAGCGGGACACTTTACTTGTTGCCTGACATTTGCGTCTCTATTGGTTTTGCGGGTAAACCTGTTACTGCTTAATTGATAAACAATAAAACAGGTAAAACAAACCACAGACAGCCGTCGTCCATAGCCATGGACTATGGCGTCGGGCGATAAACACAGATGAGCACTGATTAAACTCTGTGTTCTCCCCGCCCGAACGACTTCGGTCGGGCGGGTGTGTCTCTGTGGCAAAAAACGAAAGCCCGCCGATGCTGAAAGCTTTGGCGGGTCTAAGTCGCTGTAATAACTAAAGTTTAACAGCGACTAAGAGAGGATTAAATTTATGGCAGCGACAAATATAAGCGGTTTGGACCTGTTCGTGCCGGTGGCAGAGCCGCCACCCCAGAGAATCATAGACCAATGGGCTGAGAGTATGAAGCTAAATACTCCTCGTATGATTGAGAAGTTAAAACTCAAGATACCTGATTTGAAGGCGTATCTGGAAAAGATAGCCAATCCTGCGGCCCAGGGGTGGAAACCTTTTATAAACCCGGCTTTCAAGTCCAGCAAATCAGACAGCGATGCCGAGAGCATCAAGGATGCCCATCAGTCAAACCTGAACCGCGCCTTTCCGAACTATGAAGCAGGTGTTGCTCATATTTATGAGACCATAGAGGAAGATGTCGGTCAGCGTTACAAAGCGGCAATAGACAACGCCAAGGATGCAATGGCCCAAGGATTGTCAGACAGAACCCTGCGGTTTACCGGCGACAAAATCCGGGGCAGAGGCGTGGCGCCTATTGCGGCAATGTGGCTTTCCGGTGATATCGTTACACCGGACTTGCTCAGACCCGGTGACAGAATCCTTTACGGCGGTCCGGTAAATATCGCTAAAACGGGCTTGACTCCTCAAATCAGGTCCGGCTTGGTTTCCCGGCTGATTCAGAGTGGTTCGGCGATTGTGTATTCCGAGTATAATTCTGCCAGAATTACTACCGAGAATACCGTCATCAACAGCTTACTGTCAGCCTTGAGGGACGATACGGTTTATGAAGAATTTGTTGAGCCGTTGACACCACTTAAATCCTATTGCGGGTATTATGTGGAAAACGGACAACTCTTTCTGAGAATCAGGGTAGCACAACTGTAACAAATGCGGAATGCGGGGTGTGGAGTTCGCCCGTGCGGGCGGGCTTCACCTCCGCACCGCCGTTGTTCGTTATTCGTATAGCGTAGTTCGGCGATAAACGAACAATAACTAACAAAACACGAACTACGAGGAGTTTATATTATGTCATTAAAACCTTTAGAAGTAAAAACAGAAAACATTGCAAGTTATGCGGTAACGGGAAGTAAATTAGCGCCGAATTCTGTTGGCACAGATAAGATAAACGACAGCGCAGTCAAGACCGCTAAAATCGCTGACAAGCAAGTCACAGGCGATAAGATTGCCGACCGGGCTGTTACTACCGATAAGATTGTGGATAATGCGATTACCTCAAGCAAAATTGCGGATGGCGCTGTGACCAGAACCAAAATCAGCGACGGGGTTCTCAACCGACCATTCACGCCGCCGATTGAGTCAGTGGAAATCGGCGATAACGCAGTTACTGAAACCAAATTGCGTAACAATGCGGTAACCACGGATAAGATTAAGGATAGCGCAGTGACTTCTGCCAAGATTGTGGATGGAGCAGTAACCACAGCTAAGATTGCAACCTCTGCGGTGACTAAAATAAAACTGGCTTCTAATTCGGTCGGGTATCTGGAAATTATTAACGGTTCGGTTGAGCCAGAAAAGATAAGGGCGATAAATACTCCGGCAGTGGGTAATGTTCCAGTATTCTCCACACCAGACCAATTTGAGTGGATTGCTCCGGGTGGCGGCGGTGTAACAAGACCTTTAACTCCGCCAATTGCTACAGGAGAAATTGCCGACAGTGCGGTAACGAAATCTAAATTAGCGTATAAGGTTGTCAGCATCACGATTCCGGCGCAACAGGTGGGTGGATTATTTCCGCCGTTGGGAGACTCCGATTTGAATGGCGGTGTGATTTTGGGTTACTCTATTCCCACAAATCAGGACCAGTTGATTAGGCAATTGTTCCTGTTGCCGGGGTTACCGCAAGGGACAGGGATTTCAATCTTGCTGAACCAGCCGGCGATTGCGGATAATACATTTGAGGTAGTGGTGTTAAGACAGTAGAGAAGTATGTAGTATAAAGTATGAAGTATGTGGGTGAAGAGAAGAAAAGGATTCACCGCAGAGGCGCAGAGTTCGCTGAGGAATGACTAATAACTTTGTGTTCTTTGTGCCTTTGTGGTGGAAATTAATTTCATCTTGGATTCATGGTTTCCTTATAAGTTATACGAGTCGTTTCTATTTGTGGTTCTTTTTCCCTAACGAGAATCTATATTGGGACACGGATTAAATATGTAAAATCTGTGGCTTGTTTTTGTTGACAGGATAAATGTTTATTGGTTATTTAAACGGGTAAGATTCATCAGTAGAAAGGATGCTAAATATGGCACGCAAAGTGTTGATAATGGGCGCAGCAGGCAAGGATTTTCATGTTTTCAATACTGTCTATAGAGATAATCCCGAGTATGAGGTGTCTTGTTTTACTGCAACCCAGATACCAAATATAGATGACCGGCTCTATCCACCTGAACTTGCCGGCTCTTTATATCCCAAAGGCATTCCTATTAAATCCGAGCATTTTCTTGC
>JAZDMB010000004.1:0-22463 GCA_043801445.1 Planctomycetota bacterium
GATTAAAATATTTTTCCCTGCGCCTGTCTGCCGGACACTCTCATGTCGTTCGGGGTTAACACCTCTGGCGTCACCCTGACAATACTTCATTCGGGCTTAACAGGCCGGCGGGAAGTCTTTAATTCTAATTTACGAGGTCGCTCGGATTTTTATCCAAACGCCTGATGTATTGTGTTTCGGATCTTCCCACCTCCTAATTTGTTCTATGCTCCTATCAGAGACAATTCTCTGACTTGATTTATCATAAGCAATGGACTTTCACTCTGTTCCGCAAACTTGCGGTTATCTCTTACCATGGCAAATAAAACCCTCAGTAACTTGCAACCCATCGCCACAATCGCCTGCGGTTTGGCTTTGCCTCTTTCTACTAACCGTTTATAAAATTGATAGAACGCACCTTTTTGTTTTATTAATCTCAATCCGGCCAAATAAAGCATCTGCCTTAACAACGGTCGGCCTCGTTTGGTAATCCTTTTCCGGCCATGGTGTTGACCGGAACTTATTTCATAAAGGTTTAGTCCGGCTAACTTGATTATCTGCCTGGCATTCTGGTATTGCCTGAAATCTCCGGCCTCACCCAAAATCGCGGCCAGGGTAATCTGGCCCACCTGGGGAATACTGGATAATATTTCAATATAAGGCACCTTTTTGATAGCTCTGTTTATAGATTGCTCTATTTCACTTAACTGATTCCGGACAAGCTCCATCCTGACTAATAATTGTCTTAATTCTAATTCTAATGCTTCCCGTCCTTCCCTTATGCCAATTGAGTTTGCAGCCGCATCCATAATAGCGCGGGCCCGCTCTAATCCTAATGTCCCCTTGCTCTTTTTCTTTAATAAATCCTTTATGGCCTGTTCACCTAACCGAACCATCTGGTCCGGACAGGCCGCGGTCTTGACTAATTCAAGCAATCCTTTGCCAATATGATTCTTAAACAAACCGATTAACTCCGGAAATAATACATCCATTAACCGATGCAATCTGTTTACTTCCCGATTCAGGTCTTTTACCAGCCCTTGCCGACAGATTGTTAAATACCTCAAATCGGCAAATACTCCCTGCGGTCTAACCAACCTTAAACTTTTCCTCTGAATATCAAGGTCGGTAATTACCCCGGCATCTTTTATGTCATGCTTGCCCGGGCTATTGTCTTCTAACTCCTTGGCCTTATGCGTATGTGATGGCTGGACCATCCGGACCTCCGCCGGTTTACGCTCCAGCCATTCGGCTAATGCCTTCCAATATTGGCCGGTTGGCTCTAAGGCAAACCGAACATCCGATACGCCGAGACATTCTTTAGATTTTTCCCGGTACTCCCACAATTTATTAAACCCAGTCAGATTATTATCAAAAAGCAGCGGTTTTAATCGTCGCCCGTCCCAACTCTGGGCTACAGCCACATGTTGATATTTGCCAATATCCACACCAATTGATGCCTCCAAAATATTGACTTGTTTTCTATTTCCTGTTTTATTATATCTCATGGCGATTACCTCCTTTTAGGGTTATAGATGTTTGTTGTGAACCTATATCTTAACCCAATGGACGGTAAATCGCCATTTTTATTGCTTACTACATTATAGTATTCTTAATTATTTCCCATCCTACCATTTCCCTTTTAATTAGGCAAGAATTTTCACCGCTTTTTCTCCTGGGACACATTTAACCGTCTGAAACCCTTTAATTAAGCGCCTTTTAGAACGCAGTTTTTATAAAATAGCCCTTTATGATAATCAATGCTGTTTACTCTTTAGTGCGCCCTTGAATCTACCAATTCCCGCCCGGGATGTCAACTGAATTAAGTGTTGCCGAGGCGCGGTCTGCGCCCCTCTTAAGCCACTAACCGGCATTCTGCAATTGGCTTGACGGGGGCAGACTCCAATCAATGGGGGTTTGACCTTGTTGAGCCAGATAATCGTTGGCCTGGGAAAAATGCCGGGTGCCGAAAAAGCCGCGGTGCGCTGCCAATGGTGACGGATGTGGAGCTTCCAGCACCAGGTGTTTCTGCCGGTCAATAAACTGCCCTTTCTTCTGTGCATAACTGCCCCAGAGTAAAAAGACCAACCCCCGGCGCTGTTCATTTAATAATTGGATGGCCCGGTCGGTAAACTGCTCCCAGCCGCGCCCCTGATGAGACCCGGCCCGGTTTCGTTCAACCGTCAAGGTGGCGTTGAGCAACAATACACCCTGCTCGGCCCAGGATTGCAGACAACCATGATCCGGCATGGGCACGCCTACATCCTGATGAATTTCTTTGAATATATTCAGTAGCGATGGAGGAAAAGGCACACCCGGCAGAACGGAGAAACACAATCCGTGCGCCTGATTAGGACCGTGATAAGGGTCCTGACCCAGAATAACCACTTTAACCGAATCAAAAGGTGTTGAATTAAACGCGTTAAAAATCAGACTCCCCGGAGGAAATATGACCTTTCCTTTCTTCTTCTCCTGCACCAGGAATTGCCTTAATGCCTTCAAATAGGGTTGTTCAAATTCATCTTTGAACACGGAAAGCCACGAAGGATGTAATTTAATTCCAGCCGGTATATCACTCATGTTTTCCCCATTTTCTCTTGGGACACATTCAATCCCTTACGTCCAGCTATTTCATTACTATACAAAGCACCATTTTTCCTAAACGCCCTGTATTCTATATCCTATTCCCCATCCTACCATTTCCCCCATGGATTGCTTACACTACTTTTATTTCTTACCTTCGTTTTGTAGTGTAAAGTCAAGATTCTTTATTTCTTTGCTTAGAAGCGGGATTTCCCGCTCGGCTTTATTGAGCATCTTGATAATAGCCCGCCGCCATTTGGGCGGTAAGGAATCAAATAAATCCTTGATTTCCTTTTTGTCAACAATGACCGAGGTGCAGACGGCCTGTTGCAGGTCTTTTAAGGATTTGTCCGGTTTGCGCCGACGCGCCGCAATAACCAATTTATGCAAGCAAAAGTTTGCCGGATGGGGCAACCTTATCTTGATTCCACTATCAATAACCGTGATAGATTTATCCAGAAGCAAGCTGACAAACCGTAACGGAATAGCATTTAATCCCAGGTGCTTAATTTTTATAGCATGGTCAACGCCCCGGCCTTTTTCAACCGTGATGAATTCTATTTTAAGTTCGGCATTCCAGAGGTATATCGCGCCATTTTGTTTAAAGTCAAGGTTAAAACCTAAATCCTTAAGTTGGTTGATAAAATCAAGGTGTTCCTTACCCCGGTATGGGTTGGGAATCAAAAAGTCAATATCCTGAGTCATCAGGGGGAATTCTTTGGCGCCCAGATGGGCCTGATAAAATTTAAAACACCAGCTGCCGATAAGCTCCACGCCCTCATTGAAAAGGTTGGCGTCGGCAAAAACCTTGAGTATTTTCCTGATGGCGTCAATCATGTTTCCGCCCTCCGGCTCGCCTTAAGATTTTTAATGACCCCATAACCTTTTTTAATTCTGATTTGAGTCTGGCCCGTTCTTTTAATTGGGCTGATAAATCGTCCGGCTTTTCTTTCCCGAGGTATTTATGCCTGACTTTTTGATTTATGCGCCGTTGCAAGTAATAATAGGCATTCCCGGCAATTACCCGTTTCTTGATGCTACCCTGAGGAAGAGACGCGAGCCTTTCTTCTATTTTGGATTTTATTTTAAGATAGTAATCCCGGCTCTCGGATAGAATGCCTTTTAATATTTCCATATCCGCCCCCTTACACTACATTATAATATAAAATGAAGATTGTAGTGTAAAGAATATTATTGTTTAATTTTTATATATATTCCGGGGACGCCCGCCTCCACTAAAGTTTCGGACGGGCAGGCAATACTTAATTATTTTCCATTCCTTCGGCTTCGCTCAGGACAAGCCTACCATTTCCCCGGGCTTTTGCCAGTAATCCAACCTGCGGTTTATTTCACTATCTCTATTTGCTCCAGACCCGTGACCACCCCGCCTACGCTCGGAGAGCTTTGGACGGGCAAGCCCGCCTACGTTCAAAGAACTTCGGACGGGTAAACATTTCCGGCGCGGTGCTTGTCGCCCGGTTTAGTTAATTGGTTCTCTTTAACGCCCTTCCGCCGCTTTGGCCGGTGGTCTTTCCGTTCTCTATCGAGAGCGCGCCGTTTACCAATAGATATATTACGCCTTCGGAAGGCCGGTCGCGGTCTTGGTATGTGGAGCAATCGGTGAAATTCTTGAGGTCGATGACAGCGATATCGGCATAGTTTCCCGGTGTTATCCTGCCCCGCCTTTTCATTTTGAACTTTTCCGCCGGCAACGAGGTCATGGAACGGATGGCGTCATTCAAGCTGAGGAGTTTTTCTTCCAGCGCGTATTTTCTTATTTTTCGGGGGAAACAACCCAGAAATCTGGGATGGGGCGACTTGAATCCCTCGAAAACGGTGTAGCCGTCTGAGGCGGTAAAAACGTAATCGTGGGGCATGTTCTCCCGATTGACTTTATCGCTTATTTCAAAGAAGAGCGCGTAAGGCGCCATGTCCATGCATACCAGGTCGACGTAAGCCCGGGCCGGGTCCTTGTTTTCCATGACAGCGATATCTTTAATGGTCATATTCTCGTATTTTTCATTGGCCGGGCAGTTGGTGATGGTGATTTTATCCGGGCTGAGAAAAACAAAAACCTCTCCGATGGCTTTTTCCATAAGGGCTCTGCCTTCGGGGGTCTTGTATTTGTCCTTGACTCCGGTGGCGGTTTTGAATTCGTCAGGCAGGCGGTAGGAAAGGATGGCGAATCCGGCTTCGTAGGGATGCTGGTCGGCGGTTATATCAATCCCGTCGCGCCGGGCTTGCTCTATCAGGCCGTACATCTGTTTTGCCTGAACATCGTTCCAGGGCAGATTAAGCTGGATATGGGAGATATGCACGGGTATTTTCGCGCGCCGGCCGACCTCGATAGTTTCCTTTATGGCCGTCAGCACGCCGGGCTGACTATCCGGACGGATGGCGCCGGTGTTATCCCGGATATGGGAGTCGTAAATGCCGCCGTATTTGTTGACCGTTTTGGCGATTTCGACCAATTCATCAGTGGTGGTGAAACAATCCGGCGCGTATTCGAGCCCGACGGAAACTCCGATAGCTCCGTTTTGCATTTCCTTTTCCACTCTCTTCTTAAGGACGTCAATCTGCTGGGCAGTCAGGGCGCGCGGCTGGTCCTGCCCGAAAAGCTCCATCCTGAGCATGCCGTAGGGTATCAGGTGATAGACGTTGGTGCCGTATTTTATGAGGTCGACAATATCGAGCCATTGGTTTGTATCGGCGTATCCGCCGCCGCAAAGCCCGGTGACTATTGTCGTGACGCCCTGGGTCAAATAGTTGTAATTGCCATTCCAGGCAGGGGTTGCCAGGGCGCGACTCCCCTTGTCGCCGGAGAACAGGAATACCAGGTCGGAATGATTATGGACATCGATAAAACCGGGCGTGATGATGAGCCCTTTGGCGTTAATGACTTTTTTGGCTGTGGCATTGGAAAGGTCGCCGATGGCGGCTATTTTATCGGCGATGATGCCGATATCGGAGACGTAAGGGTCTTTGGTTGTGCCGTCATAAATGATGCCGCCGGTAATCAGGGTGTCAAACCCTGTTCCCCGGTAAGGCGCGGAACATCCCGAGTAAACCGACAAGATAATTAAAACCAGAATAAAAATAATATTTTTCATACTCAATCCTTTTTCTTGGTGTCCGGTGGCACGCGCCGTTTCCTGTACCCTACCATTTCCGCCGGAGGTTAAGCTACGATTTTACCGGTTTTTTAATCTCTTATTTTGCGGTTGTTGAAGATAATTTTGACGGCTGACTACTTTACGGCCGGTTTCCTGCTCCAGTTTCTTGCGGGCGATTCCTGCCACATTTCCGCCCCGGCGGGAAACGGCTTTGTTCTCTCCAAAACCGCTCGGATGCTCCACCTTGGTTATATGGGTGGTGGATGCCTCGCCTAACATAGAGAAAATTAGTTCCAGGTCGGTCATATGGTCACGCAGGTTTTGATGCTTCAGCCCTTTTAGTTTTTTATACTGGCTGGGAGTAAGCCCGAATGCCGCCTTGGAGATTTCAGCGGTTAGAATCTCGTATTCCCGGTCTTTTTCAACGCCGTGCTTTTTCCATTCGTCGGTGAGTTCCTCACGGATGGCAATCCCGCGCATCCGTTTTTCTATCCAGTCATCGCTGTAACCCTTTACCTTATACAAAGCCCGGGTGCGTTTAGTTGCCAGTTCCGGGTTTTCTATTTCCTGGACTCTTTCATAGCCGACTTTTGCCAGCCAACGTTTGAATGGTTCGGCTTTAGGCGATGGGATGGATTGGATGATGCGAAACATACTTTCGGTATTTGCGCAGTCGGTCTCGTATTTTTTGCCGTCTGATGACTCCAATTTCAGTCGGTGACAAAATGTCACCACCTCACTTCCTTCTTCTCTTAATCTTTGGGCAAGTTTATTCCAATATTTCCTGGCCGTATAATCATCAACCTGGTCAGTTAATGCTTGAACTACATCTACCACCGAAAACCACCATTCATTTTTATGGATGGTCTTGCGGATTTTTCTGCCCCGGAAAACAGCTATCTTCGTTACGGGTACTATTTCATTATTCATAATTTACTCCTTCCAAAAACTGTGGAATTCCCGTGACACCATTCAATTCCATCCTACCATTTCCGCCCCGATGACTATCCCCGAAGCACGGTTCGGGACAAGCGGGACTCGTTGCGACTTCGCCGGGGTTGGGCCAATAATCCAGCCTGCTGTCCCCGGAATTATCCGGGCTAGGCGAAGATATCGGCCCAGTTTTCAGGGATTTGTTTGGGGAACCCGGGTTCGGCCGAGTCCGCGCCTTCCAGGTCGAAGCGGATGTATTCCGGACCGCAGAACATGAAGACCTTGCCGTTGTCGCGGTTCTGGAAGATGGCGTCAATATGGTCAAAGGCCACGCCCGGCCAGCCCTGGCTGATTTTCTTGGGATAGCCCGGCTCGAGCATGCCCGGGGTGTCCGGGTTCAGCCGGTAGTATTGGTCGCCGGAAAAGACGAAGATGTGCCCGGTCTTTGCTCTCTGGAAGACAGCGTCGATTTTCATAAATGCCTCCTTTTTGGTCATTATCCTACCATTTCCGCCGGGGTTTTGCCACAGAGACACAGAGTCCACAGAGTCTCTTAAAGTCCCTGTGAATATTCCGCTAATTCCGCGGACGCTTTACCTAATTTAGTTTGCTGTTCTGAACTCCTTTGTTATCGTAATTCCGTTCCTTCAACCAACAAATCGATATACTCTTTAAAATAATACTTCTGATTCCGCTTTTTCTTATCAGGCTCGACTATTATCTTTAAATCAATAAATTTTCTAGTAATGCTTTTCGCCGCGTTATAAGATAACCCGCATAATTCCGCGGCTTTATTAACCGAGAAAATAGGGTGAATGTAGATTTTGTCTAAGAGTTCTATTGACTTGGCTGAATATCTGGTCATAGAAGAACGAACCGATTCCAGATTCTTTTTTTGTAAGATGCCGATTTTATCGGTTAACTCCACGGCATTATTTGAGGTCTCTATAATGCCTTTGAGAAAGAATTTCAGCCAACCCTCCCAATCTCCTTCATTACGCACCGCTATCAGCCGGTCATAATATTCGCTACGGTTTTTCTTCAGATAATAACTCAGATACAATACCGGCTGTGAAATAATATTATTCAAGGACAATATAAAAGTTATCAGCAACCTGCCGATACGGCCATTGCCGTCGCCAAAGGGATGGATAGTTTCGAATTGAACGTGCACCAAACCGCTTTCAATCAGAACCGGATATGCCTTGGGTTGATGTATATATTTCTCCAAGGCGTTCAATGCCTGATTCATTTCCTCCGGCGGAGGAGGAATAAAGCGTGCGGTTGCTAATGTACTGTTTTTTGAACCAATCCAATTCTGACTGGTTCTGAATTCGCCCGGGTTGCGTGCTTCTCCGCGCGTCCCGGTCAACAGAATCCTGTGTAATTCCTTTATCAATCGCAAAGAAATCGGCAGTTTCTTGGCTAATTCCAATCCCTCATTTAATGCTTTGATATAATTCAAAGTCACCTTAACATCATCATCTGTCTTTCCAGCCAAGATATCTTCCTCTTTTTCTAAAATATCGGCTAATGAGACTTGAGTTCCTTCAATCTGGGAACTTAAGACTGCCTCTTTTTTAACATACATCAGAACGAATAAATCCTGATTAGGAATATTTTTTATGACACCATCCAATCTGCCGATTGCCTGATCTGCCTGAGACAAAAGCTGAGTAAGTTCCGTATCAAATTGCAGAGGCGGTTCAGGCGGAAGCGGTTTAGGGATAAACGCTTTATACGTTAAATTATTAGAAAATTGTTCCTTATAAAAACCAGCTCTATCACTTTCCATAAATCATCCCTTATTGCAGTTTAATGACATTTAATGCAATAATATAATCTTTATTGCATCTAACTGCAACAACTATAGTATTATTGCAGTTTAAGTCAACAAAATTCAATAATATTTTCAATATTTGAACATATGGGAAAATGGCTTAATATAGGAAATTTTTCCTTTTTCTTGGTGGCACACATCGCTTCTTGCATCCTGCCATTTCCGTCTATTTAGTGCATGGGTTTTTACGCCAATAATAACTCGGCGTAAATTCCGTGTCCGCTCTATTCCGTTCAGGCGGTTAACTTATCCCGGCTGGGTGGGTTCTTCTTCTTTTATGGTCAGTTCCAATCCACCGAATTTGCCAGCCAGCCAGTTATAAATCAGAGCCATCAACATCATCATTGGTCCGTAAATTACTGTGAGAGCTACCGGATACCCTACCCCCATTATTATTCCCATAATCCACATCTGTTTTTGCCCGACAACTATTCCTATTACAACAAATGCGATGCCCATCAGGAAGCAAAGGACTGCCGGGAAAATCATCATATAAGTGGTTACCTTCCAGGTGCTTAAAACCCCGACTCTATTAATCTCTATTTTTTTCATCCTTACATAACCCTTTCTTTATAAATTTAGTTAATTCCGGGGACACCCACCTGATGCGAGTAAATTTCACCTATGCTGGGTGTCCTCTCGGAATTATGGCACCATTCCCACCAATGGTTACTTTTTAGCATGTTTGATTTTCATAGAATGCAATCCTAATTTGCCATGCTTGTGGGATTTCTTCTTTGCCACTTTCTTTGCCATTTTCTTTATCACCTCCTCTCTTGAATTCCGGGGATACGATATTTAATTATTTCCATCCTATTATTTCCGCCTGGCTTATTGTTTGATTATTTTCTCTATATTAAGAAAATCGGTTAAGGGTAACGCTTCAACTTTCTTGCCAATCATTATTCTCTCGCGTGCCAGGTTCACTAAGTAAGCTCGATTTATTTTGTCACCGAAGAGTTTGCAGAACGAGAATAATCCTTTAGCCATATTGGCATTGATATTGGCGCTGGTTTTTACCTCCAACGGTATTATCCGCCCTTTGTTTTCTATTACGAAATCAACTTCCTCTCCGTAAGAGGTGCGCCACCAGTAAATCAGGGGGATTCTGCCCAGATTATGAAAATATTTTATGGTTTCACCCAGCACCAGAGTTTCAAATAACTGGCCGGATAACGGTCCCTTGAATACCTGGTCAGTTGAACTAATCCCGGTCAGGTAACACAAAAGCCCTGTATCCAGGAAATATATTTTAGGGCTTTTTATCAGCCGTTTGCCTTTGTTCAGATAAAATGGTTTGAGCAGAAAAACCTGGCCGCTGGCTTCGAGTACGGAAATCCATGCCTTGATGGTGTTGACTGCCACGCCCAGGTCGCGCGAGAGGTTGGAAAGATGGAGCGCCTGACCGTTCTGGGCCGCAAGTAATTGGAGAAACCTCTGGAAATCGCCCATATCGCCTATCTGGCGCAGTTGCCTGACATCACGTTCCAGATAGGTCTGGAGATACCCGGAAAACCATAGGTTAAGATTTAATTTTTTGCCCAGAACCGCGTCCGGAAACCCGCCGGATAGGATTTTGGTTTTAAGGTTTTCCAGTCCGAGCGGTTTAAGAGGCCTGATTTGCTCCCTGAGCGAGAAAGGCAATAAGGTGAAAACCGCGGTCCGGCCGGCCAGCGATTCGCTGACATTTGCCATCAGCGGAAAAATCTGCGAGCCGGTCAGGACAAATTGGCCCCGCTTGTGCCGGTCATTGTCAATCATTATTTTAATATGCGGGAAAATACCGGGCGCGTATTGTATTTCATCAATGATAACCGGCGGCGGATAGTTCTGGAAAAATAAATCAGGCTCGTTTACAGCCATCGATTTTATATCCGGATTGTCCATGGAAACATAACGGTGGCTGTGCGCCAGGAGATGTTTAAGCAGGGTGGTTTTGCCGGACTGCCTGGGCCCGGTCAAAATCAAAGCCGGGAATTGTTTCAGGGCAACCTTTAAAACGCTTTCCATCTCGCGATGGACATAAGGTTTGGGCATAAACCACCATCCTTGTAGCTTTGCATTCTAAATGCAAATATACAAATATGATAGTATTTGTCAAGTAAAATACAGATTTAATTGGTTTAATTCCGGGGATACCCTCCGAGTTAGAATATAGTATATATAGGAAGTGGGAGGTGGGGTAAGAGAAGAAACGTAGCCACACCTGCCCGAATGAATATTCGTTCAGGCGGGGAGACACACCCGCCCGACCGAAGTCGTTCGGGCGGGGAGGACACAGAGAAATACCTTTGTGGACTTTGTCCCTAACAAGGGGCAACAGCTCTGTCTTTGTGGTGAATAATTCCTTGTATTATTTTGTTATTGGTGTTAATTAAAAGATATGGCTGATGAAAGATATATGCGTCTGGCTCTGGACCTTGCCTTAAAGGGCGAAGGATTTGTTGAGCCGAATCCTTTGGTCGGCGCGGTCATTGTCAAAAACAATAAGATAATCGGCAAAGGTTATCACTCGTATTTCGGCGGTCCGCACGCTGAGATTAATGCGATAAACTCGGTTAAGAATCCCGAGCAATTAAAAGGTTCAACTCTTTATCTTACTTTAGAATCATGTGTGCATTTCGGCAAGACCCCGCCCTGCGCTCCGGCTATTGTTCAAAGCGGTATCAAGGAAGTCGTGATTGCTGCCAGAGACCCGAACCAGCTGGTGAGCGGTAAGGGAATAGGATTTTTGAAACAGAATGGTATCAAGATAATCGAAGGCGTATTAAGAAAAGAGGCAGAGAATATTAATAAACCATTTTTTAAGTTACACCTAAAAGGTCTGCCGTATGTAGTTGCCAAGTGGGCGATGTCTCTGGACGGTAAATTAGCCACCAAAACCGGAGATTCCAAATGGATTACCTCTGAAAAATCACGCAACTATGCCAAGTCCATCCGAGCGCAGTGCCAGGGGGTGATGGTGGGGATTGGCACTGTTTTGGCGGATAATCCAGTACTTTTACCGAAAGTTAAAAGTTATAAGTTAAAAGTAAAAAGTAAAAATCCGGTCAGGATAATTCTGGATAGTAATGCACGATTGCCTCTGCAATCGAATCTTGTCCGGACTTTGGACAAAGGTGATGTCTATGTAATGGTCTCTCGAACTGCGCCCAAGAATAAAATAGCGCAACTTGAGGTAAATGGTTGTCAGGTATTTACTGTTCCTACGGAAAACGGACTCCTTAACCTGAGAGCTGCGCTGAAAATACTTGCCAAGAACGGTATAAATAAAATAATGATGGAAGGCGGCGGAGAGGTTTTGGGCAGCGCCTTTGACCATAAAGTAGTTGATGAGGTCTATGCCTTTATTGCCCCGAAGATAATAGGAGGGAGCGATTCCAAGATGCCCGTATCAGGCAAAGGAATCCTAAAAATAAAGGACGCCTTGAATCTCAAAGATGTTACTGTAAAATATCTGAATCCGGATATATTGGTACACGGATACATTTAACTTAATTCAATGAACAATGTTCAGTGTTCAATGAGTAATGTCTGTTATATGAAAACAATAAACCTTGCTGTTCTGTTATCGGGTTCGGGCAGAACGCTCCAAAACTTTATTGATTTAATCGGTCAGGGAAAACTTCCTGCTACTATCCAAGTCGTCATCTCCAGTAAAAAAGATGCCTATGGGTTAGAACGGGCTAAAAAGCATACTATCCCGGCCCATCCGGTAGAACGCAAACAATATCCATCTACCGAAGAATTCAGCCGGGCAATCAATGATATTCTGAAAAAGTATCCGATAGATTTGATTGTGATGGCCGGTTTCCTCAATCTCTATTTAATACCGCCCGAATATAAAGGCAAGGTAATGAATATCCATCCGGCGCTTCTGCCTGATTTCGGCGGTAAGGGTTTTTATACGGATAAGGTTCATCAGGCGGTTTTGGATTCGAAAGTAAAATTCTCCGGTTGCACGGTCCATTTTGCCGACAATACCTATGATACCGGTCCTATTATATTACAAAAGAAGATTCCGGTATTGGAAAATGACACCGCGCATGCATTGGCTGACCGGGTTTTCCAAGCCGAATTAGAAGCGTATCCTGAGGCGATTCGGCTGTTTGCCGAAGGGAAAGTAAAATTTGCCACAAAGACACGAAGTCACTAAGAATATTTTGTGTCTTGGTGCCTTAGTGGCTAATTATTAATATGAAAAAAGAATGTTCCAATAATAAAACCAATCTGTCATATTGTAATTGCACTTACAGCGGTTGCTCAAGGAAAGGTTTTTGCTGTGAATGCCTACATTCTCACAGGCAGAATAATGAATTGCCGGCCTGCTTTTTCCCGAACGATATAGAAAAAACCTATGACCGTTCTGTTGAACGGTTTGTTAGTTTATATAATAAAAAGTAGTTGAACCGCAAAGCGCACAAAGAACACGGAGAATAAAAAATTCTTTGTGGTGTAAATTAAGGAGCTTATTAAATGTTAGATTATTTATTCTCACCCAAATCTATCGCTGTTATCGGCGCATCAAACAGACCTCTTACGATTGGTTATCGCATCACTCAGAATCTCAAGGATATCGGTTTTAAGGGACCGATTTATCCGGTTAATCCCAAGGACCCTGAAATAAACGGACTCAAGGCGTATCCTTCCATCACCGCTGTCCCTGAAGCCGTTGACCTTGCCCATATCGTGGTAAAAAATACTATGGTGCCGCAGGTTATGGAAGACTGCGGTAAAAAAGGCGTTAAGGCAGTCATTATTAACACAGCCGGTTTTAAGGAAATCGGCGATGCGGGTATAGAATTAGAGAAACAAATAGTTGAGATAGGCAAGAAATATAATATCCGCATCTTTGGCCCTAATTGCCAGGGGGTAATGAATACGGATGCCTCCAATCCGGTATATGCCAATTTTACTTTCACCCGAATCAAGCCGGGTTATATTTCCGTCTTAGCCCAGAGCGGCGGCGTCGGCGAAGTGATTAATCAACGGCTGGCCCAGCTTGATGCGGGTATCAGAATGTATGCCTCTAACGGCAATGCGGCTGATATCTCTATTCCTGAAATTATGGAATACTGGGGCAAAGACCCTGATACACGGGTTATTATTCTTCATGTAGAGAGCCTGGCTAATCCGCAGGAATTTATCAGGGTTGCCAAAGAAATAACTTCCCGCAAACCGATACTGGGAATGAAGACAGGCAGGACTGCTATGGGCGCGCGGGCGGTTGCTTCCCATACCGGCAGTTTAATGAAGGCCGATACCGCCATAGAAGCCGTATTTAATAAGTGCGGAATTATCTCTTTTAAGAACCAGGAAGAAATCTGCCAGGCGGCGATTGCCTTTGCCTCGCAACCGATTCCCAAAGGACCCAGAGTGGGCATCCTGACCAATACGGGCGGGCCGGCTATTATCGCCACGGATGAATGTATCGAGGGCGGACTTACTATATCCGATATTTCTGATGATACCAAAAAATATCTCAAGGCCAATCTCTTCCCGGAAGCCAGCGTCAATAATCCGGTGGATGTCCTGGCAACGGCCGGACCGAAAGAATTCGCCATCGCCATAGAAGCATTGCTCAAAGACCGGAATATTGATTCTATTCTCATTAATTTTGTCACGCCGTTCTTTGTTGATTGCGCCGGTGTTGCCAAGGAAATGTCCGCCAAAGGCGGATCCGCCTCCGGCGGAAAACCTATCATAATCAATTTAATGACCGATAAAAAGCAATGGGCGGAAACGCTGGAGATAATCAAATCCAGCGGGATTCCTGCCTACGACCTGGCAGAAACCGCAGCCAAGGCGCTGGTCGCAATGACCAAATACGGGGAGTACAAGAAAAGAATAGAAAGCCAGAGCATCAAAGTATCAGAGCCTAAAGATATAAACAAAGAAGCAACAAAAGAGATTATCAATAATGCCAGAAAATCGGGCCGGGAATTTCTTTCTTTGGGCGAAGCATTGGGAGTTCTCTACAACTATAAAATACCTGCTGCCAAATTTGTTATCGCGGACAGAGCCGAGGATATCCTGACTTCTGCCGAGTATGTCGGTTATCCATTAGTATTAAAATTAGATGCGCCTGATATCATCCATAAAACCGAAAAGGAAGCGGTAATTTTGAATATCACTGCAAAGGAAAAATTGGTTGAGGCGATTGATAAAATAAAACGAACCACAAATTACGACCCGCGAACAACGAAGTTTATGCTTCAGGAGTATTTAACAGGCGGTCGAGAAGTTATCATCGGCGCTAACTATATGGAAAATTTGGGGCATCTGATTATGTTCGGATTGGGCGGTATATTTGTCGAGGTCTTAAAGGATGTGGCATTTGCTATCAATCCGCTAAACCAACCCGAAGCATTACAGATGATTCAATCTATAAAAGGATATAAAATTCTGGAAGGGGTGCGCAATCAAAAGGGCGTTGCTATTGATAAACTCTTAGAAATCATCCTAAGGACATCTCAACTTTTGAAAGATTGTCCTGAAATTAAGGAATTAGACCTGAATCCCGTGATGCTTTATCCCGAGGCGAATAAATGCAAGGTAGTGGATGTCAGGATTAAAATATAACTCAAATAATTAAGTAAGCGGATTAAACTGATTTATCCGATTAATCCGTTAAATCCTGTTGTTAAACACTTTTGTCCATTGGGGCAGTCGCCGTATCAGCACGGAAGTCCGAAACGGGCTAAGGCGTTATTCTGATAGCGCGGGTCATAAGTAACCTCCCTGCATTTGAGCCAATCCGGCAGGCGCACCTTTTCACGCCTGTCTTTCAGCTCTACTTCAGCCAGAATCAAGCCTTTGAGTTTGCCATGGAAGATATCCAGTTCGAGCCGATTGATTTTGTATCTGGTTTTCTTGATTGTGCCGAGCGAGAATTTTAACAGTTCCCTGGCGTGGAATAATGGAATCGGGTATTCGAATTCCTCGCGGCTTAAGAGTCCCTTGCCCTTAACGGAAAAAATCGCTTGCCGATTGTCCACGATGCGCACCCGGAGCACCGGTTCATAACTCAGGTAGCCCTGGATAACCTGATACCCCTTTCGAGGCAGTTGTTTTTTATCCAGTTTGAGGACCTGATATTTTCTTTCGATTTCAAGCGCCATATTTTGCCCCTGCCCGCTTACGCTAAAGCTACGTCGGGCAGGCCGGGAACCTGTCGTAGCCTTGGCGCAGTCAGGCCTATTTTTCGTCCTTCTTAAGCGGCTCTTCGTATTTTTTCTTCAGATCGCTTATGTATTTATCGTATATCTGTTTCATTTCGTCTATTTGCTGTTTGAGCTCCTCTATTTGTTTTTTATGAACCTGTTTTACTTCCGCTATTTGATTATCGTAAGCCTGCTGCAATTCGCCTATGCGTTTTCCCATCCGCTTTGCTTCCGTTATTTGATTATCATACGCCTGCCGCAGTTCGACTATGTATTTTTCACACATCTGTTTCAGGTCGGTTATGTATTCCTCATACATCTGCTTGCGTTTATCGTCTACCTGAACCACATTATTCCTTTCGCTCTCCAGCAATCTGATTTTATTCTGATTGGTTTTGTGGATTGCTATCAAGCATATTACCAGCACTACGATAATAATACTCTGGACTATTAATATAATTCTACTCATTTTTATCAACTCTCCTTTTCCGAATTAATTTATTGTATCAGGTTCAGCCCGATTTCATTGTCAAATGCTCGGCTG
Source organism: Planctomycetota bacterium (assembly GCA_043801445.1). Lineage (GTDB taxonomy): Bacteria > Planctomycetota > MHYJ01 > JACQXL01 > JACQXL01 > JAZDFP01. The sequence continues at coordinate 16,156 of JAZDMB010000004.1, forward strand.
ATTTTGGTTTTCAGGTCTATCAGAGTAATTTCGCAGGTCACGGCCACGGTCGCCTCCTTGAGATGACCTCCGTAGCAAAGCATATCTTCGGCGCTGACGCTGATATGGCTGTGAATCACGATTTCGCCGTCCTTTCCGGTAATATTGCCCATTAAGCTGACTATTTCCAGGGCGCCGGCCATCTGCTTGTAGCTGTAATGTTTCTTGACCGGGTCAAAATGAGCCATCTCCACCTGATTTATGGCGCCGATAGCATTAAAGCAGCCGGACAGGATATTTTCTTTATTGCAGAATTCGGTCAGTTTCTCAATTACCTTCTCGCCTTTGGCCAGCACAATCACCCAATTATCACTGCTTTTATGGCATTTCATATTTATCGTTTCTCCTCGTCTTTTTTAGTGTCCGGCACAAAACTCAGCGAGAGTTCTATGCCGCATAAATTAGCTTCGGCTTTTAATAATGTTCCGTCTGTTTTCCGGAATGTGAATTCAACCCAGACGAAAGGCGCGTTATTGTCGGATGCGGTCTTCGGCAAACCAGTTTCCGGCAGAGTTGTTTTCTGTTTTAATCGGTATCTATAGAACAGTTTTGCGTCGTCAACGACTTCTCTCCAGACAAATGGGTTGCCTAAAAACTTAAGCACGTCGTTTTGTTTGGGGACCTGGATTTGATTCTTTTCTTTTGACTCGTATGTTCCTTTGGCGCTGTATTCTTTTTTGTTAACCTGCGCATTACCCATGGTTTTACATATCGTGATTAGAAATGTCTTGGGCAGAATAACCAGAAACCGCTCCGGCAGATGTATTTCATTAAGCAAATCATCCTTAAATGCCATATCCAGCGAAATATCAAAATCGCCTTCGTCGGTTTTATGATTATCGGGATACTGTTTCTCGAAAACATACGTCCATTGCTCATTTTGCTTGGTTTTGTTGCTGATGGTCGGAGGGGCAAGCATTGTTTTTATATCATCGTTGTAAAGAACCGGTTTGAGGCATATAATTTTGAGTCCTTTTTCTTCATTGACTTGAAAGCAGCGGTCGAAATCAGCCAGCTGATTTTGGAATTTAAGAAGCCTCAGATATATACAACCGGGCGCCAGGCATAGGATTAATAAAAGGCTGATATAAATAGCAGCTCGCTTTAATGTTATGCGCATGAAAGGTGATATAGTTTATTTTCTTGTTATCTTCTTATCTTATCAAATTTCAGGCATCATGACAATTAACCCTGCACATAAAATTTTATGTGTTAATCTATGTGGCTTCCCTCTCTTGACATCTCCGCCTGGATTTGGTAGTAAAGTCAGTATGAAAAAGTTATTTATCATTTCAATTATAGTAGTATTAGTCGGATTAATAATTTTTTGGATAGTAACTATAACCAAAAAGGATGATTCTTATTGGGTAAATGAAGGACTGGCTTTATCTCATTCCCATAAATACGAGGAAGCACTCAAAGCATTTGATAAGGCAATAGAACTTAACCCTAAATCGTATGGGGCATGGGTAGATAAAGGAACTGTACTTGCTGATATGAAACGTTATGATGAGGCAATTAAGGCATCTGATAAAGCAATAGAACTTGACCCCAATGAATCTGGAGCATGGTTAAACAAAGCAAATGACTTGAAACATTCCGGCCGTTACGATCAATCACTTAAGTCTTTTGATAAACTCATAGAACTTAAACCTGCTGATGCCTATCCGTGGTTTGAAAAAGGTAGGATATATTACGAGCTAAACCAGTTTGATTTAGCACTTCAATTCTATGACAAAGCCATAGAACTTAAGCCTAACGCGGTTTATTATTGGCTTTATAAAGGGACTGTTTTAGATAAATTAGGTAAATCAGATGAAGCATTAAAATGTTATAATAAAGCAATAGAACTTGGTCCAATGCAAAGCGGCTTTTTCTTAATGGATTTAAGCCGATTTGAAGAATCATTAACAGCTTGGATTAAAGCAATAGAGCTTAAACCGAAGGAACCCATGATGTGGATGTGGAAAGGAAAGGTACTTTGCAAATTAGGACGACCTGATGAGGCAATAGAAGCATTGAATAAAGCTATTGAGATTGACCCAGTAATAGCTAATGCTTTGTCATATGACAAAGCAACCTGCTATGCACTCAAGAATGATAAAGAAAAAGCTTTTCAGTACTTAAAAAAAGCAGTAGAGCTTAATTCTTATTGGAAAGAAGAAGCCAAGAAGGATAAATCTTTTAAACCACTCTGGGAGGATGAGGAATTTAAGAAAATAGTGGAATAAAACCACGGAAAACTATGAAAGAATTAAAAGATTTTTCTAAAGAAGAACTGATAGAGTTATTGAAAGATTCGGCTAAAAACTGGCTGGCGCATGACGGACTCTGGTTTCAGGCCGTGGAAAAGGAATGCGGTATAGATAAAGCCATTAAACTTGATGCCGAAGCCTGGGAACAATTTACGGTCATCGAAGCCCAGCGAATAATGAAACGGCATAATATCAAACCGAACGGCGGAATCCCAGCCCTTATCCAGGCCTTGAATTTCAGGTTGTATGCGTATATCAATAAGCAGGAGATTACGGAGGTCAGCAACAGCCGTTGTGTTTTTCGGATGAATGAATGCCGGGTGCAGGAAGCGAGGAAACGGAAAAATCTGCCTGATTTTCCCTGCAAGCCGGTTGGCCTGGTGGAATATACCAATTTTGCCAGGACGATTGACCCAAGGATAAAGACCAAATGTATTGCCTGCCCGCCTGATTCTCACCCGCCGGAATATTGGTGCGCCTGGGAATTCAGTATTTAATATATGGTTCTCCGCTGCGAAAATTACCGCCTCTCAAGCTTTATTCCAAGATGGGTTTCAGCAGTTGCTGGTAGTTGCAGAAATCACATTCTTCGGTGTAATCGGGGATTTCATCGCTTTCCAGGCATTCTTTGGCTTTTTTAAGTTCCGCCTCTATCCATTTGTCGTCACCCTGATACGGATGTATTTCTATATCAAATTCCAGCTTGCCATTCAGGCCTTCCCTGTCTTTTTTCCCGTTGCAGTAAACGAAATATCCCGTATCAGATACATCAAACCCGTTTTTGCGGAAGAGCCATTGATAAATTTCCATCTGCCGTTTCCAGCCTTTCTGCCACTCGTTATCCAAAGAAAGCCCGCTTTCTTTTGAGGTTGCTTTGTAATCAACGATATACAGTTTGCCTTCATCGTTTACCCAAACATCATCAATCGCTCCAAAAACCAGAAAGTTGGTTTCGGCATGAATATGCTGGATACCGGAAAAATTATTGCGCCAGTCTTTGAGTTTTTCATGAGCAAAGGGAATCGCTTTTATACCGTGGCGTTCCATTAAGGGGTGTATTTCCTTTTTGCTGCGGTAAATATCAAACTCTTTTTTGAGCAAATGGTCAACGGCTGAGTTCAGGGTAAAAGGTAACCCTTCGGGCTGCTTGATGCCCCTGCGTAAATTCAGATAAAAACATCTGGGGCATTTAAGGAAATTATCCAGTTTTGTCCGGCTGAATTTAAAATGGTTTGCGGCGCCGGGTTCGTATAAATTTTTCTTCCTTGCATGTTTTTCGCTCATATTAAAATGCCTTTCCAGAGTATTTCCCCGCTCCCCATCAGCTTATATTTTCATGAACTGATTTTTAGATTATTTCGGTTGTCAAAGCTTCGGGGATTATTTCTTAAAATAGCCCATCAATCTGTAGATAAGTTTTGCAGCGGTAAAATCCGAATAGATGGAATTTTTAAGCGGGCAGAGCTCTACAACATCAAGCGCGATAACTCTTTTCTTCTGAAATACAGGCCTTAATACATCAAGGACTTCATACCAATTTAATCCGCCGGGTTCGGGCGTACCAACTGCGGGCATTAATGCCGGGTCAAAGACATCCAAATCTATGGTTACATAAACATCATCTGCAAGAGTATTCAAAATCGTATGAATCATATTTTTGTAAGCTTTATGTTTATGCGCAAAGAAAGTTTTGAGTATCGTCTGTCCTTTATTATGCCGGCCCGCACGAATCAGCTGCATACATTCGGGTGTAAGGTTTCTGATGCCGACCTGCACGATACTTTTAACGCCTGAATCCAATATTCGCTTCATCACGCAAGCATGGTTGTAGATAGAGCCTTCGTATTTTTCACGCAGGTCAGAATGGGCATCAAGATGCAGAACTGAGAAACCTGCCCGACTGCCCGTCCGAACGGATGTCCATCCGGGCGGGGTCATCCCAGCCCGAAAGGCTTGGTCAGGCGGGTTTGCTCGCTTGACTTCCTGATATGCCTTTACTATGGGGTAAGATACGCTGTGTTCTCCGCCCAAAGAAATAAGCACCTGAGACGGCGTTAATTTCTTAATAAGCAATTTAATATAATTATTTAATGCCGGAATAAATTTTTCCGGTTTAGCATTAAAATCCAGAGGTGGTTTACGAAGAGTGTGGATACCGTATTTTTTATATGTCTCCTGTCCTAATTCCTCGTCGTATGTTTCCACCTGCGCGGAAGCATCGATTATAGCAGATGGTCCGCTGGACGTGCCTTTGACATAACTCGTGGTTACATCATAAGGCAGGGGTAATATAACAAATTTCGCCTCTTTTAACGGGGTATTAGGAATACCGAGAAAATTAATGGGCATATTTTTAGTAAGCTGATTTAACAGATTAATCTGATAATCTCTAATAACATAATTACATTATAAATAACCAGTATAAAATATCAATTTATTTAGTTTGACAATACTTGTTTTAATGAGTAAAAACCTTTAAATATAAAATTGATTGGGTAGGATTGAAAATCCGATCAATCTGCCTGCCCCGTTAGAAGCGTCCATGAAGATTGGCTAGAACATATTAACGGATTAGAATTATCGCTACTGTTCGCTTCTAACGGGCTGGGAAGCTAATAAAATTTGCTACTGCCTAATCCGCTTACAGAATACTTATGCACCCAAAATTATTAGAAATACCGTTTGTTAATCTACCCATTTATTCATACGGCTTTATGGTGATGCTGGGTTTTTTAACCGGTATTTTTATCTTATCGCGCAGGGCTTCACGGGATGATATAGCGCCTGAAGTTATTTTTGATATCGGTCTTGTTGCAATGATCAGCGGTATTATTGGCGCCCGTATCCTTCATGTCATCTATTTTTCCGAGAATTTTGATTTCGCTTTATTTAACCTGTCCGACGGCGGTCTGAATATCATCGCCGGGGTCATCGGCTTTTTTATTCCTTTTGTAATTCATTATAGGCAATCAAAGCGCTCGGCTATTGATAAAAAAACATCTCCCGCCCCGACGGGCGAGGCTCTTCACACCCTTCGGGGTGCAAGGAGGCGGCAACCATCCATATTCTCATTTGGTACATTTATTAAACTATTCGTTCTTTCATTTGTTGCGGGTATTGCAGCGGCACGATTGGCGTATTTACTCCTTCATAAGACGGAGTATAATTGGGGTATTTTTTATATCTGGCAGGGAGGCTTGGTTTTTTATGGCGGAGTCATATTAGCCATTATTTCTATTATTGTGTATTTGAAAAAAAATCGTTTGTCTATCATGAAAGTCGGCGATTTACTTATGCCGGGAATATTATTCGGGCTATCATTCGGCCGGATTGGTTGTTTTTTAAACGGATGTTGTTATGGTAAACTTAGTTCTTCACTGTGGTCGGTATGTTTTCCCGTTATCAAGAGCGCCAAGGGCGATATTACCGGAAGTCCGGCTTTTGTTGACCAGATGAATCAACGTCTTATCGCTGATAATCAACTTTTCAGCCTTCCGGTCCATCCCTCCCAGATTTACGAATCTATTTTGGGTATCATTCTTTTTATAGTCCTGTCTGTTTTATGGGCAAGGAAAACCCGTTTTAATGAGGATGGCAATCCGGTTGAAGGAACCCATGGTTTTATTGTCGCTTACGGCGGTATGTTATATTCCATAGGGCGGTTTATAATCGAACTGTTCAGGGGCGATAATAAAAGTTTTATTCTTGGCGTTTCCTATTCGCAATGGGTCAGTATAGGTTTATTTTTAGTCAGTCTATACCTTTTTATCTGGCTAAAAACAAGAATCAAGCCTGCGGTAAGCACAAAATAATAAGTCTATCATCATTTTTTCAAATAAATTTCATCCCTCATAGGATACTGCTCTTCGGATGCAGTCTTTTTCTTGCTACCCTGTGCCATAGGCAGATCCCCACCATTAGGGCGAGGTTCGCCTGCGGGCGACGCCTCTGACGGGATGGTTAAAAATAATCTGCAATCCCTGACGTGATACAGCAGTGAAGAAGTTTCTTGCG
>JAZDMB010000034.1:0-18629 GCA_043801445.1 Planctomycetota bacterium
TGATAAAGGGGGGTTGGGGGGATTGATTTATTCGTGCTATTCGTCCCATTCGTGATATTCGTGTTCTCTTTCCTAATACCCTATCTGTCTGGTGACGGTCACTTGAATCGGGTCAGAAAACTTGCCGACCTGGCTATCGCCGATGCGGTAAATAGCTTTATAGTCCCAGACCTGAGAAGCCACCCCGGCCGGCACTGGGAAGGTATCCAGATAATCTGGCTGGGTATCGGTGGCGAGGAAGACAAAGCCCTGTCCGTCCTTGCGGTCAACATAAATATCTATGGAATCAGCCGGGCCCTTGGACCAGATAATCAACGGGCGTCCGGCGTCTAACCGGCTCTTCAGGAGCGGCTTCAGGTTGGGAATGTCAATAACCTGCTCATCGCCGACGATGCCGAGGTCTTCGCCGATGCCCTGATTATAAACCGGATTGGCCTTGATGCGGGCGGCAAGGTTGCGGATACGGGTGAAAATCGCCTCAGCCACTAAAGTCGGGGCAGGGGGCAGTGGCGGGGCAACTGGTAAAGGGCCCAGAGCCGTGCCGACCGGACCGTCGCGCAGGTAGTTCTTATACTTTGAGATGTCCTGCTTAACGGTCTTATACGCTTCCTGCATATCCATAATATAGTTGAACATCGCCGCATCGTTGGTAACCGAGGTCACCTCAGCCGGAGTAATGCCAAATGCCGTTGCATAGCCGGGCAGTTTCAGGGCTAAATTGTCCAGAAAATTTGCCTTACCAGCGTCGGTTCTTGGTAGATAAGCTTCTTTCATAATCAAGTCCTTTCCTTTTAGTGACTGTTAGTCGCTCCGACTTTACGTCGGATGGGCGTTACAGTCTGTTTTAAGGGCATTTCTCGGTCATTGGTCAGGTCGTACCAGTCGTCCGTCAGGGCTGACCAGTCATCCGTCAGGGCTGACCAGTCATCCGTCAGGGTTGACCAGTCATCCGTCAGGGCGTACCAGTCGTCTGTCAGGGCGTACCAGTCGTCCGTCAGGGCTGACCAGTCATCCGTCAGGGCTGACCGGTCATTCGTCAGGGCGTATCCCCCGATGTCGTCCCGTTGGGACTCATCGGGATAAGACCTAGTAAGTCGTGGAGTTTACCCCGCTTAGGCGGGGCTCCTAACTGGCTCTAAAAATCACCTCCTTTCTTAGAGGTTGTTAGTCCCTCTGGGATTACAGCCTCTTAGACCCGCCGAAGCTTTAGCGAAGGCGGGTATCCGACTTTTGTCCCGCTAAAGCGGGACCGCTACTATGAAGTCAAAATCGTTTTAACCGCCCAGGCCAATAAGAATATCAGGAATAACAGAATAACTATGAATATTACTTTTTGTTTGTTATCCATTTTCGTTTCCCTTATTATGAAACAAAGAGATTAATATGGAAATGGTTAAAATAGCCGTCAATACGGTTAAGGTTATCGTTGTCGGTATATGATAAATACCGCTAATCAGCATTTTGATTCCGATAAAAACAAGGATAACCGAAAGCCCATAATGAAGATAGTGGAATAGTTTCATAATTCCGGACAATGCAAAATACAGGGCGCGTAATCCTAATATAGCGAAGACATTTGAACTGTAAACGATAAACGGGTCAGCCGTGATAGCCAGTATCGCGGGGATGGAATCCACCGCAAAAACAATATCAGTAGTTTCTACAACCAACAGAACAACGAATAAAGGGGTGGCAAGGAGGCGGCCTGCGTTTCTTATGAAGAATTTACCGGACTCGTAAGAATCAGTAATAGGCATAAGCCGCTTAAAGAGCTTGAGCACAGGATTTCTTTCAGGGTGTATTTCCTCATTCTTTTGCAATGCCATTTTTATGCCGGTAATTATAAGGAATGCACCGAAGACATATATAATCCAGTGGAATTGATGTATCAGCGCTATGCCGGCGAAAATAAAGATTGCCCTCATAATTAATGCGCCGAGAATCCCCCAGAACAGGATTTTGTGCTGGTATAAAGCCGGCACCCGGAAATAAGAGAATATCAACAGGAATACGAAGATGTTATCCACGCTTAAAGATTTCTCAAGCAGGTAGCCGGTAAAGAATTGCAGGGCGATTTCTTCTCCGCGCCAAAAATACACCCCCAGGTTAAACAATAGAGCTAGAATAACCCAGAAGGCAGTCAGTAAAAGGGCTTCTTTGGTCTTTATTTCATGTGCCTTGCGATGGAAAACTCCTAAGTCCAACGCCAGTAGCCCGATTACAAAGACGCCAAAAGCGCTCCACATTAAGGTTTGGTTAAACATAATTTAATTTATCAAAACATTTTTCAGGATAAGATAACTTATGGCGGCTACGCCGGCCGAGGGCGTATGTCACCTGACCTTTTTGTTCTTGCGCTTTTTAAGCCGGTTATTAACGATAACAATAACCGCGGCGACGGCCATAAAAAGAATCAGCCAGAGCTTGATGCGTCCGACAAAAAACGCTATCTGCCTGATTTCTCCCTCAAAATAGTATCCCAGCCAAACCAGCAAAGGTACGCTGATTAAAGCGGCCAGGAAATCCATCAGGATAAACCGGCTGACGGACATCCGGGACGCGCCGGCGCTGATGTAAATAAATGCCCGCAGTCCGGCCGCGAACCGGCCGAAGAAAATGGCGGATTTGCCGTAACGGGCGTAAAATTTTTCTATCCGGGCCACCCTCTTCCGCGTGAAAAGATAGGAAAATGGCCTGATATTATATATCCGGTTGCCGAACCTGCGGCCTAGTCCGAAGGTTATCAGGTCGCCGGCAAGAATGCTCAACATCGCTATCGGTATCATCAGCTCTATCCGGGCATAATCGTTGGCCGTGACGAATCCAGCCGCCAGCAGAATAATGTCTTCGGGCACGGGCAGACCCAGGCCGGTCAGGAGCAAGAAAAAAATCACTCCGATATACGAAAAGATGTCGCGCGAGAAATATTTAATCAAGTGTTCCAGCATATTTAAAATCTCTATCAAAACCTATAAATGTTCCAAAGATGTCATTGCGAGTCCCCCGATGTTCATCGGGGGGCGTGGCAATCTCAAATTATGGCAATCCGGGGACATAATACTGATTTCTCATAATGTGTATTGTGTCCCCTGAATTAATTTGTCACATACAAACATAAAATGCATAGCCCGCCCATAACCAGCCAATATACCAGCAAGAATTTAATATCAGATTTATTTATCATGGTGTCATTAAATTTTTCAGGATAAGATAACTTAGTGCCGCGACGGCGGCCGAGAATGGGATGGTAAGAATCCACGCCCAGACCACATTTATTGCCACACCCCAGCGCACCGCGCTTAATCGCCTGGTAGCGCCGACACCGATTATTGAGCCGGTAATCGTGTGAGTGGTACTGACCGGTATGCCTAAGAATGTGGAAATAAAGAGCATCACTGCGCCGGCTGTCTCAGCGCAGAATCCGCCTACGGGTTGTAAGTGGGTTATCTTCTGGCCCATTGTCTTTATCACATGCCAGCCGCCCAACAGGGTGCCCAGCCCCATCGCCGCATGGCAGGCGAGCACTACCCACAGGGCTACCTCAAACTTAGGCGGCGGCAGTCCTGTTTCCAGCGCTATTTTACTTTTCCAGGTGAATAATAAAATAGCGATAATGCCCATTGTCTTCTGGGCATCGTTACCGCCGTGTCCCAAACTATAGGCCGCGGCTGATAAAAGTTGGAGTCGCCTGAACGGCGTATTTACCTTTGACGGAGAAGAATTACGGAACAACAACCGCACGATTGACATAAAAATAAAACCACCGATAAGTCCTAAAATCGGGGCAACGAATATAAATACGGCTATTTTTAATACGCCGCCTAATATTAACACGTCAAACCCGGCGTGGGTGATAGCCGCCCCTAATAAGCCGCCGACCAATGCGTGTGATACGCTGATAGGCATTCCGCCATAAGTCATCAATGCAGACCAGATAATCGCGCCGATTAATCCGGATGTGATAACCACCGTGTTTATGGCTCCCGGGTCAACCACGCCTTTGCCGATGGTAGTTGCAACGTGTAAGCCGAAGAAAAGGAAGGCGATAAAATTAAAGAACGCCGCCCAAATGACAGCCCACCTGGGCGACAGAACACGAGTTGAAACCACTGTGGATATGGAATTAGCCGCATCATTCATCCCATTGACAAAGTCAAATAGCAGGGCAATGGCGATTATTATAATAATTACTGTCATTTGCTATTCTCCATTATCTACCCCGTTAGAGACATCTGATTTATTCGAATTAACGAAATTATTTTAGAGTTTTGAGTTACAGAAACATTATTGACTGTAATAACACGGGCGTGGCACCGTTGGCGCCACGACATGCTTCTAACGAAGCTTATCATCCCTGCTCACTTCCTCTTTAATTAGTTGCACTACTACGATAACCCCGATGATGAGTATGGTTGCCGTCAGACCGATAATAAAATAAAGTCGTATATTCTCTGGCATCTTATTCCTGAGTAGTTTAAATAATCTTTTTCACGACAAAATGAGCCACCGCCCAAAGCATAATGCTGCTGCCGGATAAAATAATAATGTATCTCAGGGCGGAAATTAGTCCGGCTTTATATTCTTCTATCTTCCCAAAGTGTTTGGGTGGCCGGTCAACGAACCGGGCTATAACAGTGATAACTAACAGACCGTAATAGATAACATCCAATACATTGGAAAAAGGAGTCTGCGGTGTCAGGGCAATAAAAACTAAGCAAACAAACAAGTGCGTCGGACCCAGGACAAGCCAGATAATCCGGCTTGTGATTCCATGACCTGAACTCATATTAAAAACTCCTTATGACCGTTATTCGCCTTGCGAAAAATATATTAGCACAAAAATAAATCGCTTGATTATGTAATTAAAGAAGTAATTTCGAAGAACCTAGGTTATTTAGCAGGGTAATCTCGGGGGATGCTTAAGAACACGTCCTAATAAGTTTTCCTTAGGCAGTTCTTGGAAAGGATGCATGGTAATAGATACGAGAGGAATTTTTATCACTGGTAATATAAAAATAAATTCGTCTTGGTCATCATCCGGCGTTTCTGTTTCATAACAGAATCCCAAACAAGGGGATATACTTATTGATAATAAAGCCAGCAATATTATTAATGATTTTATCATAACCTACTATATTTATATTTAAGTATACTTAAATGAAAAGTATTGTCAACATTTTTTTGATTATTTCTGGGCGTGCCTACTCCGTCCCGACGAAATGCTATTTTATTGTTCCGATGGCGGTGTTTCTTCGTCAGGATTAGAAGGCGAAGGATTTATTTCAGTATCAGTTTTCTTTTGTTCTTCTTCTTGTTTTTTCTTTTCCTCTTCGTATTCAATGCGGGCTTGTTTCCATACCCCAAAATTAACAACGAATTCTTGTTCCTCAGACGTGAGTCCCACTTTCAAGCGGATATATTTGGTGATAAGTTCCTGGTATTTATCATCTCCCCAGCCATTTTTAGGCAGGAATTTTTGGAAGAGGTCTGAACGGTCCATTTTTTCCTTCAGTTCCAATGCTTGAAGCCAGAGATTATATTGTTCAAGGAAATCGTTTTCTTCGGCAGTTCTGAGAAAGGCGTTTTTAGCAGAGATTATTTCGCAATTTTTAGTATTCCAAATTTCGCCCGGCGGGAATTGCTTAAGAAGGTCTAATAATTTAGATTTCTTGGTATTTTCATCTTCCTCATCAATTTTGGTTTGAGTCGTATCCGTAACAGGTTTTTCATTGTTTATTTCATCCCCGCCTGACCGGGTGTCCAGTCGGGCAGGCGTATTAGGCACAGGTAATTGTCTTGACTGATTCTGTTCTGATAAGGTTTTCTCTTTAGTTGAAATAATCTTTTCTTTTTCTGCTTCACTAATTGAAAAACGAGATTTTATGGATTTAATATCTTTAGAATTGAATGAAATACTTCCTCTCAGGATAGGTTCATCATAAGAAATATCTATCTCTATTTTATTATTTATAATTGATTTGATTATGCCGGTAAATGCAAGTTCATCATTAAGGATAATCGTTATTCTTTCTCCTCTTTGTAATCCTTTAAAAATATCCTTGTTTGAATTTTTATCATCTGCTAATAAATAAACAGAAGATAACAATACGGTTAACGACAATATGATGGATTTTATTTTATTTATTGTCATAGAATTTGAAAAGGCGCGGGTGGGAGTTGCACCCACGCATTACGGTTTTGCAGACCGCTCCCTTGCTACTTGGGTACCGCGCCCTGTTTAACAATACTAAACATAAACATAGAACGCGGTAGCAGAAAAGTCAAGAAAAAGAGGAACACGAATAACACGAATAGGACGAATGTTACGAATAAAGAAAAGAATTGTTTATAATGGTATTTAATTCGTGTAATTCGCTTTATTCGTGTGATTCGTGTTTATACTTTCCCTATACTGGAATTAATGTTTTCGTTGATGAGGTATTTTCCCTATTTTTATTATATGCCTTTTAAGTTTTGCAGGTGACATACCTGTTTCTTCTCTTTGTTTCAGATTCTTAACAGCTGTTGTATCAAAATATGTTTCGCCTAAATCATTAGACCCGCTATGAAGACTTTTAATGGCGTTATCTAATCCCACACGAAACCAATTTGCCTGGATATTTCGAATAGTATCACCAAAAAAGATGCGGCTAATAGCAGCGACTTTAACTATTTGCTGTTCTCCACCAAAGTAGTCCTCTCGTTTACCACGTTTTAAAAGATTTTCTAAAAGAGGCGTCTTTTTATAGTGTTCCCCGAAAGGCATCGGCGTAAATTCAGTAAACCCTTGCGTATTTTTTTGAATATTTCTTAATATTTCAAGATGTTCGGCAATATGAATTTCATTTTCTAAATGACCGAATAGCATCGTTGCTGACGTTTTTATGCCTAAATTATGAGCGGTTTTAATAATATCAATCCACTCGACAGTTTTTATCTTATCCGGGCATATCTTTTTGCGTAATTTATCATTAAGAATGTCGGCATCTGCGCCATGCATAGAATTCAATCCTTTTTCTTTAAACTTCTTAAGAACTTCAACTATGGTTTGCCTGGACCGTTTGGCCATAAAAGCTATTTCTAAAGGGGAAAAAGCTCTGATACGAATAGAAGGATATTTCTTGGAAATCTTGCTCAGCATCTCGGTATAATCTGAAAACGGCAGGGCAGGATTAACACCGCCAAAAATAGAAACATCACTAATATCAGGTGTTTCTGATATTTTCTTGAGAATATCATCTATACTTAAAGTGAAACTGCCCGTCTCTTTTTTCTTACGATAAAACGAGCAGTATCGGCAGCTATAACGGCAGATATTCGTATAACTTATATGTTTACCATGAGTGAAACTAACCACATCGTGATGAATTCTCTTATTAATTATATTAGCTGTTTCATGGATTTCTTGGGCAAAAGTCTGATAACTTTGCATTAAGATAATACTTTCAATCGGACTGATTTCGCGTCCTTCCGATGACGACTTAAGAATAACTTTAGGATTTAACATATTTTTATCCTTTCAAACAAATTTACAAATTCATCAGTAATATTTTCATGATAAAATATCTTATCGGGGAAAATTTCATTATCAAATCCATGCCAGTCTGAACCGGCAGTAACAAAAAGGTTATATTTCTTAGCCGTTTCGCAGTAATAATCGCTCAACGCACGTGTTTTGCGATAGTTAAAAGCTTCAATACCTTGCAAACCCCATTTCTTAAACACAGGCAAGAATTCGTCAAATAATTTACGGGGCGGATGTGCCCAGATACTTACTCCTTTGTTTTCCTGAATAATTCCAATAACATCTTTTACTGGAGTTAGAAGTCGAGGGATAATATTGAGCTCATCTTTCAAATATAACGTAAATGCTTCTTTGATAGAAGTCGCATAACCGCGTGCTACTAATAAATTCGCCAGATGATTACGTCCTATACTTTCTCCTTTATTGAACTCTTTTAATTCGGCGAATGATAAGTTAATATTATGTTTTCGTAAATTTCCCATCCCCTCATTTATTCTAGTGACCCTTTCATTTTGAATTAGATTTAGAAAATCCTGCAATTTATCAGATGTCCCGTTTCCAAAATACCCCAATATATGAACTTCATTGTCCTGATAATTAGCCGTTATTTCTACACCATGAATTATGTTCAGATGTTTTTTTATTTCATTTACATCTATTAATTTATAAGCAGCATCCGTATCGTGATCTGTAAACGAAATCAGTTCCAGTTTATTAGTTATAGCAATTTTAACTACCTCTGCCGGTGAATAGACACCATCAGAACAGGTAGTATGCAAATGTAAATCTATCCTCATATTGAATTAACATATTATAGCATTTTTATAAAACATGTCAAGCCGAAAATCAAAATATTAATTTTCGCAGTTCATTGTATTAAATAAAAGCATCTCGGCTGAATAACTAATCTTTGAAATTATGTAGAATAATTTGACTTTTGAGGCATTGCATCTAAAATATTTGGTTGAATATATGAAATACATTTTTATCACAGGCGGAGTTGTCTCTTCATTGGGGAAAGGGCTTACTACCGCTTCAATTGGCATGTTATTAGAAAGTCGGGGATTAAAAGTATCTATCCAGAAATTCGACCCTTATATTAATGTTGATGCCGGGACAATGAGCCCATTTCAACACGGTGAAGTTTATGTAACTGAAGACGGTGGTGAAACCGATTTGGATTTGGGACATTATGAGAGATTTACAAACGCTAAAATCAGTCGCACATCTAATTATACTACCGGTAAGATTTATAGCAGTGTCATTGCAAAAGAGCGAGCCGGCGCATATCTCGGGAAAACCGTCCAGGTGATTCCTCATATTACCAATGAAATCAAAGACGCTATAACGAGTCCATTTCATGATGAGATTGATGTTGCCATTGCTGAGATAGGCGGTACGGTTGGTGATATTGAGTCGCTTCCTTTTCTGGAGGCAATTCGTCAGATTGGTTTTGAAGTAGGTCGGGAAAATGTTTTATATATTCATCTTACGCTTATACCTTATTTAAAATCCAGCCAGGAAATGAAAACCAAGCCTACGCAACAAAGTGTAGGAAAACTCCGTGAGATTGGTATTCAGCCTGATATATTGATTTGCCGGACAGAAAAGTCTATTTCCGATGACATAAAAAATAAAGTAGCTCTTTTTTGTAATGTTAAATCCGAACATGTAATAGAAGAAAAAGATGTCGATTTTAGTATTTATGAAGTGCCTATAATATTGGTTGGCCAGAAATTAGATGAATTTGTCATTAAACATCTTTCTCTTAAGTGCGCTGATAGAGATATCGGAAAATGGTATGATATGGTAAATAAATTAAAACATGCGGATGAAATAATTGAGATTGCTGTAGTGGGTAAATATTTAGAACTTCAGGATTCTTATAAATCAATATATGAGGCATTAACTCATGGAAGCATTGCCAATAATGTTCGTGTTCAGGTGAAACGAATTAATAGTGAAGATATTGAACATTTAGGGGTAGAAAAATTACTTCATGGAATGAAAGGAATTCTTGTGCCGGGTGGATTTGGTGAACGGGGAATCGAAGGTAAAATCTCGGCTATTAAATATGCCCGTGAAAAACATATCCCCTTTTTGGGTATCTGTCTTGGCATGCAATGCGCAACGATAGAATTTGCCCGCAATGTTCTTGGCTTAAAAGAAGCACATAGTTCTGAATTTTCTCCGAACACAACGCATCCTGTAATTGATTTAATGACTGAACAGCGTCAGATAAAAAGTATGGGAGGAACTATGCGGCTGGGAGCATATCCCTGTAAAATTAAAAGTTCATCACTCGCAGCTCGAGCATATGCATCAGAACTTATCCATGAGCGGCATCGCCATCGCTATGAATTCAATAATCAATACAGGGAACAATTTATTGCTAAAGGATTTGATATTACCGGCATATGTCCGGCAAATGACTTAGTGGAAATTGTAGAAATAAAAGACCATCCATGGTTTGTGGGAGTGCAATTTCACCCGGAATTCAAATCCAAACCGATTAATCCCCATCCTCTTTTTAGGGATTTTATTAAAGCCGCTTTGCATAAATGAACTCATGAGCCAGTGAATTTATGAACTCAAGAACTTTTTTAAGGAGAAATTATGACAGATGGAAATATTGAAAAGAAAGTAGATGAAGAATGGAAGCAAAAAGCATCCGAAGAGAAAAAACATTTATCTGAAGACGTAAAAGATAAAGAATCTGTAGAATTACCACCACCTGATTTTAATACTTATCTTACTTCAATGTCCGTACAGGTACTTATTTCATTAGGACAAATAGAAAATCCTATTACCAAAAAGAAAGAAATAGACCTTCCTCAGGGACGTTATATTATTGACCTTTTAACATTGCTCAAGGAAAAGACTAAGGGAAATCTTACTAAAGAAGAAGAGGATAATTTCCGTAATATGCTTTCTAATCTCCAACTTCTTTATGTGCGAGTGAATAAATCGTAGTAGGGTATTACCTTGAGGTATAGGAAAGTATAAAATTATCCACAGAGACATAGAGTCCACAGAGAAATAATTTTCATAAGGAGACCAAGAAGCCAAGAATCTTTCCTGTCTCTTGTATTCCTGGTTTCTTTATAAATAATTTAATCTGGTCTCCGTGTTCTCTGTGCCTTTGTGGTTAAGATTTTTCTTGCCCTTTCAATAGTGTTTGATACCATAGTATTTTTATATGGAATACTATCTTAACCAAAAACGCCAGTTAATAAACCAATCACTGAATAAATATCTTCTTCCTTCTTCTACATTTCCTAAAGAAATTCACCGGGCGATACGTTATAGTGTCCTTAATGGTGGTAAGCGATTAAGGTCAATATTGTCTCTTATGGTCGGTGAACTTTTGGGCATATCCAACAATAAAATAATGCCATTTGCTTGTTCATTAGAAATGATTCATTCATATTCACTCATTCATGATGATTTACCATCAATGGATAACGATGATTTTCGTCGCGGGAAACCTACCTGTCACAAGGTTTTTGGCGAAGCCGTGGCAATATTAGCCGGTGATGCTCTTTTAACATACGCTTTTCAGATAATCTCAGACAAGGTTCACAATAAATTAATAATCCCTGAATTAATAAGTGAGTTAGCCTATTCAGCCGGGTCACGCGGTATGGTCGGCGGTCAGGTTCTGGATATCATCAGTGAAAATAAAAAGGGACTTAAAAATAATCGCTATAAGATTTTACGTGAGATGCATCTCCGTAAAACTGCCGCTATGATTATTATTGCGGCGCGCGGAGCAGGTATAATTTCAAATGCTTCACCAAAGGTATTATCAGCCATTACTTCTTATGCCAGAAATTTCGGATTGGCTTTTCAGATTATTGATGATATTTTAGACGTAAATGGTTCATTGAAACAATTAGGTAAAACCCCGGGTAAGGATGCCAAACATAACAAATTAACTTACCCATGCTTAAAAGGATTAAATAATTCATACAAAGAAGCGACCCATCTGATCCGACTATCAAAAAAGTCACTGGATATGTTCGGTAAAAGAGCAGAAAGACTCAAGAAACTCGCCGATTATTTACTGACCCGAAAAGCATAGATGGCGAGTTCATAAGTTCACGGGTTTATAAAGTTCTTGGGTTCATAAGTTCAATAGGTCTTATTGCATGAAGATTGAAAGGTTTGAAGATTTAATCGCTTGGCAAGAGGCAAGGAAACTAACGAATATGACGTATGATGCTACAGATTTATCTACTTTTGATAAGGATATTGACTTGAAACGGCATCTTAGGCGAACGAGTGTTTCAATTATGGCAAATATCGCTGAAGGATTTGGCAAATATTCTGCTAAAGACAGTAAAAAATTCTATACAGATTCTCGTGGTTCTATTACTGAACTGCAAAGCCATTTATATGTAGCTTTAGACATCAAGTATATAACTAAAGAATTATTTGACGCTATATATAACCAAACTGTTCAGGTAAACAAACTTGTAAATGGATTGATAAATTCTTCACTGAAATTAATAAAATTAAATAACTCTTGAACTCAGGAGTTAATAAACTCATGAACTTGTGAGCTAATGAACTTGTGAACTAAATACTATGTCTGAAAATATTCTTGCGCAAATTAATAGTCCGGCTGACCTCAAGAAATTACCGATAGAGAAACTTCCTCAATTGGCTAATGAAATACGTCAGAAAATCATTGAGATAACATTCAAGAAT
Source organism: Planctomycetota bacterium (assembly GCA_043801445.1). GTDB lineage: Bacteria > Planctomycetota > MHYJ01 > JACQXL01 > JACQXL01 > JAZDFP01. The sequence goes on from JAZDMB010000034.1 coordinate 12,239, forward strand.
GGCGGGCATCTGGGGTCAAATCTTGGCGTTATTGAGTTAACTATTGCGTTACATTATGTATTTAACCTGGAACATGACCGTGTTACCTGGGACGTAAGCCATCAATGCTATACACATAAAATACTTACAGGCAGAAAAGACCGTTTTGATTCTATCCGGCTGCATCAAGGTTTGAGTGGATTTACTAATCCTGAAGAAAGTCCATATGATACTTTTGTAGTCGGTCATGCCGGGACATCCATCTCAACCGCATTAGGTATTGCTGCTGCCGACAGTTTAAACCGTCCAGAAATAATCGGGACTCAGCCGCCGCTTCGTAAAGTCATTGCTGTTTGCGGTGATGGGGCATTGACCTCCGGGATGAATCTGGAAGCGCTTAATTATGCCGGGATATTAAAGAAAAACATTATCGTTATTCTCAATGATAATAAGATGTCTATCTCTCATACGGTTGGCGCAATGGCTAATTATCTCACTAAACTCAGGACATCTTATCTATATCAAGACCTCAGGAAAGATGTTTCCAGTCTTCTTGAAATGTTACCTAAAGTCAGCCAGAAGATGGAGAAGGCATTTCATCATGTTCGTGCCGCGGCATTAGCGCCATTAGGCGGGGCTATTTTTGAAGAATTGGGCTGGTCTTATTTCGGTCCGATTGAGGGTCATAATATTCGCCTGCTGATTGATAATCTTAAAACTATAGCACAACTTAAAGGACCTATTTTACTCCATATCATAACTGAAAAAGGTCAGGGTTTGCAAGGCGCTATCGACGACCCGTATAAAATGCACGGCGTCGGTCCGTTAAAGATTGCTGATGGTAAGATTTCTTCAGACCAGAAATCACGCACTAATTATACTGATGCTTTTGCTGAAAATGTAGTAGAATTAGCTGCTAAAGATGATAAGATTGTCGGCATAACTGCGGCAATGCCTGACGGTACCGGCTTGGTTAAACTGCAAGAAAAGTTCCCCAATCGTTATTTTGATGTCGGTATCTGCGAACAACAGGCAGTAGGATTGGCTGGCGGCATGGCTAAAGCAGGATTGAAACCAATCGTAGCGATTTATTCTACATTTCTGCAGAGGGCATTTGACCAGCTTTTTCACGAAATCGCCTTACAGAAGAGTAACGTTGTCTTTGCTATTGATCGTGCCGGATTAGTCGGTGCAGATGGTCCCACGCATCACGGTGTTTATGACATTGCTTATTGCCGGATTTTCCCTAATTTTGTCCTGATGGCGCCGCGTGACGGGGATGAATTCAGGGAAATGCTCATCTTTGCTACCAGCCAGAAAAAACCGGCTTTTATTCGTTATCCAAGAGCGCCTATACCTCAACCGATAATCTCTTCTGTCGAACCAATTAAAGAAGGCAAATCAGAGATATTACGCAGAGGTAAAGACGGTGTTTTATTGGCTTATGGCTCAATGGTTTATCCGGCTTATTATGCCGCCGAGTTATTAAAGAAAGAGAATATAGAACTCACTGTGGTTAATGCCCGGTTTGCTAAACCTGTGGACGAAGAACTTATCAGTAAACTACTTAAAGAAACGTCTTTTATTATCACGTTGGAAGAACATATTATCAATGGTGGTTTTGGCTCGACAGTATTGGAATCTGCCAGTCATTCAGAAGAAACACGTCAGTATCTCAATAAGATTATTACCGTGGGAATACCTGACCAATTCATAGAACACGGCTCAAGAGAAAAATTATTGGGGTTATTAGGTCTTGACGTAGCAGGTATTATTAAACTGGTTAAGGATAGATTAGTAAGTCACCAATAAATATTGATATTTTCTACAGAAGTTTACTTAATTAGAGAAATATAAAAAAGGAGAAAAATATGTTTTATAAATACTTTTGGTTAACGGTTATTTCGGTTGCTATACCATTTTCGGCACTTGCACAGGAACCTGAAGATGTAAAAACAGATTACCAGAAAAAACTAACAGAAATACAGAATACCGATGCTTCAGATTTCTATCAATTAGGGAAATGGGCTAAAGACAAGAAATTGTTCGGTCCGGCTAAAACATATTTTAAGAAAGCATTAGAAGTGAAACCGGATTATCCAGAGGTCGATGAGGCCTTGTCAGAAAATCTGACAGGCGACATCCCTAATAATTATTTTGACATTGCCAAAGAATGCCGTAAAAAAATACAGGAATCTGAACAAAAATGCGCTAACCGTCTGACAGAACTAGCAAAGTATTGTAAGAGTAAAAATTTAGCAGAAGAAAAGGAATTCTGCATTAATGAAGCATTAAAATATGACTTTAATAATAAGTCAGCCCGCGACCAAAAAGGTGAAGTTAAAGTTGATGCTTTCGGTTGGCTTATGAAAACAGATGCGGAAAAGGTTAAAAACGGGCTAATAAAAGCTAATGGAAAATGGCTGCCGAAAAATGAGGTTGAAAAATTGAAGGCAAAATGGGAAGACGCTTGGGAATTCAAAAGCGACCATTACTTGCTGAAGACTAATATTCCTTTTAACAAAGCACACAAGGCTCTTGAGGAGTTGGAAACATTATATGATGCTGCTCTGAATATGTTTTACGGGTTAGATGGATTTGAACTTCCCAAAAATGAGTTTTTTGACATATTCTATTTTGAGAACCAGGAAGATTTTCAAGTGCATACAGCCCAATGCGACCCTAATGCCAAAGAGGCTCCGGGATATTACAACCGCGGCGATAAAGCCGTGCATATCTGGCAATTTGACGTCTATCGCCCTAAAAGTGCCGGCGGTGTTGCAACTAATGAACACGGAACCATTTCTCACGAGTCTATCCATCAGTTACTGTGTCTCGGAACAGGTTCGGATGAAGGCCAATTCAATAGCTCTCATTATTGGGCATCTGAAGCCATGTCAACATACTTTGAAACTATGAAAATCAATAACGGAACTGTTTCATTCGGCAATCAAACTGTCAAAACACTGTGGCTTAAGAAAAATCTGCCGGATATGAAAATCGGCATAAAGAATCTAGTCAACTTAGGCAGGGCAGATTTCAATTCATCGGAAGTTCAAAATAAATATTCCCAGACAGTCGGTTTGGCGTTATTTTTGATGCAGCACGAAAAATATAAACTGCGTTTTCTGGAATATATTATTGCCGCCCATAAAGGAAAGCTGGATAAGTCTTTTGACGAATTTATGAAGATTGACGATATGGATAAATTTGAAAAAGAGTGGCTTGAATTCGTAAAGAAGAAAATATAACGGTCACATGTTAAAACTGAATGATGTTCATACTGCGTACGGACCTATTGAAGTGCTCAAGGGTATTTCATTAGAGGTCAAACAAGGCGAGATTGTAACCATTATCGGCGCCAATGGCGCAGGTAAAACCACCACTTTAATGACCATCTGCGGTATAAATAAGACCAAAAAAAGGACATATTACATTCAACGGAGAAAATATTGAGAATCTTCCTTCGCACCGGATTGTTGCTTTAGGTATTTCGCAGGCACCGGAAGGCAGGCGTATCTTCCCGCGCCTGACGGTCAAGGAAAATCTGGAAATGGGGGCGCATTCACGCGGACTGATAAGGAGAATTTCCCGGCTGATTTGGAACATGTCTTTAATCTTTTTCCTATACTCAAAGAACGCCGGAACCAGAAAGGCGGCACTCTTTCAGGCGGTGAGCAGCAGATGCTTGCAATTGCCCGGGCATTAATGGCTAAACCCAGGTTATTACTTCTCGATGAACCATCATTGGGATTGGCTCCGATTATCGCAAGCAAGATATTTGAAGTTATCAGGGAATTAAATAAATCCGGCACCACGATTTTAGTCGTGGAGCAGAATGCCCGGATGGTGCTCCGGATTGCCCACCGCGGCTATGTAATGGAACTCGGTAAGATAATCATGTCAGGTACAGCCCAATCGCTCCTTCATAACCCCGGGATAATTGAGGCATATTTAGGCGGATAGTAATTACTTGCTCCCAGTCTAAATTAATTTTTATATTTTCACTTGACTAAAGTAAATTTGTTGGTATATTACTAATATATTAACCTTATTAAGGAAAAAGTGAGGATAATTTATGATGTCCAAAAAAATAATCTATGTCCTTTTGGCGGTTGTTATCACGGTAGGATTCTGCAGCTTTCTTAACTATTCAAACACTTTCGGACAAAGCGCAAAGGAGTCGCCTAAAGACCTTTACGACAAAGCCAATGAATTCTTTACGGCACAGAACTGGAAAGATGCTTTACTTGTTTATCAAAAACTAATCGCAAAATACGGCAAGGATTCTTTCGTAAAACCAAAAATAAAAGAAATAGAGGATAAAATCAGTCAATGTGAAGGGAAGTTGGGGATAATTAAAGACATTGCTAAGATTTTTAAGGGTAAGCCAAAATTAGAAAAAAGGCCTAATGGCGATAATGTCTTAAAACTGCTTTATGTGTTTAACAAGGAAGATGAAATCGAAGATTTCGAGAGTTTTTCATGCGATGAGATGAAGATTGTCAACAAGACACTTCAAGTAAAAGGCCGGGGCGGACGTTTTTTCTGTAATCTGAAAGATGTTATCTTTATGAATGAACTTACGGTGGAATGCAACGTAATGATTGTTCCGCCCACAGAACACGGAGCCAGAATATGCGTATTTTATGATCCTGAAGCCGGGGCCGGCTATTTATTTAGCTTGAGATATAGAATAGAGGGTTTGGTCCAAAATAGTTGTATCAGAATAGAATCTGAGGATGAGAATGATGACCTGAAAAATCGTGACCTTTTCATGGGCGGAAAAGTGAAAATAGAGACAGGCAAAATCTATACGGTTAAGATTATCGCCAAAAGTAATCAATTTAATTTTTATATCAATAATGAACTGGTTAAAACCGTGACTGATAAAACATATTACCAGGGACTGCTCCGTTTCGGAGGATATAGCAGCACCGTCCAATATAGTAACATAAAAATAGAAGGGGTCGTTAATCCGTCATGGTTAGACAAGGCATTTTCCAAGGCAACCACCGAATCACTGGCTTCAAAAGAGGAAGATTTAGCAGCCACCCAGCAAATAGGTGAGGTGAAAATGGACTTGAGCGCGGAGAGCGAGGAAGCATTGGCTAATATTCCTAATGCGATAGTAGAAAAATATAAAAAGGGAAAATCCGAGATGCTCAAATTCCCTGTCAGATTCAGAAGTTGGTCAGAAATATTAAAACCAACTAAAGACGCCCTGGCAATCTTTGAGGAAATAATTAATTATGCGCCTGATTTTGCGGCGGCTTATTATCAACGGGCTAATTGTTATGACAGGTTAGGCGAAAAACAAAATGCGCTGAATGATCTTACCAAAGCCATTGAAAAATTCCCCAATTTCCACGAGGCTTATTGTAAGCGCGGTGATGCCTATCGTGAACTGTCCAAGTATCAGGAAGCCCTGGCCGATTATGAAAAATGCATTTCAATTAAGGCGAATTATTCCGAAGGTTATAGCGGGCGGGGATATATTCGCTTTATTTTGAATGAACGCGATAAGGCTATGCCTGACATTGATAAGGCTATAGAATTGGATTCTACCAATCATGAGGCGCAGGATTACAAGAAAAATCTCCAGCATGTCATCAAAGGACCGCTCTGGCCTATTTCCTATGACAAAGAAACCGAACATTTCAAGATTAAAACTGATATCAGCCAGGACAAATGTGATGTCTATGGCGACCAGCTTGAAACGATGCGTAAATATTATGCCGAGATGTTTGATGTCAAAGATAGTATTCAACGTAAAAAACAGGTATATATCTTCAATACCGAAGAAGGTTATCAAACCTATGCCGAATTATCCACCCAGGACCGCGCCGAATACACACTTGGTTATTATCATCCCGACTATCAGGAGTTCTTGGTATTTGAACGGCCGACAAAGGAAGCTCATGTTTTAAAGGTATTGTACCACGAAGGTTTTCATATGTTTATTGATTCAATCATACCCACAATACCTATCTGGCTTAATGAAGGATTTGCAGAATATTTCAACGGGACGGAGATGGAATATCAGCAGAAAAAATGGGTGATAACTAAAAAAGGGCAGCCGATAGAAAGACTCAAAATACTCCAGCCCGGCATTGAGGCAGGCGCAGTGGTTTCTTTCGAACAGATAATGAATGAATCTCAATCAGAATTTTATTCGGAGCCTTCTATACGTTATGCGCAGGCATGGTCTATGGTCCATTTCTTCTTTCATTTTCAGGATGGCACCTATAAAAAAGTGCTGGTGGATTATATTAAAGCATTAAAGGACGGTAAATCCCAACTGCAGACTTATGATGATACTTTCAAGAAAAAAGACATTGCAAAAATGCAGAAAGAATGGACTAACTACGCCAAGGGATTGAAGCTAAAGACAAAATAGTTAATATAGAAC
>JAZDMB010000046.1:0-88815 GCA_043801445.1 Planctomycetota bacterium
TGATAAAGGGGGGTTGGGGGGATTGATTTATTCGTGCTATTCGTCCCATTCGTGATATTCGTGTTCTCTTTCCTAATACCCTATCTGTCTGGTGACGGTCACTTGAATCGGGTCAGAAAACTTGCCGACCTGGCTATCGCCAATGCGGTAAATGGCTTTATAGTCCCAGACCTGCGAAGCCACCCCGGCCGGCACCGGGAAGGTATCCAGATAATCCGGCTGGGTATCGGTGGCGAGGAAAACAAAGCCCTGTCCGTCCTTGCGGTCAACATAGATGTCAATGGAATCAGCCGGATCTTTGGACCAGATAATCAACGGGCGTCCGGCGTCCAGACGGCTCTTCAGGAGCGGTTTCAGGTTGGGGATGTCAATCACCTGCTCGTCGCCGACGATGCCGAGGTCTTCGCCGATACCCTGATTATAAACCGGATTGGCCTTAATGCGGGCGGCAAGGTTGCGGATACGGGTGAAAATCGCCTCAGCCACTAAAGTCGGGGCAGGGGGCAGTGTCGGGGCAACGGGTAAAGGGCCCAGAGGCGTGCCGACCGGACCGTCGCGCAGGTAGTCCTTATACTTTGAGATGTTCTGCTTAACGGTCTTATACGCTTCCTGCATATCTATGATATAGTTGAACATCGTCGCGTCGTTGGTGACCGAGGTTACCTCAACCGGAGTAATGCCCAATGCCGTTGCATAGCCGGTCAGTTTCAGGGCTAAATTGTCCAGAAAATTCGCCTTGGCCGCGTCGCTGTCAGGGATAAAATACTTCTTCATATTTAAGTCCTTTCTTTTGTAACTACTCACGTAGGGACAACCTTTATGGTTGTTTGCCCTTTTTGGGCAGTGGATCAGTCATCCACTGGGTTCCGTGGGTCATCCACTGGGTTCCGTGGGTCATCCACTGGTTTCCGCGGGTCATCCACTGGTTTCCGCGGGTCATCCACTGGGTTCCGTGGGTCGTCTACTGGGCCCATGAAGTCATCTACTGGGTTCCGTGGGTCGTCCACTGGGTTCCGTGGGTTATCCACTGGTTTCCGCGGGTCATCCGTTCCCGCTTGGCAGTAAAAACACTGCATAACTGGTAGTAAGAACACTGCCAGTAAGGCGGGACGGAATTTATCCCACTGGGACTGTCGTTCCGCAGGGCGTATCAGTCATTCGTCAGAGCATACAAATCACCTCCTTTCCCTGTTATGTTATCTCGTAGTCTACAAGGCGAGTCTCGGTAATTCGTCCACCGAATTACCGCACAGCAATTATTCTTGGCGCTTTTTTTTATCACTTCAGCAAGCAAGGTTAATCTCCTTTCTCCCCGCACTTTGCCGTGATTTCGACCGAGTTATAGGATGAAATGGCCAGATGGAAGTTTAATTCGCCTTTATCTGAGGTGGTTTTGGTAAAAGTAGATAATTTTTCATCTTGCAGGCATTTATTGGTTATTAGATAAAAACTTGATATCGCCAGATTGGTCAGGGAAATTTCAGTGTCGCCGTAGCCCTCAAGTTCTATGGTAATCCGGCCGTTTTTATATATGGCATATCTTAAGAAGGCATTGTTAGAAACTTTTTTCAACCTTGGAACCGGACCGGGATTTGATAAGCCATGATGTAATTCTAACTTCCGGCCTACTCCGCAAAAGATATGCGGGTCAAAGAGAATCATATCTTCATTCCGGTCGTTTACGACTCTTTTGAGCGGATAAGTAGTGGAGATTAATTTCTGTCCGGTGAGTTCCCGGTCAAATGTTAATATGATTTTATCACTGTCTTCTTTTTGACTCAATATCTTGAAGGGGGAAACGTATTTATCGCGCAAGTCAAAAGGCTGGCCGTAGATAATAACACGGCTCCCCTCCACCAGCGAAGCAATATCCTGCAATGCCTTAATGCCCAGAGAACCGTCCGCAAAATTATTGCCGTGCAGAAACAAAATTTCCCGGCTGAATATTCCTTCTACAAAAAACCATCTGATTGCGACCAGATATTCCAGGGGACCCATATTATACCGATCGAATTCTACGACGGATTTTCTTGCGGGACCGATAGGACAAGCGCTGGGCAGGATAGTCAGGTCGCCCAGCTGATAATACCTGTTCTTAAATTCAGGAAATGAATCGTGGCAAACCCGGGCGATATGCACGCCAATCTTAGGTAGATAATCTACGGTAATTTTGTTCAATTTGTTATTCGGGAAATACATATATCCAAAACTGTCTTCTTTTATCTGGAATCCGTATCGGCGCAGTTTTTCCAGCAGATTGAGATACGGCTCGGATTGTTCTTTTTCAGTCGGCGCAAGCCACCGGGTCCCGCCATGTGCGTGAAGAACCGGAATAAAAACGTCCCGGTTTTCCAGGATGGTCTTGACCTGCTCGGCTTCCAATTCCAGTTGTTTTTTCGTTTCCGCATCGTGCCGCGCTTTCTCAATGAATTCAGGTTCCAGGTAATTCAAACAGTCCGGCTTTATCCCGAGATAGGTGGACCAGTTTTTGGCTCTCAGAAAATCCGCGATTTTTGAAATCTCCGGCGCGGGCAGGGACGGAACGTTAATGTCATCGATATCAAGCACCAGGTAAAAAGGCGCCACTACCAGGTTCAAATCCTGCGGCAAACGCCCCAGGAAATGCATATAATGAACCATTAGGTCGTTATCCTGTAATAATTTTGCAATCTCAGGGACTGAGGCTTTATTATGGAGATTACCCAGTGTCTTAATAGCCATACAGCGTACCTGCGGGTTTGTATCATAGAGTTGCCGGCGGGCAACGTTAACAGGATTATTATACCACATTATCCCCGCGGCGCTAATCACAGCGCAGGCAATACCGATAATAATCAGGATGGTTTTATTCATATTATACGATTATTAATCTCTATCATATCAGTAAGCAAGGTTAATATCCTTTCTCCCCGAACTTGCGAATCGCTCCTTTCTTTACTTGCTGTTAGATAACGGTCTTATGTCATAAGTGCCATTCCGGTTAGAATTTTACGTTAGTCCCAAAGACCACCATCTGCATTGAGTCAGCCGCTGCCTTGTAGGTGGCCGGGTCTGTGAAGAATTTGCCGCCGCTTAATATGCCATAACCCAAGGTAAATGAAACGCTCGGATTATACTGCAGGGTTAACAGCAGGTCAATTTCTGTGCCTAATTTGTCAGAGACACCGGTCATACCCGCGGGCTGGTCTGACAGCGTAAACTTGCCTAACAGGAGTTTTACCTTGACTTCTTCAGGCGAACCGCGCTTGTCAATGTTAATCTTGGTGGTGATGCCTGATTCCACTTTAATTGCGGTATAGTTGCTGTCCAAATTCAAGCCAAAGACATTGTCTTCCAGAATCATAGTGGACTTGACGTTTTCCAGGGAGACGAAGTTGTTGTTCTTGGTGGCCGAGCCGCCGCCTGAAAGGAACCAGTATGATAAATCCACATAGGGTTTTAACGAATGCTGGATGTCGTATTTTGCGCCAGCCCGATAAGCCGAAGCAGATTGCTTCACACCCTTCATTGCATCGCCGGTCTGGTTGTAGTATTCGGTATAAAGACCTAAATTGGGTATTATGCCGTTGTCAACAGCGCCCAGACCGATGGTCTGGATTTTCATATCGGTCTTGGGATTATTGAGTTGGGTCAGAAGGGCATTGAATAATATCTGCTGGTCATTCAGTTTATACCAGACAATGGCGCCATCCAGCGAGGTGTCATTATGTAACTGGTCCAAGCCCGTGGCGGTCTCAGAAATCTTGCCGACAAAGAGCATTTCCTGATGGTTGCTGTTCTTGAGTGAGCCGTAATCAAAACAAAATCCGCCGAATTCGCCGGCACTCTTGCTCCGGTTCCATTTGGCCGTGTTGGGGTTGACCTGGGTCAGGTACCCGTTCATTCCGTTGGGGCTGGCATAGCCGGTATCCAGGAAGAAAGCCCCTTCGCCATCACGTAGGGTGGCTTTGAGATTCTGCAAGCCATAGGTGAAGTTGAGGTCCTGGACGATGAATTTTTCGAATTTGACGTATGCTTGTTTAATATCCGCGCTAATATTATTACCGCCAAAGAAATCCACATTGACGGCCGTGCCCACGTCGGCATCGAGGCGTTTATTCTGCAACTGAATGAGCCCGGTGATTTTGTCTCCTACATCAATTCCTACATTGAGCGTAATTAACGGTGACCAGATAGTATCGCCATCCTGACTGGCCGGACCCGGAACTCCATCAAGGATGCTGTTAACCCCGGGATCTCTGAAGACCATGGGTATTTCCATCTCGCCAGAGACCTTGATTTGCTTGGCGCTGGTGGTGGTCTGGTCTGTTACAACCTGACCGGCATTAAGCAGTCCCGCCTGACCCTGCCATTCGGGCAGGCTGACAGCCGCAATGACAAATGCCACAACGACCAGCATAAGTCCTATTTTCTTCATATCCGCTCCTTTCTTTTTGCGCCTGCCTGCCGGCAGGCAGGTCAGAATTCTGTTTTTATCCCTATGCCGAGGAAGTTTTCATTAGTAATCGGTCCGAGGAAAATATTATTTTTAGGGGTTTGGTCCAATTCCGCTATGGCTGTTCCAATGGCTGTGCCGATGAGCGCGCTTACCCAGACATCCGATAGCCAATGGTCATCGCGATATACCCTGGCAAACGCCACCAAACCGGCCGTTGAGTAAGACATTATCGCAACGGTGGGGCTTTCAGTCCGGCTGGCGATTACTGATGCCCCTGCAAATGCGGTGACGGTATGATTGGAAGTATAAGGGTATTTATTGGTCCCCTCGGACGGTTTGAGATTAGGCTGGGATTGGTAGTTTCTGTTCAGGCATTTCAGCCCGTTAGAGGCCTTATTGGCCAGGAATGCTGCTTCAGCCACCAAGAACGACGTATCGGCCAGATAGTAATTGCCGGCATGATTAGCCGCCCCGGCCGCGCCCAGCGAGATATATATAACGGCGTTTTTGTCTCCAAAAGTCATAGCAACGTCAGTCATGACATTCATTGTATTATTACTGCTGCTTGTAACATAGCGGCGGACAGGCCGGTCTACCAAGGTGAGAACCGCTGTGGAGCCGACAGCTGCGCCGAGATATTGAACATCAGTATAATCCCGCTTTGCCCCGAAGTAATTCCCGACATTCGTCGGGGCAGGCGGGACGGAGTTTATCCCGCTTCGGCGGGACTGCGGCTTCGCCGGCGTCGGCTTCGTGTCAGCAGTATCGTGCGCAACTGGCTTGGGATAATCAGATAGCCGGGCGTGTGGCGCTGTCTGGCAGCCAATGAACGTTGAAAAAGATATCAGTAGAACGCTTATAATTATGGACTTAATTTGCTGAATTAAACGCATATAATATTTCCGCATACCTGCCCGACTGATACCCCCGCCAGAACGACTCTGTCGGGCTGGGGTCAGGCGGGGATTACGGTGACGCCCTCTCCCGATTATCGGGATAAACTCCGGCGGGTAAACCATACCGAATTAGCGCCCCGAATTATCACATTATTATTTATTCGTCGCATATTTCAGGTCACCATTGATGCTATCATAATAACTGATATGCACTTTATTATTAGAGTCAATCGCAATTGAGGTGTAGTCCCCAACATCGCCTGTGGAATCAATGGTGGAACAGATCCATGAACCAGTAGCATTGGTCGCATATTTCAGGTCGCTATTGGTGCTATCATAATAACTGATATGCACTTTATTATTAGAGTCAATCGCAATGGAGGTGTAACCTCCAACACGGTCTGCAGAATCAAGGGTGGAACAGACCCATACGCCGGAGGCATTGGTCGCATATTTCAGGTCACCATTGGTGTAATCCCAATAACTGATATGCACCTTGTTAGACGAGTCAATGGCAATGGAGGTGTAACCTCCAACACATCCTGTAGAATCAAGGGTGGAACAGACCCATACGCCGGAGGCGTTGGTCGCATATTTCAGTTTGCCATTGATGCCATCATTGCCGTAATCCCAATAACTGATATGCATCTTATTATTAGAATCAATCGCAATGGAGGTGTGAAACGCAAAACTGATTGCAGAATCAACGGTAATTATAACCCAGCCACCTGTGATATTTGTCGCATATGCCAGATTAGTGTTTTCATCACCATAACTGATATGTACCTGGGTTGGGGCCGTGCCGGTCACGGCAATAGATGGCCAGTTCCCAGCACCGCCTGTATTAGTAATGCTAGTTGTAACCCAGACACCTGATTCATTGGTCGTATATTTCGGGGCACCGCCGTAATGACTGATATGCGCCTTGTTATTAGAGTCAAGGGCAATGGAGCAGTCATTACCGGCGCCGACGGCGACATCAGCGATAGTTATAACCCAGTTACCTGTGATATTGGTCGCATAGCTTAGGCCATAAGACTGGCTATTACGATAACAGATATGCGGTTTATTATTCGCGTCAATGGCAATGGAGCTGTTATAATCAAGATTGGTTGCAAGGGTAGAACATATCCATGAGGTAGTAGTAAAATTCCAGACTACGCCTTGTGTTGTGCCAACAGTATTTTTGGAGTTAATCCGCCAGTAATAAATCGTGTTAGAACTCAATGCTGCCGGATTATAACTTGTTATGGGTGTATTAATAACAGGAGACCACCCGGTAGTTGTCAGACCGAAATAGACATCATAACTTGTCGCGCCACTGGCTGATGCCCAAGAAATCTGGGTAGTAGTAATAACATTTATTGCATTATTTGCCGGATTCGGCGAGGTTACCTGAGCAGGAGGTGTAGGAAGTGTGGACGCGCTACTGCCACTGCTACCACCGCCTCCGCCACAGCCGATATAGCTAAAAGATGTTGCCAACACCGCCAAGAACCCCGCTATAAGTAGCGGGACTCCGTTGCGACTCCGCAGGACCGCCAGCATAATGTATGCACGGTTTTTCATAGATGTCTCCTTTCTTCCCCGACGTTATGTCGGGACGGTCTCATATTAACTTTGTTTTGGCAATTCGTCCGAATTCCCAGAATTATTCGGTGTAAGAATACCGCCGGAGACGACGAAGCGAATTGCCTCGTCCACCGTCATATTTAGTTTGATAACTTCATCTTCGGGAACCATTATAGTCCAACCGGTAAAAGGTGTTGGTGAACTGGGGATAAATACGGTAACACATTGTTTGCCTGTCACATTCCTTATCTCTGACAACCCTTCTGAGGTGATAAATCCGATTGCGTAAATCCCCGGTCTTGGGTATTGGATGGAAACAACCGACTTGAAGGCGGCTTTTTTCTTATCACCTACGAACAGGTCTATAAGTTGTTTGGCATACGGATAGATAAGACTGACTATGGGTATTTTCTGGAGGACGTTCTTCTCCAATATTCCAAAAATACGCCGTCCTACAAATGTTGCGGTTATATAGCCGACTATAAAAATAATGCCCAGTGCCAGAGGGAACCCGATAAGCGGTTTCAGAAACGTTGCATATTCATTTAGATTAATACCGGCTACTTGTAGCACTGCCAGAACCAATCCGCCCAGGGGCTGGGCAATATTGTTGCTCAAGAACCGAAATGCCAGCAAAAGAAGAAATATGGTAATCAGGGTAGGCAGGAGTAAGATAATGCCTGTAATAAATATTTTCTTGAGATTCATATAAATTAGCTCTTTTCCGCCCCAGAATTAGAACCTTATGGATTGGACTTTTATGTCAAAATACCAGAATAAAACACAGAGACAACCCATAACCAGGGTATATACCAGATAGAAGTTAATATCGGATTTCTGTATTATTCGTAAAGCCCGGCATAAAAAACATAGCCCGCCCATAACTATGAAATATGCCAGCCATAAAATAATACCATATTTCTCTATCATTATCATTCATACAATTCACCCATTAAAGCAATGGGACATAACATAATACCCCTAATAAAACTTTTTACTACGTTATGACCCCGGTGTATGGAAATCAATGCTGCCACTATCCCACAAACCGCCCATAGTATTATAATGTAAATATAATCACTCATTTTCCAGCCTGCCCCGTTAGAAATGTTCGCCCAAACAGTTCTGAAACTATCCGCATATCTCATTATCTATTGATACTATCATTTCTAACGGGCTGGGAAGCATCAAAAACTTGCTACTGCATCACATTACTCTTCCATTTCCGCTTTTCACGAACTTCGCTACTATCTTAGACATTATAGAAATTCCCAAAGCCAGTATGGACAGGATTATAAATACACACACCCATCTGATAATTAACGTTGCCCAGACATAATACCAGTTAACAGAACCATCTGGATTCATTTTTGTTTATCCTCCATTCGCTGAAGATTATTCTATAACCCAAGGAGATATAGGATTAAAAACACATCTATTTATATGACAACCATAAGCATACCAGTACCGACTTCCTGTCGGTCTCTTTCCCTTCCAACTTTTTCCTGCTGCTATACGGGTCAGAGGCATCCATCCCTCATGAGGTCCCTGATAATTGATATTCAGAGTATATTTTGTGTTATTAACAATGGTAAAATCACCTGACCTGAAATCACCTGAACTGAAATCACCTGACCTGCTACTACCTTGTGTAACACACCCAACTAATACCATTACCAATATTATAACTATTAACCCCGTTCGAAGCGAACGCAGTAGAGTAAAAGGAGATGATAATAATTCTAATTCTTTGGCATTGGACGCTTCTAACGGGGTTAATAATATTCTTTTCATTTGTTACTTCTTTCCCGCCTGACCGGTGCCAGCCTGCCTGCAACAGGTAGGTCGGGCACTCTGCATTTCTAACGGAGTTTTACCGTGTTTGTTTTATCCGGCCTACTAAAATCCTCTTTAAGTACTCTGAATAATACGATAACGCCTAAAATCATTATGATAACTGCCGCGCTGGCAAGAATGCAAATCTGTATTTTGTCTGGCATTTTATTTCCGTGTAGTTTAAATAATTTTCTTTACAACAAAATGAGCCATCAGCCAAAACATAATGCTGCTACCGGATATAATAATAATGTATTTTAGGGCGGAGATTAGTCCGGCTTTATATTCTTCTATCTTCCCAAAGTGTTTGGGTGGCCGGTCAACGAACCGGGCCATAACAGTGATAACTAACAGACCGTAGTAGATAACATCCAATACCTTGGGAAAATGAATCTGAGGTGTCAGGGCAATAACAACTACACAAACAAGCAAGAGCACCGGTCCCAGGGCAAACCAAATAATTCTGGCTAAACAGCCGCTCAAACTTGTGATTTTATAATCTTGACTCATATTAAAAACTCCTTAAGAACCTGCCTCATTATATAATTAGAAAAAGTAATTGGTTCGTGGGACAGTCCCGCCCAGCTGAATGAATACATAAAATGCCCTAATTTTTCTCATTATCTTTATCTGCCTCTTCTTTAATCGCACTGTGTATTGCCATCGCGATGATAACCATCAGTAGAGCAGTTCCAATTATTATAAAAAGCGTTGGCATTTCGTTTCCCCGTTTTGTCTATCTATGCTCTGCGAAGCGTCGCTACGCATAGCACGAGTATTATTGTTTAATAATAATCACTATTTCTAATCGGCGGTTCTTTTCCCTGCCTTTCTTGGTTTTATTATCGGTGATAGGGTTCTTAGCACCCATACCTTTTGTGGAGATTCGCTTTGTGTCAAAGCCGCATTCCCGGACCAGAAAATCCTTTGCCGTATTTGCGCGTTTCAGGGATAATGGCTCGTTAGCCCCCGGCATATTATCAGTATATCCGTCTATTCTAAAAGAGGCGACTGGAACTTCTGATTTGATGCTTTTCCCTGCTTCTTTCAATCTCTTTTTACCGTCACTTGAAAGGGTGACAGACCCGGACTCAAAGAGCCCTGATATGATTACGGCTGGATTACCATCACGCGATATTACCTCCAGACCTTTTGACTTTAATCTTTTCATCAGAGAGCCATCTTCTTGTTTAGATACCGGTGTTACCCGGGTTTGCGGCTCAATATCCCGCCGTCTCGGGTCTTTCAATAATAGTCCCATCCGATGATTTAATTGGACGACATCGCTTTCCAGTTTTTCATTAGTTTGTTTCAATTCCCAGTTTTGATGTTTCAAGGTTTCAACTTGTTTTTTATAATTTGAGACACAACCTATCATTGTGATAATTATCATTGCACCTGTTATTATACACATTGTTTTCAGGTTTTTTCCCATACGGTTTCTCCTTTCTTATTTGCTGTTAGTCCTCCCATCAATAGGGGGCTTGCTTTGGTTATGACATCCCCAATCCTTTTTGATGGCAAATATCAGAATTATTGCAATAACTATAGCGATTATCGCGGTTATCATCCCCAATGTATGCGTCTCTTTTTTGTGCTGGTCGCCCCTACGGGACTCCCTTCGGTCGTTGTCAGCCATTTAAGCGTCTCCATTTTTATAGCACTTGTTTCACAACGAAATGAGCCACCAGCCAAAGCATAATACTGCTAATGGATAAAATAATAATGTATTTACTAACCGGACTTCTATGGTAATCTTCCGTTCCTTGTTTATCAATAGTTTGATTTTCTGGCATTTCCTTCGGCTTGGGCGGCCGGTCAACCATCCGCGCGATAATAATAATAACTAACACTCCGCCATAGATAATATCTAACACCGAAGGAATAGCAAGTTGCTGGAAGGCAATGACAACTGCACAAAGAAACAAGAGCGCTGGTCCCAGGGCAAACCAGATAACCCTGGTTAAACAGCCACTTACCGTGGTGATGTCATAATCCTGACTCATATTAAAAACTCCTTTTGACGCACCCGTGGGAGCGCCATTATCCGTCTGATGTATGTATTGTCTCTCCGGAATTTATGGATGAAAGTGGGTAGCCCCCAATTATCCTGACCGCTGGAATGGGACGGGATGTTAAAGTCATTTACGGTCATCTCCCGGTCCCTGTCGGGACACTCTACCCACCTCTGGTTAAGTTAACCTTATATGAGTTAGTATACACCTCTAATAATCTTTTTAACTCAGAATGTTGAATTGGTTTAATTAAAAAAGCCACTGCATTTTGGCTAAAGAAATGATTTTTGTTATAGTCTTTAGGATACGCTGTCATAACTATAACTTGTATACTACTATCTAATGTCTTTATTGATTTAAACAATTCTAAGCCATCTTCATCGCTAAGTCCTATATCTAATAGAACGCATGATATCTTACTCTGTTTTATTTGCTGAAACGCTTCCTCGCTATTATCCGTCTGAATTGTCTCAAACTTCCAAGACTTTAATAGTTCGCTTAAACTTTGCAGGACAAACAGGTCTTCACCAATAAGCAATAGTTTTTCTGTATTCATTAGCGTTATTATTTCTACTTAGCAAATACTATGCCAAGTTTGGATAATTCCAAAAATTTATCAGGGGTTAGATACCTAATCCCTTGTCACTTAAGGGGATAAAATTATACAAGATAAATAAATGGGTTGGTTATCCGAAACAGGCTCTGCCTTAGTGTGTAAAGAAATGTTTACGGCGTGTAGAGGAAGTGTCCAGTTTGGTTTACACTTGAATATTATATTCTTTGATTTTGTTATAAAGCGCCATACGCGAAATCTTGAGGACTTGCGCCGCCTTTTTTTTGTTACCTTCCGTCTCTTTTAATGCGTTAATAATGAGTTCTTTCTCGGATAGCTTTTTAGCCTCCTTAAATGAGGGCGCGATGATGGTCGGGGTCGGGAACGGTTTCATGGTCAATGATGTCAATGGAAGACGCGTTATTTTGGAAGGCAAATCGGACATCTTGATTATATCCGTTTTGTTCATAACGACTAATTGTTCTATGAGATTGGCTAATTCGCGGATATTGCCGGGGAAGTTATAATTCATCAAGGCATTCAATACTTCGGGCGCTAATTCCTTTATATTTTTCTGGTTGAGCGTATTAAACTTTTTCAGGAAATAATCACAGAGCAAGGGAATATCTTCTTTATGTTCTTTCAAAGACGGCAGATTAACGGAAACTACATCCAGTCGGTAAAAAAGGTCTTCTCTAAACTTACCCATTTTAATCAATGGTTCCAGTTCTTGATTAGTCGCCGAGATAAGCCGGATATTTACCTTTATTCGGGCTGTGCCTTTTAAGCGGGTAAATTCGCGGTCCTGAATAATATTCAATAGTTTAGCCTGAGTGGGTAACGTCAGATTACTGATTTCATCAAGAAAAACAGTGCCGCCCTCCGCCTGCTCAAATTTTCCAATAAATCGTCCCGTAGCGCCGGTAAAGGCACCCGGTTCATGCCCGAAAAGCTCGCTCTCCAATAATTCGCCGGGCAAGGCGGCGCAATCTATTTTAACAAACGGTTGCTTACTGCGTTTGCTGGCGTTATGAATAGCCCAAGCCACCAAGTTTTTACCCGTACCTGTCTCACCCAAAATAAACACATTGCTATCCGTTTCGGCAACTTTTTTTATTGATTCCATGACTTCTTTCATAGGAGCCGATTCACCAATCAGCCGGTCTTGACTACCCGGTTGGGAACCAGTCAGGACGTTGTCGCCGCTCATGCTTTTACTATGGGAAATGACATTTTGCAACACTGATTTCAGTTCTTTAGCCGGGCAGGGTTTAATCAGAAAATCCATGGCACCGGCTTTCATCGCCGCGACTGCATTCTGAACCGAACCATAGGCCGTGAGAATAATTACCGGCGGCGCATTGGGTATTGATTTGATTCTATTTAATACTTCCAGCCCATTCATCGTCGGAAGATTAATATCAAGGATAATGGCCTGAAAAGATTCTTGCTGAATCAATGGTAATGCCTGCGGTCCGTCTGATACAGAACGCACTTCATAGCCGGCTTCACTTAGCATGACTTCCAGTGAATCACGAACTATGGCGTCATCTTCGACTACTAAAATCTTATGTATCATTATTTATACCCTGTGGTAAGGTTATCGTAAAGGCCGTGCCTTTTCCTTCCTGGCTGACCACGTCTATTTTGCCTTGATGCGCCGTAATGATATTAGAAACCATAAATAATCCCAAGCCGACACCTCTTTCCCTCTTTTTCTTGGCACCGGAAACGAAAGGTTGAAAAATATGGGGTAGTTCAACATGGGAAATACCGCAACCATTATCAGTTATAGAGATTATAATATGCTTGTGCTCTGAACTCGCTTTAATATCTATCCGACCCGTATCGTATACTGCCTCCAAAGCATTAAGTAATATATTCAGCAATACTTGCTTTATCTTGTTTTTATCAGCTTGAATTAATGGTAGCTTGTCTTGAAACGTCGTGTTAATTTCTACCCGTTCGTCTTCACAGCGTGGTTTTAAAAATGTTAAGACTTCTTTAATTAAGTCTGTAATATCTATCTGGGTCAATTCCAGCTTATTAATCTGCGCCATATTTAATAAATTATTAGCCGTGGTTTGTATCATTTCAATACCTTGTAAAATTAGGGGAAAATACTTTTTCTGTTTATCAGTTATCTGTTCTTTGCTGATGACTTCTATGTAATTACAAATACCGTAAAGCGGATTACTTATCTCATGAACTAAGCCGGTTGATAATTGGCCCAGTAAGGCTAATTTTTCGGATTCCAATAAGCGCTTTTGCGCTTCCAGTAAATCGTTTGATTTTCGCTTTATTTCTTCCTCAAGAATTAATCGATGCCGCTTCAAATTAAAGAAAAGATAACCCAAGATAACTAAGAAGCTTAACCTAACTACAGCATTCCATGTTGCGATGACCGGATGACTATACCTAAATCCTGCGAAGTAGTCAGCTAAAATCCAAATTATGATGCTGAAAAGACTAATAACAAAGGAGGGCCATTTCCCGGAAAACCAGGCTACTAATGCCACCGGAATGACGTAAAAAACTGATAAGATAATCTCATAGCCAGTAATGTAGTCCAGAAAACCGATAAACAAAACTAAGATAATACTAATTACACTTACGAAGGCTTTTGATTTTCCTGATAGGTATTTTTCTAACTTATTAAACATCTGTATCCTCTAATTCAGAATAATGTAGATTGAATTCTGGGGCTACATCCTTTATCTACAGATACCTGCCGTGATAAACATCAAAATTCATCGAGGACAAACCCTGCAATTATTTATTTATAATCCTATCTTAATTTTATCAAATCCAGAATGATTTAGCAATCAAATAGGAGATGAGAAATAATAAATGATTGAAAATATCAGTCTTAAAATGAGGCGAGTTTTAAGAGGATTTCTAATCCCTGGCACAGTTTATTTTCTTCAACTGCATATGAGATGCGGAAATTGGTGTTTCGTTCTGAGAATGCCAAACCCGGGACTATCAGGACGTTGTTCTGAGCGGCTTTCTTGACGAAGTCAGAAGCGTTGTTGCCGGGCGCCTGCGGGAAGATATAAAATGCCCCTTCCGGCTTGGTTACCTTGAATTTAGTTTTGAGCGTTTCATAAACTATGTCACGGCGTTTATGGAATTCTTTAATGACTACCGACATATCAGTATCCAATGCCTTGACTGCGGCTTTCTGGAAAGGTCCCGGAGCGCATATAAAAGACCACTGTTGTAATATGGTCATCCTTTCTATCAGTTCAGCCGGTCCTGCGGCATAGCCCAGACGCCAGCCCGGCATTCCATATGCCTTGGAAAATCCGTCAGCCAGCAATGTTTTTTCGTAATATTTTACCGCGCTCTCCACCTGGCAATCATATACAAATGTCCTATAGACTTCATCAGAGATAATTAATAGGTCGTGCTTACGGGCAATATCCACGACCATCATTATTTCTTCTTTGGAATAAACTACGCCGGTGGGATTGCAGGGAGTGGTGATGATGATTGCCTTGGTGCGCGGAGTAATCACCTTTTCAAATTCCTCTTTTCTCAATCTGAAATCAGGATAGGTATTGGCATATCTTGCTATTCCGCCGGTGATGTGGATGATATGTTTATACATTGCAAAGTAAGGGTCTGTAATAACTACTTCGTCACCATCTTCTATAATGACCATCAAACACAGGACGATGGCGCCGGCAACGCCTGATGTAACCATTAATCCGCCGGGCGCAAATCCGAATCGCTGGGTGAATCTCTGAATCAGTTTTTCCTTGAGTTCGGGAATACCCTGGGTGGTAACGTAGCGGTTGAAGCCTTCCTTGATTGACTGGATAGCCACATCCTTGACCGATTCAGGCACCTCAAAATCGGGCTGGCCTATGGAAAAATCAATAGGATTTTTAAGAGAGCGGGCTAAGTCAAATGCCTTGCGGATTTCAGATGCTTCTATTTTTAATGCGCGTTTGGATAGCATAATAAGAAAACTTCGTAACCACAGATGAACACAGATAGACACAGATAATCTGTGTTTACTTATTGTCTTATCTGTGTTATGTTATATCTATATTTTTAGAATACGGATTATCGAGGAATTCTTTTAATTAAAGATTCACACAGATACCAAAAGAATCAGTGTTTATCTGTGTGTATCTGTGGTTTCATCTTTATACTTTCCTATACTATAAAAAGTGGCGAGGGCGACGGGGTTCGAACCCGCAACATCCAGATCGACAGTCTGGTACTCTAGCCAATTGAGCTACGCCCCCATTAGAGTCTGTTAGAAACAAAACGAGTTATCCCTATTAGCGGGATCCCGTCCGGGACAGACTCTTACCTGCCCGACTGACGTTCGGTCAGGCGGGTGTCCCGATGAACCTGCCCGACTGGATTCCGGTCAGGCGGGTATCGGGACTTATTTATTTCTTCTTATTATATAAACTTAATAATATTGTCAATAAATTAAACAACAGGATTTAACAGATAAGAGAACACGAATCAGACGAATTATACGAATCCCACAAATAAATAATTTTATACTTCTTATATTATTCGTCTAATTCGTTTTTATTCGTGTCATTCGTGTTTAAGTATTAATCCCATTTAATCAGTTTAATTCCGTCGTTATCTTTGTGCTCTTTGTGCCTTTGTGGTTAATTTACTGCGTTTCAAAAAAGATAAAGCGGTCTGTCCGTAATCCCTTGAATCAACCACTTCCAGATTATTAAATTCGTCGCCTTTAATCTGTTTGGTTCTGTGTTCCACTATTATCATTCCGTTTTGGGTAATAATATTTTTTCCTGCCAGGTCGTCTATAAGTCTCAGGAGTTTCTCTTTAATAGGTTTTTCATCATAGTATCTATACGGAGGATCAATGAAGATATAATCAAATTTTTCATCATTTTTAGTTGCGTATGATATAATATCAAAAGCATCCATAAGTAATACTCTTGCAACATTCTCCAATCTGAGTTTAGAGATGTTTTCCCGGATACTTTCAAGGCATAGCTGATGATTTTCAACAAAGAGACAATTCTTGGCTCCGCGGCTGATGGCTTCAAATCCCAGACTGCCTGTACCGGCAAACAGGTCTAAAACTTTTTTATCCTCAAATTCTCCCATTAGAATATTAAATAATGAATTCTTCATTCTGGCTAATGCCGGACGAATATCAGCATCTTGGGGAGTATATAAATTCATTCCCTTATAAATACCACCGATTATTTTCATAAACTAAACTTAGAACTTATAGCATATGGGTTAGAATTTTCCATGCTCTTTGCTCTATGCTCCATGTTTTATGGTTTCCTTGCTTCTTCTAAGATGATGATATCTTTGAGCGAAATTATGCGCTTCATCACGGATATAATCCAATAATTTCAGCTTATTATTCATTTTGTATTTTGTAATCATACCGTTTTTCAGGAGATAAACCTTCTCGATTCCTGTCCCTTTGGCTAAACCAATAATCGGAGGCGGTTTGATTTTCATATTATCAAAAACAGCGGATGCTACCTTCAGATGCCCCTTACCACCGTCAACAAGAAGCAAATCAACTTTAGTATCGGTTTGAATAAGCCGTGAAAATCTCCTGTGAACAACTTCTCTTATACGACTATAATCATCGGCTACACCTTCGGGAGTTTCTTTTATCTTGAATCGGCGATAAAGATTTTTCACAGGTTCGCCGTCAATAAAAACAACAACGGAACCAACTGCCTGATTACCTTTAATATCTGAAACATCAACACCCTCAATATGTAAAGGAATATTTGATAGTCCGAGAATTTCCTTTATGAGTCGCAGTTTTTCCAAAGGAGTCTCTGATATTAATAGTTCCTCATAAAATAACCCCAATTTACCGACACGAGAAATATTGTTAAGAGAATTAATCCGGTCCCGATAAATAGCTGCATTTTCATAATCTAATTTATGGCTTGCTTCTCTCATTAACTTTTCCAATCTTTTCCTTAGAGATATTTTCTTGCCGACAAGAAAATCTTTCAGTGAATTTATTATCTCCTGATAATTTAATTGGCTGATCCTATCCAAACAGGGAGCCGAACATAGTTTAATATGACTTAATAAACAACTTTTAGGAACAGATTTCTTTTTATATGAAGAACTTGCCCCGTTAGAAATGTTCTCCACCCAATTGTTCTTATTGTTTTGTTTGTCCTTATTACGAACGATACTATCATTTCTAACGGGGTGAAGATGCATCAGTGTCTTGCTACTGCTGATTTTATATTTGCATATCCTGAATCTGAAAATACGCTGAAGAGTCCTGAAAGCATTCCTTAAATCAGTATTGTTGACAAAAGGACCATAATACAAATTATCTCTTTTACCTCGTTCGCGAGTAATAAAGACACGAGGAAATTCCTCTTTCGTAATAGCCAGCAGAGGGAAAGTTTTATCATCTGTAAGCCTCATATTATATCTAGGCTGTAACTCTTTTATCAAACGTGCTTCCAATAATAGAGCATCTAAATCGCTTTCAGTTTTCTTGTAAGTGATATTGACAACCTCCTGCATCATGGAGCTGGTTTTGGTTGTGAGGAAAGTCTGGAAATAACTTGTTAATCGGGAACGCAGATTTGTTGCTTTACCGACATAGATGACCTTACCGGCAGAATCCTTCATGAAATATACACCGCTTACTGCCGGGAATCTGTTTATCTTTTTTCTCAATCTATTTTGATTCATACAGGACTTATATAATTGAGATTGTTAACAAAGTCAATAATCTCACCCTGAGCGGAGCGAAGGGTCTCAAAATGTGCGTAGTGAGATTCTTCGCGGAGTTTATCCCGCTTCCAGCGGGGCTCAGAATGACACCGCCCCGATGTTACATCGGGACGGTCTCATCTTATCAAAATATTAAAGTTTTATTCATCAATTTCCTATTGACAAGAAAAGACACATCTGGTATATTGCCACCACCTGTTTATGAAAGAATTACCATATCATATTATTTTTGAAGATTCTAATGACCCACAATATATTGTCGAGCTTGAGAACCTGAAGTTTTTAGAGGTTAATCGAGCCTTCGTTAAAATATCCGGCTATTCCAAGAAGGAATTACTCGGGCGACTGAAATATAGCGACCTTATACCACCGGAAGACATACCGCTTCTTAAGAAAATCGTTCAGAGGCGTAAAGCCGGTCTTATCTCTGAACGATATCAATTCAGAATAAAAAACCGATTCAATAAAATCATACCGGTGGAAATAAGCGTTCGCGCAGTCAAGTTAGACGAGCACACATTAGCTATCGGTTCATGGAGAAATATTACTGAACGGTTAAAATGGGAAAGAACCATCCGAGAAAAAGTAACGGAACTGGCGCAATCCAATAATCGTATCTTATTACTAACCGAGAAAATAAAAGGCGTCCCCAAATTAACGTCATCTTTATTAAAAATGCCGACAGAAGAACATCTTATCAAAAATATCTGCGATACTCTTTGCGAACGCGAGAAACTAAATTACGAATCCGCTATCATTTATATGCTAAAGGAACATCACTTAATGTATCGTTACAGTAAACAGAGCAGGCTTTCCGGCGCACGACCAAGCTTCCCTAGAAAAA
This sequence comes from Planctomycetota bacterium, assembly GCA_043801445.1. Classification (GTDB taxonomy): domain Bacteria; phylum Planctomycetota; class MHYJ01; order JACQXL01; family JACQXL01; genus JAZDFP01. Next base: position 18,896 of record JAZDMB010000046.1, read on the forward strand.
TAGATATCGGCGGAGACCATATTTTATCAAAAGCATTCCGCTATTTTATGTCCACTTCCAACATCTTTAACAGAAAGATTTTCTGGGATACCAAAAAGGAATATATAATTTTACCTTTAGCCGGACGCGAAAAAGCTATCGGTTTGATACTGCTCAAAACAAATTATATAGAAAAAGAATTAATGGAATCCAATCCTGCAGCAAAAAAAGGATATTATGATGTTTTGAGGACGCTGATAAATTCCGTCGGACTGGCTATAGAAAATATAAGACTTACCGAGATTTTAAAAATACAGTCTATCAGAGATGGATTAACTGATGTTTATAATCGTCGTTATTTTGAAAGCAAGCTTAATGAGGAATTTGGCCGTGCCATGCGTTATCAACGCCGTTTATCCCTATTACTTATTGACTTAGATAATTTCAAAACAATAAATGACACTTATGGCCACAGACAAGGTGACCGTATTTTACAGGAAGTGGGACATTTGCTTCAGTATCATTCCCGGAAGATAGATTCGGTTTGCCGATATGGCGGTGATGAATTTGCAATCATTCTACCGGAAACTACTTCAGAAGGCGCTTATCTTAAGGCTAATAATATTTCGCAACAGATTCAAAATTATCACTTTACCAATATTACTAACCCTAAAAAACCATTTAAATTGAAAATAAGCACCGGCGTCACTGTTTTATCTGATGACATAAAAACAGCAGACGATATGGTTATTGCGGCTGATAAATTATTATTCAGCGCCAAAGATAAAAAGAATTATGCGTTACGAAGAACCAATTTATCGACCACCTTCAGAAGCAGATAGCCTTCTTATTCAAGCCTCTATAGGTTGCCCGCACAATAAATGTACATTCTGCGGGATGTATAAAGAGAAAAAATTCCGCATCAGACCTGCCAGCGAAATTAAGGAAGATATCCTGCTGGCGAAAAAGTGTTATGGCAATACCGTTGAAAGTATCTTTTTCCCTGACGGCAATACTATTATAATGAAGGTTGCTCAATTGGAGGAAATCTTCAAGTTCTCACACCAGACATTTCCTAATCTCAAAAGAATAACCTTATATGCCTCGGCAAAGTTTCTCAAGTTCAAATCACTGGAAGACCTCAAACGGCTTAAAACAGCAGGGCTGAATCGACTCCATAAAGGATTAGAAAGCGGAAACGATGAAGTATTAAAACATATCCAAAAAGGCGCTGATGCAAGATTGATGAAAGAAACAGGCAAAAGAGTCAAAGATGCAGGAATAGAATTAAGCGAGTATGTGCTTATTGGCATCGGCGGAAAAAAATTATGGCAGGAGCATGCCAGAGACACTGCCAATGTCCTGAATGCGATTAACCCTGATTTTATCCGCTTACGCACATGGGTGCCGGTACCGGTTGCACCGCTTTATAAAGATTACCGAAGCGGAGAATTCCAACTTCTTTCACCGTATGAAGCACTTAAGGAAACGCATCTGTTACTGGAAAATCTTGAAGTAACCAGTTTATTCTTAAGCGACCACATCTCTAATTTTGTCAATATTTCAGGTCATTTGCCGAGGGATAAGGAAAATATGCTGGCAAAAATAAATAGCGCTTTACAATGCGATGAAAATTCTTTTAGACCTGCTATAATTGAGAATCTTTAGGCGTTCAGATTTTTGTGATTAGGCGAACAATTTTCTCAGTTTACTCTGATAATTTTTAAAGTTGTAAGACATTTCCAATAAGGTATCCGCTCCGAATTTATTCATAAAAGCCCTGGCTATTTCAAAAGCCACAACAGATTCACCGACTACAGATGCGGCTGAAACAGCACAAATATCAGACGATTCCACCTGTGCTTTTGACGGGCGTTTAGTTTTTATGTCTATAGTCGGTAACGGTTTTTTTAGTGTCGGGATGGGCTTTACCGATGCTCTGATAACAATATTTTCACCATTCGTTAACCCGCCTTCTATACCGCCTGCGCAGTTAGTCCTTCTTTTCCAGCCACCGTATTTATTGAGAATCGGACGATTATTGTGTATCTCAAACAAATCCATTACTTGAGAGCCGGGTTTGTCAGAATAGCCAAAGCCCAGTCCAATCTCTACGCCTTTAACCGCGGGTATAGCCATTATTGCCTGAGAAAACCGGGCATCAAGCCTGTCTTCCCAATGTGTATGGTCACCTAACCCTACCGGGATGTTAAAACCAACCACCTCAAACACCCCACCAAGTGTATCTCCATTTTTTTCCGTCTCGGCCAAGAGTGTTTTCCAATCAGAAATAACCTTTTTATCCATAGTATAGAAATAGTTGTCACGATTTTTCAGTATATGGCGGTATTGGAGCGTCTTATTAGCCGGCTGATTTGTGGGAATAGAACCAATCTGACTGACATAACCAATAACCTTAATATTAAAATAATTCAGAAATGATTTGGCAACAGAGCCGGCAATAACGCGTCCGACAGTTTCTCTGGCGCTTGAACGCTCTGCTCCCACACGACCATCTAAAGATAAGAATTTCATCGCTGCTGCTAAGTCGATATGGCCGGGCCTAATCTTTGTAAGTGGTAATATTCTATCAATAGTATCGGCATAATTTCCGACTAATATAGTCAGAGGTGTTCCAATGGTTTTCCCTTTTCGTATACCGCTTAATATTTCTATCTTATCGGATTCACGGTTCATACGTGGACCCCGACCGGATGCAAGCCTACGGCGCTTCAACTCCGAATATATCTCTTTAATATTTACAGTCAAACCTAATGGTAATCCTTTTATAATTGCAGTAATGCCTTTCCCATGTGATTCACCAGTCGTAAAATAAGACAACATAATATTTTATTTATTTAGGATTAGGCGGTTGATTATCTGAAGAATTAGGGACAATCAATGATTTTTCAGCCTCAATGTTCATCTTTTCAAGTTTCTCTTTTATTTCCGGAGGAACCGCGGTTCTTTTTAAGAGTTTAGAAATTTCCTCTATGATTTTAGAGTATTCTTTCCGTGAAAAATAAAAAGAAAGTAGTTCTATTTTTAATGACCACCATTGCGAACTATCCTCTTTCTGGTCATCTAAAAGTGCCATGCATGATTTACTGGCTAAATCATATTGCTTGAGATTTTTATAACATTCAATAAGCGCTAAAGTAAATTCCGGTTTACCTGAAAAATATTTTTCAGCTTCCAACAAATATTGAACAGCTTGATTCCAATCCCCCATTTCAGTGAGAATCAATCCTAAACTACCTATATTCGTTAATAATCTCGGTTCTAATTCTTTAGTTTTAAATTGGGGATTACTAATAATTTTCTTCAGCATTAAATTGGAATAAGAAAGATGTTTTGACTCTTTAAGTTTACTTGCAATTTCTTCCATCAAATCAAAATTGTCATAAGTAATTGATAATATAGCATTCCATACGGAAGCGGTAAGTTTCTCATCGGATTCATTTAATACCGTGAGTAAGGATGATAAGGTGGTTTTGTCTTTAATTGCTCCCAAAGCATCGGCAGCCAATTGTCTTGTTCGTAAATCTTTATCATTAAGCAAAACTTTTATAATTTCAGGGCATATCGTTTTATTACCTAATTTACCCAGGGCTTCTATGGTAATCTGTTTAATATCCATGAATTCATCATTAAGAAGCTTAACTAATTGAGGAGCAACATCTCCTACCCCAATTTTTCCAAGAGTATTAGAGGCAGACCAACGAACACGGGGTCTTGCATCGTTTATAAATGGCAGAATTTCTACAACACTGCTTGGCTCTCTAATATCATCAAAAGCATCAATAACAGCTTTAATGATTTTCTCTTCATTTTGATATTTTGGTGATTTAAGAATATCATAGAATCTGGAAACAGCTAAACGGGCTTCTTGTCCAAAACCTCCGATTGTTTCCACTACAATTAAAATGGTTTCCAATGGGCTAGTATCTATAAGAGCAAGTAAGTGCGGGATTATTTTAGGATTTTTGATTTTACCTAAAGCAATAATGGCTTTATTCTTCAGATTATCTGCTTCTCTTGGGTCATTTAATATAATTAAAAGTGGCTCTATTGCTCTCTCGTCACCCAAATCACCCAAAATAATTATTACCATTAAACGAAAATCGTCAATGGAAGCATCTGTTGAATGATTTTTATTGGCCTTCAATAATTCCGTTAATTTAGATACCATTTGCTTGGCTTTCTCTTGATCCAAAGCTTTCACCTGTTCAAGCGCATACTTCTTCACTATTATAAATTCATCATCTAAAGCATTGGTCAACAAATTAATCTCGGCTGTAGCATCAGTAAGTCTTCGCGCTTGTTCCAATTTCATTTTCAAAATATCCACTTTCACTAAAGCGATATTCTCAGCGTATTGCTTAATAAGTTTATCTTTTTCTTCCATCTGTTTATTATATTCAATAATAGATTGTTCCAACCATCTTTCTCTTGGTTGATTACGATTTAGCATCCACCATTTCGTCCATTCCTCTTTGGTATTAAATCTCTGACGGGTTATTATGTTCAAGGTGTTAATAATCTCAGAATTAAATTCGCTTTTACGGCCGGTCAATAAACCTATTAAAAATGGAATGCTCCGTTTGCTGGGAACAAAAGACAAGCCTCTGATTAAATTTTGCCGGATTGCCTCTGACTTTTCAGGTTGATTCAAATATTTTATAATGATTTTGGCGACCATCTCGGTTTCGGAATTGCTGAAAATGGAAAAAATATACGGTTGGAATGCGGGGTTACCTGTCTCTAAAATATGAATTACTTCTTCAATAAACCGTTCATTTTTACGACTGCCTAAAGTCTTCAGTACCGATTTGACTGCTTCTTCATTATCGCTTTTTAATGCTTCGGATATTATTTTATTTGCTTTTCTTGAATTTAAACTAAGCAGCCTCTCGGCAGCTAGGTCTCTTCCGGTGGCATCAGATGCATAAAGTCTTTTCTTGAGATGCTCCGGCTCATTATAGACATCAGTTTCTTTTATTTTCTCTTCTGCGAGTAAAAACCCCTCACGATCCGGCGCCGGTATCATCTCTTTGGAACCCTGAGCGCGACAGGAACTTAATATACCAGCTGAAATAATTACGATGCCGAATAAAAATATTCTCATAATTATAAATTATAACTTATGTTTTTTCATCGTCAATACAAAAACACATGAAAATTCTTGCTTATTTTCATAAAAAATATATAAATAAACAATTCGTATGAGATATTTAACAATCAAAGGACTACCTGAAAAATTATGGGTGCTCATTCAAAATCACAAGGGCTAAAATATAAGCTGTGGATCGCTTATATTCTTTTGTCTATCATCCCCACCTTATTTTTCATCTATCTATTAAGTAATGGATTTATTGTAAATCTTCAGAAGAATAATATCACTGCAAATCAACTAATCACATTGGGAATCGGAATAGGTGCTATTGTTTTAATGTCCATATCAGCCCTATTTTTATTGTACCGTCCTATTTCATCATTGGATCAAATCAGCAAGAAAACAATGGGTCTTGTCAAAGAATATATTCCCAAAGATACCATATCTGATGCCACCGATGAAGTGGAAAGATTAAATCTTTCTTTTATGGGAATATTTAAAGAAGTTCAGTTGAAAGTACATGAAGCCAATAAATATGCTCAAGAATTAAGCGAACTCAACCAAAAATTATTGCAGATGGCAGTTAAAGATGGTCTTACCTCACTATACAATCAAATCTATATAAAAGAAAGATTGGATAATGAACTCAAACGAGCCCAACAGTTCAATCAACCTCTTGCCATTATGATGATAGACATTGATAATTTTAAGAAAATCAATGATTCCTATGGCCACTTAGTGGGTGATAATTGTCTTCAAGCAATAAGCCGTTTAATCAAGGATAGTATCAGAAACATTGATATACCTGCACGCTACGGGGGCGAAGAATTTTTGGTTATTCTACCAAACACAAAAAGCGATGAAGCTTTCAAAATTGCTGAAAAAGTCCGTCAATACATCTCCGACCACCCATTACAAACAATGTCGTCTTTGTCTCAAAACCTCATAGAGAACCAAAGCCAGCAGAATAATAAAACCGTTTCAATTACGGTCAGTATTGGAGTTGAATGTTATTCGCAAATCTCAGATATCCAAACTACCGATGAACTGATTCGGGCGTCAGATAACGCCCTTTATCAAGCTAAGAAAAAAGGTAAAAATCAAGTGTCTTTAGCTGTATAATTTTAATGTGCTATATTAGGAGGTTATCATGAAAAAATTAACACTGCCTGAAATGCCTATTATGGGTAAACGAATCCTTGCCAGGGTGGATTATAACGTCCCGACAAACGATAAGGGCACCATTACTGATGATACTCGTATCCGGGCAACCTTACCGACTCTCAATCATATTCTAAGCAATAAAAGCAAATTAATTTTAATGACCCATTTAGGACGTCCTAAAGGAAAAGATGAGAAATTTAAATTAGATAAAATTGCCGTCATGTTAGAACAACTTCTTAAACGTCCTATAAAAAAACTTGATGACTGCATCGGAGAAAATGTCGAGAAAACGGTCTCCAAGATGAAAGAAGGCGAAGTTGTTCTGTTAGAAAATTTAAGATTCTACCCGGAAGAAGAAGCAAATAACAATAACTTCTCCAAGAAACTCGCCTTATTAGGCGATTTATATATCAATGATGCTTTTGCCTGTTCTCATCGGGCCCATGCCTCTATTGTAGGTGTTAACCGCTACCTGAAATCCGGTGCCGGATTACTCCTATCCAAAGAAATAGAATATCTCTCTAAAATCATGGAATCACCCCAAACTCCTTATATTGCCATTTTAGGAGGCGCTAAAGTCTCCGATAAAATCACGATTATAGAAAATCTTATGACCAAGGTCAACGCTATCATCATCGGCGGCGGAATGGCTTACACATTCTTAAAAGCCCGGGGTAAAAAAATCGGAGCTTCCAAATTGGAAAAAGATTCTCTTGATGTCGCCTCCAGAATACTTTCAAATGCCAAAGAATCAAATGTAGAAATCGTTCTGCCCATAGACCATCTGGTCACCAATAATATCGACGGCAAAGGACATATTAAAATAGAAAAAGAAAATATATCTGATGGATTCAGCGGCGTTGATATCGGCCCGGAAACAATCAAATTATTCACCTCCAAATTACAGCCGGCCCAAACCGTTGTTTGGAACGGCCCTTTAGGAATATTTGAAATAGATAAATTTTCAGAGGGAACCCGTTCGATTGCCTCGGTACTGGCATCGCTGAAGGCTACGACTGTTATCGGCGGCGGCGAAACAGTTGCGGCAGTAGAAAAATTCGGATTCGCCCGCAAAATGTCCCATATCTCCACGGGCGGTGGCGCATTCTTGGAATTTTTGGAAGGGAAGGAATTGCCGGGTATCGCTGCATTAACAAATAAATAACAGCCGGCTAAGTTTATGGCAAAATTTCACCCGTTAAACCGACAGTGAATATTATCTCTTGGTTAATATTAACATTCCCCTGTAAGAAATTATCTGTTAAAAATCATGCGGATGCAGTTAATAAATATCCTCAAACGGATTTATAACCCGTTGCTCACCAAACAGTTTAAAATAAGTTTGATAGCAATGGTTTATCTTTTAATCTGCTATACGTTATTGAGGCTGGGATTCTTTCTGGTAAATCACGGTTTTTTCAGTGATATTGGAACCGGTGAAATTATCCGGGCATTTCTCTACGGCATCCGTTTTGACATATCTGCCCTATTAATGATTAACGGCCCATTATTACTGCTTTATAATCTTCCGCTTAAATTAATCAATCGGAAATATTTCAAACTTATTCTACTGGTTCTATTCTTGTTATTAAACCTGATATTCATCACCGTCAACTTAGCCGATTACGGTTATTTCCCGGTCACACAGCGCCGGTTGATGTCTGAGATTTATATTATGTTTGTTGATATAATGAGAATGTTACCGAGTATGTTCTCTGATTACTATTATCTGTTTTTAGCGCTGGCAGTTGGCGGAATGATATTTATATTTACTGTCTGGCGCCTATTTAAAAAATTGGATAACTTAATCATCTACCAGCCCAATTTATGGCGAGATATTGGATGCCTTATCCTGTTAATCGGATTAATCACAATAGGAGTAAAAGGCGGTATTCAGAGAAAACCTATCCGTCAGGCGCATGCCTTTTGGTCTGCCAATCGGATTACCGGATACCTTACTCTGAATTCATCATTCACTACAATAAAAAGTCTCTTCCAAGCCGGTTTACCGCGTCATAGTTTTTTACCTGACAACGAAGCATCAGCAGAGTTAACCGCAATGCTGTGCCAGAAAAATGAGCAGATGATTGATGCGCAATATCCTTTTCTGCGCCGGAAATCATTCCCGGACGCTCCCCAAAAACCAAATCTGGTTGTCTTCATTATGGAAAGCTGGACAGCAGATTATATCGGCTCTCTCTCCGGACAGACGCCATCCGCCACTCCTTTTTTTGACAGTCTTACAATAAGCGGCACGCTATTTACCAACTTCTTAGCCAATGGCCACCGTTCGGTCGTGGCTATACCATCCATTCTTGATTCTATTCCCGGTTTTTACTCCAACTCTCTTTCAGGCGTAGCCGCAGCGAAGTCCCGATTATTTCGGGGAAAAGGAAACTCATTTATAGAATCACAATCTGAAGTAAATAACTACATCGGATTAGGTAACATATTGCTCAAGCAAGGGTACACCACCTCGTGTCATCATGGTGCCCGCCGAGGAGCGCTGGGTTTTGATATCCATTCGAAACTTTCAGGTTTTCTCAATTATTATGGTATGGAGGATTACCTGAAGTCCGGCGGTTCCAGCCGTGATACGGTTTGGGGCGTGTGGGATGAGGAGTTTTTCCAGGATGCGCTATGCCGGATGGATAAATTCCAATCGCCTTTCTGCTCGGTGATATTCTCGCTCACTTCTCATGAACCCTTCAGGATTCCGCCGCACCGGCAAAAGTTATTCGAACAATATGCCGATGAAACCAATCTCCAGATAGCATTGCGCTATTCCGATTACAGCCTGCAACAATTCTTTCAAATAGCCCGGAAAAAACCATGGTTTGAAAACACTATTTTCATTATTACAGCCGACCATACCACTCATTCCAAAATGAATAATTTCTATTCCTGCTTCCATATCCCCCTATTGATTTATGCGCCCCGATGCTCCGATACGGGGCGTCCCGACCGAAGCGTCGGAGCGCCCGGATTGATTGCCCCGCAAATATGCAATACAATCGGCTCTCAGGTGGATATCCTGCCCACCATTCTGGACCTCTTGCATATTTCTGCCACTCACAACTCAATGGGTTCCTCGCTCATGGATACTGAACGCACGCATTATACCGTGGTTACTGACGGTTCTATGTATGGAATTTTCAACAACCAATTTGTCCTGCTCAACGACCTTGAGAAAAACTTCGGATTATATAATTATCATCTCGACCCTATCTTGAAAAATGATATTCAGATAGAATATCCGGACGCAGCGCAAAAGTTAAGACACAGTCTCCTTGCCTATATCCAGTCTGTGTCCAATGCCATTGCCCAGAACAAAATCTGCCCGCCCCGTTAGAAAGACCCGTAATGAGTTCGTCAGACAAACTATTGTTCTCACCTTTATTATTGGACTTTCTAACGGGGTGAAGATGCATCAATGTCTTGCTACTGCCGTGAGCGCGATATTAAATAACAACCGATAACCATCTCATCATCTATCCCTTACGGGATACTATTAAACCGAATACTGTCAGGTATCAGATAATTATACTTTTACTTGCGGTATAGGAAAGTATAAAAAAGTAAGCGGATTCAGCTAATTTAACTGTATTGAAGACTTATTTCTATGCTATTTAATATGCTTAATCAGTTTTATCTGCTTAATCAGTTTACTAATTTCTTGACAATTATTACGATTGTTTGGAATAATTTATCATTAATCTAATTAAACTTATCAATAATAAAATAAGGAGTGTCTATGGCAGTTATTCTTGACGGCAAACATCTGACGATTGAAGACGTGGTAAAGGTTGCCCGCAACTATGCAAAAGTGGAATTGCATCCGGCGGCTATAGAAAGAATAAATGTCTGCCGGACAATGCTTAACGAAAAAATAGAGAACCACGAAATAATGTACGGCGTTACGACCGGCATCGGCGAATTTTCAGAAGTGGCGTTAACACCCGAGCAATCCGAGAAATACCAGAAATATCTTATCTATTCACACGCCGCCGGTATCGGCGAACCCATACCCGAAGATGCGGTCAGGGCTGCGATTCTGTCAAGAATCAACGTGCTCTGCAACGGCCTTTCAGGCCCGAGATTAATCATCGTCCAGACACTGGTTGAGATGCTCAATAAAGGCGTCACGCCGGTGATGTGCCAGCGCGGTTCGGTCGGCGCCTGCGGTGATTTGTCTCCGATGGCTCAGATGGCTTTAGTCCCGATGGGCGAAGGCGAGGCATTTTATAAAGGCAAAAGATTACCCGGCGCTGAAGCTATGAAACAGGCCGGTATTCCCACCATTAAGTATGAACAAAGAGACGGATTAGCATGCATCAACGGCTCTAATGTCATCACCGCTATGGGCTGCCTCCAATTATATGATGCGGACCAATGGCTCAGAACCCATGATATTGCCGCGGCTATGACGCTGGAAGCAATCAATGCCAATATGAAGGCATACGACGACCGATTACATCAGGCGCGCGGTTATCCCGGTTCTATTACCTGCGCTGAAAATATCAGACGGCTGACCGAAGGCAGCGAACTCCTGCAGCGCAAAGGCAAAAAGGTCCAGGATGCCTACAGCCTGCGCTCTACGCCTCAGGTAGCCGGCGCCGCCAAGGATACCTTTAAATTCTCTCGCCAGATGTTTGAGATTGAACTCAACGGCGTGGGCGATAATCCACTCTTCTTCCCCAAAGATAAAACCGTCATAACCGGCGCTAATTTCCAGGGAACACCGCTGGCATTCGCCCTGGAGTTTTTAGGCATTGCCATAACCACGGTCTGTGTCTTATCGGAACGAAGACTTAATAGACTGCTTAATTCGCATCTCTCGCAGGGATTACCGTCATTCCTGACCAAAGGCGCCGGAATGTTCTCAGGTCTGATGCTATCACAGTATACGGCCGGCGCATTAGTCTGCGAAAACAGATGTCTCTGCACCCCGGCGGCTGTTGGTTCTATCCCGGCTGCGGCTGACCAGGAGGATTTTGTCAGTATGGGTATGACCAGCGCCATCAAGACCCGCCAGATAATAGATAATGCCTATGGAGTTTTAGGAATTGAGTTTATCGCAGCGGCCCAGGCATTTGATTTCCGAGCGCCGGTTAAACCGGCTCCGGCAACTAAAGCGGCTTATGATGTCATCCGCAAGTATGTCGCTCATCTTGAAGAAGACCGGCCTCTATTTGATGATAACAACGCTATGGTAAAAGTCGTCCGTTCAGGCGAAATACTTGCTGCAGCGGAAAAAATTACCGGAAAACTTAAATAAGAGAATACTTAACCACAAAGAACACAAGGAATTCTTGGTGACCTTTGTTCACTTTGTGGTGAAAATTAATTTTATCTTGGTTTCATGGCCTGCCTGCGCGAAGCCTTCGGCGAAGGCACGGTCTCCTTCTAGAAATTATCTGTGGTTTTAAACGGAGAAATTATTTTATGGAATACGAACCTGTTCAAGCTCCGCGCGGCACGAAAATCTCCTGTAAATCATGGCAGACCGAAGCGCCGATGCGGATGCTGATGAATAATCTCGACCCTGAAGTAGCCGAAGACCCGAAGAATCTGGTGGTCTACGGCGGTTCAGGCAGAGCCGTCCGCAATTGGGATTGCTTCCACAAGATTGTAAAAATACTGAAAGACCTTAATGATGACGAAACTTTATTAGTCCAATCCGGCAAACCGGTCGCGGTATTTAAAACCCACGAATTTGCGCCCAGGGTCCTGATTGCCAACAGCCTGCTCGTTCCGGCCTGGGCGAACTGGGAATATTTCCGTGAACTGGAATCAAAAGGTCTGACGATGTACGGACAGATGACAGCCGGCAGTTGGATTTATATCGGGACCCAGGGCATCTTACAAGGCACATACGAAACGTTCGCTGCCGCGGCTGAAAAGCACTTTTCCGCCAAAGGCGGATCCGCCTCTGGAGGACAAGGCAACCTCAGAGGCAAATTAGTCGTCTCAGCCGGCTTGGGCGGTATGGGCGGCGCACAGCCTCTCGCGGTTACTATGAATAAAGGCGTTTTTCTGGGCATAGAAACAGACCCGGAACGGATTATGCGCCGCATCAAAAACGGATATTGTAATATCATGGCTGAAAGACTGGATACTGCCCTACGACTGGTGCGTACTGCCAAAAAGAACCGCGAACCGCTTTCAGTCGGACTGGTCGGTAACGCCGCTGAAATACTGCCTGAAATGGTCAAGCAGGGCGTTGTGCCTGACCTGGTAACAGACCAGACCTCGGCGCATGATACGCTCAACGGCTATATCCCCAAAGGATTATCTCTGGAAGAAGCCAAAGCGCTGCGTAAATCCAATCCAAAAAAATATATGCAGTTGGCTGTTGAATCCATCGTCATCCATACTAAGGCAATGATTGATTTGCAGAAGATGGGCTCAATCGTATTTGAATACGGCAATAATATCCGCCAGCAGGCAAAATTAGGCGGCTTGTCAAATGCCTTTGATTTCCCCGGCTTTGTGCCGGCTTATATCAGACCGCTTTTCTGTGAAGGCAAAGGACCATTCAGATGGGTAGCGCTATCCGGCGACCCCAAAGACATCTATACCACCGATGAAATAATCTGTAAGAAATTCAAGTCTAATAAGAAACTGGTCCGCTGGATAAAAATGGTTCGGGAAAGTATCCAATTCCAGGGATTACCGGCGCGGATTTGCTGGCTGGGACAGGGCGAACGCGCCAAATTCGGCGAAATTCTCAATCATCTGGTTAAGACAGGCAAAGTATCGGCTCCGATTGTCATCGGCAGAGACCATCTGGATACCGGCTCGGTCGCATCGCCATACCGCGAAACAGAAGGAATGAAAGACGGCAGTGATGCCATTGCCGACTGGCCTATTCTCAATGCCCTGCTCAATACCGCTTCAGGCGCCACCTGGGTATCGGTTCATCACGGCGGCGGTGTGGGCATCGGATATTCCATACATGCCGGTATGGTTACAGTAGCAGACGGCACAAAATTGGCATCCAAAAAACTGGCGCTGGTTCTTAATAATGACCCGGGTATCGGCGTAGTTCGTCACGCTGATGCCGGCTATGAACAGGCGATTCAGACCGCACAGCAACATAATATAAGAATGTAAACATCAATCGGAATCCGTCACATCAAAAGTTAATAATGGGACACAGATAAATACAGAGACTTCGCCTACACAGATTAACAGAATTTATTTATAAGGAAACCATGAGACCAAGAAAATTACTCCTGTTTTTCCTGGTCTCCTTATAGAAATTATCCGCCTGCCCGACCTTTCGGTCGTTCGGGCGGGTGTCTATCTGCGTTCATCTGTGTCCTATGTGTCTCTGCGTTCTCTGCCTGCCCTCCGAAGCATTGCATAGGAGGGTGGGTTCATTATTTAATCTGCCTGCCTACTTGGTGTAATCTACGGTTATGTTTTCGTGTCGGTGTATTGGAAAAAATGAGGAATAAAGAAGAGTATATTATTTATCCTTGTTTCAGGTATTTGACGTCGAGTTTATCCTTTTCCCGGCCGGTTGATTCCTTATTTTTGATAAGGTCTGATTTAGACAATAACGGAATTTTCAGATTTTCCACATCGATATTTTTCCGTTTAGGATACGCTTTTTTAAACTCAACTCCGTCAATTTGGGTGATAATATCAATTCTCCTGGGTGCCACGCCGATCTGGAAAATAATGCCTTTCTTGCAGAAAGTCTTTTCGTTAATCATGGCCATCGGCGCTTTGAATTCAGAAAGCGATTGATATATTTTAGCGGAGTTTTCAGGGGTGTTCTCAACCCAGATATCAAGGTCGCCGGTGGCTCTGGGGTATCCGTAGGCGCCCATTGCATAAGCACCGACTACAAGGAATTTAACATCATTGCTTGATAAGAGCTGCAACATTTCTTTGTAATCTTCGTTCAGCACTGCCTGACTCCTTTAATGACCACAATTCAGAGGTTAATTCCCAGATAAAAGCGATGCGTTCGCCGGGCGATGTTTTCATATAATCCGACTCGGGCAATTCCGCCATTTTTTTGATGGTGATGTTATTCCTTTTTACCTTTATCATGATATTATTATATCTTTTTGGCAGGTAAAGTCAAGAAAAATCATCACCGCCGAAAACGCGAAACCGGAATAACTATAAGGAAACCAAGATAAAATTAATTTCCACCATTTATCCCATTTTGGGACAAAGACACAAAAAGAAAATGTCGAAGTTACAAGTGTAGAAGGTTAATTATACAGTTAATTATACACGATACCCCCTATACCCTCACTACGCATAGAGGAGTCCCACTCCCTGCTATAGGGAGCCCTATATCCCCCAAATGGAGTTGTGGTAGGTAGGTAAATTGTATAATTAATCTTCTTTACTAACAAAAGGTTCTTAGTTCTCGCGAAAGACGAACCTTTCTGGACTATAAGGTAATTTTGGACTAATTGTGGTGTTTTTAAGTGTACCAGAAAGTACTTAACAATCACACCCCGGTAAATTCAGTATCCGCCGCGGATTTAATCACCTCAGAGACGCAAAGAACACGGATTGAAACTGGTGTGTGTCACCGGACCCCTGCTAAGGAGAGAAGATACAGCGCAATCACTAACTGAAATAAAATTAACGCTGCGATTATCCAGGTTTGTTTAGTTATCGCGCTGAGCAAATTCGAGTATTGGTCTGTCCATGGCTTGACGTTTTGGTACTGTTCCGGCTGGGCGGGCGACCAATCCAGCCGCCCGGTTAAAAGCCCGAAGACTTCCTTGTCCCAAGTCAGCGCTAAGTAGCTGGTGGCTAGGACATTGTCTGTTGCGGTATTAACGGCTTTGCAGGCATACGCCCCCACTGCCCGAGCATTGGCAAATAGCACCGGGTCCAGCTCCAGATATCGGCTGGAGATGTGGAAAAAAATCACCCCTTTCGGCGCCAGGCGTTTTTTGTATTCGTTCAGGGCTTCGGTGGTTATCAGGTGCACCGGAACGTAGTCACCGCTGAAGGCGTCTATGACTATCAGATTATAGTAATTTTCCGGCGATTGCCTGATGGACATCCGGCCGTCGCCCGCGATAATCTCGGTCCGGGCCGCGCAGTTTTTCAGATAGGTAAACCGCTCTTTCGCGATGGCTATAATTTCGGGGTTTATTTCGAAAAAGTCCATGGTTTGCCCGGCCTTACCATAGGACGCCAAGACACCGGCACCCAGCCCAATCAACCCGATTTTGTCCGGATTGAAAAGAGGCGAAATCAGGACTTGACTCAGCGGAGCGGCCGCGTGGTAATAGGCTATCGGTATCAGCTCTTTTTCCTTGGCCAGGTACTGACCCCCGTGTATGGTATTGCCGCTGAGCAGCAATATCTTGTCTTTGTCCTGATAGATTTTGTTGACGCCGTAATAATTACGGCTCCGATAGATAATGTTGTGGTCCGACCAAAGATAGTCGATGAGCGGGCTGGCCGACATGGCCAGCAGGAGCAATAAAATGGCGCTGAGCATTGCCGGCTTGTCTTTGAATCTCGAAAAGACCCAACAAATGGCTATCAGAACCACGACCCCGGAGATATTATAGCCCCCGAATATCATGGGCCAAACCACCAAAAGCGCCAGGAGCCCAAGCGCCAAGAGCACATCCCGTTTGGGAAATGAGAGTTTCGGCCGGTCCAGCGTCATGGCCAGCGCAATCAGGACCAATCCGGCCAGGAATTCAATGGTCGATGACGCTATCAGGGGAATGAGCCAGCTGACAAAAACGCCGCCCAAAAATCCGCCCAGAGAAAGTATCAGATAGAAGGATGTCAGATTACGGTTATCCCGGGGCTTGGATTGGTAAAGCTCGCTCTGGCAAAACATACAGACCAAAAACAATAACACCAGATACGCGGGTAAAGTGATGCTGGTTTCAAAAAACATGGTCACGGTCAGGAAGTAGACGATGGTGCTCAGGGCCAGGATGATATGAATCTGGCTCCGGATCCAGACCGGGCACCAGTAGTTCTTTTTGAATACCAGGATAAATGACCCCAGATAGATAGCCAAGGGAAGCATCCATAACAGCGGCATCGGGGCAATATCGCAGGTCAGGATATTGGTAACGGACAGGAACATTATCACGCCGGCGGCTCCGAGTAGAAACCATTTTACGGCATCTCGGCGGCTGACGCGGACCGGCAAGTCTTCATCTTTTGCAACGGCGGTTTTTCTGACTTTTATCAGGGCCAAGGCGGCCAGATACAATAAGGCCAAGGCGAAATAGCCGATGCGCCAAATCCTGAGCTGGTCGTTGAGGTCCCAGTATAGCTCGAATATAAAGGGATAAGTAATTAAAGCGGCGAATGACCCTAAATTGGATACGGCGTACAAGATATAAGGATTGGCCTTTTCTTCAAGTTCGGATGATGCCAGCCAGTTTTGGAATATAATGCTGGTGGTGGAGAGGAAGAAAAACGCCAGCCCGACGGCCATGGAAAGGAACCAGAAAATATTCAGCACCATGGGGATGCCGAATAAGGCTTCCGGCGCCGGCAATGCCCGGCCCGGAAAGAAGAGAAATGTCAGCGCTAACAGGCCCAGATGGATATAACGATAGCGATAGATGCCCCATTTCCGGAGCGCGAGGTGGGAAAAAAGATAGCCCAGAAACAGAGTCGCCTGGAAGAAGACCATGGTCGCGCCCCAGACTGAGTACACGCCTCCGAAATGCGGCAGCATGACTTTGGCTACGATAAATTCGATCTGGAATAAAAGGAATGCCGCTATGAACACGATGACCGAAATAATGTACATCTTTAATCTTAGTAATCTGGGGACATATGCGCCCAGTGCGTTTCTACCGATACTCGCTGATGGTTCGCTATGCCCGGTCACGGTAGTGTTTCCCGGGCTCGTGGAACAGACCACACATTTTTTTAGCCCTTTATCTATGCGTCTTTGCGGGCACGGTTTTTATAAAATGCACTGATTCCGGGTCAGCCACGAATTTACCGCACCTGCCCGAATGAACATTCGTTCAGGCGGGGAGACACAGAGAACACAAAGAAATCAGTCTGCTGTACCAAGAATTTACCAGATTTCCACTCCTTAGAGTTAATAAAATCATTCACCTAATTGAAGTTCAATCTTACTTGGTATTTCCCTTACCTTAATAGGCATCTGATCTAATTTCCGTGCCTCTTCATAGGCTGATAATGCTTCTTTAATTCTGCCTAAATTAAAAAGAATATCAGCTTTCTTATACCAAGCCTCTGTATACTTGGGGTCAATTTCTAATGCTTCTTCACAGGCTGATAATGCTTCTTCATTTCTACCTAACTTTACAAGCGTAACACTTTTACCATACCAAGCCTTTTTATGCTTCGGGTCAATCTTTAATGTTTCTTCACAGGCTAATAATGCTTCTTCATATTTTTCTAAATTAAAAAATATATTACCTTTCTTGTACCAAGCCTTTTTATACTTCGGATCAATCTTTAATGTTTCTTCACAGGCTAATAATGCTTCTTCATATTTTTCTAAATTAAAAAATATACTACCTTTCTTATACCAAACCTCTTTATCCTTGGGGTCAATCTTTAATGCTTCATTGCAGGTTGATAATATATCTTCATTTATTTTATAATTAAATGGATCTAATCTCTGTGCTTCTTCATAGGCTGATAATGATTCTTGATATCTGCCTAACTCTCTAAGTACACCACCTTTATTATACCACGCATTTTTATCCTTGGGGTCAATCTTTAATACTTCTTCAAGTGCTAATAATGCTCCTTCATTTCTGCCTAACTTTACGAGTGTAACGCCTTTATTATACCATGCCTTTTTATCATTTAGATCAATCTTTAATGCTTCATCAAAGGCTGATAATACATCTTCATCTATTATTTTACTATTAAATGGATCTAATCTCTGTGCTTCTTCATAGGCTGATAAGGCTTCTTCATATCTGCCTAACTTTACAAGTGTAACACCTCTATTATACCATGCCTTTTTATCATTCGGATCAATCTTTAATGCTTCATCAAAGGCTGATAACGCTTCTTCATTTCTGTCTAAATTTAAAAGTGAACAACCTTTATCAAACCAAGCATTTTTATCTTTATTCACATTTAATTCACTATTTACCAAACCTTTAGAAGCACATCCAGCAAAAATACTACCAGCTATTAATAACATGCCATAAATTACTATTATCTTTTTCATACATTATCCTTATAATTCCGTGTTAGCCACAGAGGCATAATAAAGTCAAAAGTAAAAAGTATTAAGTAAAAAGTCAGAGCTTTTACCATTTAACTTCTAACTTTCAACTTAACATCTCCACACCAGTGCCTGACGGCAGGCAGGGACACAGAGAAATCGGTCTGCTGTCCACCGAATTATCCCACCGTCATGTTACTCTGCATTCTGGTAACAAATCTTCATAAACGCTTCAGACAATCTCTTACAAAGCGCTATATTTCCTTCACTTTCTCCTAAATCAATATCTGATAACTTAATTGTATCACGATTCTTCTTTAACCATACACTCCATAACTCATAATCTGATTTAGTTGGTACATCATTGCTAATACTGGCCAATAAACTCAAGGTTATAAAAGAATCCTCTCGTACCTTCTCAAAATATCCCCCTTCTGCTTTCAGTAGGACAACCAGATATTCTACGCCTCTAACGTCTCTATTCCGGAATAAGCATTCGGCTAAAGCCCGCCTTGCCCTTAAAGAATCTTTTAGATTCTCATGCTGGAAAAGATTAGCAATGACATCACTATCTTCCTTTGTCAAATATGTTGGGATAAAGGTCGCACCCCTAAAGCGGATCTGTTCATCTTTGGTAGTTTCCAACAGTTTTACTAAAGGAGGCATCAAGTCCCGTCCGCATAACCCTATCCACATCTGTGCTTCTGAAGACGAGAACCCTTTCATTTGACCGGTCAAGACACGTTGTAGTCCTTGGCTACAGGCATCCACTGCCATTTTCTCATTAGTTTTCTTCAGACGCAAGTAAGCTACCACAAATTCACCCGGGCTATACAACGCCCCTTTCGTCAGGAAATCACTGAGTTCTTGCTCCTTCATACCCTTAATTTTATCATAATTGCCAAAACTCGCCCTTAACACAAGATTTTGCAGATATTGCTCAAAGAAATTCTCCGGTGCTTTTGGTGTGGCTTTACTAACACTGAAGCATTTCCAATTGCCATCCTTAAATTGCCAAAATCCTTCTTGAGAACCTACCCAGATAGAACCATCTTTGCCTTGAATAATTTGACGACAAAGATTATTTCCAGGTATTTCTTTCCCCTTCAGCATACTTATCTTATTACCCTTGATTACCACAGGTTTATCCCTCAATATTAGCCAGATATCTCCATTACTTGCTTGCAAATATGATTTAACTCCCCCATGCCCTTCAGGAGCAAGGTGGATTTGTTCCCCATCAAATCTGAACCCACGCCAATTATCAAATAGCCAAATACTGTTATCCGACGAATAAAATGACACATTCACAGATATTTCATCATAGGGTTTAGGAAAAGAAATTTGCTTCCATTCTTTGCCATCCCAAGATGTTGCGCAACCTCTACCGAAAAACCATAATTTACCATCTTTGGTTTCAAGAATCTGGCAGGTATAACCAGGGTCTTTGTACCATTTATAGGTATTATCAGCAAACTCGGCTACACCGTACATATCACCCACCCACACCGTCCCATTAATTGCCTGATAGAACGCTATCGGACCACTATTCAGCAATTTCTCCCACTTATTCCCATCAAACCTGAACAATGCAGGCCAGACCTTTGCCCAAATCATACCGTCCCGGTCAAGATACCAATCATAGAGCATGGACTGCATCTTGTCATCCACAAAAGCGTTTTTCCATTGCTTACCATCAAATAGCCGGCCACCCCTTTGTCTAAGAAAAATATATCCGTTTTTAGATACCAGCCAATTCTTCCAGACGGTTTTATTTGCAATAAACGCCTCATATTGAGCGGCAATTGCCTCTTCGTCAGAATTAAATATATCATGGAGGACATTATTCTTGAATATGGCTGAACCGTTAAATGTATCTGCCCAGATGCGTCCATCAGCCAGAACATAAATATTCTTCACGGTATTCTTAGTCCATCGCTGAAAATACCCCTTGCCGGTTTCGGTTCTTGGTTGAGGTGTTTTTCCGCCAGCGAAATACTCTTTTTCCACATTTTCAGGCGTCCAGTCTTTTTCAATAGGTAATATTTGATATGCTGATTCTTTAATATTCCACACCACCACACCACAAGAAGTCCCGGCGACAACATAATTATCTCCTATTAATGCAAGACATCTCACATCGTCATAAGAAGGCTTCTGCATAAGGTCACCATAGTTAAGCGAAAGATACTTGTCATCATACGGCATATCCGTTAGGAATACATGATCATTATTATCCCCAGTAAACGCGAGAGCTGAAAATAATGACAGTAAAACCAACACTCTAACTGATATGCTAAAAAGTTTTATCATAATACTCCTCCTGTATTTTGTCTTATAGAGTATTGTAATCTAGGAACACATACTTATTTATTGTCAGTTTACCAGACAAGCTAATCCGAGTCAAGGAAAAATTAGGAGGTAGTGTATAAGTATGAAGTATGTAGTAGTTAGTATATAGTATGAAGTAGGAAGTAGTCGGAGGAAGTTAAAGGTTAGAAGTTTTAACTTGTTACTTTTCCGCCTGACTGTTTTGAGATATTTCAATCAGCACACCGGACGTGTCTTTTGGGGATAGGAAATTTACCAGATGTCCGCCTGCGCCGATTTTGGGTTCGGCATAAAGCGGTTTATATCCTTTTGATTCAAGTTGTTTCATCATTGCCTTTATGTCTTCTACTCCGAAACAAATATGATGGACTCCTTCTCCGCGTTTCTCCAGGAATCTGGTTACTGCTTCTTCTCCGGTTAATGGCTCAACTAATTCCAAGACGGTATTGGCAATCGTTAATTTGGCTGTTTTGACCTTCATTGCCGGAACTTCTTCTATGTGTGCCGGTAATCCCAATCCGTTCTGGTAGAAAGGCAGTGTTTTTTCTATGGATTTTACCGCAATACCGATGTGGTTCAGTTTAAGCATATAATAGTTATAAGTTACAGGTTACAAGTTATAAGTTTATTAAACCTGAAACCTCTAACTTGAAACTTCCAACTTTCTTAGAATATCACGGCTCCTTTATATTCTCCAAAGACATCTCTAAGACTCTGCGAGATTTCTCCTAATGTGGCATTAGATTTGATTGCCTCAATTATCGCCGGCATAAGGTTGTCTTTGGATTGAGCAATTGTTTTCAGGTTGTTTAATGAATCAATTACCAGTTTGTTATTTCTGTTTTTCTTATACCGGTTAATTTTGGCTACCTGTTTTTTCTGTAATGCAGATGTAACCTTCAATGTATTGATTTTATACGATTCCTTAGCGGTAAATTTATTAACACCGACAATGATGCGCCGGTTATTTTCTATTTCCTTTTGATATTCATAGGCGCTCCTGGAGATTTCTTTCTGATAGAATCCGGTTTCAATGGCTTTGGTCGCACCGCCCAATTTGTCAATTTGATTGATATAATCAGTTGCTTCAATTTCTAATTTATCCGTGAGATTTTCCAGATAATATGAACCGCCCAATGGGTCAATTATCCGGCTGACCGCTGTTTCATAAGCGATGAGTTGCTGTGTTCTCAACGCAATCTGGACTGATTTTTCGGTCGGTAATGCCAATGCTTCATCGCGGGAGTTGCTATGCAGGCTCTGTGTTCCGCCAAGCACCGCAGTCATCGCCTGTAAGGCAACACGGGTAACGTTATTATCCGGCTGTTGAGCGGTGAGGGTGCAGCCGGCTGTCTGGGTATGGAAACGCAGCATCATTGCCCTCGGGTCGGTTGCCTTGAATCTTTCCTTCATAATCTTTGCCCAGAGCCTTCTGGCGGCGCGGAATTTGGCTATTTCTTCAAAGAAGTCGTTATGGGCATTGAAGAAAAAAGATAATCTTTTACCGATTTCATTTACCCCGTTAGAAGCGTCCGATGCAGAAGCATTAAGATTACCGGTAGATTTATCCTTTTTATCGTGTTCGCTTCTAACGGGGTTTATATCAAGCCTCCGTTCGAGGCAGGTTTTTACATAACTGATTCCGTTGGCTAATGTGAATCCGATTTCCTGAGCCGCGGTTGAGCCGGCTTCCCTGATGTGATAACCGCTGACGCTGATAAAATTCCATTTCGGCAGGTTCTTAATGCAATATTCAATAGTATCCACAACCAATCTCAAGGACGGTTCAGGCGGGAATATATAGGCGCCGCGGGCAATGTATTCCTTGAGGATGTCATTCTGGACTGTTCCGGAAATATCAGCCACTTTGACTTTTTGTCTTTCTGCGAGGACCAGATACATTGCCAGGAGAATGGCGCAGGTGGCGTTGATGGTCATTGAGACGCTGATTTTGTCAAGAGGAATCTCGTCAAACAGGATTTCCATATCAGCCAGAGAAGAGATATTGACGCCGGTTTTGCCTACTTCGCCGAGGCTCATCGGATGGTCTGCGTCATAGCCCATCTGGGTGGGTAAATCAAAGGCAATACTCAGACCGGTTTGGCCACGTTTGAGCAGGAATTTACAACGACGGTTGGTTTCTTCAGCCGTTGCGAATCCGGAGTATTGCCGCATTGTCCAGAGTTTGCCTCGATACATCGTCGGATGAACGCCACGAGTGAAAGGATATTCACCGGGCAAGCCAAGTTTATCCAGACCCTGAACAGAAGGGCTGGGTTCAGCAATGTCTTCCCCGTCTCGACGGGATTCCTTTGTCGGGAGTGGCGAATAAAATTGCTTCATTATGATATCTATAGATAATTAAATCTTTGTAAACGGATTAAACAGATATATAAATAGATTAAACCTGCTTGACGGCAGGTAGATCCGCAAAATCAGCTAAATCCGTTTACTTATGGCTAAATTATCTTGCTAATAATCTCGTTATTTTTTTCACGAATGGCTTGGAAGAAATCTCTGCTTTTTGCCTGAGCCCTCGTCGTCGTTTGGCTGATTTCGTAGAGAGCAGATGGCTTTTGCCCTGTTTGTTTCGCATTAGTTTACCGGTTCCGGTAAGGTGCACTCTTTTTGCTACTGCTTTACGTGTTTTCATCTTAGGCATATTTGTTTTCTCCTTTCGTGTTGTTTTCTATCTGCCCGACAACGGTCAGGCGGAAAGACAAAAGTTGACCGTTTAATTCATTGAATAATTAAATAACCTTGAGATACCTAACGGTATTCTATTTAATAGTATCCCGTAAGGGATTGCTAATATCATTTAGGCCCTAAAACAAGTGTTAAACGAGGACCTTCCGGAGAAATATGTTTTTCTATTTTAGAGTATTCCGTTAGTTCCTTCTTGATTCTTTCCATCAGGCGGAATCCTATGTCCCGATGAGTGTTTTCCCTGCCCTTAAAAAAGAGACTGAATATTACTTTATTGCCTTTTGCAAGGAATTCTTTCGCCTTTTTCAATCTTACCTGAATATCGTGTTCTTCGGTAATAGGACGGAGCCTTAATTCTTTTATTTTTCCCTGATGATGTTGTTTATTTTCCTTCTGTTCCTTTTTATGTTGTTCATACTTAAATTTGCTGTAACTCATTATTTTGCAGACAGGCGGCGCGGCGTCAGGAGAGACTTCCACCAAATCGTATCCTCTTTCATAAGCCATTTTCAGCGCATCTGCTGTTTGGATAACTCCGATATGAGCGCCTGCTTCATCAACAACTCTCACGGTTGTTATCCTGATACGTTCGTTTATTCTTAAATTTTTAATATCCTTTCTCCTTTCTTTATGATAAAATTATTTCTATATTTTACGTGATATGTTTTCTTCCGTTATTCTTTTAATAAAGCTTTCCAGGGAACAAGAACCTGTGGTCCCCTTACCTCTTTCGCGTACTGCCACAGTCAAATCTTTTTCTTCCTTATCACCAACAACAAGAATATAAGGTATTTTTTGATTGGAAGCATTTTTGATTCGTTCTGATAATCTTTCATTGCGCAGGTCTGCTTCCGCGCGGAATCCTGATGACAATAATTCGGAAAGTATTTTATTGGCATACTGATGCTGTTCCGGAACTACCGGCAATACAATAGCCTGAACCGGTGAAAGCCAAAGCGGAAATGCGCCACCGTAATGCTCAATTAATACGCCGAAGAATCTTTCTAACGACCCTAAAAGCGCGCGGTGAATCATTATCGGCTTTTGCCTGGTGCCGTCGTCTGCGCTGTAGTATAAATCAAAACGTTCGGGCAGGTTGAAATCAACCTGAACAGTAAAGCACTGCCAGTCGCGACCGAGCGAATCCTTGATATCAATATCCATCTTGGGACCATAAAAGACCGCCTCGCCTTCGTCCACGGAATACGGCAATCCGGTATCTTCAACCGCCTCCTTGAGAATAGCGGTTGCCTTATCCCAGTTTTCAATCGTGCCGACATATTTGTCTTTTGGCCTGGTTGATAATCTCATTTTAAACTCGGTGAATCCAAAAGAGCGAAAAATATGCAAGCCGAATTTAATTACGTCCTTGACCTCTTTAAGCAGTTGGTCAAAGCGGCAGAAGATATGGGCATCATCCTGGGTAAACCCGCGCACCCTGAAAAGACCCTGCAGCACTCCGGAGCGTTCATAACGGTAGACTGTGCCCAGTTCTGCCCAGCGAATCGGCAAATCACGGTAACTACGCACAGTGCTTTTATAGACCAGGATATGGCCGGGACAATTCATTGGTTTCAGAATATATTCCTGGCCGTCAATATCTATCGGCGAATACATATTTTCGTGATAGAAATCCCAATGGCCCGAGGTTTTCCACAGGCCGATGCGGGCAATATGCGGCGCGAAGATTAATTCATATCCGTTTTTAAGATGTTCGTTTCTCCAGAAATCCTCGATTGTCTTACGGATGATAGCGCCTTTGGGATGCCAGAAAACCAGACCCGGGCCGGCATCATCATACTGGATGCTGAATAAATCAAGATCCTTGCCCAATCTGCGGTGGTCACGTTTTTTTACCTCTTCGCGGTGTTTCAGGAATGCATCCAATTCTTCCCTGGTAAAGAAAACGGTCCCATAAATCCGCTGGAGCATCTTGTTCTTTTCATTGCCGCGCCAGTAAGCGCCTGTCGCAGAGAAAAGTTTATAATGTTTTACTAAACCTGTCCTCTCAATGTGAGGACCACGGCACATATCCGTGAAATTACCGTGTTTATAGAAAGTGATTTTATCATCAGGAAGCTCATTAATCATTTCTGTCTTATAAGGCTCGTTTTTCATCTTTTCAAGAGCCTCAGAACGGCTCAATTCGCTCCGTTCAAACTTAACATCAGTTTTAACGATTTTTGACATCTCTTCTTCTATCTTTATCAGGTCATCTTGAGTAAAAGGTGTCTGGGTATCAAAATCGT
Source organism: Planctomycetota bacterium (assembly GCA_043801445.1). Taxonomy (GTDB): domain Bacteria; phylum Planctomycetota; class MHYJ01; order JACQXL01; family JACQXL01; genus JAZDFP01. The sequence goes on from JAZDMB010000046.1 coordinate 44,628, forward strand.
AATAAAATCCCTCCTCAATAGACGGACCAATAGCTAATTTAACTTCAGGGAAAAGCCTTTTGACAGCATCTGCCATAATATGTGACGTGGAGTGCCTGAGAGTCTCTATTTCTATATTTAGCTTATTCATTATTTTATATTTATAGTAACGACATTTCTTTGCCAACAGATTGGCATATTTCTAAAACCTTGTTAAGTTCATTATCAGTATGAGTAGCCATATAACTGGTACGGATAAGCGAACCGTCCGGAGGTACCGCCGGAGAAATTACCGGATTAGCAAAAACACCTTTATCAAAAAGTTTACGCCAGAATTTAAAAGTAACCATATCCTCACCAAATATTAAAGGGATAATCGGCGTTTGAGTCGGACCGATATTAAATCCTAACCGAAGATATTCCTTATGCATTCGTCGTGTAATCTGCCAGAGGCGGTCTCGCCTTTGCGGTTCAGACTTGATAATCTTGAGAGCGGCTAAAACCGTTGCAACTGCCGATGGCGGCATACTTGCGCTAAAAATAAGCGCGCGGGCATTATGCTTGATGTAACTGATGACTGTGTCTTCTCCGGCAATAAAACCGCCCAATGAAGCAAATGATTTACTGAAAGTCCCCATTACCAAATCGACATCTTTTTCCACATGAAAATGTTCAGCGGTTCCTCTGCCATTTGCCCCCATCACTCCGATTCCATGGGCATCATCCACCATCAAACGAGCTTTAAATTTCCTTTTCAATTTAACTATTTCAGCAAGATTAGCTAAATCTCCTTCCATGCTAAAAACACCATCAATAATAATCAAAGCATTGGAAGGATCCGGCAGTTCTGATAAAACCCGTTTCAGGTCAGCCATATCGTTGTGTTTGTATTTAATGATTTTTCCAAAAGATAACCGGCAACCATCAACAATACTGGCATGATTGCCCCTATCAATAATGGCAACATCGTTTTTACCTACAATCGTGGAAATCACTCCTTGATTGGTCTGAAAACCGGTTGAGAAAATGAGCGCGCTTTCCTTATGCATAAAGGAAGCCAATTCTTGCTCGAGTTCCTCATGAATATCCAGTGTGCCGTTGAGGAATCGAGAGCCGGTGCACCCGGAACCGTATTTTTCTATGGCTCGGATTGATGCTTCCTTAACCGCAGGATGCTGGGTAAGACCGAGGTAATTATTTGAACCAATCATTATCATCTTGCGGCCATCAATCAAAACCTCGGTATCAGCACCAGATTGAATGGCTTTGAAATAAGGATAATACCCTTGCTTCTTCGCCTCTTTGACACGCGTATACTTATAACACTTGGAAAATATTTCCATAAAGCTTTTTCTTTATATCTTTAAAATATAACTGTCAACTATTTCTCATCTTTAATCCGGATGGAATTCCAAGCTTTTGAAGCCATCCATTTGAGTGCGAATATCAGTGATGATTTCCTGAGGTGTTTGATATCTGATTTCTTTTTCTTTAGCCATCATTTTTTCAATAAAATACAAAACGAGCGGAGAAATACGGCGGTTCTTTATTTCGTCAGATTTAATGTTTGCCAAGACCTGCTGCGCCATCACTTCAAGATTATTCGTCCCGGTGAAAGGTGGTTTGCCGGTAATCATATGATATAATGTCGCTCCGAGCGAATAAATATCACTGCGGATATCTATCGTCATCTGACCGCGCGACTGCTCAGGCGACATATATCCAATAGTGCCGGAAGTAGTCACTGCCCTTTCATCTTGATTATTTTCGCTTACTATCGACTGCGCGAATCCCAAATCGCATAATTTTATTATCCCAATTTTTTTATTCAATAAAAGATTATCAGGTTTAATATCGCGATGCAGAATATTTTGTTTCTGCAAATAATCCAACGCATCGGCAACCTGCATAATAATGAGCAATGATAATTCCTCATTAAGACCGGCAATCTTTCCTGCCTTGTCTCGGGCTTGGTCAATTAATTGCTGAACAGATTCGCCTTCTACATATTCCATCACCGAGTAATGTATTCCGTTAACACCTTCCGGCGGGGTAACATAATATCCCTTAACAATATGGGAATGATTGAATTTAATCAAAAGCGCTGATTCTCTTTGGAAACTGTAAAATAAAGAAATATTGCGGGCGGTCTTTGGATAAATAATTTTAATGGCAACCAATCTATTGCTTTTTACTTCCAGCGCCTTGAAAACAATACCCATCCCGCCAACGCCTAATCGCCCTAAAATTTGATAGCCTGGCAGAGTTTCCGATTCTTTATTTACCATAATATATTAAATAAATGAATAAGTGTCTTGGCGGCAAATATTAATATAATTTCATATAAAATTAAAATGATAATATAAAAAGTATTATATTCCTTGATATATTAAATGCAATAGATATTTAATAAATATATATGAGTCCACTCCAGCAAAAAAAACTTTTTGGCGAGATTGCCCGCGGGATGAGACTGGTAACTGAGGAACAGATTAACGAAGCGCTAAAAATCCAGAAATCAACGGCCGGTGATAAAGGACATAAGAAGATAGGTGAAATCCTCGTAGAAAAAAGCATTCTAAAGCTATCTCAGGTTACGGCAATTCTCGCTAAACAATATAATCTTAGATTCGTCAGTTTTTCATCAATCAAAATACCGAATGAAGTAATTAAATCGGTGCCCAAAGCCACTGCTATCGAGCATAAAATTATTCCTCTGCAGAAAAAAGGTAATGTTTTAACATTAGCTTCATCTGTTCCTTTAGATGTTTTCAATATAGATAATCTGTGTTTTATGCTTGGCTGCAGTATCGAAGTAGTACTGGCATTACCCGATGAGATAAATCAGTCAATTGCCAAATATTATGGTTCCTCAGTTGAGGATTACAGCAATTTAGTCGGCGATATTGATGAAAATGATATTTCTATCCGGACAGGAAAAGATGAAGAAGTTATCACAGACGAGGCGCCGATTATTCGTCTCGTTCAAACTATCATTGCAGACTCGGTCAAAAACGGAGTCAGTGACATTCATATTGAACCGATGGAAAAAACACTGAGAATCCGTTATCGAATAGACGGTGTTTGCCAGGAAATAGAATCGCCTCCGAAAAGACTTCAGTCCTCAATGATTTCCCGCGTTAAACTGATGGCCGGAATGGATATTGCCGAGAAACGCAAGCCCCAAGATGGTAGAATTCCTATTTCCGTTGAAGGCAAAGAGTTTGATATCCGTGTTTCATCACTTCCATCACAATACGGAGAAAGCATGGTTCTTCGTCTTTTGGAAAAACAATCATTGGTAACGTTAGAAGACCTTGGTTTCCATCCCGATGATTATCGCAGATTCCAGTCTATCATAAAAAGGCCCAATGGTATTTTTCTGGTTACCGGTCCGACCGGTTCAGGCAAAACCACTACTCTTTACGCAGCTATAAAGGAATTAAATAAACCTAACGTTAAAATTATTACGGCTGAAGACCCGGTTGAATATGTATTAAGCGGGGTGAATCAATGCCGTGTTCGTTCTGATATCGGATTTACTTTTACTTCCATAATCAGATCAATGTTACGCCAGGCACCTAATATTATTCTGGTTGGTGAAATCAGAGATGTAGAAACCGCAGACATAGCCATTCAGGCTGCACTGACAGGCCATCTGGTATTCAGCACTCTTCACACCAATGATGCTCCTTCAGCCATAACACGCTTGTTGGATATGGGCGTAAAACCTTTTCTTGTTGCCGCTTCGATTCAGGCGATAATGGCTCAAAGATTAATCCGTATTTTGTGTCCTAAATGTAAACAGCCGTATATTCCGGAAGAATCAGAGCTTGCTATGATAGGACTGACACCTAAAGACATTTCAGGCCATAATATTTATAAAGCTGTCGGCTGCAAGGAATGCAAGGAAGGTTATAAAAGCAGAAAAGGAATTTTTGAATTATTGGAGATGAGTTCTACGCTTAAGGAAATGACTTTTCATAAAGAGTCAACCATAAAAATTTATGAGGAAGCCAAAATAAGCGGAGGAATGGTTTCTCTCTTAGATGACGGGGTCAGAAAAATACTTAGTGGACTTACCACTATTGAAGAAGTAATATCACTAAGCCGACGCGAAGATTTATCATATTAACCCGGATTATTAATAGGAGTAAATATGGCAGCTGAATTGGATAAATTATTAGATTTGGTTATAGCAAAAAATGCTTCGGATTTACACTTGACTGTAGGATTACCGCCTGTCATCAGATTGCATCGTCATCTTAAACAACTAGATCATCCAATGCTTACTAAACACGATACGATTGCCTTTATGCGTGCAGTAACCACGGAAAAAAAACAGCAGGAAATAAAAGAACGGGGCGGCTGTGATTTCGGTTTCACTTACGACAAAAAGGCGCGTTTCCGCGTAAGTATTTATACACAAAAAGGACAGGTGGGTTTGGAATTCCGTCTGATACCATCTAGGATAAAAAAATTAGATGAAATCGGACTGCCTGAAACAATAAAAAAACTGCTAACCAGACCGCGGGGATTAATTCTTGTAACCGGTCCGACCGGTTGCGGCAAGACCACTACCCTTGCCTCAATGATAGATTATATTAATACCGAAACGAGTTGCCATATTATTACCATAGAAGACCCTATAGAATATTACCATCAGCATAAAAAATCCATTATCACCCAGCGTGAAGTTTATCATGATATTACTTCATTTTCTGATGCTATTGTCAAAACACTCAGAATGGACCCGGATGTGATTCTGGTGGGTGAAATGCGTGATTTGGATACGATTCAGACTGCGATTACCGCAGCCGAAACAGGCCATCTGGTTTTTGCCACACTTCATACTACAGGCGCGGCAAGAACGATTAATCGTATCGTAGATGCATTTCCACACGAACAACAAGAACAGGTACGCACCCAATTAGCATCTTCACTTCTGGTAGTTATCTCGCAGGTCCTGATACCTACGGCGGACTGCAAAGGCGTTGTGGCAGCCTTTGAAATAATGGTTTCAACTCCGGCTATAGAACATCTCATAAGAGAGAATGAGCCTCATAAAATTATCTCCTCAATCCAGACCGGCGGTAAATTGGGAATGGTCCTTTTGGATGATTATCTTTTTAAATTATTCAACGAGGAAAAAATTACCTATCAGGATATGATGGACTATGCCCAGAATCCGTCTAACCTGGCAATGAAGTTTCAGGGATCAGAAGAAGAATAATCAGGTACCAAAGGCAGGAAAACTTGCGACTATACCTTTCTGCCGTCCCGCTGTGACTTTTTGGGAAGCGGGTTTGATTATGTTTTTAAATATCAAAGTAATAACAAAAGCATCTAAGAATCAAATCAAAAAAGAAGCTGCACAATACAAGGTCTATCTGACTGCAGCGCCTATTAATGGTAAAGCAAATGATGCGCTTATTGAGATATTAGCGGGCTATTTCCATATCACCAAACAGCAGATTAAAATAGTCCGAGGCTTAAAATCCAAGCATAAAATGGTGGAGATAATATAGACCAATATCCGTTATTTAGGACACAAATTTTCGCAGATAATTTTTATAAGGAGACTGGGAAACCAAGATTATAATTTCTGTCCTCATGGATTATTAATCTGTGTAGACAGAGCCTCTGTATTTATCTGCGTCCTGTTTTTCCTGACGGATCCCGGATTATTTTATACAGACAGACATCACTTCTTTTAAGGTTGTAAATCCTTTTATAACTTTTTCAATGCCATCTTGTTTTAGTGTTATCATTCCTTCTTTTATCGCTACTGCTCCTAAGTCTGCCGGTGTCGGTTTTTTGTGTATCATCGATTTGATTGCGTCACTTGATACAAGAAGTTCATAAATGCCCATTCTGCCCCGATATCCTCTGTTATTACAGTTCTGGCATCCGTCTTCTTTAGGTCTGAATAACATCAAATCACTTGAATATTTAAACTCCGAATCAAATAATGAATTATTCCCATATTCGCTTCTTATTATGTCAAATTCTTCCTTGGTAGGATGGTATTCTTCTTTACATTTAGGGCAGAGCGTTCTCAGGAGTCTTTGGGCAAGTATTCCAAGCAGAGCATCAGCAAAAGAGAATGGGTCTATGCCCATTTCAAGTAAACGTGTAACAGTTTCCGGAGCGTTATTTGTATGCAGGGTGCTGAATACAAGATGGCCGGTCAGAGACGCTTCCACACCCGTAGAGGTGGTTTCCAAATCACGCATTTCGCCGACCATAATGACATCGGGGTCGCCTCTGAGGAATGATTTCATTGCTCTTTCAAAGGTGAATCCTATCTTTGCGTGGGTCTGAACCTGACGCAGTTGGTATTGCGTTATTTCTACCGGGTCTTCTGCAGTCCAGATTTTCATATCAGGGGTATTAATATGGCCCAGCGCGGAATGTAAAGTGGTGGTTTTGCCTGAGCCGGTCGGGCCTACTACCAGACAGATACCATAAGGTTTATCTAATATTGCTTTCATTTTATCAAAGACTTTGGGGTTCATACCGAGTTTCTCTAAGGGGATAGGCTTGCTCGATGCCAATATTCTCATGACCACGTCTTCATTGCCTCCGACCGTGGGTATCGTGGCGATACGTAATTCGATATCCAATTTACCGAAGTTTTTAAATTTAATCTTACCGTCCTGGGGCAATCTTCGGTCGGATATATCGAGATTGGACATAATTTTCAGGCGGGAAACTATCGCATTTTTATAGTGTTTTGGAATCTTCATGAGTTCCTGACATGAGCCGTCTATTCTGAGTCTGACGACAGTATCGCCATCGGTATAGGGCTCGATATGAATATCTGATGCCCGGCGCGCATAGCCCTGTTCTATTATCTGGTTAACCAACCGGACGATAGCTGAATCGTTTTCTTTTAATTCTTCCGGCGTGGCATCTTCTTTTGTCTGCTTGTCAATTTCGTCCTGTAATTCACCTAAAATCTCTTCGACATTTTCCGTAACAGGAGTGTCTGTCTTCGACACGCCATAGAAATGGTCGATGATTCTTATGATATCGTCTTTGGTGCTGACGCAGAATTTTATATTTGCTGATTTAAATTTATATTGGATGTTGTCCCTTTTAACGATATCCTTAGGGTCTTCCATAACAACCGTGATGGTATTATCTGCTTTGAAGATTGGAACCCATAGCTCGTTTTTTAGCGTTTCCAAGGTAAGGTCTTGAATCAATTCTACGGGAATCTGCATTTCCTGGTTAAAATTAATGAACTCTGTTCTAAAATAATAACCATAGCATTTCCCGATTTCTGCAGGTGAAAGATGATATTCTCCAATCAAGACATGTTCTGGCGAGTCGTTATTGTCTTTGGCTTTTTTCAATGCCTCATCAAGTTTTTCCTGAGAAATGAGATTGGCTGAAACAATAGCATCATATTTGCTGTGCTTGCCGACAATCCTTTTTTGCCTGCTCATAGCGATGCCCATTGTTGTTGCAATTTCTCTTGCTCCCTCTATGTCTTTATCAGTAAAAAAAAGATTACTTTTCTTGTTTATTAATTCAATAACGCCGTTTACTTCTCCTCCAAAGATTAAAGGAAAGACAAGAATGTTCTTGGTGCGCTTATGAAATTTCTCATCCCAGCGCTTATCAAACCTGATTTCAGGGCTTATTTTTATGAGTTCAGAATCATTATAAACATCATCAATCTTCAGCATTTTATTGTTTTTGGCTGCAAATCCCGCAATGCTGTTGTTATCAAACCCTACTCTTATTTCCTCTATATCTTCCTGAACATGACTCTTGGCAACTAATTCATTAGATGTTTTATCCAGCATATAGATGGTAATATTATCAATTTCGAAGAGTTTTTCCAAATCGTTTGAAATGGAAGGTAATATATCATCAAAATTTCCTGCGGAATGAATCTTATCGGTGATTCTTTTTATTTTCTTCTGATATTCTATTTCACGTTGGCTATCTTCAAATGATTTTATTTTATAAAGGTCCGGAGCCAGAGAATCTGCTATTTGCTGGAGAATTTGCACATCCTTATTGGGGAAGCCCTCGTCAACAGAGCCTTTATTATTTATAGCCTGAATAACACCCTGTATTTTTCCTTTTAATATTACAGGAATACAGATTACTTGTTTTGTTCTATATCCGGTCAGTTGGTCCCAACTGCGGTCAAAATGAAGTCCGGTATAATTCTGCTGTATTTCCGAGTTATCGTAAGCATCCTTAATGTTTACTACCTTAATATTTTTTGCCGCATATCCGGCGATACTATTGTTAGTTATAGGTATTGAAATAGCCTTGACCTCATTACCATCTTTTACTCTTGAGATGATAATATTATCCATTGTATCCACCACATAGATTGTCATACGGTCGGCATTAATTGTCTCTTTTGCCTTTAACGCAGTTCCTATTAAAAGGTCATTGAGATTATCTGCACCGCGTATAGTCTCCGTTACTTCTTTTATTGATGGCGATGCACCCGATGCAACAGCAACGGTGGTACTTCCAGACTCCGATAATTTTTTGGAAAAGAGTCCCATATTTACATCCTTTATTACCCCTTGCGGGGCTTCTTCAATGAAGCTCGCCCTATTAGGGATTTACCCATTACTAAACTTTTTAATTGCAGATATCCCGGTAGTGATTGTATTAAATATATTAATAATATATACAAAAAATACAATAAATTAAACACAAATTACATTAACACAGCCCGTAAGGGATAGGTGCTGAGTTAGAGCATAATTAGTTAATACGGTAATAAAGTTGCCCCCTAACATAGTCCCGTTAGGAATACCTAACAGCCCGTACGGGGTATCCAGTCAGGAATAAGATAAAATTATTTACCACCTTGCTTTTCGCTTTTACTTTTAAGTTGGTCAATAACCACTAATTCCTTTACAGGAGTTCCATCGCTCCATTTACCCATATAACGTTGTTGTGAGGTATTACCCAGAGCATACTCACTGTCCTTCCCGTAAAAAGCACAGTTGGTCAAGGCATCAAAAAGCTTCCAGTAGGCATAATAATCCAAGGCATTTACATTTGGTGAATGTCGTGGACTACCACTGAATCCAATAGGTGAGAAATGGTTTGCAACCAGGGCTGGCTTACCGTAATAATCCGATACAACTATCACGAGGTTTTTATTCTCGGCTGGAATCAGGGTGCTCTCCTCTAATATCTTTTTGGCATCATTATCACCTACCACTCTGTCATTGTCACCGACTACGTTAAGCATCAAGGTAGAAGATGATATCTTACTCAGTTCTGCTAATTCAATTACTGTAGTTGCCCCAGGCTGAACTATCATAATAGCCTTAGGCTCTGGTAATCTTTCTGATTTAGCTAATGCGGCTATGTTCGCAGTAATAATTCCACCCATAGAATGCCCCACCATACCAAACCTGTCCAGTTCAGGTGATATATGTCCTTCTCCTTGAAGACGCTTGATAGCATCTTTTATGGCATTAATAGCGTTTGGAATAAATAGTTTTGGCTGGGTCTGTAAATCAGCCTGATAACGGGGAAAAACAACGATATTACCTTTCTTAACAAGATGTTCAATCCAAGCTCCGTAAATTTTCGGATTCATCCCGCCCCAGCCATGATTGAATACTATCAATGGGGCTGATTTTAACGTAGGTGACATAGGTTCAAATATCCAGTATTGGTCATCACCTTCCCCATAAACGTTTTCCATTACTCCGGAATGGGAATAATTTGTGCCTCCGGGACCAGATACGGGTTGTTCGGGTGGTTTGGGCGTTTCTTTTTCTCGCCCAGCAGGGCGAGACTCGCCAGCGGCAGGGGCTGCAGATAGTTTGTCTTGTGCAAATATGACTATGCCACCTGCCCGAACTGGCATCTGGTCAGGCGGTAAAGAAACCAACAAAATTACGGTCAATATTCCCATACAGACATTTTTTATTTTCATAATCATTCGCATTATTGATAGATATAACACTAAAATATTATTAATCGATTATTATCTGAATTCCAGACTATGCACTGCGCAACACTACGTATAACACGAGTCTGCTATTAGAACATAATAGTAAGCTTGCCGAACCATAGTTAGAGATGTCTCGCAAGGTTTCAGGGATGTCCTCGAATGGTTCGGGGATGTCCCAGAACGATTCACTGAGGGCGGTATGGCACTGAATAATTCGTCATCAGCGATGAACGATTGGGTTACCTACTTGGCATATATTAGCATAAAGCCCCAGTGGGATAAACTCCGGGCAAAGAAGCATACCCGCCTGACCGGCGCCCCGCCCGGATGGACATCCGTTCGGACGGGCAGTCGGGCAGGGAGTAAAAATGCTCTATGCTTCCCCTTTATGGTCCTTCGTAACTCAAAACCCAGTCAGCCAAAGTCGGTGTTGCGGCCGTATCTGTTGTAGAAAAATTGGCTCTCAGTTTGATACTCGTAACACCGTTCAGAGCCGGATATGTTGCCAGGTTAGTACCGGACGAAACACCGGTAATCAGCACAGAATCGGAAGAATTTAAGACATCTACGGTAAATGTAGTACCTGTAGGTAAGGTGCTAGTATAGGTCAAGGCACCCCATGAAGAAACAGATACAGGAGCAATTATCGCAGAGGTATAGGTACCAATAGTAGTAGTTGTATAAGTCGCCGGAACATCAGCAAAGTTAACTGTTGGTTTACTGGCAAAGGTGCCACCATATTGGACATAGAGCCGACCAGCGCTACCTGCACCGCCATTATAGGCATAACTAACATTACGACATAGGCCACCACTTCCGGCGCTGGCATCGATACTACTCGTAGTCCCCAAATTTGAGATTTGATTAGCATAAATAATAATAGAGCCACCGGCACCGCCGCCACCAGGCCCATTGTTTGAATAGTGCGCATTTGCACCAGCGGTGCCAGCAGGAACAGGCGAACTATTTACTCCAGCAGTGCCATTACTTATAATAGAAGCCCCTGAAGCAATATTGAGTATATTTGCTCCGATAAAGATAATACCACCGCCATTACCGCCATTGGCACCGTACGCACTTGAAACATTTGCAGCACCACCACCCACAGTAATACCACCACCGGCACCACCGCCGCCGCCTAAATAGGCACGGGTATTAAGCCCATTCGATGTTCCCCATCCATCATTTCCGCCGCCGCCACCATGGCCACCAGTGAATGGACTTGCAGAAGTCGAAGTTCCACCTGTGCCTCCAATAGTTCCACTAGGGTCTGGTGTTCCATTTGTACCACCAATACCATCAACTCCAACAGACGCATGACCGCCGCCACCACCCGAACCACCAAGCCTATAATTAGTAAATGCAGTATAATACAAAGCACCGCCTCCGCCGCCACCACTCCCTGCTGCGCCTGCACCACCAGTATAAGTAGTCCCAGCATTCACTCCGCCTCCGCCGCCGCCGCCCTGACCTGCATTACCATTAGCAGCATAAGTTCCACCTGAACCGCCTGTGCCATTATATGACTCTCCGCCAGGGGCATTGCTACCGTATGCTACCCCTGTCCCGCCTCTAAATCCTGAGCCCGTTGCATTGATTCCGTTAGCCACATTAACCTGAAGTGTGCCGGAGGCACGGAATGCAATCACGCCGCCGGTAGTTCCATTCCAACCCGTGCAAATAATTGAGCCGCCGGTATTGATAGTTACATCAGTATAATTCGGGATGCGCTGGACCTGAACTCTACCGTTTCCTGTACCATCGTAAGCATAACTTAGATTAGAATCTACTGTCATAGAGGAGGTAGATAACCATGTAATTCTCTTAACTTCATATTGTCCAATTGCTGCAAGTTGGTCACCAGTTGCGCCTTTTATACGAATAATCATTATCTCATCACCCACGGCAAAGCCGGGGGTAGGTATTGCCACGCCGGAAGAAATAGTCAACTGACCGGATGCGACACTCAGATTAATCTGCCATAGCACACCGTCAGGCGCAGTGCGTCCGTTAAATCCATTGGTTACCACATTGATATTGAAACTGTTCGATAATACGATTAGCGGACCATCTGCACCGTTGCCGGAGTTAATACGGGCAAGCGCAATATCAGTCGCACCTGTAGCGGTTGGCGCACAACTACTAAATGTACCTGTCGTAAAAGTGGTTTCTAACCAGTTACCAAGGGTCCGATTTACACCCACTGTTGTCCCGGCAGAGTTAGTCGCACTAATTCTGAAATAGTAAGGCACATTTGCAGAAAGACCTGTGATAGTATCGCTAATAACAACATTACTTGAACCGACTAATGACTGAACAGTAGTAGTAAAACCATAAGAAGAACTTAATCCCCATTGAAAAGAAGCATTGGTTGCCAAGCCATTTGGATTGACGATACCATTCACGAACGCAGAGGTATAGGTAGAAGTATAGGTCGCCGCTGTAGTTTCAACAACTGGTGCTCCGTTTGACGGACTATAAAAATTACTGTAACCCACTCCCCACTCAGACAAAATCGGTGTTGCACTGGTATTGATCGTTGAGAAATTACTTCGTAATCTAATACCGGTAACTCCGGTCAGCGAAGTCGGATAGTTATTTGAAAGGTCCGTCCCAGATGGGACAGCAGTAACTAACAAATTATCAGAAGAATCCAAGACATCCACTGTAAATGTCGTATTTGTAGGCAGGGTGTTAGTAAATGTTAATATGCCCCACGAGGTTACTCCGGCTGGAGCGATTACCGTTGAGGTATAGGTACCGGAAATAATGCAAGGTAGCGAGGTATCCGTCGTAGCCACAAGACCGGAATAGTTAGTAGATGAAAATGGAACGGTACCGGAAAAAGAGACATATCGGGCATAAGTCCGACCACCACCACCTGCGCCACCATTATACAATAAATAAGTATTAGGACCAGGATTTCCACCACCATTACCGCCAATTGCGCTAACACTACCTAAATTTGATATGGAGTTAGCAAAAAGGATAACAGAGCCGCCGGCACCGCCACCACCACCGCCCCGGTAAATATCATAATTATTACTATAACCACCAACCGCACCAACCGCACCGGCATTACCATTAGCCACAACAGATGCCGCTGAAGCAATATTGAGTACATTTGCTCCGATAAAGATGATACCACCGCCGGGACCACCGGCACCACCGGTCACACTATACCCGTCAAGCTGATAACCACCGCCGCTGGCGCCGCCACCACCACCCATATATGCCCGCTGATTTAGTGTAGATGAATCTGTCCTGCCATCAGAACCACCGCCGCCACCGCCACCGGCATTACTATAACAAAAAATATTATTCCATGTGCCATTACCGCCAGCGCCACCAGAAGACACGGAACCAGTAGCGCCATTAGAAGAAGATGAAGCAGGATATCCACCGCCGTTTCCTGCAGAACCATTACCGCCGCCACCGCCACCACCACTATTACAAAAGTATATATAGGTGGTATAGAAACTACTACCACCATATGCCCCGCCACCGCCACCGCCACCATTTCCTATTGCGGCTGCCCCACCATTAAAAACACTAGTAGCAATATTTGCCCCACCGCCGCCACCACCACCCTGTCCAACATTACCAACGGCATTATAAGTTCCACCACTGCCGCCAGTGCCGTTATATGATTCTCCACCAACGGCAACAACATTATATGCCTGACCACCTACTCCGCCTAAAAATCCTAAGCCCGTTGCATTGATTCCGTTAGCCACATTGACTTGAACCGTGCCATTTGCCCTGAATGCAATCACACCAAAGGTAGTAGTTCCGTTCCATGTATTACAGATAATAGAGCCACTAGTATTGATAGTCACATTAGTATAATTCGGGACACGTTGAAGAACTACAAACTGATTTGAGGTGGTATTTCCAAGATTAGTATCATTGGCACCGTCACCATACCAATTGACCTTGTTAGCGGTAAATGTAACAATCCATGGCGAACTAGTAGTAACAGATAAGACTCTAAGGAATTCGTAGTTACCGACATTGGGATAAACCGTAGATATTCCTTTTAGATTGATTAAGATTACCTCATCACCCACGGCAAAAGTGTTAGTGGGTATAGTGGTTACAAGGGTTGCAGTATTTGTGCCGAGTGCTGAGACGCGAGAGTTCCAGCCATCAGCCGGTGTTCTGGTCTGAGATTTGGTTACGTTGGCTTGATTATTTGCCACGTTAAGGTTAAATGTTCCTGCAACAGTTACTGAACCATCTGTACCGGTGCCATAGTCAATACGAGAAAGTGTAACATCAGCCGCACCTGTAGTTGATGCAGTATTTAAAAATGTGCCGGTTGTAAAAGTTGTTTCGAACCAATTCCCGAATGTCTGATATTTAGTAATTGTTTCCCCGGCAGAGTTAGTCGCTCTGAGTCTGAAGAAATAAGTCCTGTTTTCAGAAAAACCTGTGATAGCAGCATTAATAATAACATCACTTGTGCCACTGCCTAAAAGCTGTAAATCAGTATTATTGCCATAAGATGTGCTTAAACCCCATTCGAAATAGGCAGTGGTTGCCAATCCGTTAGGATTAACAGTGCCGTTTAATCTGGCTGAAATACAAGTAATATTGTCCGCCGTATTAATAACGCAGGTTGGCGGTGCCGGTGTGGTGGTAAATGTCAGATTACCTCCCAAGCTTGTCCCGGCAGTAGAAGTTGCGGCAACCCTGAAATTATATAGCGTATTTGTAGAAAGACCGGTTGCTGTATATGAAACCGCAACACTCGTAGTACCGTTGCTGATAAACTGTGAATCAGTTGTTACTGAATACGAAGTATTCAGGCCATACTCGAAATATACATATGTGTCAAGCCCGTTAGGAATAACCGTGCCGTTTAATCTGGCTGAGCCATAAGAAATATTATCGGCCGGGTCAGTAATGCAGGTCGGCGCTGAACCGGACGTATTACCGGTAGTAAGAGTTAGATTATCCCCATAGGTTGTTCCGAAACTATTGGTTCCGCTGACCCTGAAATTATACACTGAATTTGATGTTAATCCCGATATATTAGCTGAGACCGTAAGACTAATCGCCCCGCTGCCTATTGACTGTGAAGTTGTGGTATTCTCATATGAAGTAGTTGAACCATGATTGAAAAAGGCATTTGTACTAATTCCATTAGGATTAACCGTGCCGTTTAATGTGGCTGAATTAGTAGTGATATTGGTAGCAGGTTTAGTGACACATGTTGGTACCGGTGGTGCTGTGGTGGTAAATGTCCGATTAGTTCCATAGGTTATTCCGGCAAAACTGGTTGCGACAATCCTGAAATTATATTGTGTATTTTCCGTTAATCCTCCTATATCAGTATTAATCAGAACAATATTTGTTCCGCTACCGACGGCCAAAGAAGTTGTGGTTACAGTATAAGAAGTAGTCAAACCATACTGAAAATAGGCAGATGTAGCAATGCCATTAGGAATGACACTACCATATAATCTGGCTGAGTTATAAGTAATATTAGTAGCAGGATTAGTGACACAGGTCGGTGGTGTTCCTGCAGTAATAAAAGTCTGATTTGCCCCATTGTATGTAATACCGTTTCTGGTTGCCTTGATTCTGAAGTTATAGGCTGTATTGGCTGCTAATCCCGTCAGGTTAACAGAGACATTGATAGCGCTTGTGCCGGAGCCAATAAATTGATAACCGGTGTTGGAGCCATATGATAAAGTTAGACCATACTCAAAATATACATTAGTATCAGCACCATTAGGGTTAACCGTGCCGTTTAATATAGCAGAAGACTGAACGATATTAGTGGCTGGATTGGTAGTAATTGAGATTGGTCCGAGGCTACTACTTCCGCTATCACTAATGCTTCCACCGCCGGAGTCGCCGCTGCCACCACAGCCGCCATAATTAAAGACAACAACAAATGCTACAATAAATATAAATGATGCAATCTTTATCCATACTTTATTCATACCATTCTCCTTTTATATAAGGTTGATTCTGATATTATATATTGCGTTTTCAGATTTTAACCGCCAAGCAGATAAATAAGATTAGCACTAAATTTTCACGAGATTTTTATAGTATTAATCTTGTGATTTTATCATTTCATTTTCCTTTAAGTTAACCTCCACTATTTTACTTCTAGCCATATTTATATCTATGAATTTAAAAATTGTCAAGTAATATTATATAAATTTCCTGCCCCTATTAATCATGATTATTCATAAAATGTTTGGATTAATGACATCCTGTTTAAGATTGCTTCGTCCCTGACGGGACTTCCCTGGAATAGCAGTCCCGTAGGGGCGTCGCGCTGTTTCTCATAACACTTTTGGGACAACCTGATCAGAAAATGGTTGTTACAAATGAAATGATTGTAAGAAAATGAGCGTAGGGGAAAAGTCAATCCCGACAGAGTCTGTCGGGATTGACTACATACCCGCCTGACCTGATAACCAATCAGGCAGGTCTCGAAATAACAATACTACAATGTCTTGATTATCTTGTCCATTGCGGCAAGCAATTCCTTTAATTCCTGTACAGTAGTATCACCCATATGGGCAATGCGGAATGTGGTATCCTTAAGTTTGCCATAACCGGCAGATATCATATAACCAACCTGAGCAAGTTCTTCGTTGAGTTTCTTGATATCAATCTTACGGATATTATCGGCTGTGGTCATTGTAATGGATTCATAACCAGGTTCAGTAAATAGTTTAAATCCGTTATCCTTGACCCACTCACGGCAGATTTTTGCCAGTTCTTTATGACGATTGAATCTGTTATCCAATCCTTCTTTGAGCATCTGATCTAATTGATAATTCAATGCGAATAGATGCGAAACAGAAGGCGTGGTCGGAGTCTGGTTTTTGGCATCAAAAGCATCAAATTCCACGAAGTCAAAATAGTAGCCACGATTCTTGACCTGTTTGGCTCTTTCCAAAGCCCTGTTACTTACCGAACAGATGGCAAAGCCCGGCGGTAATGCAAACCCTTTCTGGGTGCTTGCCAGACAGACATCAATATTCCATTTGTCCACTTCTATCTTCACGCCAGCCATTGAACTCACGGCATCAACCATGAAAAGAACGTCAGGATATTTTTTGACCACCTCAGCAATTTCAGCCAATGGATTCAGCACACCAACCGAAGTTTCGTTATGAGTAATAAAAACCGTGTCATACTTGCCGGTGGCTAATTCCTTATCAACCATTTCAGGTTTTATGGCTTTGCCGAGTTCAACCTTGAACGGATCTGCTTCCTTGCCGTTGGCAATAGAGATTCCATACCATCTCTCGCCGAATTCACCGCAGATAAAATGAGCGGCTCTTTTGTTAACGCAGTTGCGGACACATGCCTCCATCAAGCCGGTGCCTGAAGAGGTCGATAAATATATCTTATTCTTGGTATAAAGCAGCTGCTGAAGTTTCGCCTTAACATCGCCATGTAGCGCGGCATATTCCTTGGTCCGATGCCCTATCATCGGTGTCGCCATTGCGTTTAATACACCGGGATAAACCTCTACGGGACCAGGGATAAACAATTTCTTGTGCATAAATTTCTCCTTCCTTTACTTTTATTTCTGTATTTTGATTTTATTTATGTCGTAATTTATTCTACTGATAACAACACCACTCAACAATTTCGGATAGAAATCAGTGGATTTCTGGGGCATCCGCTCGTTATGGATAGAAACATTTTTGACTTCCTCAATCTTAGTCGGGTTAAGAATGAAAGCCATCTGGTATTTTCCTCTCTGCACCTTTTCTATAGCTTCATCTTCAGAGCGGATATAATTAACCTTTTCCTCATTAGCAACCTGCTCTTTGGTAATATTCAATAATTTTTCAAGAATCAACGAATGCAAAATAGTTACATCCAATCTCTTCCAAATAGAAGAACGTTTCTCCGTGATAATCTTCTCAATCATCTTATCATCCTTAAGAGTAAGCATGTAGTATTTTTTTATTCCATTAACAACCAAGCCAAAAGCATGGGCAGTCTGACCGGTCATACGAAGATCTTCTATCAAGTCCGTCCTAGCTAATTTTTCTTCCTTTGGAAAACGACAAGGATACTCATTAAGCCAGAGATATTGGGATATCTTCTTGAGGAAACTATTAGATGAAAAATTCTTTAGGCCAAAAATCAACCGATGGGTTGGTAAAACGGTTAATCCTTTGTCATCCATATTAATAAATGTCATCATCCTATTTTCGTAAGACTCATTGCCGATGCATTTTAGGCTCAGTGCGCGCATCTCGTTTCGGTAATTGAGTGCGGTTTCATAACGATGATGACCGTCGGCAATAAAAACATCCTTATTTTTCATTGTATTTTGGACGATTTTAATTATCCGTGAGTCGGTAACCTTCCATAATTTATTGATTACCCCGTAATCATCCTTCAATTCCACATTCGGTTCCTTTTTTGCCGTAATTTTATTCAAGGCAGAATTGATGGTTAATTTCGGGTCGGAATAGAGCATGAATATCTGACCGGTGGAACCGCCGGTCGCACGCATCTGATTTAATCTATCCTGTTTGGGTTTAAGCAATGTTCGTTCATGAGGATGGACGCCCCGGCCAAAGTCCTTCAAACGCATCAGGGCAATAAAACCTTTTCTGACCTGCAATTGTTTACCTGCCCGAACTGACGGCCGGTCAGGCGGGGAAGAAACGCCTTTAACCCGCCTGACCGGTAATCCAGTCGGGCAGGTCGGCGAATAATATTCCTGATGATAGGCATAAATAGCCCGCTTGGTATCATGAACCAATATTTTCTTGCTTAACCATTCTTCAATAGTTTCGCCGGCCCGGCTGTATTTATTATTATGTTCGTCATCGCTCTTGAGATCTTTACCCTTGGTAATGCGGACTAAATTATAAGGATGTCTCTTGTAGTAGATATCCTGCATCTCGGGCGTGATTTTATCGTATGGCTGAGTCAGCACCAATCCGTAATTTTTGATTTTAGATTTGCTATACAATACTCCTAAAAATGGTAATATCTCGGTCGTCATCCTTACAATACTCCTTTCTTCCTCTGGGCGTCCCGACAAAAACTGTCGGGATAATAGGCATAATTATCGAGTTAAGTTTTTCAATTCATCGACAGCACTCTTGAGATTTTTAGTAATGCTGTAAAAATTAGAGAGTTTGAAAATCTTAAAGGCCTCCTTTACGGTTGGTTTAGGATTAACAAAAACTATGGCACCTTTGTGTTCATCCAATGAATCAATAAAAGAAATGAATAGACCAATACCCGGGCTTCCCATATAATTTACCTTGGATAAATCCACGACGAATTTCCAGATTTTACGGACGAATAAATCACGAAAGACCGTTAATAGCGTCCCAGATGTTTCATTATTCAAAATACCATTCAACGATATTAAATAGATATCTTTCTCGAGCTGTTTTGTGTCAATAAAAAGTTCAAGCATTTAATTATTTCTTAGTAAAATCAATAAGTTTCTCAGCAACAGCATCGCCCACCCGTCCCTGTCCTTCAACAGAAGATGCGCCTAAATGAGGAGTTAATAATATCTTTTCACCCAAAGCGATAAGAGGATTATCAGGTAAAATCGGCTCTTTTTCATAAACATCTATTGCCGCTCCGGCAATAGTTCCGGCTTTCAGCGCTTCAGCTAAATCCTGTTCATTAATAATTCCGCCGCGTGCGCAGTTGATAATAAATGCCGTCTTTTTCATCTTAGCAATAGATGATTTATTAATCATGTTCTTGGTTTCAGGCGTCTTCGGAGTATGGATGCTGATATAATCGCTTTGCTTATAAATTTCATCTAATGAAAGCATCATTTTAATACCTAATTGAGTAATTTGTGCCGGAATTGTTTTCAGATAAGGGTCATAAGCAATAATAGTCATACCTAATGCATTTGCTCTTTTAGCAACCTCAAAGCCAATGCGACCAATACCGATAAGTCCCAATGTCTTCTTATATAATTCTGTTCCTTCTAATCTCTTTTTTTCCCACTTGCCCTGTTTCATTGTGCTGTCCGCTATATGTATTTTCCTGGCCAGTGCAAACATCATCCCTATAGTTAATTCTGCGACTGAAATAGATGATGCCTCAGGAGTATTTTCCACGCGGATATTAGCCTTTTTGGCTGCTTCAGCATCAATGTTATCCATACCCACGCCACCACGGACAATCAATTTTAACTTCTTTCCCTTTTCAATAACATCTTTGGTCGCCTTGGTAGCACTGCGTATTACTAAAATTTCACAATCTCCTACTATCTGCAACAAATCCTGGGGTGTGATACCTGATTTATCATCTACGGTTAACCCGTTCTTACGCATCTTTTCGATAGCCGCATTATCAATTTTGTCACATATTAATACTTTCATTTCCCCCTCCTTGCTTACTAAATTATAATGTATTTTTATTTATTTGTATACTTATAAAAAAAATCGTCAATATTTATAGGATTAAATTCGGTGATGATATATAAATTAGCAAGCGAATTTAACAGGTGGAAGAACACGAATCAGACGAATAAGGCGACCTGTCCGAATAACCATTCGATCGGGCGGGTAAGACGATTTAGAATTATTCGCTAGCACCCCGCGGGGTGTGAAGGATTCGTTCCATTCGTACTATTCGTGTTTAGTATTAATTCAGTTTAATCAGTTAAATCCTGTTGTTTATTTGATTATGATTTTTCTAAAACAACTATGGTTTAAGGCAGTCCAACAAAACCAAAAGGGAGTTATTTATTTACTCGTAAGATTGTTTTTCAAATTACTCTCATTGTTTTATCTAATCCTCATAAAACTACGCATCTTGCTCTATCAAAAAGGTATTATAAAATCATCAAAATTACCAGCCTATATTATCAGTGTCGGAAACATTACGGTGGGAGGCACCGGAAAAACACCCTTCGTGAATTATCTATCTGAGACACTCACCAAAAATTCATCGGAAGAAAACTCTTCGGAGCATCCCTGTACCAGAAACAAATCCGCCTTCGGCGGAAAAGTCGGTATCCTAAGCAGAGGATATGGAAGCCGCCGTAAACAGATTTCAGATGATGAATCCTTTCCTTTGCCTGATAATGTGGTAAGAATTGTTACTCCCAATAGAATTATCGGCGGTACAGAACTTATAGAAAGACACGGGATAAAAACCATAATTCTTGACGACGGTTTTCAGCATCTGAAATTAAAACGAGATATAAACTTAATTATCATCGATGCAACCAATTCTTTCGGAAACGGCTGGGTTTTACCGGGAGGAATTTTAAGAGAACCGCTGTCCTGTTTGAATCGCGCAGATATTTTTGTCATTACACATACGGATCTTGTCACACGAGAACAATTATCCGCATTAGAATCAAAATTAAGCCATTATAATAAAAAGATTATCAGAACAATCCATAAACCTCAATACCTGGTATTAATCAACCCGCCTGACCGGATGACCAGTCAGACAGGTCAAACACCCGATAAGAAAGTTGAATTGTCAGAAATAAGAGGTAAAACTGCCTGGGGATTTTGTGGCATCGGCAATCCGTATCAATTCCATAAAACACTTGAACCACTCTGTAACATAAAAGGTTTTTCTATTTTTTCCGACCATTATTACTACTCCACAAATGATTTATCTATTATATTTGATAAGGCAAAAGATAAGAAGTCAGAACTATTTATCACTACAGAAAAGGATGCGTTAAGACTAAAAGACATAAAGATACGAAATGAAATGCCAATATATTACCTGAAAATAAAAATAGAGGTTATTGGGGGAGAAGATATTATACAAAGCATAGAGCATAGGACTTAGAGTATCCCGGTCCATCCGGACGCTCTATGCTCTACGCTCCACGCCCTACACTATTATATGCTCTACTATCGTATTATTGATGTTAACAGTAATCGGGCCAGGGAAGCAACACGCGTTATTGAGGATTATGCACGTTTCATCCTTGAAGATGCAACATTATATAACCAGATTCGCTCTATCAGGCATAATCTCATCAAAATATTATCACCGATAACGCCTAACTTATTATATTCACGCGATATCGAAATGGATTTAGGAAAAAACACTATTAGTAATAAAAAGAATTTGCCGGAGATAATCATATCAAGTTTCAGGCGTCTCTCAGAAGCACTACGTTCAATCACAGAATACCTGAAGATACAACCTGCCAGAACGGGTGCCCCCTGCCCGAACGACTGTTCGGTCGGGCGGGTGTCGGGCTGGTCACCAGCTCTTGCCACAAGAATAGAAAAACTTAGATTCGAGGCTTATCAATTAGAGCAAGGATTTTTCTACCTGCTTTATCCCAAGCAATTACTCCAAAAAATAAGACTTTATGTTCTGGTTCCCGAGAAAATAGATAATCGGCCCATAGATAAAATTATCACCGAATTAATTAAAGGTGGCGCTGACGCCATCCAGTTACGAGCCGAAAAACTGAACGATAAGGAATTACTTATACTGGCAAGGAAGATAAGAAAAATAACGCGCCATGCAAATATGCTATTTATTGTTAACGACCGAATTGATATTGCTTTATTAAGCCAGGCAGACGGGATTCATTTGGGAGAAACTGATATTTCAATCCGTGATGCCAGACGATTATTAGGTTCTGATAAAATTATCGGAGCAACCAGCCATTCAATAGAAGAAGCGCTTGATGCGGAAAAGAACGGCGCCGATTATATTTCAGTTGGCCCATTCTTCCCATCTCCAACCAAACCATTACTTAAACCGCGTGGATTTGGCTACCTAAAAAATATCGCTAAAAAGATTCATATTCCTTATATTGCTATCGGCGGAATAAATAAAACAAATTTACCTGTTTTATTAAAGACACATAAAAAACTATTTAAATCACCTATCAAAATCGCTGTCTCATCTGCTATATTAACCAGGCCCTTGCACGCAGGGGCTTGGTTAACCGATGAAAATATCTGTAGTACAACCAGACAGATAAAAACATTAATATTAACCACTCAAACTGGACACAAATGAACAGGGATCAAACTGGAAAATTTATAAGAAGACTAACCAAGTCGGTAAAGAAAACAGAAATTGTTCATCCTGCTCTCATGGATTCCTTATAAAAATAATCTTCAACGATAAAGATAGGTTATGCGCGTCGCCCCTAAGGGCGCCGCCCATTAGAAGCAGCAGGGTAAAATTGTTGACTTTGTTAACAATCTCAACTTATTCCATCACTTTCCAGTAATGCCAGCCGAGACAATAAAAGCCATTACTTCCGGTCCGTCTTTATCAATTGGCGTTAATCTATCCCGTGGTACGATGAGAAGATTGCCGGCAAAATTATATGCTTGAGGAATATACACTGCAACCGAGTTTTGAATGCCAAGCGTATCAAGATTTTCCTTGGTAATAAAACCCAATATCTTTACGTCAGAATCAGAGGATAAGGTTACTAAAACAGGCTTATCAAATATCTTTTTATCACCGACAAAGGCATCCATCAGATCTTTTGCAGAAGAATAAAGCAGTTTTACAAAAGGTAATCTTTTAAAAATGTTATCAATAATTTTCAATACACTTTTTGCAAGGATATTTGAAGCAAAGAACCCGACCAGTGTAATCAAAAATAGAGTAATAACAAATCCTACACCGGGGATAGGTATATGTAAGATACCGTCTATTTTGATAAATACGACATATACGACATAAATAGTAACTACGGACGGAACTACAAACAGCAATCCTTTAAGAAAATATGACATCAATCTTTTCACAAAGTACTCCTTGCATCGTTAGAAGCGTTCATAAAGGTTGGTTAGAACATAGTAACGGTTTAGAATTATTGCTTTTGTTCGCTTCTAACGGGATGAGAAGCTAACAAAACTTACTACTGCTTACCACCTTAATGGTTTCTGCCATGATTCCTTAAGATCTGATAGCGATTCATCAATGATTAACGAATTATCCAAGCCTTTAACTTTAAGCATTTTCTCCTTAATGGTTTTACCTATCAATCCGAAAGGGCAATCAGCCATAAGTTTTTCAAAATCCGCCTTATGTTCAGGTTTAATTTCTACCAAGAAACGAGAATTGGATTCTGAGAAAAGAATAATATCATCCCTAATGGCGGTTAGCGATGAACGGTTAGCGGTGAGCGCCGCTGACCGCTCAAATGGCACAGCGGTAGCAAGGCACTGCTGCATCTTCACCCCGTTAGAAAGTCCTCCATTATGTTTTAATTCATCACTTATATCTTTATCATCATTCGTGTTCTTTCTAACGGGGCAGGCGGAAATATCAATCTCAAGTCCGACATCACCGGCAAAAGCCATTTCAGCTGCAGATACTGCCAATCCGCCTTCTGATAAATCATGACAGGCAGATACAAAACCCTTACGAATCGCTTCTGAAACAGCAATCATTATCTGACGTCCAAGCACAGCATCCACCTGAGGCACATTCTTTCCCAAATGACCAAGCAGGTCATAATAATGCGAACCTCCTAATTCATTATTGGTCATTCCGACAATATATATTAAATCGCCGGCTTCTTTGATGTCCATTGAAACAGTTTGACGCACATCATCAATCACAGAAATAGCTGATATTAATAATGAATATGGAATAGAAATAGTCTTTTTGGCTGAAACCCTATATTCATTATTGAGACTATCTTTTCCCGAAATAAAAGGTGTTTCATAAATATGTGCGATATCATAACAACCTTGAGCGGCTCTGACAATAGCGCCTAATTGTTTGGGATTACCCGCATTCCCCCAGCAAAAATTATCCAATAAAGCGGTCTGTTGAGGATTGCCGCCTACGGCCACGATATTTCTTAATGCCTCATCAATTGCAGATGCGGCCATATGATATGGGTCTATATCGCCATATTTTGGATTCATACCGTTTGATACGCAAAGTCCGCGATAAGAATCTAAAATCGGCCTGAAGACACAGGCATCTCCGGGCCCATCATTATTCTTGCCCTGTAACGGCTTAAGCACGCTGCCACCCTGAACCTCGTGGTCATATTGCCTGATGACCCATTCCTTAGAACATATATTCAGCATTGCCAGAATTTGATTTAAGATTTTACCAAAATCTTGAGAAGGCATAAATTCAGGCTCTTTTAACTTAGGCTCAGACCATTCAGCCGATAATTCCATCTTCGGTAAACCGTTATGTAGAAACTCCATTTCCAAGGTGCCCACTAAATTACCGTTGTATTTCAAAACCAATTTTTTATCATCGGTGAATCGTCCGATAATAGTGGCTTCTACACCTTCACGATTAAACAATTCCAGAATATCTTTCTCGTATTTGGGCGGAACAGATAAAACCATCCGTTCCTGCGCTTCAGAAATCCAGATTTCAGTATAAGACAACCCCTGATATTTAAGAGGCACTTTTCCCAGTTCAACGATACATCCAAGGTCTTCAGCCATCTCCCCAACAGCGGAAGAAAGCCCACCGCCACCGCAGTCAGTTATAGCAGAATAATAACCCAAATCTCTTGCTCGCAGTAAAATATCCATCATCTTTTTTTCTGTGATGGCGTTCCCAATCTGGACCGCACCGGAAGAAATCATTTCAGACTTTTCATCCAATTCGAGCGATGCAAAAGTAACACCATGAATACCGTCACGACCTGTTCGTCCGCCGACTAAAAGTATCAAATCACCGGACTGCGAATGCTTGAAACATTTATTCCTGGGCATAATGCCTATCGTTCCGCAATATACAAGCGGATTAGCCAGATACCGGTCATCAAAATATAGCGCTCCATTCGCTGTCGGTATGCCCATCCGGTTACCATAATCCCTGACACCGGATACAACACCTTTGAATATCCTTTTAGGATGAAAAACACCATCCGGTAATTTTTCTAACGGGAAAGATGGTGAGGCGAAACAGAAAACATCAGTATTCAAAATAGGTTTAGCACCCAACCCGCAACCAAGCACATCCCTAATAACTCCGCCGATACCGGTCCCGGATCCGCCATAAGGCTCTATTGCCGAAGGATGATTATGAGTCTCCACTTTAAAACAAACCGCATTATTCTTATCGAATTCAATAATGCCGGCATTATCCTTAAACACAGAAATACACCACGCCTTATTTAATTCGTTGGTTACCCGCATCACGGTTTGTTTTAGAAGATTATCTATCTTTTGGGTAGTGATTTTACCGCCAGCTGATTCCACCTGATATTTAATAATGCCTCTCAATGTTTTATGCTTGCAATGTTCACTCCAAGTCTGAGCAATAGTTTCCAGCTCAATGTCAGTCAGATTGCGTTGCTGTTTAAGAGAATAGTCCCTGATGGTTTTCATCTCATGCACATTTAATGAAAGATTCCGATTCTTACTGATTGTAAAAAGAGCATCATCGGACACATCAATTAGAGCTATCGTATCTAATTTAAATGAATACAAAGGTGCATCCGGTATTTCGGCGAGCATTTTATGACCAATAAAAACATTCTCTATGACGTTATTGGCAAATATCTTTGAAGAAAGCCGAAGGATATCATTATGTGAAATATTCCCGTTGATATAATATTTACGACCTGTCCGAACAGATTTGATTCTGAACCCGGAATCATTAATGGCTTTAAGAAGACTTGATTCTACCGGGTCCATTACGCCCGGTTTAAGAAATACCGTAACCACCTGATGAGCGTCATTCTTAAATATTTCCAACGGTTTATTTATAGAATATTCTTGAACCGTCTTATCAGAAAGAATATCGCCGGAAATAATATCGACATCACCATCAATTAACTCACCGTCCAAAACATAGATAGAAACAAAACGAACATCATCAATACCCGCAACTCCGAACTCAATAATATCCTGCTTGACAAATGCGCCAATCGGGTCTGGCAATCCCGATTTCAGAACAACCTCTATCTGATAAATCATATGGAAATAAGTTTAATTATAATTTCAAATAACTTATTCTACAACTAAAACTGTTTTTGTCAATACAAATGGTTTTTTCTATTGACCCCTTACCCCATTAGAGATATACTATTTTAAATAACCACAGTTTAATAATTTCCTTCATTTAAAGTTCTTAATATTACTGGCAACATGATTGACACCGTAATCAAAAACACCTAAATGAATAGAATAAATTGCAGAACACGAATCGAACAAATAATAACGAATTACACAAATATCATAAATAAAATTATTAGCGCTCATTCGTCTTTATTCGTCTTTATTCATGTTACTCGTTTTAATACAATTGCTTTATCCTTACTGTTGGTCTTTACTCTATCCTCACTAATAAAGGCGCACCACGAATTACTGCCTGCTCCTGAACGGGAGTATCTCAAACTCATCTCACTACATCCATTTAAGGATAAACTAATCTCACTCCGATGCTCACGAGCGGAGTGCCCCGTATCCCCGCAGGGCATCGGGGCACAAGGAAACTACGATTTCTTTATTACAATTGTCGAATCAGCGCCGGATACCTTTGATATCATTTTTTATATAGAAAATTCTCTGTTCAAAAGGGCCGTACGCTCTTCCAAGGAAATATTACTCTATCGCAGCGATACAAAAATCACTGATAAATTTATTCTGGAAAGTGACATATCAGGAGTCTCAAGCTTGAAATATTTTGCTCATAAGCCGTTCGAGACAAGTATTAAGGTATCTGCCAAAACTTCCGACAATGAACCAATCTCGGTAAAAACAGATATCCAGATAGGTTCGCCCCCGCCATCTATAATTTTCATCGTAACATTTATATTGATAATACTAATTGCGATAATCAGTGTTTATTTACCACAAAAGGGTAAATTGAACATTGAACATGAACATTGTTCACTGCGTATAATGAATATACTTAATAACGTTTTTATTTATCGTCTCTTTAAAAGCCGATTCTTTATCTTCCTATTAAAACTTCCTTTTGTCCTGATTTTTATCTTCATCATCTTCAGCGGATTATTCGGCAGCGTATACAAAAACATCAGCAATTTTATAGTCGGTCCTGTATGGCTTTTATTTATTTCCATACTGGCGTTGCTTGGCGGAAAATTCTGGTGCCTAATATGCCCATGGAATACGCTTTCTGATTGGCTGCAGGGCGCTTGTTTTTCCGGTGATTCCAATTCATTAAATCTCAAGGTGCCTAAAATATTGCGCAATTATTGGATAGCAATATTCCTTTTTATACTGATAATCTGGTTAGAATACAGCATCGGAATGACTGATAAAGCAAGGTTAATTGCGTATCTGGCGATGATTACCTTCGGCATCACCTTTATCTGGGCTATATTCTTTCATCGCAAATCATTCTGCCGGTACGGTTGTCCGGTCGGCGCAATATGCGGATTATACGGACTCTTTGCGCCATTGGAATTAAGAAGCAATAATAAAGATATCTGTAATAATTGCAAAACTAAAGATTGCATTACGGAGCGACAGCGGAGTCCCGACCCAATCGGGAAGGGTAACCAAAAGGGAATCGGCTGTCCGGTATATGAATATCCTGCTACTATTAAAAATAATCTTTATTGCATCTACTGCACCGAATGCATCAAAACCTGCCCGAACGATAATATCGCCATAAATCTACGGCTGCCGGCTAAAGATATGTTCAAGCAAAATCCTTTGCATCTGAGCGAGGTATTCATAATTATCACCATACTGGCGTTATCCGTATTCGGCGCTTTGAACATCAGCAGTATTCATTTCAATATTCTGGATTGGTCGCGGGCAGCTTTTAACGCCTCCGAATCTATTACCCAATTATTGTTGATGACCTGTTTGATTATAGCGTTTACAGTTCTATTTTTCCTTTTATCTTTTATTGCCCGTCTCAATGTAAATATTATTGCCTATGCATTTTTGCCTGTAGCACTATTCAATCATATTGCCAATACTTTCAAATTGATGAATATGCGCGGTCAGGAAATAATCTCGCTCATATCAGACCCCTTCGGACTCTCGTGGAATCTTTTCGGAACCGCCGGCTATGTGCCCAAGCCGATTATCGGTCCCGGCAGTGGCAATTGGTCTGACCGCTTAATATCAAACCCGACTGCTATCAACCCGTTGATTCTGATACTTGCTCCCATAATGATTATCGGGTTACTATATTCAGCATTTCTAACCTATCGTTTAATTAAAAACAACAACAAACCAGCCATGTTTTTCCTGTTATTTATCATCCCGATGATTATTATTGTCTGGTTTAATTGGTGGCTGATGGATAAATAATGATACAAACCCAATGGAACAAATGAACCTGTTTGACCGCAAGCAAAAGCTTACTTTACTGAATTGTATATGAAAAAGTGCCCTTTTTGTGCCGAGGAAATCCAGGACGACGCCATCAAATGCCGATACTGCAATGAGTTCCTAAACAAGCCCAAGTGGTATTTCAAGACCACCTTTATAATTATTGCATTCTTATGTGTTGGTCCATTGATGTTACCCCTCATCTTGTTTAATCCCCATTACAACAAATGGATAAAAGTTATCCTAACCATTGTTTGTCTGGTAGCCGGATATTATATGACTATAGCTCTTATTGACTCCATCAATATGCTCAAAGACCTATACCGCGACTTAGGGCAATACACATCATATTAAACAGTATCCATCAAATAGAACGCAGATTTTCACAGATAAATGCAGCTAATATAAGAGGTTTTGAGTGAATTACTCTTTCAATTAACTGTATTCTATATTAATAGTATCCCGTAAGGGATAGAACAGATAAAATCCCCCTATTTCATCCTTTGTCAAAGATGAATTTACAAAAACTTTCGGTTAATAACTACTATAACAAAGACACTAAATCATTTTTTTTGTTTACTATAGGTTAAGACTTTGTTAACGAGGTAACATTTTCCATACCTGATGCCGATTTTGTGCATAATAGACCGTAAGTCCGTGGCAAATAGACCGTAAGTATCTGGCACATAGACCATAAGTATCTGACATATAGACCGTAAGTATATGGCACATAGACCGTGAGTATCTGGCATATAGACCGTGAGTATTTGGCATATAGACTGGGAGTATGTGGCATATAGACCGGGAGTATGTGGCATATAGACTGGGAGTATGTGGCATATAGACTGGGAGTATATGGCACATAGACTGGGAGTATGTGGCACATAGACCGTAAGTAGTTTGGCAGATACACTTAATACTGACCTTAAATACCCCCCTGCCCTATCCTACCCCCTCTGTCTCCTTTTGACCTCTGTTGACCTCTCTTGGCCTATAAAATGCTTTTTATATTGATTTTATTGGTGGTAATTTTAAAATATTAATTATGCCTCAGAAAATATTTTTCAGTCTAAAGGAAGCCGCGGAATATCTGGGTATAAGTTACCGGACGATAAGACGTCTGGTTAAAGACAATAAATTACCCGCCTTGCAGGTGGGACATCAGTGGAGAATAAAAATATCAGATTTGGAAGAATATGTTTCCAAAAGCATCAGGCAAAAAGGATTGGTCGGCGCCAAACCTTTATTTTTTAATCCATTAGTTTTAGAACGATATAAAAAAGATAAAGAAAAATATTATATTTTTGACCAGGCATTTCACGGAAAGTTCGGGATAAGAAGTGAATGGTATAACCAATTCTTTCCGGCAACTGCGCATATCACCACTTTGAAAGAAGTGCCGTACAGAAAAGTCAAACTCAAATCAGGAATGGTGGTAATAAATATTGATACGGATGTTTATTATAGAACTATTGCGGAAAGCGATGAACATCTTCACTGGCTAAAACATTTAATACATCAACAGTAATAAAATAATATAATTCCGTATTCGTTAAACCTGCCCGACTAGTCAGGCGGGTAGGACACAGATTTTCGCAGATACACGCTGATAATTTTTATAAGGAGACCGTGCCTTCGCCGAAGGCTTCGCGCAGGCAGGCCACGAAACCAAGATTAATTCCTTCTTGTATTCCTGGGTTCCTTATAAATAAAATCCTGTTAATCTGCATATTTGCAAAGCAAATCAACGTTCCATTATATCTGATATGACTGATTCCGTATAATTATTATTTTCTTTGTGTTCTTTGTGTCTTTGTGGTAAACTAAAGTTATTATGCGTAAATATAATGTTGCCATTGTCGGAGCCACTGGGCTGGCTGGACTAGAGACCATAAAAATACTTGCAGAACGTAAATTCCCTGTCAGCGAATTACGATTATTTGCTTCTGCAGGGTCAGCAGGAAAAAGTATAAAGTATCAAAGTAAAAAGATAAAAGTAAAGGAAATAAATAATAATGCATTCAAGGATATAGACATTGCCTTTTTTGCGGTTGATGGTTCAATCAGCAAGAAGTGGGCGCCGGTGGCAGTAAAGAGCGGAGCATTAGTAATTGACAAATCCAGCGCATTCAGGATGGATAAAAACGTGCCTCTGGTTATTCCTGAAATAAACCTGCAGGCAATTGAAGAAAAGATAATAGATGAAAGAAAAAAGATGAAAGATAATAACCAAAAACTCTCATCTCTCATCTCTCATCTTTCATCTCTTCCCATGATTATTGCCAGCCCTAATTGCTCAACCGTTCCTTTGGCAATGATTCTAAAACCTCTCAACGATTATGCGAAAGTAAAAAGGGTCGTGGTATCCACTTATCAATCCGTTTCAGGTGCAGGACTGAAAGCAGTGCAGGAAATGGAGCAACAAACAAAACGGATTCTCCAACGAACAACGAGCAACGAGCAACGAACGACTAAACCTTTTGCCTTCAACGCCATCCCCCAAATAGATTCTTTCGGCTCAGATGACTACACCGGTGAAGAAACGAAAATGATAAATGAAACTCTCAAGATACTTGATGACTATTCTATAAAGATAACAGCCACCTGTGTGCGGATTCCGGTCTATTGCGGGCATAGCGAATCGGTCAACATCGAGACAGCCAGACCTATAACGATTACTACAATCAGAAAATTATTAATCAAAACAAAAGGTGTCACGGTAATGGACAATCCACAAAATGGTATTTATCCGATGCCGATAGAGGTTGCAGGCAAAGACGATGTATATGTAGGCAGGATTCGTAAAGACCCGACAGTCAAGAACGGGCTGAATCTCTGGCTGGTATCGGACAACCTGCGCAAAGGCGCCGCACTTAATGCAGTCCAAATAGCGGAATACCTTATTAATCGTTTTTTGTAGTTAGTTGTTCATTCACCGCAGATACGCAAAGATGTTAAGTTAGAAGTTAAAGGTTAAAAGTCCTAACTTTTTACTTACTACTTTTTACTTTTAACTTTATTATTCCATGAATCAATACGATATCATTGTCGTCGGCGCCGGACACGCCGGGATAGAAGCCGCTTTGGTTTCTGCACGGATGGGTTGTTCCACGCTTCTTTTAACCATCTCTTTTGATTCTATCGCCCAGATGTCTTGTAATCCCGCAATCGGTGGTTTAGCCAAGGGCCAGTTGGTTCGTGAGATTGATGCTCTGGGCGGTGAAATGGCTCGCGCCACTGATTATTCGGGCATCCAATTCCGTATTCTCAATACCGGTAAAGGTCCGGCTGTCCAATCTCCCCGCGCCCAATGTGATAAAAAAGAATATCACCTTTATATGCGAAAGGTATTAGAAAATCAGGATAACCTTACTCTCAAAGAGTTGATGGTTGAAGAGATTATTGTGGACCATAATAAAGTAGTTGGTATTAAATCCCAAATCACAAATCTCAAATCTCAAATCCCGAATGAATATTACGCCAAGGCAGTCATCATCACCACAGGCACTTTTATGAAAGGGCTGATACATATCGGCGAAGAACAGTTCCCCGGCGGCAGAATCAACGAGCCGTCAGCCGAAAATATTTCAGCAAGTTTAAAGAAGATTGGATTGGAATTGGGACGCCTTAAGACCGGCACTCCCCCACGACTTGATACCCGAACCATAGATTATTCAAATCTGAGAGTTCAAAACGGTGATGAACCACCCAAACCTTTTTCATTCTCTACTGACCGAATTACCCAAAAACAGATTCCGTGTTATATAACTCATACCAATAAAAATACACACGAGATTATCAAGAAGAATTTACACCGCGCACCGCTTTATACAGGGCAGATTAAAGCCATCGGCCCGCGATACTGCCCTTCGATTGAAGACAAGATAGTCAGATTTGCCGAGAGAGACCAGCACCAGATTTTTCTTGAGCCGGAAGGAAAAAACATTCATGAAGTCTATTGTAACGGTATCTCAACCAGTCTGCCCCGTGATGTGCAGGAAGAAATGGTCCATTCGATTGATGGTTTAGAAAAAGCTAAATTTATCCGCTACGGCTATGCCATAGAATATGATGTGATCTTACCATATCAGATAAAGCCATCGCTTGAAACCAAGAAAATAGAGAATCTCTTTTTGGCAGGCCAGATAAACGGAACATCAGGTTACGAAGAAGCCGCAGCTCAGGGAATTATGGCTGGTATCAATGCTGTATTGAAAATCAGGAAAGAACCTGCCTGCGCCGAGGCTTCGGTAGGCAGGCCTCTTTTTATGCTCTCCAGAAGTGATGCCTATATCGGCGTCTTGGTAGATGATTTAGTAACACTGGGACCAACCGAACCGTATCGGATGTTCACTTCGCGCGCCGAATACCGCTTGCTACTGCGTTCCGACAATGCCGATAGACGTCTGATGCCTTACGCATTTAAGTTGGGGTTGCTCAATAAAGAACTACAGCACAGATTACATAGTAAAGAAGAACTCATACAGAAAACAATCACTTTATTAAATAAATCATTTTCTAATGGTAAATCATTCAAAAGACTATTAAAACAACCTGAAATCAGGCTTAAAGAATTAGAAGAAAAATCAAAACAATTACGATTACTGAATCTTACCGATGACATAAGGGAACAGGTTGAAATCGAAGTCAAATATGAAGGCTATATCCAGCGACAATTGCGTCAGATTGAACGGGCTAAGAAAATGGAGGATTATTTATTACCAGCCGAATTTGATTACAATAAAATAAAACATCTCAGCAAAGAAGCCAGGACCCAATTAAACAAATTCACGCCGTTATCCTTAGGCCAGGCAAGCCGTATCGCCGGCGTATCACCGGCAGATATTTCAGTTCTTATGATATATTTCCTGAAGAAAAATAAAACCGCTGATTAAACGGATTTCTGCCTAATCCGCCAAATCTGCGGTTAAAATGGATGCAGGCCGTAATGATTAGTATCTCCTTTTAATATATCTCTTAATAGTACGTATCCCCAAATATCTATAGCCATCGGTCAAAGCCGTTGTCAGACCGCCGTTATAATTAATATTAGCATTGCCACCAATGTCAACATCCACAGTACTACTGCTGGTAACCAAAGAACAAGTATCCTCTTTATCTTCAGCAATTACGCATCCATTAACGGTTGGAGTACCTACAAGACTTACCTGTTCATGAGCAGCAAAAAGACCGACAAGAGCGCTGGAAGTAGAACCTCTCATCTTTAAATCTTTTCCAGACATGCAGGCAATATTACCACCGCTTGGATGAGGAGATATACAAGGACTTCCCGACATCTCAATATACCCTTCCGCCAAGACACTTACCGGCCATGGAGTAGCTATTGAACCGGGAGAACTGGTTATTTTCACATTACCACTCTCAAAATAAAATACGCCACTATCTGTTATACCGGTACCACTTCTACTCCAGAGTTGAGTAGCCGCAGCATAACTCCAACCGGTTGGGGTAGCAAGAAGATTATTAAACTGGTCATAAACTTTGCCATCGGTCTTAAAAATATGGGTGCCTAAATATTTGTAAGTAGCCGGATTAATAGGTGGAATATAGGTAGCAGGAGCATAAGGTGTAATGGTTCCTCCAACAGTACCGGTGTTGTTTACAGCGCCTGTAGAAGTCACATCTCCGGATATATTTGCACTACCTGATACAGTAACCGGACCATTTGCCTGGATATCGCCTTCAGCACCGGTAATGGAAGCATGACCATATACATTAAGCGAACCACCCACTACCAAAGCGCCGCTAGCTATATAATTTGCTTCTTTATATTGGATTAATCCTTCAACTACCTGTGTTTGCGAACGTTGCAGAGGGTCATTACCGCCACCCCAGCCCTCAACCGTAATTTTAACAATATTATCTTTATCAACTAATGCGCTGCCGCCTAAAGCAGTATCGTCATTATTTTCTAATTTAACCCAAAAGGTGTTGCCGTAATAATTAATATTTCGGCACCATTGAATAGAAGTGGAAAGAGAAGTAGGTGTTATATTAAGAGAAGTTGCAGAAGCTGCATAAGTACCGGAAGCAGTGTTGCTGACACTGAGTTGAGAGCTCCAACAACCTGTTGTTGTATATGATTGAAGCAAATAAGCAGAAGATGCTTCAAATCCACTTAAGGCAGTCTGTTGATAACTTTGGTCATCAATAGAAGACGTAAGTTGTTGTTGTTGAGCGCCTGAGGTTAAAACAAAAGCAATACCTAATCCGGCAATAATTACCGTGATAAGCATAACTAAAACCATTATAGCCCCTTTTTCGTTCTTATTATTGCACATAGAATACATCCTTAAAATCAGCCACCCCGCTTGGGCGGGACTCCGCTGTCGCTTCGCAGACCCGTCCCGATGAATATCGGGAGAACACAGAGAAAGAAATTAAATTTAATTATCCGTGTTTATCTGCCTGCCCGACCTTTCGGTCGTTCGGGCGGGTGGTTACGAAATATTATTATTGCGGATTTAACAAAACCACATCGGTTTTACAATCAACTATTATTGGTTTTTGTCCGGCACCGAGTACGCCACCGAACCAAAGATTGATTCTGACCCGATTACCATTACTACCGCTGGTAACCAAATTATTATTCTTATCACGGAGACTGAATATCGGGTCATTTGCTCCATCATTATTAATATCAAGATATCTATTAGTCGCAACGGTTATAATATTACCGCCTAAATTTACCTGTTCTTGAAGAACACCCCCTGCATTATATACGTATTTCCATAAATTACCTGTATCAAAAGAATCTATAATATCTCCATCTCCATTATAATCTAAATGCGTGGTGGCTTCAACAAGATTGGGAGTTGGATTATTCGGCACAAAATCATATATAATATACCAGTTCTGATTGTCATTTGCGCCCCAGTATATTGCGCCTGTTGCAGGATCCCAGTAGTTACCTCCGACCTTTACCGGAACTTTCAGGGTAAGAGTCGCATAATTATTAGATGTAGTGGGCATACTTCCTGTTATAACAAAGCATTCATTTATATCTTCTTTTATAATGTCTGTTAGTCGCATCCCTTCAGATTCCAAGTAAGACTCCATTGCTCCCTCAGTATATATATTCTGTGAACTTATAATAACATACATTGCTCCAACAAGCATACCGGTCAGTATGGTTACTACTATCATAAGCTCAATCAAGGTAAACCCCGTTAGAGATAGGTCGCCCGTAGGCGACCGTTCTGTCTTATAAACAATAGTTTTATCCTTCTGGGACGGATTATATAAGAGTTTACCAATAGTTGCTTTAGACATCTCTAACTGGGTAAACCCTTCTTGCGAATTAGTATTCATAATTAGTATCTGTTATGCCTGGAAAAAATAGTCCTTGTTACATACTCATTATATACGCTTGCACTAGTATTCCCTTTTATTCGCCATCTAACAGTAATTTTAATGTCATAAAGTTTACACGCGGATAGATTATTATGACAACTACTACCAGAACCATCAAGATTGGTGCCGTGGTCGCTGCATTGAATTTGTTCTATCCTGCCGGCTTGTGTCCAGCCGGTAGGAGCAGTCAAACCGGTCACCGCAAAATAAGTTCCGCTTATACCATGAATAGACGTAAAATCTTTGCCTCTAACCTCTTCTAGTTGAGCCGCAGCAGCATTGCGAGCAATATCATATTCTCGTGATGTTTCTTTCTGCAATACCCCCCCACTCAATACCGATAATAAAGTCAAAGTTCCAATGGTCAACAATACCATTGCTATTATTACCTCTATAAGTGTAAAACCTGAAAAACAAACTTCACTGGTCGTATGATTTCTCATAATCTTTTATTTAACAATACAGAAAATTATAAACACGAATAGCGCGAATTCGGTGAACAACACGAATATTAAAATATAATTCCTTATTCGCGTGATTCGTGTTCCTATTTTTCTTATCCCTTAAACCCTTTGTAATTATACACACCAGACAGACCGTTGTCAATAGAAAAATCAAAGAATCTATATAAGCAGCTAAAAGTTCCAACTTTTTACTTGCTACTTGCCCCGTTCGAAAGTACCATAATTAGAGATAAAGATAAACATATTAGTCTTTCACCCCGTTCGAGAACTTTCTAACGGGCTGAAGATACAGCAAAAACCTGCTCTGTTTTTTACTTTTAACTTTATGATTATAGTGCTATGCTGATTCAAAGATATGTAATGCGTGAATGGCTTATAAGTTTTCTGATAGTAACCACTGTCTTATTAGCCATCGTTCTCCTGATAGTTCCCTTTTTCCAGTTCCAGAAATATACGGCTCTTGATGAAGAATTTGTTTTCAAGGTATTACCGTATTTTGTTCCCATTTCTTTAGTGTATATAATTCCCCTGGCAGTATTGCTTTCCTGTATCTTTGTTTTCGGACGGCTTTCAGAAGATAACGAAATTCTGGCAATAAAATCATCAGGCATACCGCTGTTACGAATAATCAGACCCATATTTCTCCTGACAATATTTTTATCTATCGGAATATTCATGATAAATACCCAATTAATACCATATTGTTATTCTAAAACCCGCCAGTTAACTATCAACGCATTTAAGAATCGCATATTTACAGACTCCCGCGGAGCGGACGAAATAAAACTACCTGAAGGGAAAATCAGTTATGCTAACCGCGATAAGGGAATCTTTAACTCCGTCCGCTTACTTCAATTCGACTCCAACAAAGACCAATTGGTGAAAGAAATTAACGCGCACCAGGGAAAATTCGAACTTGATGAGGAAAATGCCCAATTCTCATTAAACCTCAATAAGGTCTATACCACCCTCTGGGAAAAAGAAAAACAAACCAATCAATCGACGAAAGAAATTAATAACAAACGCATTATCCCGCGTATGATCGCATCAGGCGGCCTTATTTACCGGTTGGACATATCCAATCTATTTGCTCCTTCCCGCAAGAATTTTGCCAGCCTGACAAACAATGAATTGAACCTACTGCTTATCGAATATAAAAACAATCCCACCAAAACCAGACAGGTCCTTTCAAACAAATACCAACGCTATTCATCCGGACTGACACCTTTAATTTTTGCTTTTATCGGCATACCCATCGGAATATTAATCCGTAAAGGCAGTCGTGTGGCAGGCGTTGGCATCAGTATGCTCCTCGTATTCGTCGGTTATTATCCTCTAATGATGTTAGGTAATCTCATCGGCACCAAAAAAGATATTTTACCGGTATCTATCTCTGTCTGGCTAAGTGATATTGTTTTCGGATTAGTCGGTCTGATATTATTATATTACCTCATAAAACATGATAAATAAAAGTTTACTTCCATCTATAAGGAAACTTGATGCCTACATTCTGAAATCATTCTTATTCGCATTAATCATATCTACTCTATCTCTAATCGGTTTATATATCGTCATCCATTTCTTTACCAACATCAGTGATTTCATAGAAGTATCACAGGAAAGTTTGTTTACCTTTATTCCCACCTACTATTTAATAAGGCTACCTCTTATTCTTCTCAAACTCCTGCCGATAATAATGCTTATTTCTGTAATGATAACCATCATGAGATTTATGAAAACACTGGAATTAGTGGCAATGTTATCATCAGGTATCGCCATCTATCGGATTGTCCTGCCGATTTTCATAACCATTCTTTTGGTAATAGTAATGATGTATTATACTAACGAAAAAGTTATACCATTTCTCGGTAAAAACATTACCTTAACCGAGAAAATTCTTCAATCGGAAGGTTCGGAACGCTTTCTTATTCGCCAGGCAGACGAATACCAATTCACTATAAAAAAATATAACTATCCCAAACAACAGATGAACGATGTCTGGATAAATCAATATGATGATAAAAACAATCTTATTACCCAGATTTTTGCGGAACGCGGCGTCTGGTCAACCAGTCCCGACAAAGTCCATCGGGATCCCGAAGCAACTTCTTGGATAGCCCATCGGGAAAAAACACCGGGCTGGCTGCTTTCCAATGGGCTGATTTATTCTTATGACACTAATGGCCATTGGAAATCAGCTCCTCAAGCATTCCAACAAGAGGGCTTTTTGCTCGCCTCAGATCTCACGCCTCGTTCTATCGAAAAACTTGATGAGACATCTTATTATCTGAGTCTGACTCAACTGAACAGCCTGATATCGGCACAACCACAAAATAGTTCTTTAAAGGTGCAATATTATTCCAAACTGACCGAACCGCTTACCGCGCTTATCTTGATATTCATAGGATTACCGTTTGCTATTATCAGAAAATCACAAAGTCTCGCCAAGGGAATAGGAATATGCTTAATTATCAGTTTGACATTCTTTATTGTCAAATTCTTATCAGAAGGTATGGGCAATAAAGGAATATTACCGCCTTTCTGGGCGATAACATTACCCTTGCTAATCTTTGCGGTTTTTGGTATAATTATGTCCAGACGAATCAGAACATAAAAGAAAAACAATTTAGCCGCAGATTTCACAGATTAAATCCGTGTAATCTGTGGCTTATTTAAAACAATGAATAACATCGAACAATTCAGTCGCCATATCAGACTACCCTCTTTTGGACCAGAGGGTCAGAAAAAGATTAGCCGGGCAGAAGTAGCTATTGTCGGCGCCGGTGGCTTGGGTTCTCCGTCCGCCATCTATCTTGCCGCAACCGGTATCGGCTCTATCGGACTGATTGACAGCGACAGCGTGGAAATTTCCAACCTCCCCCGTCAAATATTATATAATCAACACAATCTCGACGAAATGAAAGTTACCGCGGCAGGAAAAAGACTAAAAGAAATAAATCCTTGTCTTAAATTAAATATATTCACTGACCGGCTCAAATATGATAATGTTGTAAAAATAATCAAGGACTATGACATAGTTATAGACGGCAGTGATAACTTCGCCACTAAGTTCCTCTTAAACGATGCCTGTGTAATAAATAAAATTCCTCTGATTCACGCCGGAGTAGTCAGATACAACGGACAGGTAATGACCATAATACCATACCAGAGCGCCTGTTACCGCTGTATCTTCCCTGAACCACCGCCGGCTAATACAATACCTACCTGCCGAGAAGCAGGCATCCTCAATACTGTCGCAGGCATCATCGGATTGATACAAGCAACCGAGGCAATCAAAATCATTATCAAAGCAGGCAAACTTCTCACTAACAGACTCATTGTATTTGATGCGCTAGAGATGAATTTCAGAACAATAGAAATAAAAAGAAGTAATAACTGTCCGGTTTGCTCAAAACGAGCTACAATTAAAACGATTAAAGATGAAACCACGAGATTTCACAAGATTAGCACCAGATTATTAAGAAATAAATTCCCTCACCCTAAAATCTTGTGAGAATCTGTGTTAATCTGTAGTTTAAAATTGTTTTCCGTTATGAATACCTATTTAGTTTATTCAGATATTTATCTGGAACACGATACCGGAACGCATCCTGAAAATGCAGAGCGGTTGCGTCGCACCATTCAACACCTAAAAAAATCCAATCTCTGGAACAAATTAACCTGTCTGATACCGCGTGCGGCAACAAACGAAGAAATTGCCTATATTCATTCACCATCTTATATCAAATCTGTGGAATCTGTGGCAAAACAGGGTGGCGGATATTTGGACGGCGACACGCCCGTCTCGGAAAAATCATACCAGAGCGCCTTGTATGCGACTGGCGGTGTTTTAACCGCGGTTGATAAAGTAATTAATACCTCGGCAGGCAGGTCCAATGCCTTATGCCTGGTTCGTCCGCCCGGACATCATTCTTTACCTAATCAGGGAATGGGTTTTTGCTTATTTAATAATGTAGCCATTGCTGCCCGTTACGCTCAGAAAAAACATCACCTCAAAAAGATTGCTATCATTGACTGGGACCTCCATCACGGCAACGGCACTCAGGATGCCTTTTATGACGATGACTCCGTACTGTTCTGTTCTCTGCATCGCTATCCTTATTATCCAGGCAGCGGTTCAGAAATAGAAAATGGTTCCGGGAAAGGCAAAGGGTTCACTGTCAATATCCCTTTGCCTAGTAATATCTCAAACAAAGAATATCTGGATAAATTCTCAAAACTATTGGATAAAATAGTTAAACCGTTCAAACCGGACTTTATTTTTATCTCAGCCGGATTTGATACCTATAAAAATGACCCGCTGGGCGGATTAGAACTGGAAATAGAGGATTATGCGAGTTTAACGCGTATAGTTACTGCTGTTGCTGATGAATGCTGTCTGGGACGAGTGGTCAGCACCCTTGAAGGCGGTTATGACCTTCAAGGACTACCATTATGCATTGAATCACATCTATCGGCACTTGTTACTGCCAGTGAACAATAAATAAATTATGATAATTCGCCACGAAGACACAAAGACACAAAATTTTTTAGTGTCTTGGTGCCTTAGTGACAGATTTATGTTTAAAATTACATACAATAAATTATGAAGACTAAAATAAAATTCTGCGGCGGAACACGCACGGTCACCGGCTCAATGCACTTGCTCAAAACAGACCGAAGCCAAATCGTCATTGATTGCGGATTATTTCAGGGTAAACGAAAGGATTTCTATACCGTTAATAATACCTTTGCTTTTTATCCGCCTAAAATAGATGCCCTTGTTCTTTCTCACGCCCATATTGACCACAGCGGCAATATCCCGAATCTGGTAAAACACGGCTTAAAATCACCTATCTATGCCACTTCTGCCACGGTTGATTTGTGTGGTTTAATGCTCCCTGATAGCGGACATATCCAGGAGGAAGATATCAAGTTCGTCAATAAAATTCATCAACGTAAGGGATTAGCAGCAAATGAACCGCTTTATACTGAACAAGATGCCCGTGATAGCCTGGAATATTTCCGCGCCGCGGAATATAGAGCACCTGTAGAAATAACTCCTGATATTAGATGCACATTTTATGACGCAGGCCATGTCTTGGGTTCAGCCATTAATGTGCTGGATATTCATAATAATGACAGTAATATTCGCCTTGCTTATGCGGTTGACCTGGGTCGTAATAATCTGCCCTTATTGAAAAATCCCGATATGCCTGAAAATATTGATTATCTTATTATTGAAAGCACCTATGGAAACCGTTTGCATGACCCCATAGAAACCGCCAAAAACAAATTAGCCGAGATTATCAATCGCACAGTCAAGCGCGGCGGCAAGGTTATTATCCCATCATTTGCCTTTGAACGAACTCAGGAAATAGTTTATTTCATTAACCAACTCTCAATCAAAGGAACAATACCGCTCCTGCCTATCTATGTTGACAGCCCTCTGGCAACCAATATCACTATGGTCTTTCAGGAAAATATCAGATATCTGGATGAAAGCACCCAGAATATGATGAGAAAACAACTTGACCCATTCGGCTTCAGCCGGATTAAATATATTCGCACCAGTCAGGAATCACAAAAATTGAATTATGATAAACAACCGATGATTATTATCTCTGCATCAGGTATGTGCGAAGCAGGCAGAATCTTACACCATCTCAGAAACAATATAGAAAATCCTAAAAATACCATTCTCGTAGTCGGTTATATGGCTGAAAATACTCTGGGCAAAAAGATTGTAGACCGCCAGCCTGTAGTAAAAATATTTGGCGAGGAATACCATCTGCTGGCTGAAGTGGTCAAGATGAATGCCTTCAGCGCCCACGCCGATAAAGAAGAACTGCACCACTTTATCCAGAAATGTAAAACCGCCAGACTAAAAAAAATATTCGTTGTCCACGGCGATATAGAACAATCAGAACCTTTTACTAATTGGCTTAAGGAATCGGGGTTACCTGCCTATCTGCCTGAAAAAAATGAAGAGATCTTGATTTAAACCTGCCCGACTGCACCGATCAATCGAATAAGTCTAAAGAATCCATAGATTATGAACCACAAAGACACTAAAACATAAAGGTTAATCTGTGGCTATCCACTAAGGATTAAAGGTAATAGTTACTAACCCGGCACCTTGCCGAACACCAGCCGAGTTGGATTGATTTGTGCCGTTATTGTATGAACCGCCACCACCACCAGCATATCCC
This sequence comes from Planctomycetota bacterium, assembly GCA_043801445.1. Lineage (GTDB taxonomy): Bacteria > Planctomycetota > MHYJ01 > JACQXL01 > JACQXL01 > JAZDFP01. The sequence goes on from JAZDMB010000046.1 coordinate 87,844, forward strand.
GGGGACCAACCACCACCACCACCACCACCAGAGTAACCACCGCCACCACCTCCTGAGAGACCACCAGCACCGCCGCCACCAAAGCCACCATAATTACCGCCCCAACCACTATACACATCTGAACCTTCATCTCCACCATAACCTCCTTCTAAGAAACGTATACCTCCAAAGTTATTATAGGTGCTACCACCGCCATCAACATTTGTTACCCCATTACTAAGCCAACCGGCACCTCCACCTGCATAATTCCCTCTACCTCCACCCTGACCATTTGTTCCACCCGCACCACTCGTACCTCCCCCCCCTGTTCCACCCGATTGTTCGGTCAAACCATTATATCCATTCTGTCCAGAACCATTTCCACCTGCTCCTCCACCTCCACCGGCAGCAATCAAAAGTGTACTGGTGGTTTGATTTTGAACAAATGTTCCACCACCACCACCATTTCCTCCATAAGTTTGAGCACTTCCAGCATTAAGGCCTTGTTGCCCAACTAAAATTCTAATTTGATCGTTGGTAGTCAAATTAAAATCTCCGCGCATTCTTGCGCCTAAACCACCGGTCAAACTATTACCGTTACCACCTTGAGCGCCCCATACTTCTATCCGATAGACACCGGTAGCCGTCACTGTCCACGTCGTGATGTTTCCTGTTCGTCCTGTTGAAGTAGGATTAAAGGTAATAGTGAAAGTAGCAACAGTAGTAATAAAAGTCAGATTATTTCCGTTAGTTGTGCCTGCAGCGCTGGTTGCGGCAACCCTGAAATTATATGTGGTAGTTGCTAATAATGAACTTACGTTTGCAGTAACACTAACCGGAATTGTGCCGCTGGGAAGAGAAGTAACGGTTGCAGTAATTCCATAAGATGTAGAAGTGCCATACTGAAAGTAGCAAGAGGTAACATTTACTCCATTTGGGTTAACAGTCCCATTTAATCTGGTTGAATTAAGAGTAATATTATCCGCCGCATTA
>JAZDMB010000049.1:0-43064 GCA_043801445.1 Planctomycetota bacterium
CAATCTCTATGGGCAGCCCAGACACCGCAGGGCTTTAAAAAAGATATTCTGATAAAGGTATATAATCTAATAAGTAGAGGTAGAGGTAAAGGTAGAGGAATAGAAATGACTGACGATGCTTCATTAGTAGAAAGACTGGGATTGCCGGTGAGTATCATTCAAGGTTCATCGGAGAATATCAAGATTACCACGAAGGTGGATATAAGATAGTAAGCTGATTAAGCAGATAACGCTGATTTATCTGATAAATCATTTGAATTAGTTTAATATCTAATTAATATGAAAAAGAAAATAGTAGTATTCGGCGGGACGTTTAATCCGATACATCGGGCTCATCTTAGAATCGCCGGATTCCTATTACGCAAATTCAGGCCCGATAAAATCCTTTTTATACCCTGTAATATACCTTATCATAAGACCTGCGAAGAGGTCATTGATTCACGTCATCGGATGGAAATGGTGTGTCAGGTCATTAAGCATGAACCGCGTTTTGATATTTCTGATATAGAAATCAAAAGAGGCGGCAAGACATTTTCGGTTGAAACGATGAAGGCGCTAAAACGGCAATACCCGGTTGGCACCAGATTCTATTTTGTTATCGGCACTGATTCATTGGTGGATTTACCCCGCTGGTATGAAATAAATAAACTGATTAAGTTATGCCAGTTAATTACAATCGCCCGGCCCGGATATCCATTTAATAAACTCGTCCAAAAACTGCCTTTTTCTGCCGGTATTCTTAAAAGTATAAAACAATTATATCAGCCGAATCCGGAGATTAATATTTCTTCAACCCTGATAAGGAAAAATATAAAGGAGCATAAATCCATAAAATCACTTGTTACTGTAGTAGTGGAGCATTATATCAAAGAGCATAAATTATATAAATTACGCACTTAGCAATTCGTAACTAATTAGAAAGGAGCAGTAATATGGAGAAATCAATAAAAGGCACCAGGACTGAAAGGAATCTTCTTACCGCATTTGCCGGAGAATCACAGGCGAGAAACCGTTATACTTATTTTGGTTCTCAGGCAAAGAAAGAAGGTTACGAACAAATATCAGGCATATTTTTAGAAACAGCGGATAATGAAAAGGAACACGCCAAGAAACTTTTTAAGTGTTTAGAAGGCGGCGCTGTGGAGATTACCGCAGATTTTCCGGCCGGGGTCATTGGAAATACCAAAGAGAATCTTAAGGCATCGGCTGATGGAGAAAATCACGAATATACCAAGATGTATCCTGAATTTGCCAGCATCGCAGAGAAGGAAGGGTTTTCGAAGATAGCAGAACTGTTTAAATCAATCTCAGTGGCAGAAAAACAACACGAAAAGCGATATCTGTCGTTTCTTGATAACATCAATAAAAACAAGGTATTCAAACGTGAAAGAGTTGTGGAATGGAGATGCAGAAATTGTGGTTATATCCATAAAGGGACTGAGGCACCCAAGGAATGTCCTGCCTGCGCGCATCCCACAGCATATTTTGAATTATTGACAGAGAATTATTAAATGAGATATACGTTCCGATGGTTTGGTAAACTCATGGTTCAGTTGCTTATCATTCGCTAAATAATAAGCGAAGCCGAAGTGGGAACGAAGCTTTCTTGTCTGCCAATCCGTCCTCCCGTCCCGACGAATTCTGTCGGGAGAACACGGGTCGGGAAGACGGATCTTCGCCTGACGGTCGGGCCGGTGCTTCGGCATATGGTTGTTTCTTTGCGATTTTATCCGACAGTAGAGAAAAGCATAGAAATTTATATAAATTAATTCAAATTCTCCTTGACATTATAGGGAATCAAATGTATATTTTTTACGAAAGAATATGGATTTACAAATCCTTTAATTAATTTTTTATGGCCCGACATTTGTCGGGATAACTCGCTGTCCCTAACGGGACTCTCTTTGGTCGTAACGACTAAAGTCTAACAGCAAGTAAAAGGAGATTGATATGAATAAATTATGGATAAAGATTATAGCATTTATATTTATCATAGCTTTTGTTGTTGCCTTTAATTACGGCGGCTGTCTCGGTGGTATTGAAAACATTAGCGGAAGTAGCGGCTCAACATTCTCAATCGTTACCAATCCGACTACTGGTGTCACACAGACTACCGCTACCTTAAATGGCACGGTCAACCCCGGTGGCGTTGCTACTAATGTATATTTTGAATACGGCAGGACTACGACATATGGTAACTACACCAGTTATCAATACATTGGCGCTGGCACGACTGATATCAATGTCTCTGCTAACATAACCGGATTATCAATAAATACAACCTATAACTTCATGATTAAGGCAGTCAAAAGGGATGGCTCTACATACGATGGGCCAAACGTATCTTTTACTACTCATGGACGAACACCTGTCTGCGTCACTATTACTGCTACAAATGTTACTTTTAACGCGGCCACATTAAATGGCACGGTCAATGCTAATACACTTGCTACAACTGCCTACTTCAATTATGGTCTGACCACTTCTTATGATTCGACTACAATTTCGCAGCCCATCGGCAGTGGGACGAGTAATTTCCCGGTTACTACTGATATAAGCGGATTATCAGAAAGCACGCTATATAATTTCATGGTTGTCGGGACTAATTCAGCCGGAACAACCTATGGGAATAATCGGACATTTACTACCACGGTATCACCGAAACCCATCTGCGTTACTAAATCAGCCACTAATATTACTACTAATTCAGCCAGATTAAACGGCACGATCAATCCTAATTCGCTTGCCACCAATGCTTATTTCAGTTATGGATTGACTACTTCTTATACTGTTACCACAACTTCTATGGCAATAGGCAGCGGCACTGCAAATATTGGGGTTACTGCTGATATCAGTGGGTTATCATTAAATACAGAGTATAGTTTTAGGATTGCCGGGATCAGTTCTGCCGGAATAAACTATGGTAATAACCGAACGTTTACTACCGGTAATTCGTTCGGTTCAGCGCCGACCTGCATGACTGATGATGTTGATAATATTACTTTTACATCAGCCATATTATATGGCACGGTTATTCCTAACGGGCTTACTACAACTGCCTGGTTTGGGCTCGGAATTTCTGCTACCCCGCCTACATATACTATTACCACAAACACCCAGTCTATCAGCAGTACTACCAGTGTTGTGGTTTCAGGTACAGCCGGCAGTCTTATCCCGGATACTTTCTATAATTTCAGGGTGGTCGGGACTAACTCAGGAGGAACGACCAATGGTAATAGTATGACATTTACTACCCTATTACCAATAGCGCCAACCTGTGCCACTAATGCTGCTACCAATGTTGCTTATAACTCAGCTACATTAAATGCCACGGTTAATCCTAAGGGGGGTAATACTACTGCTTATTTTCAATGGGGTTTAAGCGCATCTTATGGCAATAGTACAACTTCACAGGACTTAGGTAGTGGAATGAGTGCGGTAGCGATTAGCGGAACTATCACCGGTCTTTCTGCCAATAACGTCTATTATTTCAGAGTTAGTGCGACTAACTCCATCGGGACAACACTCGGTGCCAATCGGATGTTCGGGACATGGTTCGAAACAGCTTTTACGACCGGCACATTTAGTAATACTGTAGCAACTACAGGTGCGGCTGATGTTACACTCAAGTCTGCTTTTTCCGCTACTGGTGGAACAATAACATACAGTGGTGCTTATAGCATTCATACTTTTACAAGTAGTGGAACATTCACACCAAATGGCGCCGGGAACGTTGAAGTCCTTGTGGTCGCCGGTGGAGGGAGTGGGGGAAGGTATACTACTACTAATGCAAACGGTGGTGGAGGTGGTGGTGGTGTGATTTATAACACATCATTTGCCGTTACTGAAACGGCATATACTGTTACGGTTGGAGCTGGTGGCGCTTCGATTCCTAATGGGAGTGCTGGCCAAGGTAACAATGGAGGAAATTCTGTTTTTAGTTCACTCACCGCAATTGGTGGTGGAGGCGGTGGTGCCACAGGTGTTGGTGCTGGTCTAAATGGAGGTAGTGGCGGTGGTGCCGCCAGTGGCTATGCTGGTGGAGCTTCTACCCAAACAGGCGGCTATGGAAATGCCGGTGGTAATAGTGCCGTAAACTATTGTGGCGGCGGCGGCGGCGGCGCTGGCTCTGCCGGAGTTGCTGGCAATGCCTCATCACCGGGCGGAAATGGGGGAAGTGGTTTTGCATGTTCAATATCCGGCTCATTAAAATATTATGGTGGCGGCGGTGGCGGCGGTGCTAACACTAGTGCTACTCGTGCTGGAGATGGTTATGATGGAGGAGGCCGTGGTTGCGGCACCACCGACTCTTACAGTTATACTGCTTATCCTGTTGAGGTTAACGCAACAACAAGAGGAAGCGGTACTCCTAATGCAATTGCAAATACTGGTGGTGGTGGCGGAGCCGGTTCCTACTACGCCTCCTATTGGTCTAATGGATCTGGTGCAGGTGGTTCTGGTATCGTTATAGTACGTTATATTAATGCCTCTTCTTATGTTACTTCAGGTACTTATACATCATCCGCAATTACGCCCATAAGTGTTTCTTACTGGAGCACCCTGACATATACTTATACCGCACCGGCAAATACTATATTTACCGTTGATGTCCTGAGTTCATCTGATAATGCTGTGTTGGCTATTAATGTTCCATCTGGCATTAACCTGTCACAAAATTACGTTATATTTAGAGGGATTACCGGTATCAAATTACGCGCTAACTTTTCAGGTAATGGGAGTGCAACACCGACACTATCGGATTGGGGCGTAGCTTGGACAGATGATACCCCGCCAGCCGCACCACTAAAGCCGGTTGTTGTTACTACTCCGGCAACTACGGTGACCGCGACTTCTGCGGTCCTGAATGCCATCGTTAACCCGAATGGGGGTATCACCACTGCCTATTTTGGATATGGAATTAGCGCTACTCCTATTACATATCCGTTAAGCATAACCGCAGTGACGGCAATAGGTAGTGGCACAGGTAATATTGCGGTTAGCGCAGCTATCAGTAGTTTAACCCCGGATACTACTTATAATTTTAGATGTGTCGCGACCAACTCTGCAGGTACAACCAATGGAAGTAATTTAAGCTTTATTACCATACCGCCACCGACCTGCACTACTAATGCTGCTACTAATATAGCCGGTACTACCGCTACATTAAACGGTACTGTAAATCCAAATGGATATAATCTTACATCCTGCTACTTTCAATATGGCACCACTACATCTTATGGAAGTATCGTAAATGTCTCTACGTTTTCCGCTACCGGTGGAACAATAACATATAATGGTGGTTATACTATTCATACCTTTACAAGTAGTGGAACATTCACACCAAATGGCGTCGGAAATGTTGAAGTCCTTGTGGTTGCCGGCGGTGGGAGTGGCGGAATGTACACTACTACTAATGCCAACGGTGGTGGTGGTGGCGGTGGTGTGATTTCTAACACATCATTTGCCGTTACCGGACAGGCATATCCTGTTACGGTTGGAGCTGGTGGCGCTGCGATTCCACAGACGACTAGTAGTCGAGGTAACAATGGAGCAAATTCTGTTTTTAGTACACTCACAGCAATCGGTGGTGGAGGTGGCGCTAGTACTGCAGGGTATAATGCTAACAATGGTGGTAGTGGTGGTGGTGCTGCCTATAATGGTTACACTGCCGGAACTTCTACTCAAACAGGTGGTTATGGAAATTCTGGTGGAAACGGTTCAACTTCATATACTGGCGGCGGCGGCGGCGGCGCTGGTTCTGCCGGAGTTGCTGGCACTACTGGCGCATCACCGGCCGGAAATGGGGGAAGTGGTTTTGCATGTTCAATATCTGGTTCATTAAAATATTATGGTGGTGGCGGTGGCGGTGGCGCTAACAGTTCTGAGCGCGCCGGAGATGGCTTTGATGGTGGTGGTCGCGGTCGAGGTCAAACCTCGTACTATGGTTATACTACTTACACTGTTGAGGTTAACGCAACAACAAGAGGAAGCGGCACTCCCAATGCAATTGCAAATACCGGTGGTGGTGGTGGTGCTGGTACCTACTGGTCATCCAGTTATTTTAGTGGCTCGGGTGCAGGTGGTTCGGGTATTGTCATAATGAGATATTTAACACCTACATTGCCTAATAGTGGCACGACTCCTATTTCTGTTACTGCAAACGCGAGTTCATTAGCAAACAGTACACTCTATAACTTTAGGGTTGTGGCAATCAATGCCGGAGGTACAACAAATGGAGGTAATGCACAATTTACTACTATTGTTGATTATGTACCTTACACTATCACCTTTAATCCAACTTCAACAGAAGGACAAAGTGGAACAATCCAGTCATGGGTAGCTCCCTCCTCCGGTGGCAACAAATATCAGATTGAGGTATGGGGTGCTCAAGGCGGAAGTGCTGGAACAACATATGTAGGAGGTCTGGGTGCCAGAATGCGCGGAGATTTTACGCTGACTGCCGGAGCTACCTATAAGATACTCGTTGGTCAACAAGGAACGCTTGGACCAGCGTCTTACGCAGGTGGTGGAGGTGGTAGTTTTGTTACTGATAATAGTAATAATCCACTAATCATCGCTGGTGGCGGTGGAGGCGGAAATTCCGGTGGTGCTTTCGTTGGTTTGGCTGGACAAATAACGGATAATGGCAGTAGTAGTTCTCGTAGTATAGCTGGGGGTACTGGGGGTAACGGAGGCGGAGGAGGTCAAGGCGGTGGCGGTGGCGGTGGACTTTCTACCAATGGGGCGACTGGGACTAATTGCAATATCAACCCAGGATTGGCCTTTGTAAATGGAGGTACAGGAGCAACGCCAACTGTAACAAGCAACAGTGGTTATGGTGGATTTGGCGGGGGTGGCAGCGGTGATGGAAATTGCTGTGGAATGGGTGGTGCCGGTGGTGGCTATTCTGGCGGTGGTGGTGGTGGTTCAACATGCGGGCAAGGTGTAGGTGGCGGAGGCGGTTCCTATAATGGAGGAACAAATCAATCCAACTCGGCTGGCGCTCGGACCGGTGCCGGGTTAGTAGTTATCACCCGTATTCCTTAATATGATAATAGAATAATAAACTTTCACCGCCGAGACGCTGAGAACGCAAAATATTTTAACCACAAAAACCAAAAGAAATTTATCTATCTTTAACCACAAGATTAGCACCAGATTTTCACCAGGTAGGTAAACGATATTTTTCTGGTGCCAATCTGTAAAATCTTGTGGTTATGAAGTTTTCTTGTCCGCATTCTTTACCACAAAGAACAGTGCGAAGCCTCCCGTTAGGGATAAATGTCCCTGTTGAAATGACGGATTCCGATTATAACATAGAGAAATATTTTTCAGCAGACTCTAATTAAAGGTGAGTGGCAACTCTATTTTTCCACTTTCAGACCCTATTTTTGCCCTGTTTTAAGCGTAAAATCAATCAAGGGGGGTGGCTATACCACCATCCATACTACCCGCAACGGTCGGGGGTACTTCCGGGAACGGTTCCGGGTAGTTCCGCCCTGCGTTCCGGGTAGTTCCCCGATGTGGTCGGGGTAGTTCCGGGAATGGCTCCGAGTAGTTCCACCTTGTATTCCGGGTAATTCCCGCAACGGTTGTGGGTAATTAGCGCTGGGGGAGAAAGAATTTTTTTAAACAAGAGAGAGACATTTTCAGTCGGACGCAAACTGCTTGCCTCGTTAGAAGCGAAACCGTAGAGGAGATAATAACCTATCCCTAACGGGACACCCACATTGGGTCTCGCCTCGTAAGTGGTAAAAATTAGCCACAGAGATACAGAGCGAATAAATTACGAAAGATTATAAGGAGACCATGAAGGCAAGATATTTATCTTGGTTTTATGCCTGCCCGATTTGAAGGTCGTTCGGGCGGGGATTCCTTATAAGAATTCATCCGTGGTTTCCTCTGGCGATTTGCTGCGGTGAGTTACGAAGTTTTCTTGGTGGTTTTTTCCGGATGGACAAAAAAGAGCGGGAAAACAATGTCGCTGGCACAGCAGGGTACCATTACTGATATAAGAATTATTATCATTAATGCCCCAATATAAGGAATCCAATCAACTAAACCAAAAGAGATAATGTATAAAAGTGATGCCAGACTGCTGACGATGACGTGAAGAGTATGAGAGAAGAATGTGGCAGTTCGCAGATAGTTGGCTGCCAGTATTCCGCATATGATGCCGAGTATGATAAAAGGATAAACGATGCTTGGATGTTGGATGAGACAGATATGCAATTCCATATGCTGGCCGAGAATCAAGCCTCCAAAATAGGGCAAAAATATATCACTGGCACCGCAAAGAGGCAGAGTGCCGAAGATACCGATAAGGATGGCTTTGATGATTTTTTTATCATGGCGCCAGAACATTGCGGTGGTAGCCGTGGCGCTTAGGAAAAGATGGGTTGGATGAAAGATATGAAATGCTGATTGCAGAGTATTTAATTTACCTGATTGGGTAATCAACCAGACAATCACAAAACTTATTATGACCGCAGTCAAAGAAAAGGGGATATGGGCGGCTAATTCGTGTTTGATATGATGGAATTTCGTTTCGTTCTGGTGTGTGGTCAGTTCGCAAAAAGGACATTGTTCGAGCGATGAATGTTTTTCTTCCGATTGATTATTGGTCATATTAAGTGTTCATAATAAAATAATTATATCAAATTGTCCATAATTTATTGTATGGAATTTCAAAGGATAGCTATTAAGACACAAAGGCACAAAGAATTCTTAGTGTTTTGTCTGTCCGTCTTCGGCGTTCGGGCGGGGTGTCTTCTCCCGAATGAATCTGCCCGAAGAACTGTTTCGGGATCCCGAAGTGATACTCCTTCGGGCTTCTCCATTCGGGAGTGGCAGAAGTTATTCCTTTGTGATTAATTTATTGATTATTAGATTTTATTGAATAGTATAAAAATTGACTTCAATAAAATGAAATGTTACGAATTATATCTATGAACATTCCTTTTTCACATAGTATTAAGATGTTTATGGCAGGTATTGGTGAGCATCTTATTATTTTTGCCGATACGATAAGGAGTTGTCGTTATATCGGTAAAAGGCGAGTGGTTATTTTATCAGAGATAGAAAGGGGGACTTTCGGTGCTTTTCCGGTAGTGATGATAGTGGCAGTTTTTACTGGGATGGTTCTGGCTCTGCAGTCCGGTAAAGAACTGGCTCGTTATGGTCAGGAATCATCAATCGGTTCTCTGGTTTCGGTTTCAATGTGTCGTGAAATGGGACCGGTAATGACCGCTTATATACTTGCCGGATTGATTGGTTCTACTATTGCTGCAGAACTTGGAACGATGAGGGTTTCTGAGGAAATAGATGCTTTGTCAGTAATGTCTATTAATCCAGTCAACTATTTGGTTCTGCCGCGGGTGATAGCCTTGATAATAATTTGTCCGATGCTTACCATGTATACAAATATCATCGGAATTTTGGGCGGGGCAGTGATTGGTAAGCTTACGCCGGAATTGGATGTTAATTTTGCCATTTATTTTCGTAATGCCCTTGATTCCCTGACTCTTAAAGATATTTACAGCGGGTTATTGAAGGCATTGATTTTTGGATTGACCATATCGGTTGTTGGTTGTGTTCAGGGATTAAATGCTGAAGGCGGTCCGGCCGGGGTGGGTAAGGCAACGATGAAATCAGTGGTTATTTCTTTTGTGGCGATTCTGGTATTAGATTTTATATTAACATGGCTGTTCTATTAGTGGATAGATACAAGTGATAAGATATAAGTGAAAGAGAGGTAAAATATGGCTGGAAATATAAAACACTTTACCGACTTAGAAGTGTGGAAAAAGAGCCATTATTTTTTCCTTGATTTTGTGAAGGATATAGAAGAAATACCTAATACGATAACGGGTAGGGAAATAATAAAATAACTTGTGCGGAGTATAGGTTCTATTGGTGCTAACATATCCGAGGGGTTTAATTCACGAACTACTAAAGAATATATTCGTTATCTTGATATTGCTAAAAGAACAACCGCTGAAAGTGAGAACTGGTTTTATAAATTAAGAGATGCTAATTTACTTAATAAAGATATTAGTAATACAAGAATAAAAATGTGTATAGAAATAAGTAAAATGCTGCAGGGACTAATGACGAATCTGTTCAAGAATCCGAAAAGATAATTTCCACTAATATCTTATCCCTTATATCTTAACACTTGATATTATGTCCCAAACTTTATGGCCTCAGATTGAGCCAATTCTACTTCAGGCGAGAGCGCCATCTCAATATATCGGCGGTGAATTCAATAGTATTGTTAAAGAGCATGCATCTGTTGATATAAAAATCGCTCTGGCATTTCCTGACACTTACGATATCGGTATGTCACATTGGGGATTGCAGGTTCTTTACGGCGTTATCAATAGCCGGCCGGATGCGTTGGCAGAGCGGGTTTTTGCTCCCCGGATAGATATGGAACAATTGATGCGAGAAAGAGGAATACCTCTTTTTAGTCTCGAGTCGCATATTGCTGTGAAAGATTTTGATGTGGTCGGTTTCTCGCTTCAATATGAATTGGCATATACCAATATTTTGAATATGCTGGATTTGGCAGGGATACCATTAGAGAGTTCTTTGCGTAATGAGACACATCCTTTAATTATTGCCGGCGGGCCCGCAGCATTTAATCCTGAGCCGTTGGCTGATTTTATTGATATTTTTGTCATCGGCGACGGCGAAGAGAAAATAGTGGAAATAATTGAGGTATTAAAAATATTTAAGAAAGGTAATGTTACAGGTGCAGAGATTAGAAAAGAGAAGATTAAGCATCTGGTAGAAAAGATTTCCAGTTTATATGTGCCTTCTTTATATCAGATGACCTATAAATCAGACCAGACGTTGAAGGAAATCAAGCCGTTATTTGTCGGCACGCCTATAAAGGTATTGAAAGCCACAATTAAAAATCTGGATGAGGCATTTTATCCGGTTTCTCCGGTGGTTCCGTTTGGTGATGTAGTTCATAGCCGGATAAATTTGGAGATAATGCGCGGTTGTCCTCATTCATGCCGATTTTGTATTTCCAGTGTGATTAAATCACCTTTGCGGTATCGTTCGGTTGAAAAACTTATGTCTTTGGCAGAGACAATATATGGCAATACCGGTTACGATGAAATATCATTGCTTTCGTTATCCAGCGGCGACCATCCGGATATAGATGAGTTGATACTGCGTTTGACCAACAGATTCAAGTCAAAAAGGGTTGGGTTATCGCTGCCGTCTTTGAGGATAGATGAGCGTTTAATGAAATTACCCGGAGTTCTTAACGAGGTGCGCAAGGCGGGTTTTACTATGGCGCCGGAAGCCGGAACTGAAAACTTACGCAATATTATTAATAAGGATATCAAAGACGAGGATTTATATAAAGGAATCAGAGCTGCATATCAAAATGGCTGGCGGTTGGTGAAATTGTATTTTATGATTGGCTTGCCCGGTGAGACGATGGCTGATATCAAGGCAATAGCAGAGATAATTCACAAGGCATCAAAAATCGGTTTGGAATTCCATAATCAACCGGGAAATATTAACGTGACTATTTCTCCATTCGTGCCCAAACCTCATACGCCTTTTCAGTGGGCAGAGATGAATAGCATAGATGAACTCAGGAAAAAACAGAGTCTTTTAAGGGGTCTGTTGAGGTCAAGATATATAAAAGTAAAAATGCATTTTCCCGAGCGTAGTTTTGTTGAGTCTGTTTTTTCGCGAGGAGATAGACGGCTGGGACGGCTTTTAATGATGGCGCATAAAAATGGTTGTAAATTTGATGCATGGGATGAATTCTTTGATTTTAATAAATGGGTAAAGTCTTTTGAACAAACCCGTCACGAGACAGGTTTAGAATGGTTTAATCCTGATTTCTATGCCATTCGGAAAAGAGAATTTTCTGAGATATTACCGTGGGACATTATCGATTGCGGTATTGCCAAGAAGCATTTCATTAAGGATGCCTTAGATTCAAAATCGTGTATATCAATAAATCGTCCTGCAAATAGTTCACGAGTTGACGGGTGCGAAAATCAATTAATTGATTCGTGAACCGGTGAACTCATTAACTTGTATGAAATTGGAATATGCTGAATTTTATAAGTATTGGTTGTAAAGTGAATCAGGCTGAGATGTCAGAGATTAAAGATAAGATGCATGATTCAAATATAAAAATAGGTATTATTAATACCTGTGCTGTGACAGCTGTTTCAGAGGCGAAATCCCGCAAATTAATACGTCGTTTTATCAGAGAAAATCCTGATTATCGTTTGATTGTGACCGGTTGTTTTGCAGAGGCGCAACCTGATATTGTGCGTAGATTAATCCGTCAGAATGATATAGTTGTTTCTAATCGCGATAAATCAAGTATTCCTGAATTAGTTAAGCAATTGACCCCTAACGGGGTAAGTAAAGAGACGAATGAAATTATATCACATATTGAAAACGAGGCTTCTAATGAGCTGAGAAGTTCAATAAGTTTGCAACCAAATAATCGCACCCGGGCATTCTTGAAGATTCAGGATGGATGCCGTAAATTTTGTTCTTATTGTATTGTGCCTTTTCTTCGTTCGGAGATGTGGAGTAAATCAGAGGAAATCGTTGAAGATGAAGTTAGAAATATAATAGATAACGGTTACAAAGAGATAGTTTTGAGCGGTGTTAATTTAGGATTATATGGCAATCTGGTTGGTTTATTAGAAAGGCTGATACGACTTACCGGATTGGAACGTATTAGAATTAGTTCGATTGAACTGAATGATGTCAGCAATAAATTAGTTAATTTGATAGCAAAAAATCCTAAAATATGTCCCCATTTTCATATTCCCCTGCAAAGCGGGAGCGATAAAATCATTAAATTAATGAAAAGGAATTATACGTCTGCTGATTATATAAACCGTATCAATTTTATAAAGAGTAAAATAGAAAATCCTGCTATAACCACTGATGTGATAGTAGGATTCCCCGGTGAAAGTGATGATGATTTTAAAGAAACTTTATTGGTGTGTCAAAAAGTCGGGTTCAGCAAGATACATATTTTCAGTTTCAGTCCTCGAAAGGGTACAGTTGCTTCAGAGATGAAAAACAAGGTTAAGCCGGAGATGATAAAAAAACGTTTTATAATGCTTAATAATCTTGAAAGAGAAATAGCTTTAAAGTATAAACAACTATTTCTCGGAAAAGAGGTGGATGTCTTAGTAGAAGATTCATTTGAAGGGTTTACCGAAAGGTATATCAGGGTAAAAATTGAGCATGATAAGGAAGATGGGTTTATATCAAGGCGGAATCAAATTATTAGAGTGAAAATAAATGAGATTAAAGATAAGTGGATGAAGGGGATGCCCGTGGAATTATCGTTTACAAGAAGATAGCAAGAGAATAAAAATATGATTGCTAAAAATCAAGATTCGGTTGTCCGGAAAATTCTGGGGGTAATAAAAAGACACCAGCGATTTTTTATCACCGGACATGTCAGAAGTGATGGGGATTGTCTTGGTTCTGAATTAGCACTGGCTCGTATGCTTTCCCAAATGGGTAAATCTATTTATATAATGAATGCTGGTCCTATTTCAAAAGAATTACTTTTTATGCCCGGCGTTAAACAGGTTAAAAAATATCGTAAACATAAGAAGTTACCGTCCGATATAGACGTAATTTTCGTATTAGATTCAGAGGGGTTAAATCGTCTTGAAGAAATGGAAGATAACATTTGCGAGAAAATAAATATACGAAATAACCTAAAACAAGAAAAACCGGTTGTGGTTAATATTGACCATCATCCTGATAATGTTAATTTTGGTGATATAAATTGGGTGGATTCGAAGATGTCTTCCGTAGGGGAGATGATGTATATACTTATTAAACATAGCGGGATAGATATTGATAAGGATATAGCGACTAATATATATATTTCTATTGATACAGATACAGGTCATTTTTGTTTCGAGTCAACGACACCGAGGAGCCATCTTATCGCGGCAGATTTATTACGGAGAGGGATAAATATCAGGGATATATACAAGGGTATTTATGAAGACAAAACGTATGGCGAAATGAAGCTATTTGTAGAATGCCTGAGACGAATAAAATTATCGCTGAACGGTAAGGTTGGATGGAGTCTTTTAACACGGCGGATGTATAAACAATGTGGTGCCGAACCAAGTGATTCTCAAAATTATATCGCCCAGATAAAGGCAGTTAAAGGAGTTAAGATTGCGTTGCTTTTCCGTGAAACAACGGGTAATCCTTTACTGATAAAGGTGAGTATAAGAACAGATAATTCAATAGATGCTAATAAGTTAGTTCGTGCATTAGGCGGTGGCGGACATAATCGTGCCGCCGGCTTGACTTTAAAGCCTCCCATGAAGGAGGCCTGCCAAGAATTAATGCAGCATATAAAAAAAATGGTAGTTTTCAATTGACAATGATTTTATTGGCGATATAATTTTTTCAATTAATACTTTCTCGTTCCCATATAAAAACTTGGCAAAAGCGAGGAAAATTGTATCGAAACCACCTAACATCTTATATCGAGAATTATATTCTGTATGAAAAGTGTTTGGGGATTAGATATTAGTAAATCATCTTTGAAAGCGGTAAGGCTTCAGATGATACGAAATACTGTTATAGTAACAGATTTTGATATAATAGAATACGCTCCTTCTGCAAATCGAGATGAAGTAACATTAAAAAAGGGGTTTCAATCAGCTTTGAATTTATTTCGTAGCCGGCATAAAATAGAAGGTGAGACTATAGTGGTTTCGCCCCCTTTCCATTCATTTTTTAATAAATTTATTAATGTTCCATCTGCAAGTGGAGATGATCTGATAAATAGTATTAAAGAAAAAGCGCAACAACACCTGCCTTTTGCAATAGAAAAGTTTATTTGGTCATATCAGAAAACAGAACGGTCTTATCAGCCTGGAGAAGATATAGAGGTGGTTTTCCTTGCAATCAAACGAGATTCCATAGAGCAGTTTGTTTCCTTATTAAGTAGTAATGGATTACAGGTTGATATTATTCAATTTGCGCCATTAGCTCTTTATAATTATATAATGGTAGATTACGCTTCACTCATTGATGGCAAAAATTTTGTCATTCTTGATATTGGCGCTAATAATACCAATCTGATTTTAGTTGAAAGAAGTAGATTCTGGATTCGGAATTTGCCAATATGTGGTGATGATATTACTAAAACCATACAGCAAAAATTAGGGATTTCATTTGATGAATCAGAGCAATTGAAAATTAAAGCCATATCTAAAGAATCATCAGGAGGTGTTAAAATTGGCGGTATTATACAGGGTATTCTGAAAGATTTAACCACTGAAATCAATCGGTTTGTCGCTTTCTATAAGAGTTCCGCAAGTGGTCATTCAGTTAATTTTGATAAAATAATTCTTATGGGAAATGCTTCTAGAACTATCTATTTGGAAGAGTTATTTTCGCAGCATCTAAAACTAACACCTTTAAGGTTAACAGGTCTTAATAAAATAATCTTATCTGAGAATATAATTAAAAAAGAATTTTATAATAAATTGTCAGGGTTAGGCGTAGCATTAGGATTGGGTTTGCAAGGGATAGAACAAGCTCCGAATAGAATAAATCTTTTACCGCCTGAAATAATTCAACGCCGGACTGTTTTTCGGCGTAAACCTTTTATTGCGGCTATTTCTGTTATCCTTATCCTGATAGTCTTATTTTTACATCTTTCCGCTAGAGAAACTCTTCATGAGTTGACCCAGGCTAACAAACAAGCAAATGAGGTGATATATAAGGCTAAAGAAATTGAAAGTACTTATAGGAAAGTAAGTGTTGGAGATGATGGAATAAAGTTATTGGAAAATTTGTCTAATATCGGGTGGCAAAAGAATATCTGGATAGAGATATTAAACAGTTTTAATAAATTAAAGGTATTCGATGATTCTAATCTTGCTCCACGAAAAGGTTATATGGAAATGAATGATAAAACGGATGAGCAATGGTTGAAAGAGCAAGAGCTTAAGAAAATATGGCTATTAGAAATAAAAATGGGAAGGAATGCGGTTGAAGGAATAGCGGGAGAGGTTATTAATATAGAAATTATTTGTGGTATAGTAGCACGGCAAAAGTCTAATGGCGAATTTGACTCACTGGCTTCTAAAGAATTTGTTAAAGAAGCATTAATTAAACCTTTATTAGATGATTTTAAAATCCTCGAAAGTTCTCCTGTGTTATTAGATAACAAGCCAATAAGTGAATTGAAAACTGATATGGAAATTAATGAGTTACCCTTGATATCTTATACTCCAAAATATTATCGTTTTAAGGTGAATCTCCAAATACTGCTATTGCATAAATAATATTTTTATGATTCAGAAAATTTGGTTTAGTGTTGCAATTATATTAACTATTGTTATTGTATATTTTAGTTTGATTGATTATTATCAGGATATTCCAAAGGAACGAAAAATATTAAGAGAAAATAAGGAAAATATAGGGAGAATGATATCCAACCAATATGAATTGCCTTCTCAGCTATGGATAGAACGCTATAATAAATGGCGAGCAGAGTTGGGTGCGGAAACTGTTGTCTGTAAAGATTATTATAAGGATATAGACAGAACATTAGGGAAATGGTTCCCAGGATTAACTGTTGGTAAAAATGGATTGGTTCCCGAAAGCGATTTTAAGATAAAATATCTATCAGAAAAGAATGCTATAATAAAATTATTAAAAAATAAAAAACTCTATGGTATTTTTAAAGAAAGGAATAACAAGGAACAATCTATAGAGGATGGGAAGGATTTAGGATTTGATGAACCTACAGCTAATAATATTCGGAAACTGCAAAAACAATTTTGGATACAGCAAAAATTATTCTCAGATATAATCGGATCTAATGTTGCTAAGTGTGAAAAACTCACTTTTCCGGTTTCTAATACATCTCAAGTTACTTTTCTATATGGGTCTATTATCACATTTCATTTGACAGTTTTTATTCAGAATAAAGATATTCCCATTCTTGTTTATAATATTTTGAAATTTCAAGAAAATAAGAAAGATATATCTTTTGCCATTCTGCTCAAAAATATTTCCATTTCTAGATTAACAGAAGAAATTAATAACCTTCCGGAAATTAAAGAATTAGAAAGAGTGATCCCGGAAACAGAGAAGAACGGGTACAAGCTATCTCCTATTAAATCACCCTTAAGTAGATTATCCTTAGAAGGAGAAGTATTGGATTTTAATTTTTAAGTAAAACTATTTGGGACATCAAAATGAAAACATTAGGTGTGAATAAATTGATTGCAACATATCCTGAGCGGGTGATTTTATTTGGTTGCATTGTAACATTGATCATTGTTTTTTTTACTTATATTTTGGGTAAGAAAGAAGATTCAATGATGATTATTATTAAAGAAAACATAGTTCAATTAAAGAAATCTATTGAAAAGAATGAACCAAAAGCATTACCGGAGATGAATTACCGCAAGAAAATTAAGAATAACTGGGAATATATGCCATTATTAGCAGAAGGAAAAAGTTGGTTGATGTATCGGCAACCCGTAGTTGCTGTTAGATTTGAGAAAACAATACTACAGAAAATACTAAAAAGGAATTTCCCACCGACAATAAAAAACATACAAAACATAAAAGAACCTTACAAGGTCATACTGAATTGGGATGGGAATAAAGATTCTACCGCCCAGATTAAAAGTTATCGGGTTTATCGTCAATCTCAAGAGGAAGAAAACTTCAACTTAATTATTGAACTGCCAGCAACAGCACTTACTTCTGCTGATAGTGGTTATATTTATTTAGATAAAGAACTGAAATCGGAGACAGAATATTCTTATTATATGACTGCTTTTTCTGATGACCAAGATATGGATAAACAAGAAAGTGAACGAAGTAATTGTGTTAAAATTATTACTCTAGCAGATTATGATATTGAATTTAAATCTGTTGAAAATGATTTTGTGTATACTAAAATTATGAAATATTTAAATGGTCAATGGGAAAATCAATTGTATAATACCAAGAAAGGTGATAAAATAGGCAAGGATAAGTTTTCCACGGAATGTATTATTGTAGATATTCAACCGTATGAAATTGACGGTAAGGAGATTGGACCAGGACAGGTTACTAAAATAAAAACATTTAAGATTATTTATCTTGACAAGAACAAAAAAGAGCACAATTATATTATAAAACCATAACTTCAATAACCTTTTAACTTGTTGGTTTCCTGTGGTCTTGTCACAGGGTTATATCGTAGGAACGATTTGGGGACCGCAGGGTTTTAATATAATCTTTTCCTTAGTCATTCCTTATATTCTTGGTGCAGGGTAGTTGATTATAATTATGAATATGAAAACGAAAAAATATTTGAAACTTTTTATTTTTAGTATTTGTATTTTCTATCTCGTGGAATTATCTTTTGGCTGTGGTGGAATGTCTCAAACATATCCTGCGGGACGCGATGTTTCTTTTGCATCAGAAAACAATCAAAAATCTACATCTGACTTGCGAAGTAGTAATAGAGATGCCGCGGACGTGCTGGATCGTTTCGAGGATGAGAAAACCGTTGAAATAGAAAAAAGAAAGGTATTAGCAGAGAATTATTATCAAGCGGGTTTAAAATTATATGAGGAACTGAAATTTAATGAAGCTATAGATATTCTTGCTAAGGCATTAGAACTTAATCCATCACATGAAAAAGCGGGTGTACTTTTGGAAGAGGCTCGATTAGCACAAGGAGAATATCTAAGCGGGGAAATGGGGGCTATTTCCCGTAAGCTTTTTGCTGAAATACGTGCTAAAATTCAACAGGCGAAATTGGAGGTCGAGTATCACTTAAATAAAGGCATTAAATATTATAATGAAGAAGATTATTCTAAAGCTGAAGAAGAATTCAAATGGGTAATAGAGTCAATAAAATGGTTTCCTTATCGTGCCGATCTAATGAATTATCAGACTCAGGCCGAAAGTTATTTGAGAATGAATGCGGAAAAAAAAGAAGTTAAGGAACGTGAATTAACTCGACACCGCGAACAAGCTGCCAGGCAATTGGCTGACCAGGAAGAAGGGAAACGGCGAGAAGAATTTATTAAAAATATTGATATACTTTTCAAGCAGGCTCAGACTGAATTTGAAAATGAAAACTATCAGGAATCAGCTAGGTTGTGCGAGAAAATACTGGAAAAAAGTCCCGGTAATTTTGTAGCTGAAAAACTTAGGATGATTGCTTTTACAGCGCATCGTTCAAAGCAAAAAAAAGTAAATACCGACAAGACGATTGAAGAATGGAAACGAACATTTGAGAGCTATGATACAAAAACAATTCCTTATCTTGATCCTATGAATTTTCCCAAGAAGGAAGACTGGGAAAAAATTGAACGGCGAGGACCCAAGAAAATATTTAAAGAAAAACTAATTTCTGAATTAAGTCAGCAAACAGAATTACTTCTTAAAAGAAAAATTAAGTTCCCATTTTCCGAACCTACTCCTCTTGGTAAAATAGTCGATTATATTAGAGAGATTATACCTAACTTGAATATAATAATAGATAAGACAAAGGTTCAGGAAGACGAGCCTATTTCGTATAATGTAAGTGGTTTGCCATTAGATTTCGTATTAAAGGATATGTTAGTAACTAAGCAATGGGGATTTTTCATTCGAGATGGAGTTGTTATTATTTCTTCATTAGAGCAGATTTTAGCCGAACAAATAGAAACTCGTTGGTATAGTATTCTTGATTTGACTATCCCTATAATAGATTTTCCCAGTCAGGAAATAGCTCTTGCAATGCCAACAGAAGCAGATACTGGTTCTGTTCAATTACCGCCTATTGCCGGTGACCAATTAGTTGAAATAATAAAAGATACTACTGCTAAACAAGAAGGTGGTTGGGAAAAAGTTCCTGCGCCTGCCTTCCAAGCCCAAACAGGCGTTTTAGTTGTTACGCATCTCCCGGAGGTCCATAAACAAATAGAAAAACTTCTAGACCAAATTCGAGCGGCGACGGATGTTGTTGTTACAATTGAAGGGCGTTTTCTTAGAGTTCAGCAGACTTTTTTGGAAGATGTAGGTGTGGACCTAAGAGGATTTGGTCCCACATTACCGTCTTATTTTACTGTAGCTTCACCAGATGGTCCTGGATTTACGGATCTTTCAAGTGGTATTGTTGGTACTTATCGTCAAGGTCAAAATGAGGTTCGAGCGAGAGTTGAAAATATACTTACTAACAGCGATCCGTATGCGCGTTTTATTAACGATCAGGGGGTATCACCTCAAGGAGGGGCTGTTTTATCATATACTGTTTTGGGCGACACGTCTTATAGAGCATTGCTTACAGCTGTTCAAAAAAACATCAAAGCGACAGAGATTTTTGCCCCTAAAATTACAATTGCTAATGGTCAACGTGCTCATATTCAGATGACAGATCAGTTTACTTATATTAAACAATATGATGTTGTTATTGTTAACGCAGCTGGTTCAATAGCAATGGGACAACCAATAATTGATGTTTTTCGTACAGGTCTTGTTTTAGATGTTCGTCCGATTGTAAGCACAGATTTAAAATATGTTATGATGGAATTGCGTCCCACTGCTACCTCATCAGTTACCCGTTTGCCTTCTATCAGAACAATTCCTTTTCTTATAGGTTCTGCTGTGCAATCTTTCCAGGCAATAGAACTTCCTGAATTACAGATTCAACGTGCAAGAGGTAATGCTATTATACCAGATGGAGGTACATTATTAATGGGTTGTTACGCCTCAGGACAAGATATATCTGTTTCTTCAAATGTCCCTTTGCTTTCGAAAATTCCTCTTTTAAGTTTTATGACTGGAAGAAAGGCAACAGGAGAAGGACGTAGAGTTCTTATTATATTGATAAAGGCAAAAATTAGTATTCTTAGCGAAGAAGAAAAAAAGAGATTCTAAAGCAAATAATATTAAAATACCAAAATTTCTTTGTTGCTTAAAGCGCTTAGAAGAATTATAATCATAAAATACCCGGATACTATAAATTAAACAATAATAAAGATATATATGAAACGATATAATTGCAACCGATTTCTTGTTTTCTGTTTGATAACGGCAATTTGCATTTTTAATAACAGTTTGAATTCGCGTGTTTTTGCGGAACAACAGCAGCAACAGAAAAGCGATCTGAATTTCGCGGAAAAATTAATAGAAGCCGGTGCTACCGGTAGACTTGATTTCTTTGATATTGCCGAAGAAATTACATTGGAAATCAAAAACAAACCATTTTCCAAGGAAATACAGCAACAAGCATATTTATTATTGGGGAAATTAAAAAAATCTCAGGCCGGAGCTGAAAGAGATATTGAAAAACGTTCGAAATTAAATGACGAGGCGATTGATATTCTCAATAAATTTATTTCGGAAAATCAAGATTACATCCGGTTGGTTGATGCTAAATTTGAAGTGGCAGAACTTCTTATAGTTAATAAGGGAATTTCCAACTCAAATCAACTCAAACTGGAAACAGACCCTGCAAAAAGACAAAGCTTGATTCAGCAAACAGAATTGGCTTTTAAGCAGGCTTCGGAATATCTATCGGCAATGATTTCATATTATCGAAAAATGTTATTAGATGGGGATGTTTCAGACCAAAAGAGGGAAGAAATAGATAATGATATTAGCAAAGCTTCATATTTTCAGGGGATAGACTATTATTACTGGGGAATTTTATATGATAAAACTGAAGAGAATCGCAAAAAATACCTCCAAGAGGCCGTTAAAATTTTTAATAGTCTTATATTAATTATAGGTGACCAAATGCGTTCTTATGAGGCGGCTAACTTTTTGGGAATATGTTACATGGAATTAGAGAAGTATCCTAATGCTAAGGGTTATTTCGGTATGACTGCTCGTCTATATGATTCAATTAAGAATGACCCGGATAAAAGTGAAAAAGAGAAGAATGAAATTATAGAAGAACAAAGAGATATTATTCAGCAAGGGTGTACTCGTTTGGCAATGCTGGCTAACGCCACCAAAGAATATAAGGAATCTATTCGGATTATTGATGATTTGTTAAAGAAATTTCCTGACAATAAATCAGATGAATGGATACAAAGAGGACTTTTAGAGAAAGCATTGGCTTTATTTAATACTAATGCTAAAGATAAAGCATTGTCTATGGTTCAAGAAATTGTTGATACTACTAAAGATAGTTTGGTTCGTTCTGCTGCTAAAGACACCTTAAACTTGTTTATCAAAATAGGAGGAGGAGGAGGAGGTAGTATAGATATAATCATTAGCACCATGCGAGACCTGTTTAATAAAAATAAACTAAATGAAACAATCAAACAAGGCCAGATATTAATGAATTTGCTGAACAATTCTTCAGAAGAAATAAAAATTCAATATTTACCGGAAGTGTTATATATTATAGGTGAATCCTTAAAATTTCAGGAACGTTATTATGAAGCTGCGATTATTTACGGGGCAATTTATCTTAATCCTAAATATAAAAATTCTCAAAGCACTAAAAAAGAATCTATAGCGCCATTAGCAGCTTATGGAACAGCATCAGTTTATCTTAAAATGAATTCGTTGACGGGTGATGAATCTGACCGTTTGAAGTACAAGGAAACTCTTTCGTATCTTATTAAAAACTGGCCTGAGAGTGACCCGGCTAAAGAAGTTCAATATTTCCAGGCAAAAGAAAAAGAGGAAGAAGGAAAATTCCTTGAAGCGGCCGATTCATATTCCAAGGTTTCCCCCTCATCAAAATTTTATTTGGAATCCAAATTTCGTACGGGGCAAATGTATTCTTTCCATATTGATAAACAGCTATATCCATCTTACAAACAAGAAAAGGATGTAACGAAGAAAATATCACGAGAAGAGGAAATTTCCCGTTATCTATCGCTGGCAGAAGAAACCTTGAACAACGCTATTAAATCCTTCGGAGAAAAATTAAAAGAGCCATTGGACGAAGAAACAAAGAATAAAATAATGTCTTTTGATATAAATTCGCGTTTGTTTTTATCGAGAATATATCTTAACGAGTTTAATCGCAAGTATGCGGAAGTATTAACGCTTTTAAGCGGTCTGGAAAAAAAATATCCTAATGCTATAGACCAGATTTTAGCATTAAAAATAGAAGCATTTGTTAGGACGGGTGATTTTAATAATGCCGAAGGTCTTTTGAGGGATTTGAAAAAGTATGCGGAAAACGAAAATACGCCTGAAATCTTGGCATTCCCTCTCCAGTCAATAGCGATTACTTATGAAAAAATCGCTGATAGCATTATAGCGTTTGCTTCTACGTCTGAAGAAAAAGCGCAAAGAAAGATGAAAATTGCCGAGAAGAAAGATAAGTTTCCGGATGAATATAAGAAATTTACCGATGTCTTACAGCGTTCTTGTGAATGCTTTAGTCAATGGGTTGAGGTCAGAAAGAAAACAATAACACCCGATGAAGTCTTAACCGTTGCGAATAAACTCTATCAGGCCGCAGAAGAAACCGGAAAAAATGATTTTTATACCAAAGCATCCAAGTTATATGAACGGATTATTGATAAAGCATTCCAGAATAAACTTCCCACGGCGCAGGAAATATGGGTTGTTAAATGGAAAATGGCTATAACTTATAGAGCATTAGGTGATAAGGAAAAAGCGCTGAATATTCTTGAAAAATTAGACGAGGAACAGGCAAATAACGTTGATATAAAAAGAGAATTAGCTCTTGCTTATGATGATTTGGGGTCGCTGGAAAAAGTTGCATACTGGCAAAAGTCTAAGAAAAAATGGGCAGAACTCGGTAGATTACTGAAAGAACAAAGTAGCGAATGGTGGGAAACAAGATATTTTCTTGTCCTAATAGATTTTAAAGCTGGTAATTTTAAGGAAGCCCTGCATAGTATAAACATGATAGAAAATGCTATTAACAAGGGTTTTGATGAAGATAAATTTGGATATAAAACTAAGTTTCTCGACTTAAAGCAAAAAATAGAAGCAAAAACAGGCGTAAAATAGATAAAGATAAAACTTGACAAAAATATAATATAGATTAATTAATAAAAGGATTAACAACAAGTAAATTAGGAGAGCATGCAAAATGAAAATGTTAAATTGCAATAAAAAATGGTTGAGTATATTAGTTGTTATATTAGTAACTGTTTTATTTCATCATCTCTTAGCCCAAGAATCTGCGGATTCGGTATCATTTACAGAAGACCAAGGTAAAAGTGTTAAAGAAGAATCCGGTGAAATTACTAACGAAACATTTGAAGGAATCGAATTAAAAATTAAAGTCGGCGTTATCAAGAAAATCAAATTAAACCAAATCAGAAGTGTAACATATCGCGATGAGCCAACCCAATATATGCAAGCCAAGGAATTTCAGGAAAGCGGTAAATATACGCAGGCAATAGAGTTATACAATAAAATTATAGCTGATGGCCGGTCGAGGGCTATTTTTAAACAGCATATCTTATATAATATTGCCGCATCATACCAACTTGCCGGCCAGGTGGATGATGCGTTAAAAGCATATGATGGATTGCTGAAAGAATTTCCCCAGAGTCGTTATTTTAGGGATGCATATTTTAATAAGAGTCAATGCGCAGTCAAAAAAGATTTAAAAATGGCAATCGATATTTTAGACGATGCTAAAGTGAAAGCAAAACAATTAGGTTTTGAAGATATTATATTAGAGGTTGATTTCCGCAAGGCGATGTTAATGGAAGATAATAATAAGTTTGATGATGCAAAGGCTATTTACAATCGTCTTGTTTCCGGAGCGCAACGGGAACCTACGATACTTTATCGGGCTTGGGTTGGTGTTGGGCGTATAGAAGTGATAAATAAGAATTTTAATGATGCGGAAAAGGCATTTAATGAGGTAATTGAGAAATCGGAAGATTTTTTGGCTAATGCCGGCGCTTATAATGGAAGGGCTGATTGCACTCTCGCTCGTTCTTCAGCGCCTGATTCTAAAATATACAAGAACGCTTTATTTGATTATCTGCGGTCTAAGGTTCTTTATCCTGTTCAAACCGGTGAACCTACTATAGAAGCGGAAAAAGCCACCTATTATGCGGGTTATTGTTTTGAAAAATTAGCGCAGTCTTTATCTGCCGAAAAGAAAAAAGTTTATATCAATAATGCCCGCGCTCTTTATCAGGAATTAAAAGAAAAATTCTCCAGGTCTAAATTTATTTCAAAAGCTAATGAACGTTTATCTGAATTGGGGAAATAAACTGTCTTTTTAAACAATAATTTTTGACAATCAGTAATAAAACAGAAAAGGAGAAGATGTTATGGTTTTGAGAAGAAATAACAAGAGCAGGACGATTTCTAATGCAATAATGAATAAAAGGCATTTAATCGGATTGATTTGTTTGGCTACGATTTTTATCTGTTTTGCGGGATTTAGCGTTCTTTATGCCCAGGAATCAGGAGGAGGAGGGGGAGGGGGAGCAAAAGAGTCAACAATGATGGATTTGGTGAAATCAGGTAGTTATGTTGGACATTTTATTATACTATGCAGTATTGTAGGAATAGGATTTGCCATAGAAAATTTTGTAAATATTACAAGAATCAAATTATGTCCTCCTGAAATTGTTGCGGAATTAGAGGCTTTAGTGGACGAAGGACGATATGATGAAGCGCTGACAGTATGCAGTTCAAACCCGAATTTTTTCTGTAATGTTGTCGGCGCAGCTCTTGCCAAGGTCAATGAGGGGTATGAGGGTATGGTTGAAGGAATGCAATCGGCAGGCGAAGCTGAATCAGCCAAACTAAACCAAAAAATCAGTTACGTTTCTCTTCTTGGCACTATAACACCGTTGTTAGGACTGACAGGTACGGTTACCGGTATGATAGCGGCATTCGGTATTATCAAAACTAAAATGTCTCCCTCGCCGGCTGACCTTGCACAAGGTGTTGAACAAGCTCTTGTTACTACTGCTGAAGGACTTTTTGCGTCAATGCCTCTTATGACCGTTTACTTTCTTATGAAGAATAAAGTAACAATGTATATTATTGAATTCGGAATTATGGCCGGTGAATTTGTCGATAAGTTTAAGGGGATCTCAGCCGGGGAAGCGCAACAACAATCTTAATGAATTGTTTTAAGGAAATCTGTAATAATATTGGGAAATAATTTATGGCTAAGAGATTTAAAAGGGCTCAGGAAGCAAAAGGATCAGAGGTTAATCTGACTCCGATGATTGATGTGGTATTCCAGTTAATCGTATTTTTAATGTTAGCTTCAGATATTAGTAACACCGAGATGGAACGTGTTTACCTGCCCAAAGCAGATGCGGCAATTGCTGATGAGCGTCCTGATAAGACGAGACTTATGGTAAATATTAGCCATGTAGTTCCGATGGGTAGAGATTGCCCCGAATTAAGATATAAAAATGGCATTTTAATATCACCTTGTCAGATTGAGGAGCATTGGAAAATAGTTGTAAAAACAAAACAATTAACAATCCCTGAATTAGAACAACTTCTGATAGTAGAAGGTAATTTGGATAGGGAGACGAAAGGTAACCCTAAAACTCCGTCAAATCGTCCGATAATGATACGATGTGACGGCAGCGCGCCTTTCCTTCTTATTACCAAAATATTGGAAGCAGCCGGCAAGGCTTTTGTGTGGAAAATAGAAATCGGAGCCGAGAAACCACCGGTAGAATAAAAATATGAAACGAAAACGTGTAAAAATTGAAGACGCTAATCTGGACTTGCAAATGGCGCCTATGATAGATGTTATTTTCCAGTTAATTATCTTCTTTATGTGTTCTATTCATTTTAAATCATTGGAAGGAAAGTTATATTCTTATTTGCCGAGAGATAAAGGGATGTCAAATACCGAAGTAACAGACCCTATCTTAGAAGAGGTTCGGATTAGGTTGGTATATGCGGAGAATAGACTGCCGCTTCTGACAAGGATTAAGGTGGGAGAAAGAGAATTCCCCGATTGGAATTCACTTGAACAACATATCAGAAGTATCGCATCCAGTTTAGTAACACCAAAGGGGGACATAATACCCGTTAAAATAGACCCTGATGACAAAATTCCTGCCCAGGCAGTAGTCAGTGTTCTTAATATTTGTAAAAAGGCGGGCGTTCAAAAAACTGAATTTGCGGCCAAAACTTCCGCGCCCAGTTCTAAAAAATAAAATCGAAACTTTACGATTTTGATTCAATGAGAGGTAATATTATTAGAAGCTCATTTATTTCCATTGTTCTCATAGTTTTGCTTATTTGCAGTAGTTGTATCAGCGGAATTGCGACTAATTCACTTAGAACGAGAGTGCCATCTCCCAATAAGATATCAGGGACGATAGTTATTATCGAAAACATCGCTTCGGCTTCCATACAACCAGGTTCAAATGATATCCCGTTGGCTCAATTTGCTATGGCTACAAATCAAGCTGATGTGATATTGAAATCAGTTCAATTCGAAAAAGAAGGCGTGTTTAGTGACAGTGACATTAAAAATATTAAACTTTATGTTGATAATGGCGATGATATTTTTAATACCGCTCAAGACATCTTACTTTCTTCTTCTAAACTGAAAAATAACAGATGCGAGTTTATATTAGACCAGCCCATTATTATTAAACCCCAATTATTTTTCATTTCTGTTGATCTTTCATTTCAGGCAAATGGAACAATTTCTTTCTTATTTACAGGGGAATCGTTTAAAACTACAGATATAGCAGGTGTTATTGGTAAATATCCTTTTACCGCAAGCGCATCGGTGACCGCATCTACAGAGGATTTATCTGGAATAAGTCGAGCAGACGATCAGCCGACCAGAGGAGCGGAAAGTTCCGTCAAGGAGATTATGTCCGAGGTGGAGAAAGAAAAAACCATTAAAATGCAGGAGAATGAGTTCCTTGCGCAAAAATATTACGAAATGGCTTTAAAATTATTTAAGGAGTTTAATTATAATCAAGCGCAAGACCAAATACAACGCGCCTTAGAACTCAATTCTAACCATGAAGAGGCTAAAAAATTATCAAATGAGATTCAGTTAATTCTCGGTTTCCGTGCCGATGAAATCAAAGTTATTAAAGAGTTCTTGCAGGATCAATTAGCGGTGAAAATTCAGGAGACTGAAATAGTTGTTAGGAATCATTTCTTGAATGGCGAACGGTTAATGGGTGAGAAAAAATACGGGGAAGCGCAATTGGAATTTGAAGCTGTTGAGAATAAACTAAAGTGGATACCTTATGATATCGGGTTAAAAGAATATTTGGTTAGAGCGCAAACCCGAATCAAGGAAATCAAGGATTTAATTATTAAAGAAGAGGATATTTTAATGCGTCAGCGTCGTGAGGCGGCGTCGCGTATTGCTCAAGAAGAAGAACTTAAAAGGCAACAGGAATATAACGAAAAAATAAAAACTCTTTTCAGGGAAGCGCTTACGCTTTTTGAACAAAAACGCTTCCAGGAAACCGAACGGTTAGCTGATACTATTTTAGGATTAGCACCGCATTTCCAGGCAGCTGCGGAACTGAAAAAAGAAACCATTCGGGCAAGGCATTATGAAGTATCGGCCAATTATTTGCAATTAAGATTGGAACGTCTAAAAGCGCTTTATGATGATTTCAAGGAATCTACTATTCCTTATGCTGATGATAGGATGATTCGTTATGATGCTGATGTTTGGAAAATAGCGAGTAAACGCAAGTCGCCCACGGTTATTACGGGCAATTCGGAAGAAGACCCTGATATCATAGAGATAAAAAGAAAATTAAAAACAATTAAACATAATTTTAAGTTGGACGGCACAGCTTCTTTGTATGAAGTCACCGATTATATTCAACAGCAATATAAAATTCCTATCGTTTATGCGCAGGATGTAAGACAGGAAGGAGTCGCAAATGATAAAAAATCTCTTTCTCTTGTAGGACTGCCATTAGAGGTAGGTCTTAGAAATCTCTTAGAATTATATAATTTATCTTATGCATTTAATAGAAACTTTAAATGCGTCTGGATTACACGTCTTAACGCATTAGAAGAAGAAGTGGAATGGCGTGTCCATAATCTTGAAGACCTTGCCAGGCCAATCCCGGATTTTATCGGTCCTAATATTGAAGTGGCATTAACAGCAGGAGGCTCTAAAGGCTGGGAATATCCGACACAAGAGTTGCCGGCTGTTATAACTATTCCTATTGACGGTGATGGGGGTCTTATTGATTTGATAAAGAAAAATACCGGTAAAGACCGTCGAGGTGGAAGCACGTGGGATGATACTACATTGGGAGTGACTATAAAAAGAATAGGAGAGGGTAATAAAATAATTGTTGTGCATACTTCTGCCGTCCAAGAAGAGATAATTGAATTTTTACAAATACTCAGATCTTTCAGAACAACAATGATTTCCATTGAAGCAACTTTCCTTTCCACAACCGATAATTTCCTTGAGGATTTCGGTGTGCAATTAAGAGATATTTCTCAGGCATCTATTCCGAATGCGCCTGATATACCGGGACAAACTACAGTAAACGCCGGGTTCCTGCTGGGTGGTAATAGAGATTCACGTTTCAGAACAGCGTACACTTTCCGTGACCAGAATAATACTATTGAAACAGCATTGCCACCGGCAGATGTAGGTGGATTAGGACTTCAATCTACCATACTGGGTAAACCGCGTGTTAATTATTTGTTAAATGCTTTAGAAAAATCAGGTAGGGGAACAATTATTGATTCACCTAAAATCCTGGCTATTAACGGTCAAAGAGTGAATATTTCATTCTTAAAACAACGTCAGTATATTCTAGATGGTGAGATTCAGGGTGGCGCTGTTGCTTACCAGCCGGTAATTAACACTTTTTCTACCGGTGTTGTGCTTGATGTTAAACCCGTAATGAGTTACGACCGTAAATATATTACCGTTCATGTTTTTCCCACTTTATTAGAATTACTGGGTGTTAGAACCCGTACTCTCCAATATGAAGCCGCTCCGCCGGCAGTAGGAATACCTTTAGTTACTCAGATTACTATTGAAATGCCATGGTTAAGATTACAAAGATGCCGTACGAGTGCGGTTATTCCTGATAAAGGGGCGCTTGTTTTAGGCGGATTGAAAACAATTTATGACACCGATATTACAGCATCTACGCCATTTTTAGATAAAATACCCATCGTCGGCGTATTTTTCAGACGCAAGATAAAAAATGAGGAAAAACGAAATCAAATAATTATAGTCAGAGTGGAAATTATTGAACTTTCGGAGATTGAACAAACTCTCCAGTAATTGTTCAGGTAATCAATTGAGTGTATTAAAAGCGATATTTTTTGATATAGACGATACTTTATATTCCACATCTCTTTTTGCTTCTCGAGCTCGTCATAATTCTATCCGGGCCATGATTTCATTAGGTCTTAATCTCCCGGAAAAAATACTTTCCAAAGAATTAGAAGAAGTTATCAGGGAATTTTCATCAAACTATGAGCATCATTTTGACAAATTATTATTACGAATTCCCAAACGCTCTTATGAAGGTATAAATCCATCGGTTCTTGTAGCAGGTGCGGTTATAGCCTATCATGAAACCAAATCCCGTGAATTAGTGCCTTTCCCGGATGTTTCCTTTATTCTTAAGGCGCTTTCTAAAACAGACCTTATCAGAGGTGTTATTACCGATGGATTATCAATTAAGCAGATTGAAAAACTTATCCGTTTGAAAATATATCATTTCTTTACCCCCCGGGCAATATTCATTTCTGATGAGATAGGAATTAGTAAGCCTAATATTAAACTCTATCAGCATATTTGCGACGAACTCAATCTTTTGCCTCAGGAAGTAATGTATATAGGCGATGACCCGGTTAATGACATTGACCCTGCCAAGACAGTCGGGATGATAACAGTTCTCAGCCGCAGAGGAAAGAAGCATCTTTCGCGTCACGGCAGATTAAAGCCGGATTACCGGATAGATAATTTCAGCCAACTTCTCAAGATAATTAAAGCAAAACTATGACGAATGTCATTCTTAGAACCGAAAATCTTTGCCGTCGTTTCGGCAAATTCCCGGCAGTTGAGAATCTCTCATTGGAAATCTATTCGGGCGATATCTATGGTTTTCTTGGTCTTAATGGCGCCGGTAAAACCACTACCATCCGTATGCTTCTGCGGCTTATTAAACCTGATAGCGGTAAGATATTTATACACGGTAAAGAAATAAGCAATTCATATCTTGAAATCATGCATTATGTCGGCGGTTTGGTAGAAATCCCTGCATTTTATCCATATCTTTCAGCGCGGCAGAATCTTTTATTATTAACACGCCTCAGAATGGTGACATCGAAATCTTTTATTAACTCAATAGTGGATAACTTACTTTCAGCAGTTGGATTGAAAGCGCGTGCCAATGATAAAATTCGCGCTTACTCGCAGGGAATGCGCCAGCGGCTCGGCATTGCGGCGGCTTTACTGCCCGCCTTTATTCAGATAAAAAATCCTGATTACTCTCCTTTGATTATCCTTGATGAACCTACTAACGGACTTGACCCCCAAGGAATTGCCGATATCCGCAATCTTATAAAAAAACTCAATAAGGAACAGAATGTTACTTTCTTTATCTCAAGCCATCTTCTTTCCGAGATGGAACTTCTCTGCAATCGGGTCGGGATTCTTAGAAACGGTAAATTGGTGATATCAGAGGAACTCCGGAAACTTCTTAAAGAAGAAGGGGTGGAAATAACAACGCCAAAAAGACCGCTTGAAAAATATTTTATGGGATTGGTTTAATATATGTGCTCAAGAATTTGGACATTAACAAAGATTGAACTATATAAACTTGCGCGCCAGAAATTCTTTTATATTGCTTTTTTTCTGGTAATGGCGGTGGTTATCGTATCAGTTCTTAGTGAACTGTTTTCTTCCGATAAGACAGCGCAGATTAATGGGTTTAGTACTCTTATTCTCGGCTGTCTCAATGGATTCAAAATCTCTGCCTTTCTGATACTTATTATGGGCAGTTTGCTTTTCGCCTCCGAAACCACATTAGGAACCATCAAAACTATTCTTGTTGCGCCGATTAGAAGAAGCGAACTTATTATTGCCAAAGTAATCACGGTGATTATTCTGGCATTGTTATTTACGCTTCTTATTGAATCAATCTCTTTTATTTCTTCCTGGACTATTTATGGCTTTGCTGATATCACCGACCCTACTTTCCCGGATATCATCCATCTATCCAAATCAGCCATGCTTCTTTATATCGCTTATACCTTTATACACATTATTCTGCCCCTTATTACGATAGGGTTAATGGGATTATTCGTCTCCACCTTTATAGAAAATGCCGGTATTGCGGTGGCGATAAGTATTATCGTCTATCTGATAATGGACACCTTTATAGTCGGCTTATTTGAAAACTTATCAACATATCTGTTCAACTACTATCTAAATTATTATCTGGCAACATTAAAGGATATCTCGGAAGGGGTATTGCAGGAAATATGGAAATTCAAAGTGATTAATTCATTCTTCGGAATTCAACAGGAAGATGTGTTTATAGATGCGCCAAGAAAGATAGAAATCATCAAAAGCCTCATCATACCTATTGTTTATTCGGTCATCTTCGTTATCCTTTCAGTTATTACGGTCAACAAGAAAACTTCATAACTTCTGCCACGAAGGCACAAAGACACGAAGAAATCCTCTACACTCTCTGTGTCCTCGGCGCCTCTGTGGTGAATCCTACGTTTCCCCCCCCTATATTCTACCTCCTACATACCATCTACTTCATACTTTATACTACATACTATTAATCCGTGTTTATCAGTGGTTTCTTTATCTGATCTGTGTAATCTGTGGCTATCCCCTCAGCACGACCACCTCAAATGTATTATCCGCTATAGCCGGTTGATTCAGCAAGATTGAAATACCGGTGACTTGCGGTAATCCCGGTAACAGGAATAGTTGCCTAATCAGCTGGTCCTGATTCACGGGTATAGAGTAACCTAAAATCACACCGCCATTCAAATCAGGGTCTCCTAAAGGCGGATATAACCCGCCTACCTGTAATGCCGGAATCGTGATACTGATAACCTTGTATGATAATTTGGCTTTCGTTACAGCGCTCACCGCTAACCGTTCACCGTCAACCGCGCCTATTGCTATCTCATCTGTTGCAACCGGAGGCACCAGAGGTCTCACCGCTCCGCCCGGAACAAAAGACAACTTCTCAGGTGTAACTGCCCCATTGACAATCTTGGGCGTTGTCACCGAGCCATCTATTATTTCTAAGTAGCCAACCGAATTAGAAGCCAGTTTTATTTTAGTAACCGCAGAGGTTGCAATCTTGGCAGAAGTCACAGCACCATTAGCAATCTTGGTTGAAGTAACACTCGCATCTTGTATCTTATCGCCGGTTACTGCATTATTATTAATCTTCTGTGTTACTACCGCATTATCCTGAATCTTGGCAGTAGAAACCGTATTATCCGCCAGAGGCACAACAGAAACATCGCTACCCAACTTTCGTGCAGTTACCGCGCCGTCAGCAATATCATCGGTCTGAACCTGACCCACGCCGATATCGGCTCCGGTAATTGTCCCGTCCTTAATCTTGGCTGATGTAACTGCATCATCAGCAATCTTATCCTCGGTCACCGCGCCGGGGACTATCGCAGGTGAAGTCACCTGCCCGTCAAAATATGTTCTTTTGAATGGCATATAATTATCTCCTTTCATAATTAAGGTTGAGGTTAAGGTGTAGGTTAAGAAGGATTTCTCCAGCCAAACCATGCCTTAACCTTTTCCTCATTCTTGACCTTGTTTTACAGTGTAGTCAAACCGACCAGCGTATGCAGGATTAACCTGCCTTCAGGGTCTGTTTCCCAGGCGCAGTAGCACTTATCCACTGCCGGAACAGCCACGAAGTCATCGCACTTAGCCGTGTCGCACAGACCGGTCAGCAATTCGGCATTAATGGTACTCTGGCGCAGGATTTCAGCGGTTGCATCAGATCCTGCGTTAGTAATCATAATCCCGCCCTGAACGATTCTGCCAAGAATCGCGGCTTTGAGAGCCGGTCTTTGACCATCTTTGGCAATGTTGTAAGGGTCACCATCAGCCACATCACCGGCCGCAATCCAGGAGGTTGCCCGAAGGTCACCCACTATATAGTAGGCGGTAATCGGAGCAACTGACCTGCCTCGGATTTTGTCACCGGTAAATCGCAGAGCGCCCTTGCCCATCTTGATTGCCCATCGGTCTTTGGCTGCGGATACTTTGTCCTTAAAGACCTTGGCAACCACTCCATCAACCGTAGCAAACGCCTTCGTCAGATTCTCCTTCCATCTGCTAAACGACTGAACCATATTACCCTGACGGGTAGCCCGGATATTATCCGTAGTCCTGTCGCTCTTAGAGACGAATGAAGGATTAAGCATCGGCCCATAGGCATTACTGGATGGATTGACTAAATCACGTTCAAAGGTCCCGTCATCTGGCAGTTTCGCATCAAGTTTATCCTTGATGTCTACTGCGGAATCCAAGAGACGCTTCTCCCAGTTATCAGCCATAGACCCGGTAACTTCCCAATTTGCCGGCACATAGAGCTTCAACTCGAATTTCTTTTCAAATGCCATTTATTATCTCACCCCCTTTTTTAGCGGTTGTTAGAGCGTAGCGAGTTATAACCGCTTAATCCCCCGATGTTACATTGGGGGACCTCGTTACGTGCCAGCCGGTTGCATCAGTTCCTTAAATATCGCCCGCCTGAACCGGCGCCAGTCGGGCAGGCGCGCTATTTTCGGGTACCTCCTGTTGCATAAAAACCGACCGTCATTAAATTCTAATTCCTGAATCCCGGATAAATCACAATCCGAATGATTTCCAGGTAACAGAGAACAACCAGCAGCCAGCGTATAACAGACAGCTCTTTTACGCTCACCCTGTTTTGCTGGTAGAGCTGAATGAGTTCCCTGATTACCCCAAGGGTCTTATTCAGCCGGTTAGTATCCGGAGATTTCAGGGCTTCGGTTATCTGCCCGATTACACCGGACGCCCTCTCATCAATGCTCTCCGTAATCTTGTCCTTGAGCCCCTGGCCGGCAAGTTTACCGGCAATCTGACAGCCGACGATTATGAATAACCCTGTTATCAAAACCCAAAATATCATTCTATACATAAATCACCTCTCTACTATTACGGGCGAGAGGAAACGATTTGCCGTTTTGGGAAGCGTGGGAACCGGGGCGGTTTTTGCTAACTGTTAAAATGACAAGGGGATATGATTTCTAAGTATTTTTATCAGGCGGAAAGGTTTTGCCGTTATCAAGCCCCAATGACAGGTTGATTTTATCTATTATCTTATTCTTACGGTTCCTGAGTGTCCGTTCGCTCATATTCAGTGCCTCTGTTAAAAGATTATTATCAATAACCATATTATTCCGGATAGCGGACAGATAAGCCATCTTAATCAGTTCAATATCCTCGGGTTCAAGACTGATTAATAACGGCGCGAACCGGAATATCAGAATATCAAACGAAACCGGCCGGCCCGCATCCGGAGCGCGATTATCCATATCGTTCGCCCTTAAACCGTCAAAATCTTTTTCATAATTACCCATATATCTTTATCCCTATGTTATATACGATGGTCGTATCGCTTTTAGGCGTAATTTTTTAAGAATTCAGATATCCTGCTGTCATTAAAAGAGTTAACTGAATTTTTTCGTATCCTGATATCAAAAAACAAGTTATGACGAAAATTAAAATTTACCGTAATAACAGCCCTCTATATATAGGCGGCCTGTCAAGTTTTTGGGTTATTTCAGTATTTCAAAAATAAAATTTAGAGCCGAGGCAGAACAACTTAAAAACATTATTTCACCCCTAATATAGGGGGTATCCAATTAGTAGGGGGTGGCTATCCTTATGTAGGGTGAGGGCTATCTCCCTGTGTGGTAGGGGCTATCTCTATGCGGGGTAGGAGCTATCTCTATGCTGGGTAGGGGCTATCTACCTGTGGGATAGGGGTTATCTCCCTGTGGGGTAGGGGCTATTTCTATGCGGGGTAGAAGCTATCTCTATGCGGGGTGGGGGCTATCTCGTGGTGTGGTGAGGGTATAGGGGGTATCTTGTATAGTGTATAGTTAATCTTCTTTCTATCTGACTCTTATGTCAAAATACCAGAATAAAACACAGAGACAGCCCATAACCAGGGTATATACCAGTAAGAATTTAATATCGGATTTCTGTATTATTCGCAAGGCCCGGCACAAAAAACATAGCCCGCACATAATCAGGAAATATGCCAGCCATGAGACAATCGCATATTTCTCTATCATTGTATAATTGATATTTGTTATTTTTCGCCGACTTCTTCCAAGATACGCGCAATATCTTTATCAGCTCCAGCAATAGTGATAATATCATCTGCTTCAAGTATATCCGTTTCCTTGGGAACAATGTTAATCGTTTCTTCATATACATCTGAATCAGGCCTGATGCGTTTTCTTCTTTTTATTGCAATTAAATTAAAATTATATTTTTTGGGAGGCAGCATATTTGAAAGCGTCTTGCCGGCAAATTTCTTGAACACCTCTATTTCAACTATACTGTAACCTTGGATTAGTTCGAAGTAGCTCTTCAAAGAAGTGAATAAAATACGGTGCGACAACCGTTCGGCTGAGTTTTCTTCGGGCTGGATAACTTCATCAGCGCCAATAAGTCTTAATATGCGTGCATGAGTGGCATTAGTCGCTCGGGCAATGATTTTAGGGATACCTAATCGTTTTGCCAGAACGACCACCAGTTCGTTAGCTTCAAAATTCCCGCCCATAGCAGCGATAAGCACGTCAACTTTATCAATACCCTGTGAGCGCAGGTCTTTTTCGTCTGTCGCATCAAGTTTTACAGCCAGACTGACATCGTTTTTTACATCTTCAATGATGTCAATATTGGTATCAACCGCGATAACCTCGGCGCCCCGGCTGGCTAATTTCAGAGCTAGTGCTTTACCGAATTCTCCTAAACCGATAACAGCGCATTTCATATTGAAACCTCCTCTCATGTTTCGTGGCGAATTACTTCGCAGAGTAACATTGGTAAATATTATGTTAAGATTAGATTTTCTTCCGGATACTGGTAATTAGCCTGAGTGGTTCGATGAATGATGCTCAATAAAATCATCAATGGGCCGGTACGACCGATAAACATCATCACACACAACAGCATTTTTCCTCCGGCGCTTAGGCCGAAAGTTATTCCGGTACTGAGCCCCACCGTACTTAATGCTGAAATAGTT
This sequence comes from Planctomycetota bacterium, assembly GCA_043801445.1. GTDB lineage: Bacteria > Planctomycetota > MHYJ01 > JACQXL01 > JACQXL01 > JAZDFP01. Next base: position 37,248 of record JAZDMB010000049.1, read on the forward strand.
TCGAATAACGCATTTTTATATGCAACCTGCGGGTCGGTAATCATCAGCAGGAAAGAAAATGAAAAGGCACAGATCGCATACAATACAGTTATCGAAACAGCCGTATGCACAACGATTTTGGGGATAGTCCGTTTTATCATTTCCACGCGTTCGCGATGATGCATCATCGAATAAACCGTTGCCAGCAGAACAATAAAAGTTACGGTTTTGATGCCTCCGCCAGTGGAAAGCGGTGAAGCACCGATAATCATCAACCCAATTAGTAGTATTAGAGTCGGTGGTTTTAGATCATTGATGTTAACAGTATTGAAACCGGCGGTTCGCGCGGTAACTGATTGAAAAATCGAACTTGTAATTTTTTGAGGCAATGGTTTGCCTTGGAGGGTATTATGATATTCCAGCCCAAAAAACAGAAGAGCACCTCCAACGATAAGAATTATTGTAACGAATAATACAATTTTAATTTGGATTGAAAGTCGTGAAATATCTTCGGTGTCCCGTCGCGATTTCAGCCAGCGTAATCTCCTGAAAAACGGCAATGTTGAAATCCTGAATTGGAGAAGATTCATTATAACTGGAAATCCCAGTCCTCCGAGAACAATAAGTGAAATAATTGTAGAATTAAAAAGTAAATTATTCGCATATGACATGAAATTGGTCGATTTCAGGGAAAAGCCCGCATTACAGAATGCCGAGACGGAGTGGAAAATACTCCATTTCAGGCGTCCGTCGTAGTCCATTCCCGGTTCATTCCATAACTGGTAAAGCAGCACCGCGCCGACTATTTCGATAAGAAATGTAATAATGAAAACATAAGCAAGAAATTTGCCCAGTTGACCGATAATATCGTAGTTTAAAATGTCACGTAAAATAACGGTTTGCCGAACACCCAGAAAACGTTGCTGCAACAGACTGAAAAACATGGTGAAAGTCACCAGGCCCAAACCACCCAATTGTATCAGAAAAAGAATCATCATTTGGCCGGTTGTGGAAAAATCATTACCCGTATCCCTGATAGTCAAGCCTGTAACGCAAGTAGCGCTGGTTGCGGTAAACAAAGCGTCAAGTGAGGTAATTGGGTGTTCGTTTGAGGCGCTTGCTTTCGGAAGTAATAGAAAAACAGTTCCAAGAATAACAAGAAATAGATAACTAAAAAGCAAAATAGTAGCTGGTTTTATGGCAAGAGAAGCGATTCGTGCATTAAACCTGGCGAAACCCAGGATAAGATGAAAAACAATGTAAATCTGTATTAAAACAATGTAAACTCCCGTCATACGGGTAATATGCAATCCCTCAAATATTTTTCTCAGTAATACAGGAGCCGCAAAATAGGTGGCGCCCAGCTGTAGAAAGAAAAGAGCCACAAGCGTGATTTCCAGCCAGTAAGACTTAAAATATATTTTCTTATTACGCGCAAAGAGCCAATTTAAAAGGACATGAAGAATAAAAATTGTAACTACGCCGACATTGACTATATGAAGGATATTTCCGGTTTGTTCTGATATAAAAAATCCATATTCCAGAAATAAAGAAACTACACCGAAAAACATTGCGACACGAAGAGCGAACCATGATATTTTTTCAAGAAGTGTTTGTTGTGGATGCTGCAGGAAAAGCATTGCTTATACTTAATAATTCATATTAAAATTAACAAGATTGTTTTTATAATTATAGCAATTTTTACTATTTGAGCAATTAAATCGAAGTTTATACATTTGTTTCAGTTTTCGAATAGACAAGAACGTCTAAATATTGGGAGAACTCTTGCCATTTATGAGGCTGAATTTTTGGGCGGCATAAATACTTGTGAGCGTTGCTCGGTAATAAAGATACCTAATACCATAAAGATATTGGTAATTAATATTATCATGATGGTGTAATTCAAGAAGTTTTCTGTGCCGGCAATTTTACTTGCGGCAGGTAAAGAGGCAATCACAGCTGTGGCTAAACCTCTGGGTAACATCACAAAATAAGTGAACCGCTCAAGCCGTATCGGTTTATAAACTGCGCAGAATAACCAGATAAATACATATCTGATTATAATCAGAATAGCTGAAATAAGAATTATATTTTTCAATATACCGTCGTGATAAAATAATTCCGGTGCGATAAGCATTCCCATATAAACGAAAAAGTAAGTTCGGATGAAAAATGTAAATTCTGAATGGAATTGTTCTATCTTTTCATCAAGTTTGAATATTTTATTTTCGTCAAACACCCTGAGGAATCTGGTGGCGTTTTTCAGTATCAAGCCAAATGTAAAAGCCGCAACCGCCCCACTACCCTTGCACATCTCCACCAACCCGTAAAGCACCAGAACAGCCGCCAATGTGGTCATATAAGATAAAGATGCGATTTTAACACTGCCCAAAGCCCTGACCCATAGCAACCCGACAACGACACCAGCTACCAGTGCAATGGAGAATGAACTGGCGATGGCATTCATAATACCTGATATGCTGATATGGCCAGTCGGGGCAATCTGAATAAGTATAATCACGCTTAAGATAATAAAGATATCAGCCAGAACAGATTCCAGATTAAGGATAGCACGGGTTTCCTCACGCACCCGCATCTGATTGATAAGCGGAATCACAATAGCCGGGCTGATACCGCCCAGAATACAACCAAAAATTAAGGCATTGATACTGCTCATTTCCAGATAATAAACGCCCAGCGCCCAGATACCAAGAGCACTTACCACGAAAGTTCCTATAGCCAGTCCCAGACCGCCGGCTAAATATTTAAGCAAAACACCTATGTCAAGATGTAATCCGCCCTCAAATAGAATGATAATCAATGCCAGCCTGCCGAAGTAAGGGGTTATACTTTCTAATTGTGATGCTTTTATCCAGCCTGCAATCGGACCTATTATTACTCCTATGACAATAAGAAATAATACATCGGGAATACGGGTTTTCTGGAAAAAGAGCGTTCCTAAAAAGCCGATGAAGATAATTATACCGGCAATCAAGAAAGGCAGGTTTAAAGTTATTTCTTCCATTTAGTACCTCATTTATTATTTGATTAGTTCGTATTTGATTGAATTCTTACCGCTATTTTTGACGAATACATCAAGTGGTTTGCTTTGATTATGATGTCGTCAATATTACCAGCCAGAATGCTATCCTTACTACAGTGAATTTTGATTGTTTCTTAAGATGTTCTATGGTATTTGACATAATAATTTATTGTATCACATCGTTAGAAAGAAGACAAGATTTTTCCTGTTCCAGATTTATTGCCCGGATAGGATACGGTATTACAATTCCTTCTTTTTTATAACGTTGATGGAGTCGTTTGATGAATTCATGCTTAAGAAGATAACTTGCCTTGATTTCTTCAGCGCGCATAATTACCGTAAAGTTAATGCTGGAGGAATCAAAGGTATGGTAGCGAATAATCGGTTCAAATGATTTAACCGCATTGTCAACCGTCCGCTGGATTTCCCTGGCTACCTCAAGGGTAACTTTTTCCACGAACCCCAGGTCGCTATTATAATGAACACCGGCTTCAACAGGCACTGATAACTCCTTATCAGGTAGGTAATAATTTCTGACCACTGATTGGGCGAGTTTATTATTGGGGATAAGAACGATATTATTACCTAAAAGTTTGATTCTGGTTACCCGCCAGCCGATATCAAGCACGTAACCCTCTTCGCCGGACTCCAATTTAATGAAGTCACCGATCCTGATATTTTTGGCAATAGTGGTATAGAAACCTGAAAAGAAATTGGAAAGGGTATCCTGCAAGGCGAGGGCAACGGCTAATCCACCGATGCCCAAGGTGGTTAAAAGCGGCGTAATAGATATGCCCAAAGCGCTTAATATCATCAATCCGCCAATGATAATTATTAATATCTTAACGAGATTCTGGGTAAGATTGGTCAGAGGCATCGTGTGAGGAAGCTTCTCGGCATATAGACCAATAAGCGCGGTGGCGATATTGGCGATAGTAATCAGCACACTCAAGCCGAAAAACGCTATCATGACTTTATTCAATAACTCGTTTACGCCAGTGGGAATAGTTGACACCCAAATTTCCTTGATAAAATATAATCCCATTAAGATACACCAGAAAAGGATAGCGCTCTTTACATATTTAACGATGGGTTCGTCCCATTTCCAGGATGTCTTGGCCGCGGCGCGGGAAAGGTAGCCGAGAATAATTATTTTAAGGAATAAGCCGACGACGATGGAGACAAGAAAGATAATGGCGGATAAAACTACGTCAAAATGAGATTGCCCGATAATATTTTTCAGATAATCCATTAATGTTTCTCCTGTAATAAAACATTATTTATAAGATTATTAAATAGCGAAATCAAGAATATTCTTAAAAGACTTAGTTTCTATTTTATAATCAGCCACGTTGTTAAGCACAAAGTTATCGGAACAGAAGGCAATGCCGATACCGGCAAAACGAACCATACAGATATCATTTTCGCTGTCGCCTACGGCAATAATATTGCCCAGCGGTATATCATACTTGGCTGCCAATTTTAGCATCACATTACTCTTGCAGAAATTATGAGTGCACTTACTTTCTTCGGTGTGGATAAAATGGGAAGGCACTTTCACCTCGCCGGTCGCAATGCTGTTGCTGAATTCCAATTCGTTGGCAATGGCAAAATCAATGCCAAGTTTGTTCTTGATATACCCAGTCACCACATCATAACTATCACTGATAATCCCGATAATATATCCCCTTTTTTTTAATTCAGAGATTACCTCTAGGGTATCATCCACCAGCGGTATTTTATCCACTAATGCAAGTATCTGGGCGATATTCAATCCCTTGAGATTCTGGGCAATGAGTTTTGTTAAAAGCCAGGAGTCGGAATTGGTGGCCAGAATCTTGACCAATTCTTTTTCAAAGTTGAATTCCTTGGCCGCTTCATAGACAAACCTACCCTGCAGGATGGTATTATCCATATCAAATATAATCATCTTCTTGAGCGGGGCCAGTGATTCCTTGATAGACAGTTCCATCTGGTCTCTGATAATATTGATAGTTTCTAATGAATCTAATGAAAAATCAGGATGAGTTTTAGAACGTTTAAGGATAGCCCGCGATACCTCGCGTGACATTCGTCCCAATTCGCGCCACTGTTTCATCTTGTTCTCAATCCGACCGATATTCACCTCTTTAATCCGCGCCTTGATTTTGAGCATATCCAGGAGTATGCCGATATCCACGCCGTAGTCATTCTCAAAGTCTATTCGCTCAAATAATGACTTCTTACCCGCGATAATCCCGCTCAAGGGCTGTGAGAATTTCAACGCCTCAGGCATAAGCAAACTCAAAAGCGGCTTGGCAACAAGTTCGGTTACCCGGCCGGCTTCTCTGCCGAAAGTGGATTTGACGAAATCCGCCTCGTCTTTAATAAGCGGTTCGGTAAGACGCTCCACCACATCGTCGGCATAGTTGGAGATATCGCCATCCAGATAAACGACGATTTCATTACGCGCTACCAGAAGCCCGTCTTTCATAGATGCGCCTTTGCCTATTTTGGTTGAGGTGATAATACTTGCACCCGATTCTTTGGCTGCCTCTACAGTCCGGTCCAGTGATTTATCATCAATCACAATGACCTCGCTAACACCTTTTGACCTGCGGGCAAGGGACACCACCTGTGCGATGGTCTTTTCCTCGTTAATGGTCGGAATAATTACGGAAATCATTATTTATACCTTTTCTAAAGGATTTGCTTCATAACAAAATGAGCCACCAGCCAGAGCACAATACTACTACCGGACAAAATAATAATGTATTTGCGGGCAGAAATTAGTCCGGCTTTATATTCTTCGGTCT
>JAZDMB010000023.1:0-74641 GCA_043801445.1 Planctomycetota bacterium
GGCTGAAATAAAGAAGGCAACTGAAGAATTAACCAAATCCAGCCATACGCTGGCACAGAAATTATACGAAGAGGCGAATAAAGCGCGTGGCGCCTCAGCCGGACCAACCGGCGGTGCAGATGCCGGCGGTGGATTCCAAGGCGCAAGCGAAGAACCTAATCAACAGCCGCCCAAAGGCGATAAAAAACCCAAAGGTGGCGGTGATGACAATATCATAGACGCTGAATTCGAGACAAAATAAATTCCTGGCAGGATTAATGGATGTTTTATTCTTTGCCGGCTAGAATTTTAAAGTAGCGTGTGAGCCGTTCTTGATATTCAGGTAAAAATTCTTCTTGAGCAGATTGGATGATTTCATCACGAAGTTTAGGCGGTAGATTGCCCCATTTGAGCCCATCAGAACGACGCTGAGTAAAACCGTCCGGTAATTCACCTTTTGAATCATAGGCTTTTGATGCGGGTTCATTATTAGGATTGTCACGAGGCTTTGGTTTAGGCTTCGGTTGATGCTTGGGTCGAGGTTTTGGCTGTTTGCTTCCGCCCCCGCCACTGTTTTCAATATCTCTTGCTGATCGAATAATTTTGTCCAATCCATCAGTCGCATCAGATTGTAATTTTTTTATCTGCTGGAGTATTTTATTAAGTTCGTCTATTACTTCCTGCTGTCTCTTATTTGCTGTAGCCGTGTCGGTTATCGAATGCTCATTAACATCCAGGTTACTTGCTGAAGAAAGCCGGTCTTCGGCTGATTCCATTTTATCTACGACTTTGTTAAGAATACTAATTGGATCTATTTCTTCTTCCACCGGAGTAGGCTTTAGTTCTTTATCCAGCTCCTCCAGAAGTTTGTCTTTTTCTTCAGTTTCGCTTGAAGATGGAGAATTATTTGTATTTTTGTTATCAGGTTTTTCCGTTTTGCCGTTTAACTGTTCTTCAGTCACTCCAAGAATGGATATTGAACAGAATATGGTTATAACAACTACTAAAAATTCCAGACTGCAGATTTTAGATTTTAATTTATGGTTCATGGGTGTTGTTTTTGTTGCAGTTCTTCAATTCTTTTTACGATATCTTTAGTCATTTCTGCCAAATGCCCTTGTTCAGCGGTAAGTCGCTGAAGAACTATTTGTTGAACTAAAATGGAATTATTATCGGTAGACTGAATATCCGTCAACCCCTGACGAATTAATTCTGTCCGGGACAAAAGATTGTCTTGCATCTTTTTTAACATTTTGAGTTCCGCAAGTAAAGGAAGAAGTTTGTTTTTCATCCCCATCTGCTCCATCTGTTCTTCATTCATCTGAAGAGGTTTGCGTCGATTCTTTTCGTTACGAAGAGCATCTATTAATTCTTTTAATTTTCTGACTATATCCGTTTGAATCTCCCGAAGATATGCCGGTTCAGTGGATAATGTTATATCTTTTTGTTCGTCAGCCGGTCCATTCTCACCAAAAACCGATAATAAACGAGCACTTAACTGCATATCATCAGATATGCTATTCAAGGTCCATGAGAATACGATGGATTGTTCTTCCTCAAGCTTTGTTTTTACTGTCTTACATTCTTCAGAAAGATTAAATTGTTCTATGGAAAGTTTTTCAATAGCCATACTATTTTCCCTATTATTAATTTCCGATTTTCGGCTCAAAATATCGGCTGTTCTATTATTCATGCTTATCTGGGTATCACGGATTTCGGTTAACATTTTATACAACTCTTCAATGGTTTTCTCTTTTTGTTGTTGGTCAATATTATTTATTTTTTGCGCAAGAAATTCATAAAGCCGTTCGAGTTCTTCTATAGCTTCTTGTTCGTCCTGCTGGGCATTTTGAGATTGTGCTTTTGAAAGATTATTTTGCGCCTGTGCCATTTTCCTTGCTGCATTCTGCAAAGATTCCTGCGATTCTTTATTTTCCCCGCTACTTTTAAGGGTTTCCTCTTCCAATTCTTTCTGGCGGCGTGCCAATCGTTCCAGTTTCCCTTTTTCCTCTTCGGTTAACTGGCGGTTCAGAAATTTCTGGAGAGATTCACGGGCTTGACGCAGGTTTTGAAGGGCATCTTTCTGGTTTTGGGCTATTTTAGCCTGAGATTCCTTGCTTTCAGGCGGTTGTGGCGGAGGAGTGGGTTGCTGTTTAGAACCACCTTCAGCGGACGGCTGACTTTGTTCAGAAGATTCCTGCATATTTTTAGCGGCTTCCGACATTTTATCAGCGGCTTGTTGAATAAATTGAGATGCCTGTTCTACTTTAGAATCAGGTTGCGGTAACTTGGAATCTGCGTTTTGCAGTTGGTCACTCAAATCATTTGCCTGCTCTTTCAATCCCTTTTGCGCCTCAGCCATTTTTTTTATCGCATCAGCTAATTTCTTCGCATCTTCCTGCTTCATTGCCTGACCTGTCACTTCACCTAAGGCTTTCTGGTCTAATAACAGTGAATCTAATTCTTGGAATAATGCTGCTATATCTCCGGTTGGGTCTACAATTTTGAGTGTCTCATCATAAATCCCCTCTTCTTTATTTTTCAACCCATTGACTTTATCAATCATTTTAGTTAAGTCGGCTAATTTTTGTTTTAGTTGTTCAGGGTTAACTCTGTCTTCAAGGAAATCAAGCAGCGAAGATAATGTATTTTGAACATTTTCAGAAGTTTTTATTGCTTGCCCCATTAAAGAGGAAGAAAGAAAAGAAATGAGCGAATAAAGATTCTCGTCAAAAGAATCTTGTTTTAATCGCTGTATCCCATGGCTAAGTTTGTCGGAATAGTATGACTGTACATTTTTAAGCTTTTCGCTAACCCGAGCCATTTTCTTTTCTAAATTTTCAGATTCTTTCTGAAGATTCTTGGCTTGGTTTATAATGTGATCCTTATCTAATTCCGTTAAATCAGACGGTGATGCAGAAGAATTATTATCCAAATTTTTCATTTTCTCCAACGCCTTTTGTGTATCAGCAAGTAATTCACGGGCTGAACTAACCACATCCTGATAATCTCCCCATTCTTCTAATGAGTTTAGTATTTCGGAGAGGTCATTCTTGATTTCTTCTTGTTTAGCTGAAGCACTGTCACGATAAGATTCATCTTTTTCCTTATTCTGCTTTGCCGCAGATATTTTTTCCAAAAGCTGTGTGACTTCGGGTGATTTGTTCGTGTAAATTTCGTTAATGCTCTTATTGACGTCATTTAATTTGTTAGAAATATCCTTAGAGAAAAGCTTGTTGCTATTAATATCATTTGTGATTTTAGAAAGAACAGATGTTGTATTATTAAGATTCTGTGTCACACGATGCTGGCTAGAAACAGCAAGCTGTATTTCATTAGTTTGCCTTGCTGATTCTTGAATCTGCAAAGTCTTTTTTATATCATCTTTTAATCTAATCAGATTTTCTTCAATCATTTTTTCCATCTGTGCTTTACCAACTACAATTAAAGAATAATCTGAAGATGTCGTTGTTTGAGGAGATGGTATTGCACAGTTATCTGTGGCAATAAAATTCAATATAACAGAAGAGCCTTCTTTCAAATTCAATAAAGTTAAATCCAAATTATGAGTTGATTCAATGCTGCTCCGTAAAGAAGAAGTTATGACAAAAGGCATAATAAGTAATTCGTTTTTATTGTCATTTTCAGTTAAAGTGGATGATCCTTCACGATTATTTACAAGTACCTTAATTTTAACATTAGAAATCCCATAATCATCGATGATAAGCGCTTTAAGAGGAATCATTGCTTCTGGTGTTACATATTCAATTTCACTGGCAGGTTCAACGATTTTTATGACTGGATGGTTGTCAGGAATAGATTTTATAGAATACCCTATGGGCTCTATATTTTTCAATCCATTAGTGCCTAATAATTGTATTGAATATTTTGTATCTTTGTCTACAATAAAACTGCCAGTAATAACAGAGCTTTCGGTTATTACGTTTTCCGTTTCAATTGTAAGAGATTGTTGAAAAGAGTCTAATATCCAATAAGCATCCTTTAATTTAATATTGGAAAAACCATTAATAGTTATTTTTGTACCACGTGGCGCTTTTATATTTCCACCTATTTCTGTTTTGCCTGAAAGACTGGTATAAGAAGGGTAATCGTAATGGGCTGTAATCTTTTCCAAGATGGGTGAATCAAAAACCTGAATTTCTAACCAGCCTGTTTGATCATCTCCCCCTTTTACCATAAAGCTAAACGAAGATTGGGCATTAGCAAAATCATACCTGAATTCTCTTGTGCGTTTTTTATTTTCCGTTTCAGTCTTTTCGGTTAGTATCATTCGTTGCCAACCTGTTTCAGATTGAGACATATTCGAACGAATATATACGGCACTAAGACGCGGCCCTTTATCAACCCAAGCTATAACAGAAAGTGTTTGTCCTTTAGCAATAGTATAATTTGGTATAACATTTACCAAAAGAGTAGTCCTTTTAGGCCATTTCACGTCATTTCCCAATAGACGTCCCCTCCAAATATTTAACTCAATAGGGTAAGTAGCACATGCGATAAAAGAAAGAAATAACAATATTAGAGCTGTAAATAATATTTTTTTTGAGTTGGTAAGAGAAAGTATGTTACTAAAATCGTAAGATTGAGATACGGAAACCACTTCATTTTTCAGTTCAGATACAACAGAATCAGGTCCCACATACTTTTCGCCTTGCTGTGATAATATCGGCAATAATTGCCATAAATTGATTAATCGTTCGCCGAGAATCGGAAATCTTTTTTCTATTAGAAATACAAAAGAATCATCAGATATTTTATTTAACAGAATAAAAGGAGAAATAACCTTTCTAAATAAAGTCAAAAACAATATAATTACGGCACCTACAAAAAAACATAGCCGTGGTATGGCCGGTAAATCTCTGATAAAATAATCCACCAAGAAGGCAAAAACAAGATATGGCAATAAATAAATTATTAAACGACTCAGCCCATCTATCAAAAACCATAACTTTACCCTTCGTCGCAATAATCTTATTCGTGTATACAGAAGAGACTCTTCATTCATAATATTTCATTTATAGCATGCTATTATTATTAGTCAAGCGTAAATATTCATATAAATTGAACCAGCGAAAATTAGATAATTATATTCCTGTGAAACCAAAATCACTAAAAAGCTTTAATTCTACATGGAAACAATCAATTACTCTGAAACATAAAAAACAATTTATTCGGAAATGATTTTTCTCGACACAGCATCTTCTTGTAATCATAATTCCATCTGGAAAACGAAAAAGTAAGTATTCCCATGCTAATAAATTAAAAAAAATAACACTTTATAGTCCCTTATATTAATTCCGCTAAGTTAGAAAATAAATAAATAAATTTATCTTGACAAATAATTCAAATTTACTAATCTAAATTTATATAAAATTAATTAAAGGAGAATGCTTATGAGAGAAAATGTAAAACATAATTTTACCGTTTTCATTTTTAGTTCCGTGTTTATTATGATAGTGTTTTTGCTAACAGGTGCGGTGGCTAATACTGGCGGGGGATGCCTAGGCACACAAAGTCAAGTACACGGGGTTAGCGGTTCCAGTTCCTCTGGATATTTTAATTTACTCGCTCCTTCGGATAATAATGTCACGACTTTACAACCCACATTTTCATGGAGTCGTTATCCAGCTGACTTAACCTCATATACCTTGCAGATTTCAACGAATATAAATTTTGGAACATACGTCTATACCAGAACTAATATTGCTCCTAATAATACTTCCTACCCTTCAAGCACAGGTACTTATCCTATAACTCTCAATTCAAATACAGACTATTACTGGCGTGTTATTGTAGTAGATTCTGACACGGGGATACAAACACTAGCTTCAAATGCTCCTTTTAAGTTTTCTACAGGAATCGTCCCTGGGACATTTACTTTATTATCACCTTCTAATAACTCAACAGGAATAACAACAACACCAACACTAACATGGACTCCATCCTCACAGGCACTTAATTATATCGTCCAAATAGATACAAAATTTACTTTTAACGAACCGCTTACATATAATACAAGTTCAGATGCACAATTAGTATCTATATTAACAACAAGTCACACAATACCAACAGAGGGCATATTAATAAGCGGTGGTGTACGTTATTATTGGCGTATAATTGCTCAGAATACAGGCGGAACACAAATTGCACCAAGTGGTACTACTGGTTATTGGTCATTCACTACACAATAAACAGATAAAAAGTTCTTATAATTACTACACAAAAAATCCGTCTTCTTCGCCTTGAAATATTGCATTCTTTAATATACAATTAAAATCTACGAATCTCGATTCTATAAACATTTAAATTATCGTGTTATTTCTTTTCATGCAAAATTCATTCCTATCGTTAAATTATCTTCCCAAGAAGAATACAAATTTGCGATTACAATAGAAACAACATGAATTTCTGATGATAAATACACTTCACTTAAATAACTTTATTTTGACTGCGTTAATAAAAATATCTATAATCATATAATAAAATTAGTAATGCCATTTCATTCGATTCTGTTTTATACCAATTTATGAAAGCTATTGCTTTTATCTTTTCCATATTATTACCTGGTCTTGGTCAGGTCTTACTTAGCCGGTACCGTAAAGGATTAATTATCTTCTTCTCGATTATTATTTCACTCGATTTGTCATTAATTATTTTACCTTGCTTGTCAGGCTGGAAAAATTCCGAGCGAATCAGGCTCTTTCTTATTATTCTTACGATTATTATTTATCTTTACAATCTCTGGGATATTTTTAATATAATCTACTGGAGACAACGATTTTCTCTGCGGAAGAAAAGGGAAGATTTGTTAAAACAAGGCATTGTTTATTACTTGCAAAATGATTTAGAAAAAGCAAAAAAGGAATTCATGAAAGCATTAAAAATAGATAATGATAATATTGATGTATTATATTATTTATCCAAAACAGAAGAGGCTTTTGGGGAAATCCCACAAAAAAGACGTATTGTGAATAAATTATCTCATTTAGATTTTGCAAACAAATGGAAAGCACCATTATTATAATATTTTAGGATAAAAAAGTTTCTTAAATCAGAATACAGTAATGGTCAGTAAAAATTATGCTTAAAGAAATAACATATAAATCTGCCGGGGTTGATACCACTAAAAAGGATGGCATCATAGACCAGATTATTCGACTGAGCAAAAGAACTTATGATCATCGTGTTATTGAACATCCATGGGGTTTCGCAGGTTTATATTCTCTTTTCCCTAAAACTGGAAAAACATATACTTCATCATTACTCTTTACTAAAAATTATAAGTCACCAACTCTGGTTGCTTGCTCTGATGGAGTCGGGACTAAACTCAAAATAGCATTTCTCTTAAATAAGCATAATACTATCGGCATAGACTTAGTTGCTATGAGTATCAACGACCTAATTGTTATTGGCGCTGAACCTCTTTTTTTTCTGGATTATATCTCTATTGGTAAAGTTGATGAAAAAATAATCATTGAAATTATTAAAGGCATTGTAACTGGATGTGAGGAATCAAGCTGTGCACTTTTAGGCGGAGAAACAGCTGAGATGCCGTCTTTTTATCCACCGGGTGAATACGACCTTGCCGGATTTGCCATAGGACTTATTGATAAATATAAAATTATTACTGGTAAATCCATCAAAGTAGGTGATGTTGTAATAGGATTAGCTTCTTCCGGGTTACACTCTAATGGCTATTCTTTAGCCCGTAAAGTATTACTTGGTAACCTTTCGCCCCAAAAAGCATTGAATAAATTAAATCAATTTATACCGGAAATCTCTTCGACCCTTGGTGAAGAACTTCTTAAACCAACTAAAATATACGCACGAGCAGTTAAAAAAGTCCTACAAAACTATCATCTTAAAAAAGTTGTTAAAGGAATAGCTCACATTACCGGTGGCGGTCTTGTGGAAAATATCCCACGGATTTTACCACATGGAGTTGCAGTAGAAATAAACTCTACTTCCTACGAGTGCCCCCCAATTTTCCAATTAATTAAGCAATTAGGAAAAATTCCACAGGATGAAATGTATCGAGTATTCAATATGGGAATTGGATTAGTTTTAATCGTTGACCCATTTTATGCAGATTCAATTGTCCATAAACTAAAAAAAATACAATATAATTCTTATATTATCGGTCAAGTTGTTCATAAAACATCTCAATTTGATCAGCAAGTTGTAATAAAATGAAATCCAAAAGCTTAATGCGTAATAAGTATATTTATCTTCTGGGTTCTATAGTATTGCTTTCCATATGCTCTTGTTCTTACGGCAAACAACTCTCCCAGCAAAAAACCATTTCAAACGAACTGATAGAAAAAACTGCCTCTCTGAAAAAAGAATTAAATGAAATGACTCGACAGCTAAATAAACGAGAAGCCGAGTTGGAATCAATTAGATTTGAGTTGGCAATTCTAAGAAAAGAATTTTCAGAATTACGTTCTCCGTCAATATCTTCCGATCAATCCCAGTCGGAACAATTAACCAAACTGATTCAGGAATTATCAAATTCTTCATATGATATTAATCGTCTTATCTTTGAATTACGTAAATTCGGCAAAAGAGCTGTGCTGGCATTACTTGAAGCATTAAAAAAACCAGACCCTGATTACCGTTCCAAAGTAGAAGAAATTTTTAGCGGACTTTTATCAGAAGACGCCTCTTCATTCCTTGTATTATCCTTGAAAGAACCGGTTTTAAGAATGTCAGCTGCACGAATATTAGGTAATCTTAAAAATTACTCCGTTGTTAATGAATTAAATGAATATCTTACATCAGATGATGAGGATTTTGTCTTTGTCGTTGCTGAGGCATTAGTAAAATTAAAAGATAAACGCGGTATGCCCGTATTGATTGATTACTTAAAGAAACCTGACCCCAACAAACGGGTTATAGCTTTTAATTTGATTCGTAAAATTACAGGTTTAACATTAGATTATAAATATTACGATGAAACTGGATTAGCAGCTGGCGCTAAAAAATGGGAAGAATGGTGGATTAAAAATGCCCCAACATTTACATTTCCAACAGATGAATAGGTGTAAAAAAATGGATTGTTATTATGCTAATAAAAATTAACAGTACATTAATTGGTAGTAATCAATTATGTCTTATCGCCGGACCTTGTGTAATTGAAAGCGAAAATGCTTGTTATAAAATAGCAGAAACCCTCAAAAATCTATCTCAGGAAAAATCGATTCCTTTCATATTTAAAGCCTCATATGATAAAGCAAATCGTTTAAGTCATAAGTCCTATCGTGGAGTGGGAATAAAAAAGGGACTCAAAATTCTTTCGCGATTAAAACGATCTTTAGATATACTTGTACTTTCTGATGTTCACTGCAAAGAAGATATTAAAGCGGCTGCAGAAGTACTAGATATTATCCAGATTCCCGCTCTTTTATCCAGACAAACTGATTTACTGATAACAGCAGGAAAAACAGGAAAACCTATAAATATCAAAAAAGGACAGTTCCTTGCACCTGATGACGTTCTTTATCTAATAGAAAAAATAAAAAGCACTGGTAACAATAAAATTATTATTACTGAAAGAGGTACTTCTTTTGGATATCATAATTTAGTTAATGATATGAGAGCAATTCCAATAATGAAATCATTTGGTTATCCAGTTATTTATGATGCGACTCACAGCGTTCAATTACCTGGAGGGAATAAAGGAATGTCCGATGGTAATAGAAAAATGATACCTTATCTGTCAAGAGCGGCTGTTGCTGCTGGCGCTGATGGGGTATTCTTTGAGGTTTACCCCAAACCGGAAAAAGCTCTCTGTGACGGTCCTAACTCTCTTGCCTTAAAAGATATTTCTAAACTTATGACGACTCTTGTTCAGATAAAAAAAATCGTATCGTCATAAAAAATAGAAATAAAGTTAAAGTAACCCAAAGTGTATAAATAATTTATTCAAGATTGGCACCCGGATTATCAGGATCTGGTATAATAGTATAAAAATCGAGTGTGAATCGTTATACTGTTTACCGTTTTGAATATTGGAATCTTTTGCGTGCCCCTTTTTGACCGTATTTTTTGCGTTCTTTCATTCTGGGATCACGAGTTAATAAACGGCTTTTTCGCAATTGAGAAAGCAAAGTAATATCAGATAACTTTAATGCTCGAGATAAACCTAATTTAATTGCTTCCGCCTGTCCTTGTTTTCCACCACCATATACCTCTGCAGTTACATCATAACGCCCTATTAATTTAAGATTTTGTAATGGTATTAATATAGCTATCCGTTCGTCAGGAACAAGAAAATATTTATCGTAATCCATATTATTCACAACAATCTTCCCCGTCCCTTTTTTAAGAATTACTTCGGCAATTGCTGTTTTCCGACGACCTGTTGCACGATAAGAAAGCGAATCACTCATAATTTTGATATCTCCCATACCTTAGGGTTTTGTGCTTGATGCGGGTGTTGCGGACCAGCATAAACCTTTAGTTTTTTTATCATCTGTTTGGCTAAACGATTTTGTGGCAACATTCTTTTCACTGCCAAATGTATTATTTTTTCGGGTGTTTTTTCCAACATTGTCTTTACCGGTATGTATTTTAATCCATCCGCATAACCCGAATATCTT
This sequence comes from Planctomycetota bacterium, assembly GCA_043801445.1. Lineage (GTDB taxonomy): Bacteria > Planctomycetota > MHYJ01 > JACQXL01 > JACQXL01 > JAZDFP01. The sequence continues at coordinate 10,602 of JAZDMB010000023.1, forward strand.
TTGTATGTTTTTCCAAGAATTTTCTTGCCCGTCAATTTTATTTTCTCTGCATTAATAACAATTACAAAATCACCTGTATCCACATAAGGCGTGTAGATAGGATGATGCTTACCCAATAAAATAATAGCTATGCGTGTGGCTAATCTACCCAATACCTTATCGGAAGCATCTATTACATACCACTGCGGTTTTATATCTTCTTTTCTTGCTAAATAAGTTTTATTATCTGTTTGCATTTTATTCAATATCTCTTTCTGCTTAATTATATCCTTTGTTATTTCAACAAATAAAGAAAAATCTTTAAAATTATTTACATTTCCAAGACCAATTTAAAAAGAGGTTCTAATCCCCAATCGGAATAATAATATTCCATTCAAGCCTTTTGTCCAGAAGTTTAATTTATAATTCAAGATTGTCAAGTAATCACTATATTATTTATTTCTCTATGGCATAAAGACAACCATCATCGCTACCTATATAAACAGTTCCACTATCTATAGTTGGAGTGGAGCGAATTTTATTATGCGTTTTATATTTCCATATTTCTTGGCCATTTTTAAGGTTTACGGCGTAGAAACAAGAATCTTCGCTTCCGAAATAAATCACATTATCTTTTTTAGATATAGCAACTCCTCCACTAAGAGGACCTGTAGTATTAAACTGCCAGTTAAGTTTTTGGTTAGTTATATCAATAGAATATAATTTGCCATCCTGGCATGGGACTAAAAGCATACCTTCTATTACAGCTAATGACGCTATAATCTCATGACCTAATCGATAAGACCATTGAATCTGACGAGTTATCGGATTAATTGCATAGATTATATTATTGGTGCTGCCGACATAAATCATATTTTCACTCAAAATCGGCGAGTTTAGTTTACCACCCAAAGATAAATTCCATATTTTATCGCCGGTATTCAAGTCTATAGCGTGAATTATACCATCTTCAGAAGTAATATAAACAATTTGTTTATCCACCACGCCGGTAGTTAATATTTTCGCATTAGCATTATATTTCCATAAAATCGCACCGCTTTCTGAAACGGCATATAGGTTTTTATCTGTGCTGCCTATCAGAGTAATTTGACCATCAGACGAGAAGAAGGGAGAAGACCGAATGGGATTTGCCGTCTTTAATTGTAATTCTTGAGATTTTATTGGTGCTGTTGAACGTACCGCATAAAAATAATTATCATCTGCACCGAATAAAATCATATTACAATTTATTTTAGGCGATGAATATATTGCCGTTGGTGTTTCTGTTCTAAAAACCCATCGCAGTGAACCATTTTGCAAATCAATCGCTTTGAGATAACCATCTCTCGTCGTTATAAAAACCACATCATTTACTATCAGCGGAGTGGTTTCAAGCGGGACAGCAGTATCAAATACCCATTTAGCTAATTTTTCCAGAGAAACCAATAAAGAAGATTGCTCGTAAGATTTAATCACTTTTGAGTATTTCTCAAACCCCTTATGGCTCAATGTTATAATAACAGAATCCTTAATCGGCAGATAAATTTTAAGAGGTGTTTTACCCTGTTTAATATTATTAATAAAAACCTCGGCTTCAGAAGGAACTGATTCTATTCGAACGGGAATCCTTAATGTTTGTGCGAGATTCGAACCGGGATAAGTTTTAACTAATTGACGAATGATTTTCGCGGCTTCTTCTAATTTATTGTTTTTATCCATTTCTCGTGCTTTATCATACAAAGCACCGGCTGACTTCAGATATTTGTCTATTACAACGATTTCGTTCTGAACATCTGCCAAAAACTCCTGATAATTTTTAACCTGGGTTTTTGCAATATTTTCTCCTCCACCCATTGAATAGATTTTTTGCGGCAATTTATCAATAATCTGTTTGGTCTGTAACTCCACACCTTTTAAAACCCTCAAAGCAGCGTTAAAATCATTCTGCTTTTTATTAATTTCTAAGGCATTTTTATATAGTTCCCTTAAAGGTGCCAAATCAGCATCAACAACAGAATTAATTCCATCCTCCTTATTATGCAATGCAAGCAATGCATCTTTAATTTCATTGTTAACAAGTGATTGGGTATATACCGTGAAAGAACACTTGAAATCCCGGTATTTAATCAGAACATTTTCATAGTCTTCTTTTTTCTTAAATTCGGATACTTCTTCCTTAAGCACTAGAAATCTTTTATGGGTAGAATAATCATTCCATGCAATAAGGGCAGCTATAATCAATATGCAACAAAGTGAGGCGGAAATAATTAACAGTCTTATTATCTTTTTTTTGTGTTGCAGTTTAATTTTACGAAGAGAATCCAGCCGATAACGAGCATCTGAAAGATGAGATTCTATACGTAAAATCTGTTCATAAGCTTTAATCAAAGTATCAATATCTTGCGATGGCAGCTCTTTTATAGCCTTATCAATTTCATCCCTTGATTTATTATATTCACCCATCTGGAAATAAGCCGCGGCTGCACATGCCTGCACTTCAAGATCGGTCTTTTTTATAGATGAGATCTTCTCTACCCAGGCTAATATTTCGTTTGCTTTCTTGGAACGATAATACTGTTTTATTATTCCCTTGGCAACATCTGCTGCTTCAGATGGTTGCCCCTGGGTAACACAAAGATTAAATACTAGCACATGAAGTTCTTCGTTTAATGGCAGAAACAGAAGTGCTTTTTTATAGGCAATAATTGCCAGATTAATATCATTCTTTTCCGAAAGCAAATCTCCTAATTTCTTATACTCTTCACCTGCTAGAATGGGACGCTCTAATTTCTCCAATATCTCAGCCGCATTTTCTACGGCAACTAAATCTTTAGGGTTAACTTTTATTATTTGCTCGTAGAAAACCAAAGCCTCCTCTAATTTTTTATCCTTGTATAGTTGTTTGGCATGCTCTTTAATTCCATCCGGACCTATTTCTTGTATGACTTTCTTTTGAGAAAGATCATATACTGTCTGATAGGTTTCAGCAACTCGAAGCGGCGATTCTTCTGCAATATCCTCTAATGTCTTGAATCCGCTTATTAAATAAAAAACAAGTCTCTCGTTCAGTGTTAACTTAGCAACGGTAGATTCTTCTTCGCAATCATCTGCCAGTTTAAAAATAGACATGGGATTATTAAAAAGATTCTTGACCCTTTCCCATTCACTATGGCGCCGGGTAACTTTAACAATAAGAGAATTGACATCCATAGTCAAAAGAGAAATCGACTTTTCTTCCGAGACTAAAGGCGGTGCTGTTAAAGGTCCTTCAATGAATTCAAATTTGCCTTCCGGCCATCTAAAAATATCGCAGATTTCGTCTTCAATATGATTTTGGATTATTATATCAAAATCATTCTGCTTTAAAAAACCTGATTGGCAAATAATTTCTCCGAGTTTAAGATTGGTTGTTTTTTGGGTTGTTAATGCTTGGGAAAGTTGGTCCGACGTAATAATGCGTTTTTTAACTAATAATTCACCTAATGTTAAAACTTTTCGTTCACCTATTGATAAAAGTCTGACGCCATCCCGTCCGAAATATATCTCTTTACGATTTTTATTATCATAAACAATCAGAGTTCCTTCTTTGCCGGAAGAAACTATTGATTTGAAAACTTCCTCTAACACAAGATTAGATAACTCCCCTTTAAATTCCATAATACGATATTCCTACAATTTAACGCCTTGATGTCAAGGAAAACTAAGTCTTTAACCTCAAGCACGGAGCGAATAAATCACGAAAGATTATAAGAAGACCAGAAATGCAGGATATTTATCTTGGTCTCATGGATTCCTTATAAATATTGTTAATTATCCGTGTCCATCTGCCTGCCTACTTGGTGTAATCCCCGCCTGAACGAATGTTCATTCGGGCAGGTGTGGTCCCAAAGTTTTCTTGACATCCGGGTCATGTTTTCTATACTTAACGCAATCCCGGAGCGAAACCTCCGGTCAGGGGAAAATAACGCCTTGCAGGATGCGGAAGCTAGATTGTTAGCTTCACAACCCGTTAGAGTCGCTACGACTAAATATAGTAAAACAAAGCAATAGTTTCTTTCTCTTGCTATGAACGATTCTAACGGGGCAAGACTAATTCCTAACTATTTAAGGAGGTCTGATTATGAAAAGATTTATACCTGACGGTATTCTATTGAGAATACCGGTATTCCATTATGTCCCTCGGGCCGACGGGATCCCGCTAATAGGGAGAATCCCGAAAGGGATAATCGTTACAGGAATATCACTTATTATGCTCTGTAGCCTGCTGGCGGTATTCGCTGGAGACTCGACTCAAGATTTACAGCGTGCCATTCAGCAAAAAAATAACAAACTCATAACAAACGCAGTAGATGATTTAGTCGCGCAAAATAATATTGCCTCCTACAATATTTTAATAGGAGCGTTAGAATCATTAGGCGCTTCTCCTGAAGTTCAAGTCTATATGGCAATATTATCCGGTATCGGACGCTTTACCAATCAGGATGTCATTTCCAAAATAACAAGTTATATTCTAAACCATAAAGATGCCAATGTCGGAACGGATATGCTTGCCGTAATGAAAAACAATCGCACTTCGAGCGTCCTTCCTATGCTCAGGACTATTTTGGAAAAAGGTTATTATAGAATACAGCTGGAAGCTCTTCGCCAGTTAAGCGTCATCTATTCCAATGATTCATTAGAGGTGCTATTCGGTTATCTCAAAACACTTAAACCCGGAGAAAAGGAACTGATAAAAAATGTTATCGGTATCTTGAAAAATCTTACCGGCGTTGACCGTGGTAATTATCCCGAATCCTGGCTCCAATGGTGGGATGAAAATAAGAATAGAAACGCTTCGGATATCATTAAACCGCCAAATTCCGAAACTCAATATGGTAATGTAGGGGAATATCGCGATATGACTCCGGTAAAAACGGCTTTAACTCAGGACAAAGTCATCGTGGTCAGGCATGAGAACACCGGCCAATGCGCCAACAGGGGTTGTCATCAGAATTATGATAAAATAGAAGATATCTTATCAGCGCTTGAAATTGAACATACGGTCGTGGCTAAATCAGATTTCGATAACGATTCTTACTCTCTGGACGATAAATGGGCTATCCTTTATAATTGCAATCATTTTCGGGAGTTGTGCAGTTGCCCTACCTGTGTACCCGGCGGTTCTAAGAGTCTGAGAGCCAGCCAATGCACCGGTTGTGGTAAGCACGAAATCCACGACACCAAACTCAGCGATAAAACAATAGAAAAGATTAGGCGTTTTGTAGAAACCGGCGGATATCTTTTTACTGAAGACTGGGCGATAGAGGAAATAATCGAGCGGGCGTTTAAGGGAACAATCGTGCATACCAAGTATCTACCGGGTGAAACAGTACCGATATATGCCGCCCCAGGCACTACTTTGCACCCTTACCTTAAATATGTCTTTGAGTTACCGCCATCCAATAATCCTGAGCCTGCGCCTGAGACAAAAGGAAAAGGTTCGGAGACTCGTTCGGTAAAGCCGGAAGAAACGACTTATCGGGTCAATGTTGAATGGAAGATTGATGAAGATAGCCCTGATCTTAAGATTCTAAAGAAAGATATTGTGACAGCCTTAATCGTCAGCCCTAAACTGAGCAGCGAGAAGGCACAGGACGGATATGTCGCGGTAACCTGGGGATTCTCAAACAATAAGGAAAAAATAGTAACAACCAGCGGTGACGGAAAAACTTCGCCTTACAGCTATGCGTCCGGCGGCAGGGTTTTACATGTCGTCAGCCATTTCGGCAAACAGAAATCCAAGTTAGACGAATTTGCCCTGCAGAATTTACTCCTTAATTTCTTAACAGAACTTTCCGAGCGCCGTCCCAAGGGACAACCGCAAAAAGCAAAATAAGATTCCGGAAATTCGGGGAACAATCTATCAATTTCTTCTTAGTTCCTTAGTGGCAAAAGTTACAAGACTTTCTTGTCCGCCATGGCTTAGGCGATGAATAAAAAAATATATGCTCAACGACATAAAATTAACTATGTTAAAACCCAACCCGGAACAATTCGATATTACACAGGAACAACTTGAACATATCGAATCAAGAAATGACAAAATTACCAAACGGCTTAAAATATCAAGCATTTTAATTAGTTTGCTCATCAGCATTGCCCTTATTATCTATATTGTTTTCACCAATCATCATTATCCGGCATTTGTTGTATTAATAATATCAACTATCGTAATATTTCCTGTCTTTATGGTCGGAGGAAGTCTTATTAAAATAATTGTGATTGAATTATACTTCTATTTATTCAAACTCAACTCGCCATTATATAGAAGCTTTTGTGAATACACATCTGCCAGAAAAGAATATGAACAATCCGAAAAAGAGGAAACATAAACCGCCGGGCAACATAAAAGGAGACGAATATGACAAAAGAAGAAGTTAAAAATATTGTTGATAAGTTCGCTCGCCAACTCGCTTTGAGCGGCACTTCGCTTGAGCTAATCGATTTTGACGGCGCTAACCTTAAATTAAAACTTAATTGCTCGAATAAAGACGTCTTTAAAGTCAAAGGTGTGACTGTAACCTTCGAAGATGAAACCAAGAAATCAGTTGAAAAGCATCTCAAAGCAAGTATTCAAAATACGAATATAATTTTTATCTGAGTGAGTGGTTCGGAAGACAGCATACGAAATTAGCTGTGAGAATGAATAATTATGTATTGCCTGCCCGTCTCCCGCTGTAAGCGGGATAAACTCCGCCCAAAGCGGCGAAAGCGGGTATCCCCGGATTACCCGTATTTAATCTTGAATATCATTATGAAAATCAGAAGTATAATTATGATGCCGTTAGCAACGCTGATGGGAATGTCTTGGAGTATCAAACCATAAGTAAACCAGAGTATACTGCCGACGAAAAGCATTATAAAAGTCATTAGTGAAAGGTCCTTGGTGTGTTTGGTCTTCCAGATTTTTAATGCTTGGGGCAGAAATGATGCGGTGGAAAAAAATGCGGCGATTAATCCTAATACGGTTATGAATTTCATTTGTTTATCCTTTTAATAGGTTTTACTTCTAATCATCTTCTGACGCATACCATATCCTGCATTCAGCCTGCGGAGTCGCATCGGAGTCCCGATTATTTCGGGGCAATGTGTCACTGCTTTGGATGTATGTCTATTCCAATACAATATTTAGCGTATTGACACCATTCGGCACAGCCTAAATCAAGTTTTGGATTTCGGAAACGATGATTGCATTTCCGGCAACTCCGGAAAACATCATCTTTCCAGAATTCCACCTTTGCCCGGCAATTCGGGCATTCTACATCGTAAATATCATCAGGCTTCCAAAATTGCCTGCTTTGCCCTGGACATTGCGCCATAATTAATTGCTCCCTTTATACATTGCCGGGAATAGGATTAATAATATTACCTTTAATCGAAACCGTATATTCCTTCACCGTTACCGGCATCTGGGATACCTTAACGGCTTCTTTGACAATCTTCACAAGTCCGAAACAGCACGGAACTTCCATATGAACTACACTAATTGATTTTATATTGTTATTCTTTATAATCTCGGTTAATTTATCGATGTATAAATCAAGCGTCTTATCCAGTTTGGGGCAAAAGATGATAAGCAGTTTTCCTTTCAGGAGCCTGCGATGGAAATCCGGATAAGCAAAAGGCGCGCAATCGGCTGCGATGACAAGTTCCGCATTTTTGAAATAAGGAGCGTTTGGATTAACTAACTGCAGTTGAATGGGCCAATTCTGTAATTCCGGATTCAGTTCGCCCGCCGGAACATTGCTTTCCTTTGGCGCATGGCGTAAATCAATGGTCTTTGAACCCGGACAACCGCAGGCCGGCATCGGAAGCGGTTCATCCATCGGCACTTTTATATTATTCTCTTTAAGGAACTCCAATGCCTCTTTCAGGTATTCGAGTTGGTCATGCTCTTTAAGATGATGCAAATGGTTTTTTATGGATTCCATTCCTTGCCGGGCGATATTTTTTATTACTTCACGCTCGTTATAAGGCTGGGCTTCGCGTTCTTCTATTGAGATAGCCCCTTCAGGGCAGGTGCCGATGCAGGCGCCCAAGCCATCGCAAAAGAATTCATTAACCACTTCAGCCTTGCCGTCAATAATCTTAATGGCGCCTTCAGGACAGCCTTCGGCGCATAACCCGCATCCGTTACATCTTTGACGGTCAATACGAATGATTTTCCTTTGCATCCTATACTCTCCTTTTAAATAAGGAAGCGATTATAATTGAACCAAATTCTTTCATAACCTTCTTTATACATCTCATGCCACACACCATATCAAAACAATCACTTATGAGTCAACTAAAAAGCGCCTGCCCGTTCCCGCCTTAATCTGCTTGCCCCGTTATCCCTACGGGATCCCGTTAGGGAGAAATCGCTGTTTCTAATCGGGGTGGCTATAATTTATCTTAATTTACCTTGCAATCAAGACCGGATTATGGCATAATTTCACCAAGGAAAAAAATATGAGTAGATTTATATATTGGATGCCAAGAATTATATCAATAGCATTCATTTTATTCTTAATGCTGTTCTCATTGGATGTTTTTGAAGGGAATTTGAGCTTTTGGGAAACTGCGCTCGGTTTATTTATGCACAATATCCCGGCATTAATTTTACTGGTTATTTTAATCATATCCTGGAAGTATGAATTAGTCGGAGCGATTACATTTATTTTAGCCGGATTATTATATACCGTCATATGCATTGTCAGACTAATAATGTCGAATCTATCTGAATGGTATATGTTGTCTTGGTCTATGATAATTGCCGGACCCGCATTTCTGATAGGGATATTATTCCTAATCGGTTGGCTCGAAAAGAAAAAATAACGCCGGCCGCCTGAGTCTTGACAAAAACAGGGTTCCGCTCTATAGTAACATACGAAAACTATAAAAAGGAAAAGATAAATACAAGTATGTTAAAATCAAAGCGGCAAATAACAGTAATATCGGTAATCTTAGTGCTTGGTTTATGGCTGGGGTCGGCATCTTATCTTAAAAGCCAAGCGGGATTTAATATTAATAATATAACTTTTGGCGAGTTATTAGTGGGTGAAGAAATTACTAAAGAGGATTTGCAAAACTGTGTGGTAGGAATACAATTTTGGCAAGTTAACCAGGATATGTCTCGACTGATGCAGACCCTGGATTTATATTATAACAAATATAAACCGAGGGGTTTTATCTTATTGGGATTCCATAGCGAGGATGCGCCCAAACAAGATATTATAGCATTTTGTAAATCATCAAGGATTTCCTTTCCTATATATCAAGGCGGTAATATCAACGGATTAGATGCTTCTATCACTCCTCTCGTACTCTTTGACCATAGAGGAAATATGATTTTTGATGGTTATCCGCAAGATGTATATCCAAAATTAGACGCGGCAATGAAAGCCGCGCCTGACCCCATTATCGGCGAAGGCCCTTATACAAAACTTGATAAAATAGCGCAGAAAATAAAAGAGCATAAGGAATTCGGCAAAATACTTTCTGCTATAAAAACGAAACACCTAATCTCTGCGGATGCGTCCGAGAAAGCAGAAGCAGAAAAATTGGTGAAGTGTCTGACAAGTTATGCTGATAGATTGCTTAAAAAGGCTGATAAAAAGAAGAATACAGAGCCGTTAAAAGCTTATACCATTTATCAGGATATAGCCGCGCTGTTTAAGGTGGATGAGATTGGCGATAATACGGAAAAGATTCTTAACGAATTAAAAGAAGATAAGAATTTCCAGGATAATATAAAAGCCGATAAAGAACTCGCGGAGATTATGCCTCAAATAGAAAAACTAAAACCCTGCACCAAATGTAAATTATTTAATAAGGACTGTGAGGCTTGCCGGAAAAAGAATCCCGCGCTTGACGAACTTACAAAAAAGGCTCAGGGATTAATAAAAAAATATCCCTCTTCACCGGCCGCTGAGAAAGTTAAAGGGCTTTTGCCCATAAAATAATCTAAAACTGGGTGCAAGAAAACTTTGAAACCACACCTGCCCGAATGAACATTCGTTCAGGCGGGTACTGTAAGAAAAAGGAATTGATTTAATGGAAACAAACATTATTCAAAACTCAGAGCAGGAAAGAACGGAGAATCTAACCTCTCTGGCATACCTATTAAAATTATTCCTGAATTACAAACGAGCCAAAAGAAAAGAAAAGATATATGCCTGGCTCATTATATGCGGCGCTACGATACTCGGAATAGCGCTTTTTTATCTGCTGATAGTAAAATGGGATGTCGTTATAACCAATAACCAGGCGCAAGTAAAATTCGTCGTCTATTCCGGTGATAACGTTCAGAATACAGCCGATAATGTTGCGGGAATTATTTACAGAGTATCTAAAAAATACAATAAGATTCATAAGGTAACGCTCTCGTTATATAGGATACATAGCAAGGTCCACACGACTGTATATATGGGAAATATTACCGAAGATGCAATAGAGCCAAGAAAATACAAAGACCTGGCAAGTTATATCAATGCTCGCAGAGATTTTCTTATCACCAGAATTTCTTCATTGCAATATGCTGATTCATTAAAAGACAGCATACGAAATTTACCTGGGGAATGAATAATTATGGCAAAAACCAATGTCAGTTGGTGGGCTACTATCGTGGTGTTTTTTCTTATATTCCCTTTTGGCATCAGTATTTCTGCTATGTTCGTAAATCTGACACTTCATCGCGAGATAAACACCATTGATTTGATCCTTGGCCTATTCTTTTTAGGCATCCTACCCATTGTATGCGGAATTTTCATCTTAGTTAGCCGTATCCAAGGCAAAGATTATAATATGAATGAACTTGAAGATAATTCCAAGATATCCTGGTTCGTAAAAATAATGCGACTGATTTCTGGTTTATTACTCACTCTTATTTACTTCGCCATATTCATGCTGTTACAAACCATTGAAACAAAATCAATCTGGCCGGCCATGGTGATTATCATATTGCAGGATATGGTGATTTTCGTAATCATGTTATATTTTTTCTTCAGTGTCGGCAAAATAAAATACTTTCGGGAACACAAGAACAAAACCTGGCTCCGGATAATCTTTATTCTTGTAATACTGGGATTAATTACTCTTGTCCATTTTTTGTTAAAGAAGTAAGATACCAGAATCGGGGAACAGCAAACTGATTTCTCGGTGTCTCAGTGGCTAAATTATCGTATCCGACGTATTTACGACCTATGCAACACGCTTCTGATACCAATGCCAATCGCTATATCATCCATATAGATATGGACGCCTTCTTTGCAGCTGTGGAACAGCGCGACCATCCGGAACTGAAAGGCAAACCCGTCATCATCGGCTCCGACCCCAAAGCCGGTCAGGGCAGAGGCGTGGTAGCTACCTGCTCCTACGAAGCACGCCGATACGGCATCCATTCGGCAATGCCTATCTCCATCGCCTACGGCAAATGCCCTAAAGGCGTATTCCTGCCTGTGGATATGGAAAAATATCTGGTCGTATCAGACCAAATAGTCGGCATACTGGAAGATTTCACGCCTGAAATCGAACCGGTCAGCGTGGACGAGGCGTTTCTCGATATCAGCCGGACCCATCATCTTTTCGGCGGGCCAATGGAGACCTGCCGGCGGATAAAGGCGCGGATAAAAAATGAACTCAATCTCACCGCATCAGTCGGCCTGGCGCCCACCAAGATGGCCGCCAAAATCGCATCTGAATCGGGCAAGCCCGACGGCATGGTAGAAGTCCGGCCCGAACGACTGCAGGAATTCATCAGGCCCCTGGGCATCCGCAAGATATGGGGATTGGGCGAAAAGACACAAATCATCCTCAACCGTATCGGCATCAACACCATCGGCCAGCTGGCTGATTACAGTCCGGAAAAACTCGTCCGACTGCTCGGCGCTAATGGCTATCAAATCCATCAACTGGCTCAGGGCATTGACTCAGGTGAAGTCCGGGCGCGCACTGAAGTCAAATCCATCAGCAACGAAATCACATTTGAGAAAGACACCGCAGAGCGCGGCGTAATCGACAGCACGCTGATGCGCCTGAGCGAAAAAGTCGCCGGCCGGCTCAGGCATCAACGCCTCAAGGCGCGGACTATCACGCTCAAGATACGGCTGAGCGGATTCGAAACCTACACCCGGGCGCTCACATTAAATGAGCCGACCTGTTTTGATGACGCCGTCTACCAAACAATCAAAAAACTGGCAACTGACTTTGATTACCAAGGCAAGAAAATCCGGCTACTGGGCGTCAAGGCATCCAATTTCTCTGCGACGCCGCAGCAAAGTCCCGATAATTTCGGGAGCCAGCCGGTCCAGGCAGAATTATTCAGCGGGGCTGTTCAGCCAATTGACGTGAAAAAGGAAAAATTACATCAGGCGATTGACAAACTCAAAGAGCGTTTTGGTGAAGACGCTATCCGCCGTGGCACAGCCATAAAGAGCAAAAACTAAAACCTAAAACTATTTACGCTCCGAGCCCGGAGGAATTGCCCTTTTATTCGGGATTATCATTGACTCAAATTGGGTTAGCTGATACCATGCCACTCAATAAGAATTGTGTCCCCGGAATTCTAGGATAAATTCCACGATGTATGGTTAATCTTATATTTGGCAAGAAAAGTATTGACAGATTCGTTTGGTTAAGTATAATCAAATCTGTAATTTAAGGGTAACGTGCTGAACTAATTGAGTATATTATCCCCGAAACTTCTGAGCTTGAAGAAAATATTAAGGGAAAATAAATAACGAGGATAAATAATTATCTTGTATAAAATAAACAAAGTGACGATACTATTTATTGACAAACCCAACAAAAATTCGTATATTGCATATATAGAAAAATGACACTAGGGGTTTAAAGGGAGGATAAATTAATATGCCTAATCAAATAATAACATTTGAGTTGTCTGCTAAAACAAAGATTTTGGAATTCTTTAATAAAGACGTTGATGCTGATGGTTATATAGTTGAAAAGAACAATCATAACCAAAGGGTATTAACTATTGACGGAGAACAATTAAAGAAAAAAGAATTTGTGGGGCTAATGAAAGGTTCAGAAATATTCATTAAAAAAGATATCACATCTTTAATAAAATTGGCTGACAAAATAAGGTAAATCATACGTATGCCATGGTATGATGCTCTCAAAAAACTTTTCAACCTACCTAAACTTCAAGGTTTAATTGTCGTTAACATAAATAGTAATAACCAAAGCAAAAAGGTCGAAATTGATAGCTCCAACACACTAAATGTTAATTTAGATAAATTAAACCCTACAGAAAAAGAACAAATTAAGTTAATTCTACACGATGCCATTGAGGAAAACGTTATATTGCTTCAGGATAAATCAAAGAAGGCTATTGAAGATTTTAATGTCATAGATCAATCAACTGAAATACAGAGTATCCTGTCTTTTCTTAGGCCATTAATTCCTTCATCCGATATCATAATTTGGAGAGAAGCTTTATATCTAAGAAAACATTTTCTTGATGAAAATCACACAGACGTTATGAGATTAAAAATGGAAATATGTCAAAAGTTTGGAGATCGTGGTAAAAATATTGCAAATTTATGTACAGCAAGTTATTTAGAAGATTACCTGATACCTTTTCATGAAGAATTATCTGCATCATTACAAAATGACAAAGAAATAAAAGAAAAGTTTGGGGCTATTTATTCCAATATTGTTGAAAATTTACCTTTTACGATTTTTGTGGGACGTCAAACGAAAGAGGAAGAGATAGGGAAAAATATTCTAGATAAGATGGAACAAAATCTTAAATATGGGCTTAAGTTTTTTAATATTCATGGTATAGGAAAAAATAATGTTAATAAAATAAAAGAAACAGTTACAGAAATTGAAGAAAAAGATATTTTACAAAATAAGGCTATAACTGAGGAAAACAATATTATATTTGTTAGACTTGAATTCAAATAAGCATAATAGGCAAACACATATTATAAAAATATCCACATCCCTTACCAATATACCCTATGAATTCTGGGAGCAGCATACCTAATTATCCATCCGTGTAATCTGTGGCTACGTTTCTTCTCTTCACCCACATACTTCATACTTTATACTACATACTTCTCTACTGTCTTAACACCACCACCTCAAACTTATTATCCGCTATTGCCGGCTGGTTCAGCAGAATTGAAATACCTGTGCCTTGCGGTAACCCCGGTAACAGGAACAATTGTCTAATCAGCTGGTCTTGATTTGTGGGAATAGAGTATCCTAAAATTACTCCACCATTCAAATCAGGGTCACCCAAAGGCGGATATAGTCCGCCTACTTGTAATGCCGGAATCGTAATGCTGATAACCTTATAACTCAGTTTGGATTTCGTCACCGCGCCGTTCTGGATTTTTTCCGTTGACACACTGTCTACTGCCAACTGACTACTGCCTACTGCGCCAGCCCCTATTTCACCTGTGGCAACCGGAGGCACTAACGGTCTTGTTACTCCACCCGGAACAAACGATAACTTCTCCGGCGTTACTGCCCCATTCTGTATTTTCTCAGTTGTTACACTTGCAACTTGTAACTTGGAACTTGTAACCTGCAACCCGCCGATTTCATCGGCGGTTACCGGCGGTGTTATCGGACGGGCAATAGATGGCGGAACAAACGACAATTTCGCCGGAGTCACTGCGCCATTGGCTATTTTCTCAGTTATGACACTGTTCGTTGCTAATTTTTCACTGTTCACTGCCTGCGCTGCAATCTTGGGTGTTGTTACTGCTCCGAAGGCAATCTTATCAGTTGTTATTGCCCCATCCTGCAATTTTTTTGTAGTAACCGTATTATCCGCAATCTTCTCCGTTGTTACCGCCCCATTGGCAATCTTTTCCGTGATTACACTGTTTACTGCCAACTGACTACTGCCTACTGCCGAAGATGCAATCTTCGGCGTGGTGACACAGGCATCCTTTAGCCGTGAACTGCTCACCTGTTTCTCGCCGATTTTGTCACGGGTCACCGCTCCATTAGCAATCTTCTCAGTGGTTACACTTGAGCCCTGTAACTTAGAACTTAAAACCTGTAACTCGCCTATTTTAGGCGCTGTCACCGCACCATTGGCGATATTCTCGGTCTTGACTTCGTTGGGTTGTAAGGGCATAAATCCTCCTTCGGAGGAAGTTAAAAGTTAGAAGTTAAAGGTTAAAAGTTTTAACTCCTAACTTTCTACTTTTTACTTTTGACTTTTTACTTTCTAAGGTGACACGGTACATTTAGCCGATTCGCTGAAAGGACCAGTGCGTAGTTTTTTGTCAAACCATTGCGCCTTGTATTCCACATTGGTCGGCTCGGTTATTGCCAGATTATGCAAATAGGGTGAATTGGTATCGTCCGCCACATAGACCCAGGGACCGGTTTCTATACGATACCAGATTTTAGCCCCGCCAATATCGGTCGGTTTGGCATTGCGTTTCTCATTTGCCGGATTGACGCCGAAATGGACCGTCACCTGTCCGCGTTGCTTCCAGTCCAGAATCAGGTTAGGCGGCGCCAGATTCAACACATATTCAGGCGAGGTCGGAGTCGGATTCTTATCCGGCACGGTGATTGCCAGGGTCTCGCGCTCTGCATCGGTCAGCGCAGGATTTTTCTGGATTATACCGACTACTGGTCTAACCGCATCCTTTGCCGCGGAACGTGTTTCATCCTTAGTTTCTGCGGCGGCTTGGGCGGCATTTTGTGCCGTCTGATGCGCGGTATACGCCAACTGCCAATCCGAATAGGCAGCGGTTACTGCGGTAATCAGAGCCGGTGTAACCCCGAGCGGAGTCGCGATAGCACTAACATTAGTGCTGAAATTACGAAGCCACTCATCAAACTGTGCATCCGTTTGTGGGATATAATCTCTTGTACCCATTTTATACCTCCTACTTTACCCCCACACCAAAGATTTTGGTGTCGGGGTTTACTATAAGTTATTACCCGCATTTAGCGGGGAAGTTGTTATATAAACCGATCCAAGGTGCCAATGACTCAGTTCAGGGTGCCAATAACTCAGTTCAGGGCGCCAATGACCCAGTTCAAGGCGCCAATGACTCAGTTCAGGGTGCCAATGACTCAGTTCAGGGTGCCAATGACTCAGTTCAGGGTGCCAATAACTCAGTTCAGGGCACCAATGACTCAGTTCAGGACGCCAATAACCCAGTTCAGGACACCAATAACTCAGTTCAGGACACCAATAACTCAGTTCAGGGCACCAATGAACCAGTCCAAGACGCCAATGAGTCGTTCATTGCCCTCCGAATTCCTGCTTTTTACTTCATTTTTTTGACACTTAATTTTACTTTAATGTTATCCCCGAATTACTTACGGAATTGATATAATAATCTGGCCATTACCGCTCTGATAACCGCTTGTATATGTTCCGCCGCCATAGGACGAACCACCACCGCCGCCGCCGCCGTTGCCTGAGGTGTTGCCACCACTACCACCACCGTAGAAACCGCCACCACCACCAGCGCCGCCGTAGTTCTCGTAGCTGATGGCGTTTCCGCCTTGGCCGAGGCTGCCGGCGTTGCCGCCGCTACCGCCGGCGCCACCAGCGGTATTGGTGCCGCCTTGGCCGGGGTTGGTGCCGCTGGCGTTGCCAGCGGTGCCGACGAAGTTGTTGTTGGTCTGACCGCCGGCGCCACCGGTGGTATTGGTGGAGTAGCCACCACCACCGCCACCACCACCGGCAACAACAACACGATTAGTGAGGGCAGTGCCTCCTTGACGAATATCTGAAGCACCGCCCCCGCCACCACCGTTTTTATAGATGCCACTGGCACCGGTGCCGCCGCCATTGTAGCCAGCGTTAAGGGTAGTACCTTGGCCTCCGACATAGATATAAAGTGTCTGGCCAGGCGTGACGGAAAGCGTAGTCTGCACCCGTGCCCCGTTGCCGCCGTTGACGGTGGAGCCGTTGGCACCACCTTTGGCGCCTCTGCAATCCACTGAGATTGAGGTTATACCAGCCGGCACAACAAATGTCTGTACGCCGCCGGTATAGTTAAACGTAATAGTAGTCGTAAAAGTCAGATTATTCCCGTTAGTTGTACCTCCGGCATTGATTGCAACAACCCTGAAATTATACAATGCTCCTGCTGTTAATCCGGTTATATTAGCCGTAACCGCAACATTGGTTGTCCCGCTGCCAATATTCTGCGAAGTAGTGGTATTACCATATGAAGTGGTTGTGCCCCATTGGAAATAAGCAGTTGTAGCAAATCCGTTAGGATTGACCGTGCCGTTTAATGTGGCGGTAGTATCGACTATATTAGTAGCATTATTAGTAGTGCATATCGGTGCCAGTATTGCACTTGTGTTAAATGTCTGATTTAAGCCGTTAGTTGTGCCTCCGGCATTGGTTGCCACAACCCTGAAATTATATGTGGTAGTTGCTGATAATGAAAGCACATTTGCAGTAACAGAAATAGGACTTGAACCATTTCCAGGAAGCGAAATAACGGTTGCACTAATTCCATAAAATGTAGTAGTACCATAATCAAAGTAGCAAGAGGTAACATTCAGACCATTTGGATTTACAGTCCCATTTAATCGAGCTGAATTAAAGGTAATATTATCAGCCGCATTAGTGGCGCAGATTGGTGGTCCTAAAGTGGTAAACGTTAGATTACCTCCGTTAGTTGTGCCTGCAGAGTTGGTCGCTACACATCTAAAGTTATAAGCGGTATTTATGGTTAAACTATTGATAGTTGCGCTAACCGCAACATTACTTGTGCCAATACCTATTACCGCCAGTGCGTTTATTCTTAGCGGGTATGTAATAGGAGTAGTGCTGATTCCATATCCAAACCAGGCAGTGGTATTACCCCCATTCGGGTTAACAATGGCATTCAAGACCGCAGAAGTAGTAGAAATAGCGGTTGCCGGAGTAGTAACAACGACCGGCTTTATTGGTGCGGGTGGTGGGGTATCATCTGTCCAAGCTACGCCCCAATCCGATAACGTTGGAGTTGCAGTATTCACTATATTTGAAAAGTTGCCGCGTAATTTGATGCCGGTAATCCCGCTAAATATAACGTAATTTTGTGACAGGTTAATACCGGATGGAACATTAGTAGCCAATATGGCATTATTAGATGAATTCAGAACATCTACGGTAAATATAGTATTTGCCGGTGCGGTATAAGTATATGTCAGGACACCCCAGTACACCCCTCCGGGTGCAAGCGAAACACCGGTTGGCGTGATTGCGGCTGATGTATAACTACCTGAAGCACCATATTGTTCTGTGCCGGGTGCGGTAACTGTCGGCTCAGGCGAGGCGTATTTGCGGACGCGAACATCATCTATTTCAGATACTCTAAAAGTGTTTCCACCATAAGCGCCAACCGCTATAGCGATTTTAGATGGCGTGCCAGTTAGCGAACCTGTGCCCTTAAGAACATCATCAATATAAAACCCTACGGTTGTGCCATTCCGAGTAATACTAAATCGCTTAGATTCCGGTAGGGTATACGTTTCAGAATTCCCTGTTGTTTCGCAGATCCATGCTCTGTATGGAAACACTCCACTGTTACCATCACGGTAATGAAGATACGCCCTGACTAAATTACTTGCATCCACCAGAGCAATCCCGACCTCACCCAAATCGCCTGTGTCTTCGGCGTAACTGACCCAGTCAATACTGATATTATCAAATGATGTAATATTTTTCATCTGATGCTGAGATCCGGTGTCGGTATTATCATAAATCCAATAGGTCTCGACTGAGGCTGTGCCATTAGTTATGCGTAACTTGCCATTAGAAATTGCGGAGGTGATAGTATTCACGGCGTTAACCGTCCATTTATTTGTATCTATATTAGTCAGAGAGAAATCATCAAAGAAGACAAATGTATTGGTACCGTTAGAGGATGAAGTTGCAGAAGTATTGCCATAATACATATAAATAGTGGAGGTACCTGTAGGTACACTTGGTATCTTAACCCAGACCGTAGAGTTACCGGTATTATTCCACGTTTCTATCCAGTAAGAGAGTTCTGTTACACCATCTGAACCGGTAAAACGGATATCCGAACCATCTGTTTTAATGTTAGAATAAGGATTACCAAGAATTGCCGTAGTTAAAGTAACACTAATTTGGTAATCAGTAAGGATTGAAGCGGTTGAATTAGTAACTGAGATAGGACGTGAGAATTGCCAGACTCCGGGAGTGGGAGTAAGATAACGAACGATGACGATGCCTGAACCGCCATTGCCGCCAGAACCAGCAGCACCACCTGCACCACCACCACCACCACCACCTGTATTAGCAGCACCAGATGTGCCGTTTGGATATCCACCGTTGCCACCTCCACCGTTACCGCCTGTTCCATGCGTACCATTATTCCAAGTAGAACCGCCTCCTCCACCTGCATAAAAAGTTAAATTTCCACTGATAGAGTTAGATAGACCTACACCACCTCCTCCTGAAGTAGTTGCATTTACAGGAGGACTTCCTGGTGCGCCTGCTCCCCCACCTCCAGCGCATGGAAAAGGGGTAACACTAACGGGTGTGGTACCTCCATTATTTCCTTGCCCACCGGTTCCAGATCCCCCATTACATATTACAGAACTTGTAGCTCCCCCACCTCCACCTGAACCGCCAGCGTTTGCTCCAGTACTACTATCACTTGGTCCACCAGCTCCTCCACCGATTGCTGTTAATGAGCTAAATATAGAGTTACCGCCATTTGTTCTACCAGCACCCCCATTAGCAACACCCCCTGCACCACCCGCACCAACAGTTACAGTATAAGAACCTGCGGCAACAGCATAAGACGAGTTATAAATCAATCCACCTGCACCACCACCACCTGAAGCACCACCTCCACCGCCAGCAACAACAAGAACTTCAACATTTCTAGCACTATTTGGTGTGAATGTTCCACTACTTGTAAAGGTATGAATGGTATAACCTCCACTATATGTTATTGTTCCACCAGTAGCGGAAGAAAAAACAGGAGACTTTAACTTGAGTGTAACATCCGCCGCACCTGTAGTTGTTATAGTATTATTAAATGTACCGGTCGTAAACAGTACCGGAGTACTTAGTACTAAAGTACTTCTTCCTTGTAACCAGGTTCCAAACATCCGATTTGCACCGAGTGTTGTCCCGACGGAGTTAGTCGCTCTAATTCGGAAGTTATAGACGTTATTGGCAGAAAGACCGGTGATAGTTTCACTAACCGTCACCGCACTCAGTCCACTGCCTAAGTTCTGTGTAGTGGTATTATTGCCATACACCCCGCTGGGTGCAGGCGATGCGCTTAAACCCCATTGAAAATAGGCAGTGGTATTACTCCCTTTAGGATTAACCGTAGCATTTAATTGGGCTGAATCATAAGTAACATTAGTCGCAGCATTAGTGGCGCAAGTCGCTGGTAGCGGTAATAGGGTGGTAAATGTCAGATTATTCCCATTGGTCGTTCCTCCTGAGTTAGTCCCGACCACCCTGAAATTATAGGAAGTATCAGGGGTAAGACTACCGGCTGTGGCTGTAATAGCAACACTGACAGTGCCGCTGCCGATGGACTGGGTAGTTGTGGTAATAGTATATGTAGGCGGAGTAGCTGATGTTCTGAACCCAAACCAGGCAGTTGCAGCAACCCCATTCGGAATAACCGTGCCATATAATATGGCTGATGTAAAAGTGATATTATCAACATCATCGGTCATGCAAGTCGGCGCTGAACCGGACGAATTACCGGTAGTAAATATCCGGTTATTCCCATAATTTTCTCCGGCAGAACTGGTCCCGACAATCCTAAAACTATACTCTGCATTTGATGATAACCCGCTGATATCAGCAGTAACTCCAATCGTTGCAGTGCCGCTGCCTATTGCCTGCGAAATTGTGGTAATATTATAAGAACCATTCAAGCCATAACCAAAATAGGCATTCGTGGGAAACGCATTAGGATTGACCGTGCCGTTTAATCTGGCTGAATTAGCAGTGATATTAGTGGCTGATTTAGTGACGCAGATAGGTCTTGGTGATTCCAGAGTGGTAAATGTCCGATTATTTCCATAGATTGTTCCGGCTAAATTAGTCCCGACCACCCTGAAATTATATTGTGTGCTTTCTAATAATCCGGTTATAGTAGTAGTAACCGGGAAATTACTCGTCCCGCTGCCGATGGGAGAAGAAAGTGTGGTTGAACCGTAAGAAGTAGTCCCGCCATCAGGGCGAGGCTCGCCTGCGGGCGGCAGACCATAATTGAAATAGGCAGTTGTAGCAAGTGTATTAGCATTGACCGTGCCATTTAATTGGGCTGAGTCATAACTAACATTAGTAGGAAAACCGGTGACGCAGACAGGTGTTCGTCCCAGAGTAGTAAAAGTCAGGTTTGGCCCAGCGTATGTAGAACCGTCTCTGACTGCCTTGATTCTGAAGTTATATGTTGTATTTATTGATAATCCGGTTAGGTTAGCAGAGACATTAATATCAGTCATGCCAGCGCCAATGTATTGATAATTGGTGTAGTTACTATATATCGTAGTCCTGCTGTACTCGAAATATATATTAGTGCCAACACCATTAGGGTTGACCGTGCCATTTAAGGTGGCAGTAGTCTGTGTGACATTAGTGACCGGATTGGTAACGATTGAGAATGTTAATCCGCTACTTCCGCTAAGGTTTTCATTACCGATACCAAGACAGCCGCCGTAGTTAAAAAACATCACATAGGCAATGAATAATACCACCGCGACAACTTTTACTCGTGCTATGCGTCGCCGTTTACGAACCTCGCCCGTCGAGGTGGTTAGCGCTTCGCAGAATATAGTCAATATCTTACCTATAAAACACCTCCTTATTTTTGTAAGCTGATTAATCAGATTTAAGCGGATTGAACTGAAAATTAAAGACGTTTTATCCGCTTAATCAGTCTAATCTGCTAAATCCGCTTGCTAATTTATTCATTGTCCTGCGGTAGTAAATGTTAGATTATTTCCATAGGTTGTTCCGGTGGCATTGGTCGCTACAATTCTAAAATAATATAAAGTATTCGGGCATAATCCGCTTATGGTATCCCAAACTTCAGCGCTGTAGCAGTTGCCTAACGTCTGCGATGCGGTTCGGTTCGTTACTGTGCCTGCATGGCCGTCAGACAGGTACAAAGGGGTTAATCCATAATTGAAATAGAGGGTGGTTGTAATAACTCCGTTGGGATTAACCGCTCCATTTAAGGTAGCAGAAATCCGAGTAATATTAGTGGCTGGATTGGTTGCTAAAAACGGTACTGGAGTACTTAGACCGCTACTGCTTCCAACGACGACATCATTGACTCCGGCAACCGCCATAATTAAAGGTCGTAACAAACGCAATGAATAATATGCCGATGATAATCTTTAACAGCAACATTTTTTATATCACACTCCTTTTCTTTATAGTTAGAGAAGTAAAAAGCTGTCCTTCGCCATTCCGTAGCTGGCTTCGGAACAGCGTAGGATGGTAGTAGATAATCCCGACGAAGTCTGTCGGAATAACCTTTCCATCCTGAGGCGGATCCGCCTTTGTCGGAAACTTCTAAATTAATTACCGGTAGCAAATTTCAGATTATTGCCATAGGTCGTTCCGTTATAATCGTTTACGACAACCCTGAAGTTATAGAGAGTATTCGGTGATAATCCGGTCAGGTCGTCGGCAAAGACATTAACAGGACTCATGCCTGAGCCGATGAACTGATACTTATCGCTAAAGGTACCATATGTCATAGTTGTCCCATACTGGAAATATACAAAAGTATCAATACCATTGGGATTGACCGTGCCGTTTAATTTAGCTGAATTAGAAGTAATATTGGTCGCAGGATTGGTGGCGATTGAGAATATTCTTCCGCTGTTTTCATTGAAACCACCAACACCAAGACGGCCACTGTAACTGCCATAATTAAAAACGATTACAAACATCACCAAGAAGGACAAAATCGCTACTACTATATAATATGCACGGTTTTTCATACTTCCTTTCTCCTTTCTTATTTCTATGCTTTCTCCCGGATTACCATACCGGTATCAGCATAATATGGTTCATAATTATCGTTGGTATATCGATATTGTTTTCTGTTATCTTTTTAAGAAGATTTATCTTACTTCCATCCAGCAAGAATCCAAGCCCTGCCATCGTCTCAAAACGAACATAAGTATTATCAGTTTTATATGCTTCAACAAATGCCTGAACTGATTCCTTGTTACCCACTAATCCAAGCGTATGTAATGCATGAGACCTTAAATGAGGATTTTTTGTTTGGTTGGCTTGTTGAATTAACTTCGGTAAAACGATTTCTCTCTTACCTAACATCGTTAAGGCAACTGCTAAATTAGTATGATAGGAGCATGGGGCCTTGTTTTTTTCTATCATATCCCATATCTTTTGTAAGACATCAACACCTTTCTGGTCTTGAATAATTCCCAAAGACAGGATGAGATAAGGCGCAAGAACAACATTATTGAAGCTTTCTTTAGTATAGAGCATATTGACTATTGTCGGAACAGCCTCACTATCTCTAAGCAGTCCTAATCCAATTGCCGCAGCAGCCATACGCAAACTTCTTGATTTCTTATCTTCCAAAACCTTTCTTAAATCTGCTTTGGCTCTCTCATCACCGGTTAATGCTAAAGCAATCAACATCAATCCGTCAGCGTCATTAGATTTGTTTTTCTTAAATGCCTCAGAAATAAGGTCATAAGATTTAGCATCTTTAGTTTGAACTAACGAAATAGCGGCTTCGCCCCGAAGAATTGCATCTTTATGCGTCAGGAATGGCAGGATAGAATCCTTTGCATCCGGACCAATCAATCCTAATGCACTTACTACTGTTAATAGAACATTAGTTTCCCTTTCAGTGGCGGGTGTAGCCCTTTTCAGTTCATTCAATGCCTCTTTAGTTCCTATTCTGCCTAAACCTAACGCCGCATATGACCTGACTATCTGTTGTTCTCTCCTACCATTACTTGCATTAAGTAATTTACCTAAAATGGGAACTGCTGAAACATCTTTGAGATTACCTAATGAAAGGCAGGCGCAGGATTTTACTTCAGTATTATCCTGGTCAGCCAGTATATTCTTCATTATTTTAGGTAATTCAGGGTCACCTGTTATATTACCCATTGCCAGAATTGCAAAACAACGTCTTAATGGCGGTGTTGTCTTATTCTGTGCTACCTCCTTTATAAGAGCGACAAAAGAGTTGTCACCTGACAAACTTGAACCTAATAAAATATTATTATTTATAAGGGATCTTGTCTCCGTCTTATTGGCCTTTTTCAGGATTTCTATAACTCTAACGGAAACCGGGTTTTTAGCATCAATGGTTTTACCGAGTGCGATTGCTGCACTCAATGCTATATCTTGGTTTTTATCAGATATTGCCTGACCCAAGATTTTAAGAGCTTGCTCATAACCCGGATAGACTGTTACTGATTGCGAACCACTATCCTCAACGACCTTTACCCATTCAATAGATTCTCTAAAAGAAAGGTAGTTATCGCGATTTCTGGTCCACCAGACTTCCCATGGTTCTGCTACGCCTAACAATGATGAGGTACCAACTTTCAAACTTCCGATAAAAGGCATCAATCCTACACTTAATTCTGGGCGCCGTGCTGCTTGTGATACCGGACTTTTTACTCTTAGTCCCGGAGTAGTTGAATTCGGTATTTGTGGTTGTGTCGGTGCCGTCGGTTGTTCTGGCGCTATTGGAGCTGTTGGATTTGGTTGAGTTGTAGGTGGTGGTGAAGTAGGTGCCAACGGTGCTGATGGTTCCGGTGGTGCCGCTGGTTCCGGTGCTGATGGTTCCGGAGCTGATGGTTCCGGAGCTGATGGTGCTGATGGTGCTGCTGGTTCTGGTGGTGCCTCTGGCGTAGGCGCTGGTTGATCAGGTTTAGGCGGTTCAGGTTTATCTGTCGGCTTATCTGCCGGTTTATCTGTCGGCTTATCTGCCGGCTTATCTGCCGGTTTATCTGCCGGTTTATCCGCTGGCTTATCTGCCGGTTTATCCGCTGGCTTATCCGCTGGTTTATCCGGTTTAGGTTTATCAGGTTTATTCGCAGGCTTATCCGCTGGTTTATCCGCAGGTTTTTTCGGCTCCTCCGGAGCCGGGCAATCATCCGGAATATCTGCATTTGCTCAGCCCGGCGGTGCGCCCACAGCATATTTTGTTTCTTCTAATACAAATAGAAATAAACCGATTAGCAAAAGCATCCCCACTATTACCAATTTAATGTGTTTCATACCTATTCTCTCCTTTTTTTACGATTAAAATTTTCTTAGTATTATTCTCAAACTTTTTCATGAATTCGTTAAGACGAAAACGATGTTTTTCAGGGATCTGGTCAATATGTAATCCTAATGAGATAGAACCATTGCTATTAATCCATTGGACCGAACAAAGCATATGGATTTTTTCTGAGAGACCATATTGAAAAAATAAAGTAACTTGAAATGGGTTAAGCGGTAAACTTCGGTTTGGTAATTCTATATCCGAAACCTCTATTTCTGATGAATTGATATTGCAAACCCGTGCAGAACCTTCTTCTATAATGTTGCCTTCAGGGACACTAACTAATACAAATCTAACGGGAATATCCAAATCACATTTCCGTTGTTCGCTGAGGGTTCTCCCTTTAGAAGCATTCCCACCCGCGGTCCTTTCGGGGTCAACTTTGTTATGAATTTGCATTATATCCATATTAATTACCTCTCGCTTGTGCCCCGATGTTCATCGGGACACTATGCGATACTTTAGTAGTAGCAATTCCTGTGCCAGATATGTGATAATCTTATAAGAAGTTATAACTATAATAATGGTATGCAGTTAGATAAAGTAGTCTTTAGGTGAATATGAAGATGAGATAACTAAAGTGTGATGTTATGCCACACAACAACAGAGGCATAATGTCACATAAGCGGAACGATTATTCCTGTATTCCTAATCGTTTTATCTTCCTATATAAATCACGGCGGTCTAATCTGAGCATTTTAGCACAGAGTGCTTTGTTGTAACCAGATTTTTGGAGTGATTGCTTAATAACTTCTCGTTCGGTTTTATCAATGATTTCGTTAAATGATTTATCTGGGAATGATTCAGCAGTCTGTGTCAATGGTTCTTTAAGCGGTGAGGTAAGATGTGGAGAAACCGTTTGGGCAGTAATTAATTCGCCTTCACCTGTTAAGGCACAGCATCGTTTAATCTCGTTTTCTAATTCCCTGACATTACCGGGCCAGCGATAATCCAAGAATAACCGCATTACTTCTTCGGACACTGTTTTCTTTTTGGTCTTGGTCTCCTGGACGACCTTGTTTAAAAGATGGTTCACCAATAGCGGAATATCCTCTTGACGTTCTCTTAACGGAGGCAGGTTGATAGTGATAACATTTAATCGATAATAAAGGTCGTCCCGGAAGGTACCTTTTTGGACTAATTGTTTTAGGTCTTGATTCGTAGCGGAGATGACTCTGACATTTACCTTAATGGGATTCTTTCCACCCACAGGTCTAATCTCGCGTTCCTGCAGTGCCCTTAAGAGTTTCTTCTGCATTTCCTGGTCCATTATGCTGACCTCATCTAAGAAGAGTGTGCCGCCATCTGCCAATTCAAAAAGCCCTTTTTTATCCTTATCAGCGCCGGTAAAGGCGCCTTTGATATGCCCGAAGAGTTCGCTTTCCAATACTCCCGAGGCGAGTGCGGCACAGTTTTCGGTAATAAAGGAATTAGCCTTACGCAGACCGTTAAAGTGAAGCGCCTTTGCGACTAATTCCTTGCCCGTCCCGGTCTCACCCTGAATCACTATCGGATAATCGGTTGTGATGGCTTTATCTAAAAGTTTGTAGACCTCTCTCATCGCTTTACTATGCCCTATGATATTAGCAAACTGATATTTTTCATAAAGCGCCTTTTCTAATTCATTAATCCGCTTTGTATGTTCTTCAGTTTCTATTGCGGTTTTGACAACTTGTTCTACAGTCACATTTATAAAATTGAGCATTATCTCAAAAAGTTCATTAGAGATAGGGGTAATATCAAAGTATGCTTTTTTCAATTGTTCTAAATCTACACCCATACTTTTTACTCGTTCTGCAATCTGTTGCCATTCGGTCTCGTTGGGTTTATGAAGAAGTAGTCCACAATATGTGGAGACACAGCCACAATACTTATTGCGAACAATTATGGGAATAGACACCTCAACCAAACCTGTATAACAAGGACAAAACTCAGACTTATGAGTAGTTAAAATTCGTGCGCGGGATTGTTTTGCTAATTTCAAACACCGTAGTTTCCCTTTCTTTGTCTCCCAAATAAGGTCGCAAAATGGGAAAGAAAAAGATTCAGATGGTCCCCGAATGTGATCAAACTCATCCTGTGTGATACCCATCGCATCAAAATCACTAAATACCATATTTCTTTTAAATATCCGTTTAAATAAAATCCTGGCTTGCTGAAATAAAGGTGAAGCAAAAACTTTTTTCCAGACCTCGGCGTTTAATTTAATTTGTTCCATATATACTAAAGTTCAAAGGTTCAAGAGTTCAATGGTTCAAGAGTTCAAAGGCTTACGAGATTAGTTACCAGACATTTCTAACAGGGTCAAGGAAAACAGCCACAGATTACACGGATTAATAGTATGTAGTATAAAGTATGAAGTAGTTAGTATAATTTAACCGCAGAGTTCGCAGAGGAATTATTTTTCTCGGCGTTCTCAGCGTCTCGGCGGTAAAGTATGTGGGGCTGAATAATTCTGATTATAGACCTCTTTCACCGCCTTGAAATTATTTTCCATAGAGTATTTGGAAGCGCATAACGAGGCGACCTTGCCCATATTTTCACGCCAGACTTTATCAAGTAAGAAGATAATCTTTTCCGCAATCGCTTTGGTATCGGATGGTTCGTCTATTATAAAAGAGTCTATGGCATTGTTAATAATCTCCGATGCGCCGGCTATCCGCGTGGTAATCACCGGCAGTCCGCTTGCCATCGCCTCCAAGCAAACATTGCCAAATGGTTCGTATAGCGTGGGGAATAATAATATATCGCTTGCCGCATAATAACGTTCAATTTGGGATTGGGCGCCCGGGAATAATACCTGATTTCCGATGCCGTGTCTTTTGGCCAATGCCTGATATTTGTTCACATTCCCCTTGCCGATTACCAGCAGTTTAATATTAGCGCGCAGTAGCAAGTTTTCCGAGCTTCTCAGCCCGCTTGTACCCCGAGGGGCATTAGAAAGTTCTCGGTCGGGGTGAGGACTAATATGTTTATCTTTATCTCTAATTATGGTCCTTTCTAACGGGGCGCGGAGATTTTCAGGAACAGCCGCAAGTCCTTCTATGGCATATCTCAATCCTTTCCGCTCAAAACCGCTGCCGACAAAAAGAAGCACTACTTCATTTTCGGTTATTCCTAATTCGTTTCTGGTTTCCGCACGATATTTATTCTTGCCGGACGGGTTAAAACGGGCAAGGTCAATTCCGTTGTAAATAACATTGATATCCTCGTCAGGAATATGGTAATACCGCTGGACTTCTTCTTTGACTTTATTAGAGATGCAGATAATCTTCTTATATGCTCCGGAATCAAAACTCTTCTTTTCCAGAGACATAATAATCCGGTTTCTCGGATTAAGATACTGGATGGCTCTACCGAAAATATTTTTCATTGACGGATGCCGGTGTTTGAGATATTCCCAGTGGCAGCCGCTTCCGACCCGATAGACCTGCCTGGCTGAAGAACCGGTCAGGCGGGCATCCTGATAATAAGTCCTGCCGAAATGTTGGATGATATCAAATTTATCTTCTTTAAGCATTCCGGCAACATTCCTGGCAAAGAAGAAATATTTTAATGGCGGATAAAAAGGGAAAGCCGGGACAGTATGCAATATTATCCGGTCTGATTTCGGCTGTTCAAATGCCTGATGGCAGAAGATATGGATTTCGTTGCCTTCTTTAGCCAGATATTCAGCCAGATGATAGGCGTAACGCTCCACACCTCCTTTTGACTCTGAATAATTATAAATTACAAAAGCGATTCGCATAATAATAAGGTTGAGGTTAAGGCTAAGGTTAAGACTAAGGTTAAGGTTAAGGTTAAAGTTAAGACAAAGAAGTAGATTTAGGACGAAGAGTTTTTATGAGTTTATTCAACTCAACAGCAATTTCCTCTAACAATTCTCTTGTAAGGGAATAAGTCTTGTTATTAATATATCCTAAGTCTTTAGCCACAAGTAAATGGTTTATTGTTTCGTATAATGAACCTCTGGCATTCAGATAGAATTTTATTTTATCTAAGGCGTGATGTCGACCAAAACCTTCAGCAATATTAGCTGAAATAGACAAAACTGACCGTCTGATTTGGGAAACCAAAATATATAATTCCTCGGAAGGAAATGCAGCAGTAAGTTCCCATATTTTCAAAACTACAGTATGCGCCTTTTGCCATACCGGCATTGCCTCAAATGTATCGTACATTATCCTTTACCCTTATTACTATCCTTATTCTCAACCTCAGCCTCAGCCTTAACCTCAGCCTTAACCTTACTCATCTCCCACATTTTAGCATACTTGATAAAGACATAATAGGCAGAAGAGACCGAAATAATAAAGCCGGCCAACCCGTCTAAAAATCCCAATTTCAATATGTATGTTTCAATAAATTTTACAGGCGGTCTAAAAAGGATATTACAAAGACAGAATGTTTTGCCTTCGTTCAGCAGCGCTTCTGAGGAGGCATCGGAAAAACGGTCTATGGTCTTAATCTGATGGGAAATATTCTTGTAGGTGTAATGTATGATATCATAATTCAGTTTTTTAGCGGCAGCTGATTTTTCCATAATGATGCGGTCATGCGGGTCGCGCCCGCCCCATATGGCTTTACTCTTCCTGAAAAGACGTATCTTGTAATCAGGATACCAACCGCCGTGATTTATCCATTTGCCCAGATAAAAGGTATGGCGTTTCATCAGATAACCGTCAAATGCCTTATAATCGCCTGATTTCCATTCTGAAATAACAGCATCACGCAGCTGGTCGGATATGACCTCATCAGAATCCACCGATAAAACCCAGTCATTCTTGGCTAAAGAAAGTGCGTGGTTTTTCTGGTTGACAAAACCGGGCCATTTGTTCCGGAAAACCTTATCGGTGTATTCGCGGCATATCTCAACGGTCTTATCCACGCTGAAAGAATCCACAATAACTATCTCTCCGCCGTAGTCCTTCACCCACTTAACACTCTCCAAACACCGCCTGATATTGTTTTCTTCATTGAAACAAACAATACAAACAGAAATCGGTCCCGATAATTGCTCTGTCATAAATATTTTTCGCACTCTTTATACACTTCGCCTACTGAAATAGATTTCATACACCGATGATCAGTCGGACAGGTCCGTTTGAGACAGGGACTGCAGGAGATTTCCTTGCGAATAATCGTATGATTATTGCCGAAAGGCGGCGTAGTCACCGGGTCAGTCGGTCCGAAAATAGCCACGACCGACGTCTTTACTGCCGCGGCAACATGCATTGTCCCGGTATCATTGGTAACCAATAACCTGCAGGATGATAACAAACCGGCCATCTGGGTAATCGAGGTTTTACCGGTATAATTCAGCAGATTAGGATGGTTGACTTTAGAAGCGATATCGAAATTCAATTTTTCTTCGGCCGGACTGCCGAATAATATTATCCGCGCTTTTTTATTATTGATTAAATCTTTGGCTAAATGGACATATCGTTCCGAAAGCCAGCACTTTGCCGAGCCATAGGTAGCACCGGGATTGAATCCGATTAAAAAATGGTCCTTGATATTACGGGTATTATCAGCAACCCAGTCCCTTGTTATTTTAGGTATGGTAATCCTCGGCGCTGAAAATGACACGGGTCTTCCCCAGATATTCAGAAGATTAAGAAAATAATAGACCCGATGCCGGGTAAGGCTTTCTTTGGTGCGCGGCAGTGTCTGTGTTAATAATTTACTTCTTGAATCGCCGGCATATCCAATCCGATTCGGAATCTTACTCAAAAAACCTATCAAGGCGGAATGGAACGAACGCGGCAGAATCAACGCCAGATCAAATTCCTTACCCCGAATTTGTTTTATCATTCTGTAGTCGGCGCTGAGACTCTTGATGCCGTGCCGTGATTCGTAACTGATAACCTCATTAATATCCGGCTCGTGCCGGAATAAATCCTCCAATTCTGATTTGACCAATACCGCCAGATAACTCTCAGGGAAAAGAGCCCGCACACCTTTAATAGTAGGCAGGCTCATCACTGCATCGCCCAGCCAATTAGGCACCTTAACCAAAATCCTTTTATACATACATTATTCTCTTACCCATTTCAAACGGGACACGGATTGACTCCATAATTATCAGCGTGCCGTATCCTGCCTGATGAATTAGGTTTATATCATATCATTCCTAATGAGGCAAGGAAAATCCTAGCCACAAAGGCACAAAGACACTAAAATAAATCAATGGGTTCTTTTCTTCGTATCTTGGTGATTAATATTAATCCAATTTCCTATACCATCATGGAAAATAAAGCTTTACACCAACCCAGCCCATGCTTACTTCTATGACAGGCAAGATGCAGATAAAAGCCGGGTTATTTTTCCCATTCAGGCGGAATAATCCTTCCGTAATATTCAGTAATAGCCGGAGAAGGATTTCTCAGTGATTTGCCATATTTATGAAATGCCTGGTTGATTTCGTTAACAGAAAGATGCAATGTCGTGGTTAAAACGTTTTCCCAAGACGCGCTATCAACTTTACGATAAAGATAATAAAATAATTCATCGCCCATATAATTTATCAAGAAAGAAACAAAAGCCGCCGAAATGTTGCCTTCCGCTTCATTTACTATAACCGGTGAAGAAAATACATTTTCTACGGTCCATTTATTGGGCGGTTCGAATTTAGCTAATCTATAGACCTCGCATGAATATTCCTTCGTATCAATGGTTTCCAGAAAATCTGTCATTATTATGGTTCTCTTTTCGTAAAACCGGCAGACACCTTCTTGCAGAGAGCTGGGAACATTCGTATTGATATCATTAAGCAATATATGCATCATTTCATGCGCTGAAATAAATTTTTTCCTGTCAGAATAATAATAATAAACGCTCCTGGTAGACCCAACCGCATATCCCCAAACCTTTCCGGTCCACTGAGGCATCGTTTCCAGCAGGTAACAATTTATTTTTTTATTAAATGTATCGGTTGATTTCAACATCTGTATGGCCCGATTGCAGACTTCCTCATAAGTTTTAGCCGCCGTATCAATCTCGCGAGCGGCCAATGAATCCGGCTTGTAATAAATAATCAAGTGCTCTGTCTCTTTTATACGCCAATTCTGGTTATTAGAAACACAACCGCTTATGCTTAATATTATTATAAAAACAACGATTATACCTCGCGGCATTCTCATAAAAACCTTTTAATATAGAAAAGTATAAAAGCTATGGATTACACGGATTATTCTGATTTAATCTGTGAAATCTGTGGCTATTTTTCTTGGTAATATTCTTTATCCGCTCCTATATAGTCTCCACCACCATTTATGCAAACGTGTGTGCCTTAAACATCTGCTTGTAACCGAACGTTTTTGATCTTTTCCACCTAATGATAATTCATTAAAGCATGTTTCAAGAAGCAATAAACGGTCGGTATAAGTAACGATATTATTTATATTAAGCGATTTAAACTTAAAAATCATTTTTTCCAGGGAACGATTCAATCTTATCAGATTATCGACCCGTTTATCAAACGACAACGGTTGTTCATAATAGGATTTATCCAAATCTATAATATAGGTCTTTATTGTTCCTTCCGGAGATTGAATCAGAATGTTGCGGATATTCAGATCGCTATGATATATCCCAACCTGATGAAGTTGTCCAATCGCCCGGCTTATAGATTCAATAAGATTTTTTTTCTTTTGATATAGCTCGCTATATTTATCTTTGTAATTCTTTAATAAAAACAGAATGAAATCCTCTAAAGTTATCGTATCCGGTATTTTCTTGGATATTATCTTTGCCCTGAATAAAAAAGGTGTAATCCATTTTATTTGAATGCCCAATATTTCAGAAACTGATACGCCGTTAACCCGCGCTTTTTCAGTTAAAACCAATTCATTTAACGGTCTTCTGGCATCATTAAATATATCGGGTAAAAACAAAGCGGTTAACCCGCCTCGTTTATATGTTTTCATGATAACCTCTTCATTTTGACCAGATGCTGATTTTATATGGGCAACGATATATTCGCCCCGCCCTTTCACTGTTGTTGCGAGTTGACGCCCGAAAGGCCGAGCCTCGCCCATCGGAGCGGAAGGAACATCTATTTTTCCATCAAATAAAGAATTAACGCCTGATTCATAATCATGATGAATTATCCGCCATTCCTTGTGCGATTCGTTGATATGAAAATATGAGGGTATAATCAAATCAGGGTAAATATTCTTTAATTCTAACATTGCTTTACCTTTTGGGTTTAGGTATTATAATTCTTATATTCTTTATTAATCAATATCTTAAAATTATGGCACTGAAATTCAACAAAATTCTGATAGTTCGGCTGAGCGCAATAGGAGATGTCATTAATACCATTCCGGCATTGGTGGTTTTGAAACACAATTTCCCCCTTAGTCATATCAGCTGGGTAGTAGAAGATAAAGCCAAAGACCTGCTTTTAGGATATCCGTATCTGGATAATGTTTTTATTCTAAAGAGACGCAGCGGTAACCGAATCAGCCGGGCATTAAGTCTTATTCGTAAACTTCGTGAGTCCAAATTCGATGTTGCAATCGACTTCCAGGGTAATCTTAAAAGCGGTTTAGTTGCTTCTTTAAGCGGCGCGACCACACGTATCGGCATAAAACCGGCCAAAGAATGTAATACATTATTTACTAATTATAAAATTAATTTGCCTGACCAAAGAATGAATCGCGTGGAAAGAAACCTTTATATACTAAAAAGTCTCGGGTTGGATATAAATATCCTGGAGTGGAGTAAGATACCGCCTCCTTTTACAAAACCGGATGAACTTTATATTGATAAATTCCTTTCTGTGCATAACCCTCAAGAAAAACCGGTAGTTATACTTCATCCGGGGACAAGTGAATTCGGGATATTTAAACGCTGGCATCCCCAAAAATATGCCCAATTAGCAGACCGGCTTATCGAGTCTCTGAATATTTGTTGTATTATTTCCTGGAGCGGCAAGGAAAAAAAGTTGGCTGAATCCATTTCTGCGCGGATGAAACATAAACCATTAATAATAGATGAAGCAATTTCCATTAACAAATTTGCCGCTCTGATTAAACATGCACTGTTATTTATTGGCAGCGATTCCGCTCCTTTGCATTTAGCGAATTTATTAGGAATAAACATAATCGGTCTTTACGGACCAAAAGACCCGATTATCTACGGGCCTTATTCTCCGGCAACCTATCCGCCAGAGGCGGATCTGCCTATGGCACAGAGTAGCAATCAGAAAACTGCATCCGATAAAACAAGAAGTACTAAACCGGTTATTATCAGTGCCGCTCAAAAAGGAATATCCTGCAGTCCTTGCCGGAAGCGAAAATGCAATAATCCGATATGTATGGAATCGATAACCGTAGAAGAAATCTTCCAGCAATCTTCTACTTTGCTCTTAAAATAAAACCATAGATTACACAGATTGAATTCAATCGGTAAAATTTAGACCTAAATATAAATTATACGCTCTATTGGATCGGGCGCTCATAAGGACAGATTTAATCTGTGGAATCTGTGGCTATTTTCCTTGACAGAATTGTGTCAAATAGGGTATGCGTAAATACCTACTAATAAAGAAAACACCAAACATTAGCGAATCCCGCAGAGAGTCAGGCGCTACGGTCGGAATAACTCGCTCAATGACCCTCTGGGACTAACGACGAGTAAAAAGGAGATGAATATGCAAAGATTATTGATAAGAATTATCACGGTTATGGGTTTAATTGCTTGCGGCAGTTACGATGGCGGTGTAAGCAGCGCACCAACTGAAACTCCACCTGCTCAGGTAACCTCACCTTCACCATCTAATAAAGCAATTAATGTTCCACTCACCCAACAACTCGGTTGGGGTGCGGCAAGTGGCGCTGCTTCTTATAATGTTTATTTCGGCACATCTGTGACACCACAATTTGTTATAACTACTACAAGTACAACATACAAACCAGGTGCACTAACTAATAAAACCATATATTATTGGCGGATTGATTCAAAGAATACCGCGGGAACTACTACCGGTGATATGTGGAGTTTTACTACCGCACCAACAGCATCTCCCCTTACCTTTAACTATACTGGCGGCCAGCAGAAATGGGTTGTGCCAACAGGTGTGACCACAATCAAAGTGGATGTAAGAGGCGCTCAAGGCGGCAACGGCTACACCGCCGATTCCGATGGCGGCAACGGGGCACAGGTGCAGACAACGCTTGCAGTCAAGCCTACAGAGATACTCTATATCTATGTCGGAGGTCAGGGTAGCCGGAACGGTAGCGGCGGCTACAATGGCGGTGGCAGCAGCGGCGCTGGAACCTATGCCAGCGGGGGCGGCGGCGGCGCTTCAGACATCCGTCAAGGGGGTACTGCTCTCAGTAACCGTGTCGTTGTTGCCGGCGGCGGCGGCGGCGGCGGTTACTCCGGCGGCGGCTACGGCGGCTATGTCGCCGGCGGACAAGGTGGCATCGGTTCCCTCGGCAGCACCGGTGGCGACGGCGGCACCCAAAGCGCCGGTGGCGCAGGCGGCTATAGCACCGGCACCGACGGTACCATTGGCGTCGGCGGCAACAGCGGCAGCGGCGACCTCTACTGCGGTGGTGGCGGCGGCGGCGGTTATTACGGCGGTGGCGGCGGCGGCGGCGCCATCGGCGGCATGGGCAGCAGCGCCGGCGGCGGCGGTTCGGGTTATTCCGCAGGAACTGACACTTCGTATGCGGAGGGCTTTCAGACCGGCAACGGCCTGATTATCATCACATACGGACCATCAGCTGCTCAGGTAACTACACCAAATCCAAGCAATAGAACAACAGGTGTGTCAATCAACACCACTTTACTTTCTTGGGCTGCAGCAAGTGACGCAACCTCTTATGATATCTATTTCGGAGCTTCCTGGCCCGTAACATTTATTACCAATCGGACCGACACAACTTACAACCCCGGTATACTGCTTAATAACACCGTGTATTTCTGGCGGATTGATTCAAAGAACGCTATTGGAACAACAATTGGCATCGTCTGGGTTTTTAATACTGCATTATCCGGAGCACCGCCTGTACAGGTAACTACACCCAGTCCAGCTAATGGTGCAACAGGTATTCCAATCACCCGGCAATTAAAGTGGACTGCAGCAAAGGGTGCAACATCTTATGATGTCTATCTCGGAACAAGCAGTCCGGGAATGTTTATTGGCAATCAAACCGACACGAGTTATACCCCAAATACACTGAGTTATAACACTACATATTACTGGAGAATTGATTCCAGGAATGCCGGTGGAACCATTACCGGTACTATCTGGAATTTTACAACCGTAGCAGAACACTGATTTCATATGTCGCCACAGCTAAGCGGGACGGCGAACCCATATATTTTCAACCGGGAATTAGGTTTTAATCCGTTAAATCATGTTATTTTTCTTGACCCTTTAGAGATATATCTATAATTGTTATCATATCCATTTGTTTAATAAGTTAGTTTTATATTTTAGAATTCAGATATAATAGCGGGATGGTATTACGTCCTGACTAATTTCTGTCGGGACTATCTCTAACGGGTTTTGCTTTTTAAAGCTTCAATTAAAAATTAGATATTTTTATGCAAGTTTCTTCATTAGACCTCAAATCTCAATATTCCAAGATACAAAATGAATTAAATTCGGCATTAAACGATGTAGTAAAATCCCAGCATTTCATCCTTGGGCCAATAGTTGAAAAATTAGAAGAAGAGCTGTCGAAATATTTGGGCGTAAAACATTCAATTACAGTAGCTTCCGGTTCCGATGCTTTATTGATTTCTTTAATGGCTTTAAATGTAGGCGCGGGAGATGAAGTTATCACAACCCCGTTTACATTTTTTGCCACAGCCGGTGCCATTGCCCGATTAGGCGCTAAACCTGTCTTCGTGGATATAGAGCCGGATACATATAATATCAATCCGATAAAAATTCGTTCTGCCTTGGCTTCATATAAACATGTTAAGGCTATTATTCCTGTTCATCTTTATGGTCAATGTACTGATATGTCAGAGATTATATCTATCGGTAGGGAATATAAAATACCGGTTATAGAAGATGCGGCTCAGGCAATAGGCGCAGTTTATTCATTACCAACCGGTTCTACCTCTCAAAACTGCAAAGCAGGAACTATGACGGAATTAGGATGCTTTTCTTTTTATCCTACAAAAAACTTGGGTGGCTGGGGTGATGGTGGTTTCGTTACAACTAATGATTCATCTATGGCTAAACTGATAAAATGTCTGAGAGTCCATGGTGGCAAAAACAGGTATTATCATCAGTATATCGGCTTAAATAGCCGTCTGGATGCAATGCAAGCGGCAATTCTGCGAGTAAAACTAAAATATATCGAACAATGGAATCAGGAACGCTCGGAACGCGCCGGATTTTATGACCGTCTTTTAAAGGAATCTAAATTATTGGATTACATATCTCTTCCGATAACTAAATCGGGTCGTAATCATATTTACCATCAATATACTATTAGAATCCTCTCAAAAAAAGTACCATCACTTAGAGACGAACTCTGCGCTTTCCTAAAAAAGAATGAGATAGGCTGTGAAATATATTATCCGCTACCGTTACATTTACAGCAATGCTTTAATTACTTAGGCTATAAAAAAGGTGATTTTCCGGAGTCTGAAAAATCTTCGTTGAGCGTGCTTTCATTGCCCATATACCCCGAATTAACAGAAAAAATGCAGGTATATGTAACGGAAAAAATAAAAGAATTCTTTATTAGCCGTTAAGTTACGAATGTAATATCGGCTAACTGAATTTAATTATGAGAATTATCAAACAAGAACATGATTTAACTGATTATTTTTCGCAGTTAAAAACGGTTCCTCTTTTAACTGAAAGCGAAGAAAGAAAAATAGCCGGGTTATCTTATTGGGGCAATAAAAAGGCTAAACACCATCTCATTCTTGCTAATCTTAGATTAGTAGTAAAGATAGCCCGTGCATTTTCAAACCGAGGCATGCCTTTTTTAGATCTTATTGAAGAAGGGAATCTCGGTTTAATCCATGCTGTTGATAAATTTAATCCTTATAAAAACTATCGTTTTACTACTTATGCAAGATGGTGGATATTGCAATCTATTAGGCGCGCGATTAAAAGTTCGGGTAAACCCGTTCATCTGCCAGCTTCCTTGATAGATATCATTACTAAATGGAAAAAAACAAGTTCAAAGCTATCTCAGAAATTAGGACGCAAGCCTTATGAAAATGAAATCATTGATGAACTAAAACTCACATCTCATTTCATTCGTTTCTTTAAGAGTTATTTATGGTTTCGCTATTATCCAAAACAAGTTTCATATCCCAGTATAACGTCAAAAGAAATTGATATATTCTCTGATGAAAAATCATTGCCGGTAGACAATAATTTACTTGAGGAGGCAGATAGAAAAGCAATTCAGAGATATTTATCTACCATAAGCATAAGGGAATCCTCTATCCTGAGCATGCATTACGGTTTAGACCATAAAAAAATACCTTTGACTTTACGGCAGATCGCAAAAAGATTAAAAATATCAGCGGAACGCGTCCGACAAATCGAACATGAAGCATTAAAAAAATTCCACGATGTTTATGTTTCACGGGTTCAATAATATTTGATGTTATAACTATTTTCTCAAGTATTAAAGGCCGTTGAATAGTTCCGCCTGTCAGAATTATTGTAAACAAAGATTCAAATCGATTAGTTACTTGAATCCTAATCGGGGATTAAATAATCATGAGAATGCCGGTTTTGATTTCGGCTAATTCGATTCAAAGGAAAGTAAAATTACTAGCCAAACAAATTTCTAAAGATTATACAAATAAACAACCATTCCTAATCAGCATCCTTAACGGTGCCTTTGTTTTTACAGCCGACCTGATAAGGCATTTAACTATTCCGGTTAGATGCGATTTCATGAGAGTTTCTTCTTACAATCAATCCACTCAATCATCCGGCAAAATAAAAATTATTATGGATATTGATTTTTCTGCCAGGAATAAGGATATTATTATCATTGACGATATTATTGATAC
The DNA here is from genome assembly GCA_043801445.1 of Planctomycetota bacterium. Taxonomy (GTDB): domain Bacteria; phylum Planctomycetota; class MHYJ01; order JACQXL01; family JACQXL01; genus JAZDFP01. The sequence continues at coordinate 49,907 of JAZDMB010000023.1, forward strand.
AGGATTAACCGCTCGCCACATAATAAACAAATTAAAACGCCAAAAACCACGGAGTATAAAGTTATGCGCCCTTTTAAATAAACCCTCAAGACGAATCATTCCTATAAAAATAGACTATTGCGGTTTTATCATTCCTAACAAATTCGTTGTGGGTTACGGTACAGATTATAAAGAACAATACAGACAATTACGCTATATCGGATATTTACCCTGTTAGAGATAATTTACAGTCACGATAAAGACGTGCCCTGTATCTAACTGGATTTACCTTCTTGAAAAGGAGCAATGCTATATGGAAATTAAAATCTATTATGATGATACTGATGCAGGCGGTGTCGTTTATCACGCCAATTACCTGAAATATTTTGAACGAGGCAGAACCGAATATATGAACCAACGCGGTATTGACCCGGCAGCAATGGCACAATCCGGAATTATATTTGTCATAGTCCGGGCTGAGGTTTCTTATCTATCACCAGCCCGATATGGCGATATAATTAGAGTCGAAACATTCATTGATGAAATTTCTTATGCTTCTGTTACCTTCGGGTATAAAATATATTTATCAGGCAAATCATCTAAAGTTAATAATAAACTCCTCGTTACGGGTAAAACCAAAATTGCCATGGTTAACAAGGATATGAAAGTCCAAAGATTTTCGGATGACTTTATTGAACGGTTTAAAGCGGTTTGATAATAGAAAACGCGTGGTATTTATCGTTAAAGTGTTTCTCAAATCTTTCCTCTATATCTTTCATCATAATTCTACTGACAATTTGCGGCGTATTGAATACCTGCTTGTAATCAGAAACAGTAATAATTTTATTAAAATAGTAGCCGGCGAATAAAGAGGCAATGGCCATGGGCGAGTTAAATACCCAAGCAAATTTACCTATTAATTTCCGTTTCTGCTGCTCCAAAGCACGTTTATTAAACAGTTTTTTTTGAAACACCTTCTTCAATTCATCGATAATTCTTCGATAAAGTATTTCCGGCTGTTCTGTATCAGCGGAAATGACGGTAAATCCAAAGGTTTTTTGCGTGCTATAAGAACAACCAAACCTATCATCAATTAATTTCTCCTCATACAGTTTAGAGAATAATTTAGAACTCTTGCTAAAAATTAATTCCAGCAAAATATCCGTAATAATACTCTGTTTAAGCAAAGGCATTCCTTCAAACCCGGTTTTGGTCTCTTTGTACCCCATAAGAAGATTGGAAATACTCAGCGGCATTTTTTCTATGGTAGAACGATTCTGAATATCGTCAGGTTCATCAGGAATGTTGCGAATAATTTCAGAATCAGCTTTTACCGGACTATCATCAGACTTTTTCTGAAATATATTTTTTACAGGATACAATTTATCCATCGTCTGCTCTAATTGATAAATAACCTGATGTGGTTGAACATCACCGCAAATAACCGCCACCATATTAGACGGCTGATAAAATGTTCTATAACATTCATAAAGCATTTCTTGATTGATATTCCGAACGCTTTCAACCGTTCCGCCAATCGATATTCTAACCGGATGCTTTTGATAAAGATTTCTAATCAAATTCTCGTACACTCTAACATTAGCCATATCGGCATACATTCGTAATTCCTGTTCAATAATTAATTTCTCACTTTCCACGCTGTCCTTGTGAAAATATGAAGTGAATAACAACCTGAGCAGAACGTCTAAATTCTCAGTAAAATAATCTGTGCCGGAAAAATAATAGGTGGTTGTCTGGTAGCTAGTGAACGCATTATAAGATGAACCATAGCGAGCGAATTCCATTGTGATATCGCCGCTTTCTTTTTTGAATTGCTGATGCTCTAAAAAGTGGGCAATGCCCTCCGGCATAGTTATCAATTCATTCCTTGCCGCCTGACGCCATGAATTATCTATTGAACCGTAATTAACCGCTATCAGGACTATTTTCTCATTGATTCCTTTTTTGGGTACGACAAAAACAGGTAACCCGCATTCAAGAAAAGTGAAAAAATACTTTTCATTAAGTGCTTTACCGAAAACTTTCTGCATATAACTTGCTCAATTCTTTTGACCGCAATATATTGTTTCTTATAATAGTTTAATATATAATTTCTACAATATTTATGCCATCAATAATTGCTCGGATTCAACAACTCAAAAAAGATAAAAATGCCATTATCCTGGCACACAATTATCAACTTCCTGAAGTCCAGGATATTGCTGATTACGTAGGTGATTCTTTAGGTTTAGCCCAACAGGCAGCTCAAAACAATGATGCCAAGATTATAGTTTTTTGCGGTGTCGATTTTATGGCTGAAACTGCCGCGATTATCTGCCCCGATAAAACAGTCCTGATACCCGACCTGCACGCCGGTTGTCCTATGGCTAATATGATTACCGTCAGGGAATTACTGGAATTGAAAAAGCAATTCCCGGATGCCGTGGTAGTTACTTATATCAACAGCAGTGCGGAGATTAAGGCTGAAAGCGATTATTGCTGCACTTCTTCCAATGCCATTAAAGTCGTTCAAGGCATCCCCAAGGAAAAACGTATCATCTTTATTCCAGACCAGCATTTGGGCAATTATGTAAATTCGCAAACCGGCCGTCAAGCGGATACGATTCTCTGGCACGGTTATTGCCCGACTCATAAAAGAATCCTAGCTGAAGATGTCCGGAAGAGAAAAAAAATATATCCTCAATCGCGTGTCGTGGTCCATCCGGAATGCACTACCGAGGTGATTGCGCTGGCTGATAAAGTCGCTTCAACCAGCGAAACTTTAAAGTATTGCCGGGAATCCAAAGACAAAGAATTCATTATCGGCACGGAAATAGGACTGCTCCATCGCCTAAAAAAAGAAAACCCTGACAAGACTTTTATTACCGCCTCAGACTTTGCCGATTGCCCGAATATGAAGCTTAACTCCTTGGAAAAAATCATGTGGTCGCTGGAAGATTCAGTCTATAGAATAACCGTACCCGAGAAGATTGCCGAATCGGCATTAAAATCAATCCGGAGAATGTTAGATATCAAATAAGCGAATAACATATTTTGTATTTTCTATAAAATTACCATGTTTATATTAATTATTGACATAAAAATATTTGTTAATATAATATAATGTATTAAGATTTCGGTATTACAAGGAGTAAAAACATGTTTATGAGAAAAGATAAACCAGAACTTTTCGAATTACTTAGAACTAACAAATCTAAATTAAACTCGACATCGCCTTATGCTACTAAAGAAGAAGTTGCGACTCATACTGCACCGTCAAGTTCAGAGTCTGCTCCGATTCCTTATCATTCACAGCCTTTGGTTAATTCTAAGGCTTATCCAAAACTGAAGATGCCCTTCCCGACCAATATTAAAGGTTTTCACCCTCTTGCAAAATCTAAAGAACAAACTTTCGGTCATCCCTCAACACCTGATAAAACGGCTCGTTATCAGACACAGGAAAAGAAAAAACCAATAAATTATAGTAAATTTTTCATTCCGACAGTCATTGTTGCCGCATTAATTATCGTGGCTTATCTTATATTCGTTCTGCCATCCCAAGATAAACAACCGACGATTCCTACTCCAAGCACCACTGATACCAATAATAATACCATCACAGCAACTAATCGTTTCTGGTCTAATATGCTGATTTATTATAAAGACAATGCTGAGGGTCAAAGCTCCTGCAATAAAAGACTGACATTCCTTATGGACAAAAATATCAGCGGTGTTTTCACCAGAAAAGAACGAATTCAAAATAGTTCATGCATTGTTATCTATGCAGGCAAATACCGTTCATTAGAGGAAGCAAAGAAAGAACACTCTCACTTAAAACAATTACACTATGCCTTTAAAAATTTACAGGCTGTAGAATTAGGAGAAAAATAAATATGTCAATTCATAGGAGTCTTGTTTTACGCGAAAAACTGAGACGTCATCGCAACGTCCTAAGCAGAAGCGAAAGACTGCAGCGTTTGATAGAAGACGGAAAATTCGAGGACAAATCCTCGGTCTTTGGGCTTCCTAAACTGCGGAATATCCTTACCCGTGCGAAAAAGGTTAAGAAAGAAACCGCTGAGACACCAGCTGCTGGTGCAGTTACAGACACAGCAGCAACACCGGGTGCCACCCAGGTTTCCGGCGCTAAAACGGCTACGGCCGGAGCCAAATCGGCATCGGAAGCCAAACCTTCCGCAACAAAGGATAAAGCCGTTGCGTCTAAAACAAAAGCAGACAAAAAATAATCTATTACCGTACATAAGGAATGATTTAAAGTAATTTTCACCACAGAGACATTTATCCCATCAGAGGAACAAAGAATAAAATTTATTCTTTTGTGTTATTTGTGCCGCCTGCGGTGAGCCCACCATCGGGGTGTGGTTAATCTTTTCTTAGAAGGAATAATTTTATGAGAGCAGCAATATTTTATGGTCCAAAACAGCCGTTAAAAATAGAAGATTATCCTAAGCCTCAAATAAACGCCGACGAAGTCTTGATAAAAGTCGCTGCCTGTGGTGTCTGCCATACCGACCTTCATTATATTGACCATGGAGTCCCCACTTTCAAGAAACCGCCTTTTATCCTCGGACACGAAATATCCGGTACGGTTGCCGAAATCGGCGCCAACGTCAAGAACCTTAAAATCAATGACCGGGTTCTTTTACCGGCAGTGCTAACATGCGGAACCTGTGAATTCTGCCGTATCGGCCGCGAAAACATCTGCAAGACAATGATTATGTTCGGCAATCATATTGACGGCGGTTACGCCGAATTCGTCAAGGCGCCGGCCAAAGATGTCTTTATCCTACCTCAGGAAATACCTCTGGCAGAAGGCTGTATTATTGCTGATGCCATTTCCACGCCTTATCATGCCGTTAAAAACCGGGGCAAGGTAAGAGCGGGTGATATTGTCGCCGTCTTCGGCTGCGGCGGTGTGGGCATAAATCTCGTTCAATTAAGTGCGGCTTGCGGCGCCACAGTCATTGCGGTTGACATCATTGACAAAAAATTGGATTGGGCTAAGGAATTCGGCGCAACATACATATTCAATGCTTCCAAAACACCTGATGTAACCAAAGACATCAGAAAATTAACCAGCGGTGGTGTTGACATTGCCTTTGAGGCAATCGGTAATCCTACAACTATGACCACGGCTTATAACTCTTTGAAAAAAGGCGGCCGGCTCTGCATAGTCGGTTATACTGATAAAGATATCACGCTCTCTGCGGCAAAAATGATGTTCTTTGAGATGGAAGTCATCGGCTCGCTCGGCTGCCGACCGGTGGATTATCCCCGTCTGATAGAAATGGCTCGTATCGGGAAAATTCAGGTTGCACCTCTGGTCACCCACAAATTCCCGCTGGATAAGATTAATGATGCCTTCGACACCCTGCGCAAAGGCGAATCGTTACGCTCAATCGTAACAATGACATAATTAAATATTCACCACGAAAACATTTATCCCATCAGAGGGACAAAGGACGCAAAGATTTCTCTGTGCTTGGAGTTTATCCCGCCAGAAGAAGGATGCCTCTGTGGTTAATCCTTAAAGAATGAAAATAATAATTATCGGTAGTGGTGCGGCAGGAATTTCGGCGGTTCAGACTATCCGCCAGAACGACCCGGATAAAGAACTAAATATCACTCTTATCTCATCAGAACGGGAAACAACTTATTCACCCTGCGCCTTGCCCTATGTGATTTCAGCTAATATTCCCTATAAAAGATTAGCCCGCCTGGACAAAAAGTTCTTTAAGGAGAATAAAGTTCAGGCGTTCTGGGGGGGCTCTGTCTGTAAAATCAGCCCGGCTAAAAAATGTGTTACCCTCAAAAACGGCAAAACATTCTTTTATGACAAACTGCTGATTGCCACCGGCTCTGTTCCAGTAAAACCTCCCATACAGGGTATTGACAAAAAAGGTGTATTCTGTGTAGATACATTAAGCAACACTCGAAGAATCAAAAATTACCTCAGGTACGAGAAGATAATATCGTCCAAAGGCAAAACTAATGGGAAGATAGCCATTATCGGCGCCGGATTTACCGGCATTGAAACCGCTTTGGCACTCAGAAAACAAGGAATAGAGGTTGTTATCCTTGAAATGCTTGACCGTATCTTAGCCCGAATGCTGGATGCGGATTTTATTAATCTGGTTCATCAGAAAATCAGTTCCTTGCCCACAGATAACGGCGAAAAAACCATTGAATTCAAACTCTCAACCGAGGTGGTGGAAATCAAGGGAAAAGACAAGGTGAAATCAGTTGTCCTGAAAAATGGAGATAATATCCCGGTTAATATGGTCATAGTTGCGGTCGGAGTAAAACCGAATATGTGGTTCCTTAATGAAAGCGAGATTAAGACTAATAAGGGTATTGTGGTAGATACCAGGATGCAAACGAGCGTACCAGATATCTATGCGGCCGGCGACGTGGCAGAAACATTTGATTATATCACCGGAGAAAAGACTATTTCGGCAATCTGGCCCAATGCAGTAGAGCAGGGTAAAATCGCCGCACTGAATATCATCGGCAAAGAAACCCATTATCAAGGCGCTTATAACATCAATGTCCTTAATTTAGAAGGAACACCCGTAGTATCTATGGGCGAAATATTCGATGGCTACCCACCGCCTACAGGTGGCGGTATTACTGAAAAATTCACTGCCACCCATTCAGACGAGCCTCGCCCCTCCGGACTGGATGATATTGTATTACGGGGCTCATACACCTACCAAAACGAAAACTCAAATAGACGTCTTTTCCTAATGAAAAATAACAAGGCTCAAATCGATGATTTTAGAATGGTCGGCTTTGAATCAATCGGTGAATTCCGCAATCTCGGATTTATCTGGTCATCTATCCAGAAAAAAACGTCCATTCTGGCATTGGATTCAAATATACTCAAAGACAATACTGTACCATTCAATACTCAAAAAGTAGCAAATAATAGTTAATAGCATTCCTCATCCAAACCTGACTGCCATCAGGCAGGTTTGACATTTAAAGAAAACCAATCATTTCAACAATGCCTTTTAAGAGACATTTACAAGAATTATTAAATCCCCCTTTTGCAAAGGAGGAAATAGGGGGATTAGAGAAAAAAGCATATCCCTTACATGTCTTGTCCAAGTCCCTGTTTACCTACTTGGTTAAACAGGTTTTTCTATTTCAACCCATAGAGTTACGTTTTTTTAGGTCTTGAATTACCATCTATGCCTTATATTAAGCCACATCCATAATGTTTCGTCCACCCATTTCCATGTTTAATATGGCTGATATGTGCCAAGAAGGTTTTCTATTTTTCTTGCTCGGTTATAAATGATTTGATATACAAAATCACTTGGAAAAGTATAAAAGACAACCGCTGATTTATCGTTCGCCTCGCTCAAGCAAGAGCGGAGCAGGGATTAAACGCCGATACGGGTACAATAATCCGTATAATCTGCGGTTACAGAATTATAATGAAAAAGCTGACTGATTCAGTTCAATATCTTAATGGGGTCGGTCCTCAGAGAATTAAATTATTCCAACACCTCGGTATCAGTAATATCTATGACCTTCTTTTTCATCTGCCCCGTAAATATTTAGACCGTAGCCAGATAAAGAAGATTAGAGAGGCGGTCAATAACGCTATCTCTAACGAAGAGATTACGGTTAGAGGTAAAATCACGGCTATCTCATATTACCGCACTAAATACCTTAAGAATATTTTTGAGATTGTTCTGAGCGACGAGACGGGTCATTTGTCTGCGACCTGGTTTAACCAGCCATATCTGCGGAATATCTTTTCTAAGGGCCAGACCGTAATCCTATCCGGTAAAATGAAGTTTTACAAGCATCTTCAATTGAGTTCGCCTGAATACGAAATCATTCCGGAGAAGAATATAGATAATTTCTCGCCGCTTCATACGCAGGGCATCATTCCCTGTTATTCTTTGACCGAGGGCTTGACTCAGAAATTCATGCGCCGGATTATCAAAAATTGCCTACCTCTATATCTGCATTTAGTCAATGAACTGACCCAGCACCTATACGGAATTCAAAACACTCCCAACTCAGAACTCATAACTTCGAATTCATTAAGCCAGGCGCTGGGACAAATCCATTTTCCGGATTCACAGGAGATTATAGAAAAAGCCCGTCAATATCTGGTTTATGACGAATTATTTCTTTTTCAATTAGCATTAGAATTAAGACATTATCAAATAAAGAAGACCTCAGTCAAACACCGTCTTAAGATTTCTCCGCAGTTAGATGAACGAATCCGTAAACGGATTCCGTTTCAACTGACCCGCGCCCAAGAAAAGGTCATTAATGAAATCAGGTCTGATTTACTGGCTGATTATCCAATGAACCGGTTATTGCAAGGTGATGTCGGTTCAGGCAAGACGATTGTGGCGGTGTATGCGATTTTAACCGCCATCGGCAACGGATTGCAGGCAGCACTGATGGCACCGACCGAAATATTAGCCGAACAACATTTCCGGACTATATCCAAGTTGCTGGAAGGTTCACAAGTCAGAATATTATTTCTAACGAGCGGCCTTAAAACCAAGGAGCGCCGCATGACGCGTGAGATTCTTAACCGGGGCGCGGTTGATTTGGTCATCGGAACGCATGCACTGATTCAGCAGGATGTGGTTTTCAAAAAACTGGGGCTTTTGATTATTGATGAACAGCATAAATTCGGGGTAATGCAAAGGGCTGATTTAAGAAGCAAGGGCGAGAATCCCCATGTCCTGATAATGACCGCAACACCTATTCCACGCACCCTGGCGCTGACCGCCTTCGGCGATATGGATATTTCCACGATTGACGAACTCCCGCCGGGCCGAATGCCGGTCCGGACGATTCTAAGACCTTCAACTAAAATGTCCAGCGCCTTTGATTTCATCAGGCATAAAATTAAGGAAGGTCGGCAGGTCTATTTCGTCTATCCTTTAATCGAAGATTCGCCCGAAACTACCCAGACACAGCAGCAATTATACAGAACCAATCTGAAATCAGCCACGACTATGGCTAAATATCTCAAGGAAAAAATATTCCCCGAATGTAATGTGGCTGTATTACACGGCGCTATGGTCGATAAAAAGAAAGAAAAGATAATGCAGGATTTCAGGAATGGAAAAATTAATATTCTGGTATCAACCGTAGTAATTGAGGTAGGCATAGATGTGTCCAATGCCTCGGTGATGGTGATAGAACATGCCGAACGTTATGGCCTGGCGCAATTACATCAACTTAGGGGCAGAATCGGGCGGGGCGCTCATCAATCTTACTGCCTACTTTTCGGAGATTTCACCACACCTGAAGCAGAGCAAAGGCTTAAAATAATGGAAGAAACTAATGACGGCTTCAGGATTGCCGAAGAAGACCTGAGAATCCGAGGCCCAGGCGAATTCTTGGGCATCAAACAAAGCGGATTGCCGGAATTCAAAATTGCTAATCTGGCAATTGATTTCAATATTCTTAAACTTGCCCGGACCGATGCCCAGAAAGCAATCAATAACAACCGATTTTTAAATAAGAAATTGCTTCATAGAATCTCGCTTCATTTCAGGAACCTAATAACGTCTTCTTAATTGCAGTAAACTGATTTATCTGCTATATCTGTTTACGTATTGAGTTTTTGATTAAAAATTCTTATTTAATTACTGGACAAATTCCATTCGGAAATATCTATTATAATACAATACAAATAAAAAACGGGGGCTTATTTTATGCAAGAAGAAATAAATGAAACTCAACCAATAGAACAAGAACAACTCATAGAAGAAATTTCTCCAGATCAAACGATATCAGATGCGCAAACCATATCTGAGGAGCCGCAACCATTATCTGAGGAGCCACAACCCTTATCTGAGGAGGAACAACCCGTATCCGAAGAAGAACAACCTATATCTGATTCACAAGCCATATCAGAGTCACAAGCAATGCATCAGGTACAAATTGGTGAACCTAAACCTAAAAGTAATATTTTCAGTTTACTGTTAATTATTTCCGTTATTTTCATAGTTTTAGCTATTTATATGGTGGCACATGAATTAAATCACTATTACGGCGTTACTTTCGGGGGGATTATTTCAGTGCCGGAAAAAAATATCGAGACACCGGTTGAAAGCGGGAAATAGTATAGCCTGCCCATTTGAGGCATCCTTATCGGGCTTTACGGCTAGGGATAACTGGTGATATTATTTTTCTCAAGTTTCCATGCTAAAAAACCGATATGGTTATTAAAATAAGGAGGAGAAAATGGCTAATTTTATAGATGATCTAATGGGTATGCTATCAACAGATATCGGAATCGACTTGGGGACTTGTAATACCCTGGTCTGTGTTAAAGGCGAAGGAATAATTCTTTCAGAACCATCTGTTGTCGCGGTGCATAAAGGAACAAATAAGGTCCTGCTTAACGGCCAGGCGGTCGGTAATGTAGCAAAAGAAATGCTCGGGAAAACACCGGGTGGCATCTCTGCGGTCCGTCCCTTAAAAAACGGCGTGATATCAGATTTTGATTTAGCTGAAGCATTAATCCGCTATTTTATCCAGAAAGTCAGGATGTATAAAGGCTGGAAGCTGATAAGACCACGCGTGGCAATTTCCATTCCCTCTGGTATTTCAACGGTAGAAAAACGAGCCGTGATAAATTCTGCGGAACGAGCCGGCGCCAGAAGAATTTTCTTGGTTGTCGAGCCGATCGCAGCCGCAATCGGCGTCGGGATGCCTATCCAGGAACCGATTGCCAATATGATTGTTGATGTCGGCGGCGGCACAACTGAAGTCGCTGTAATCTCACTGGGTGGAATCGTTACATTCAAGAGCATCCGAGTGGCCGGAGACGAAATGGATGAAGCTATCATCCAGCATATGAAAACCACTTATAATCTTCTCATCGGCGAACAAATGGCTGAAAGAATCAAGGTGACCATCGGCGCCGCATCACCTTTAGATAAAGAATTAACTATGGAAGTCGGTGGTCGTGATTTAGTTGCGGCCAGACCACGCAAAGTAATCGTTAACTCTGAAGAAATCAGAGGAGCACTCAAGAAACCAATTGACGCCATTATGGAAGCAATTAAGGAAACACTGGAAAAAACTCCTCCCGAACTTTCGGCTGACCTGATAAATTACGGATTAACAATGGTCGGCGGCGGTTCACTATTACGAGGTATAGACAAAGCAATTTCTAAAGAAATTCAGATACCCGTTAAAGTCGATGAAGACCCATTAACAGCCGTTGCCAAGGGAACCGGTATCGTTCTGGAAAACCTTGACCTAATTCAGGAAAGCCTTGAGAGCGGCGAAGACCTCTTATAGAGAATTTAGTAAATAGATTTAGCACCCATGCGGATGTTTTATCTGTTTAATCCGCTTACTTAATTATACGGAATAATCAAATTAGGATGAAAGCCCCTCCTTTAATTCTTCTCATCTTAACTGTTATTATCATAATCCTGCCTTTTCAATGCGTCAATAACACAGAATTATCATTGCTGGTTCTAACCAAGCCTTTGATGTATCTTTATGCCAAAACTATTTCAGCAGAAACAATAACCCTTCAACAATACCAGTCGCTTAATGACAAAGACAAAATGAAAGTATTGGAACAAAAAGTCACCGATCTTAACAACGAACTTATCTTGATGAAGAATGAGAACGTATTTCTGGCTAATAAATTGCAAGCCATTTCTGACTTTACGGAATCATTTCCATCAGACACCCGTATCAAAGAGAATTACAATATCATCTCAGCCGAAGTGATTATTAAGTCTGATATTTCAATCTGGCGCAGAAGCATTCTTATCAATAAAGGTTCTCGAGATGGCCTTAAAAGCGGATTAACCGTGGTTTCCGGAAAGCGGTTGGTCGGTAAAATATCGGATGTGGGCATATCTACAAGCCGGATCCAACTTATTACTGACCCGTCTTTCCGCACTCCGGTTATGATAGTCCAGCCGCCAGTCCCTTCGGTGCCTGAGGCAGACCCGCTTCGGCGGGGCAAACCCGCCTCTGGCGGGAAAGAAAAAGAAACACCTGTTGCTTCGCAAAAACCTGATGCTGACAAAAAGGTAACCCCAAAAAAATCTACTGAGGAATCTCAAACAGGTTTGGGGGTTTTAGCCGGAGCCTCTTTTAATCAATCACTTATCAAATGGGTTTCCCGGGACCTTAAAGTGGTTAGAGGCTGGAATGTTTTCTCAGCATCAGACCTCTATGGTATAATTCCCCGCGGTTTGATTGTCGGCAAGGTTGATACTGTCACTACAGAAAGCTTCTTTTATATGCTTAGTGTCACTCCAGCCATAGATTTCTATACCCTGACCGGCGTCTTGATTCTTATTCCCAAGAACAAATGAAAAATATTTTTATAATTCTAATTACGTTCATTATTATTATATTGGAAATACTGTTTTCCTATAGATTAGAAATCAAAGGAATCAGACCTGATTTTTTGTTTATACTGGTTTTTTTAATTTCTTTCAAACGCCCGCTGGATAAATCTATTTTCCCGGTCTGGTTTATAGGTTTACTTAAAGATTTGATTTCACAGAGTGGCTTGGGGACCACCGCTCTTCTTTATCTTATCAGCGCTATTCTTATTTCTTTAGTCAAACAAATTATCTTCAAGGAAGACATGGAAATCCAGATGGCAGTTTTATTTTTCAGCGGTTGGTTCTGTCATTTCTGCAATGGCTTGGGCATACTTCTCTTTTATGGTACATTGCCTCTGGGATATATCGTTTTAAAATCGGCATTCATTTCTCTTTATACACTGGTCATCGGAGGAATATTCCTGATAGTTCTCTACAGAATCCAGTGGTACATGCAATGGAAAGCCACTCAAGTTCCGTAAAATTCCATTTAATTACTCTCCGCCCCCCAAGGCGAGGCTCGCCGAAGACAGTGACTTGCTTAAATGATTTCAGAGTATGTTTTCTATTGTCTTAGACAAATCTTTAGCCAATGATTTTATCTGATGCAGGTTTTTACCTTCCATCATTATCCGAGCTAACGATTCGGTGCCGGAATAGCGCAAAACCAGTCTCCCTTGATTGTTAAGTATTTTGTTTATCTCGGCTGTCTTTTTTTGGATTGGCTTGATTTCTTCCAGAGGCGGCTTGGATTTTACAGGTACATTTACGATGATTTGCGGATATTTCTGGAGTGCTTCAGCCAGTTTAAACAATGATTTCTGCTCCTCTTTTATTATTTTAAGCATAATTAAAGCGGTGATGAGACCATCCCCGTTTTTAGAATAGTCTGAAAAGATAATATGTCCTGATGGTTCTCCTCCGAGAACTAAATTATTTTTCAACATCTGGTCTAAGACATATTTATCACCCACCGGTGTGCGGATTAATTTGATATCTCGTTCTGCCAGCAGTTTTTCCAATGCACTGTTGGTCATAATGGTTCCGACAATGGTATTCTTTTCAAGAAGACGGTGTTTTTTAAAATATGATGCGGCAATATAAAGAACAAAATCTCCATCCCGAATATTTCCTTTTTCGTCAACTAAGATAACACGGTCGCCGTCTCCGTCAAAAGAAAAGCCGATGTGCGATTTTGTAGCCAGGACCTTGCGCCTGATAACCTCAGGGTGAAGCGAACCACAACGATGATTTATGTTTACGCCGTCAGCACTATTATGAATAGTTGTTACTGTCGCTCCTATCTTCTTGAAAAGAGCCTGAGCGATTTCAAATAAAGAACCATTGGCACTGTCAATAACTATTTTCATGCCCGAAGCCCACTTATTGATTTTGGAGCCAAGAACTATTTTAATGGTATCATCAATATATTTTTGTAATAAGTCTCTTTTGGAAATCTCCAAAACCGAACCTTTCGGAGCAGATAATGTTTTATGAACAGATTTCTTTCGGTATCTGCCACCCCGAAGGGCGAGCCTCGCCACAGGCGGGAGACAAACCTCCGATAGACATTGAGGCGGAACAGCCCACCGCCTGACCGGGTGTCCAGTCAAGCAGGCGCCTATATCGGAAAAGATATGTTTTTCTATTTTCTCTTCTATGGGAGTAGTGATTTTCAGGCCATTTGATAAAAACAACTTAATGCCGTTATAATCAGCCGGATTATGAGACGCTGAAATCATGATGCCCAATGAATACTTGCCGCATTTAGTAAGATACGCCAGGCCCGGTGTAGAAATAACACCGGCTTTAATAATGTCAACACCGCTTGAAATTAAGCCAGCCGAAAGAGCACATTCTATCATCTCTCCTGAAAGACGCGTATCCCGACCAATAATAACCCTCTTTTTAAACGATTGATTTATAATATCCGAGCCTATAATTTTGCCTAATTTCACCAGAAATTCCGGTCTCAGCCATCCGGAATTAGCAATATCCCTGATACCGTCTGTCCCGAATATTTTATTTGAAACCATAAACAAAATTATTCTTGATTTATATAAAAATAAGGTTATAGTGTATTATACAAGATTTATATGAGTTATAGTAAAATATCATATCAAATAATATAAGCTTATAGAAGGTATAATAATGGAGCTTCAATTACATATTAAATCAGCCCTGCCGGATTCTTCCAGTGAAGAAAAGTATTTTGACATCACGGCTTTTTTTAGTCAAGCTACAGGCGATATAAAATCTCCAAAATTCTGGATGGGGCGAAAGCGTCATTGTCAAATAAGAATTACCGACAAGAAAATTTCACGTCAGCATTGCTATATAGAAAAAACTCCTGAAGGCAACCTGACACTAATTGATAATAACAGCAATAACGGTTGTTTTGTTAATGGGATTAAGGCATCAGGAGTAATTCTTAATGAAGGAGATAGTATCACTATCGGACCTTATGAGATGGTACTGGAAAAGAAAGAATCACCGGCGGATGTTCCAAGACCTGCCCGACCTGACGACCGGTCAGGCGGGCGTGAAATGCCATTGCCTCGTTCACGCACAGTAAAAAAAACAGCTGCTCCGATAAGTACTTCTCAATTATTAGCTGTAGTGGGTGTTATAATCATTGGCCTTGTTTTTTTCATGATCTTATTCGAACAAAAAGATAATACCGATGAGTATACAGAGAATACAAACAATTCCTCATCCCCTATTGAACCAATACCTGAAACAGAACCTACCGTATCTTCTTTGCCTCAAGTAAGTATTCCTGTTTCTGTAAAATCAGTAACACCGGTCTCTAAAAGTACTATAACCCCCAAACCACCGACGCCGGGTGAGTTGACGCGCAAGACCATAGAAGAATTTGAAAAGCAACAACAAGCGTCAAAACCGCAAAGAGAGAAAGACGAAACGGAACGCCAAGCGAAACTTAAGACGGAACAAGAAAAAGAAGCCTCTCTAAAACGCCAGCAAGAAGAACAAAAACAATTAACTGAAGAAAAACCACGTTGGAATGGGCATAAAATTAAGATTGCCTCACTACTTACAAAATATCAATATGCCAACGCTATAGAATCGCTTAACAGTTTTCTAAAGGAAACAAAAACTGATGGTGTAAAAATAGAAGTGAATGGTTATATGGAAGATATACAAGGTGAGTATTCACTTTTCAAGAAGATGGTAACCAATTTAGCAGTTAATCCGACTAATTCGGCCCGGAAAAAGATTATCATAGATAACCGCACAATCTGGGTAACAAAAGCAGATGAGATAAAATTTGAAGGCACAATTGCCGGACTAAGTGACAGTGTTTACACGCGGCAATGGCAGGATATCCCCCAAGATGCCGTTTTGGAATTACTCCAAGCAGACATCATCAAATCAGAACGTTTCTATTTAGCGACTTTTTGTTATAATCATAATCTTCCCAGAGATGGCGAACGGATATTGATTTTCTGTCTAAAAACATATCCTGCTGAAAAATCTCGGATTGACCGGTTTTTAGCACGCTATAAGGACATCCCCTTGCCTCCGGGCGGATTTTATGAATATCAAGGTCAATTAGTTACGTCTGAAGAAAAATCATATCTGGATAAAGGTTATATTAAATATAAAGAAAAATGGATGTCATATGATGATATGATGACTGCCAAAGGATTTGTTAAATATCAAAATAAATGGGTAACACTTGAAGAGAAAGCAAAAATAGAAACGCGATTAGGCGCTTTAACATCACTCCATAAACTTTTAGCACCCACAGGCGCTATTAATAAACCAGGTGCGGATAAAGAAAAACTACCATGGGATAAAGCGCGCACCAAAGAAACAGAACATTATATTGTAAAAACAAATTTATCCGATGAAGCTCTTAATGATATTTGTTTTGCTATGGAGTGTTTTTATTTCGAGGCTAAAAAGATATTCAAACTCACCGGTGACTCCGGCGGTAAACTCAAGGTCTATGTTTTTAAAGAAGGAAAAGAATATTATGCCAATGGCGGAATGGGACAAGGAGTCTATATGGGAGGAGGTGGTGAGGGTAACCAGATAATGACATATTATCAACCTTCAACGAGCGATTTAGGACTGAGTACCACCTCTGTATTATTACACGAAGGCACACATCAGTTTGTTGACCTTGTCTGTAAAGTATCCCGCGTGCCTATTTGGATTAATGAAGGATTAGCGACCTATTATGAATCCAGTAAATTTGAAGGGTCTTCTCTCAAAACCAATATTGTAAATCAAAATAGATTACAATTAATACGAAACCTTATTCTTAAAAAAGATGTGCCTCGCCTTGAAGATATCATAAATATTCGTCAGGCTAATTTTGCTATTTATGAATATGCACACACCTGGAGCCTTGTTTATTTCTTCATGAACTATAATAATGGTCAATATGCTGACGAATTAGAAGATTATTTCACGGCAATAAAGAAAAAGGGATTTGAAAACCGCCCGCAACACAAACAATTATTCGAGGATACCTTTAAGATAAAATTTGAAGTTTTAGAAAAACAATGGGAAGACTATATTATGAAACTGCACTAAAATGAGGTTGTTGAAAAAGTTCAACAATCTCACCCTGAGCCCCGCTGGAAGCGGGATAAACTTCGCGAAGGGTCTCAAAAAAATGTGCATAGTGAGATTCTTCGCTACGCTCAGAATGACACCCGTTGAAAGGGTTTTTCAACGGTGTCAGATTACTTCACGGGATTTTCCTTATCCTTATCAAATTTACGAACAAAATTCTTGTAGGCTGGAATATTTTCCGGAACAATATTTACTTGTGGTGAACGGCAGGCTTCTATAATCGCCCTCTGCAAAATCGAATCGATTTGAATATCTACCAGAAACTCCTTTTCGCGTTCATCAGCTACTTTCCGCCGTATATGTTCTCTTAAAGCCTGACGAACTTCATCTTTTTCTAACCGCGCCTTACTCTCCTGATAGAATTGTTCAAAATTCGGATAGCGCTCATAGCTTTCACCATCATCTTCTGCTAAAGCGTAAAATAACTCCTTATCCTTGGAATAATACTCATCCGAATACTTATCAAGTGAACCCGAATCCAATAGTTTACCAAATTCGGATGCCTTGCCTAAATCTTGCTCTGACGCGGCTATTTTAATATCAGGTTCTACCCCACCTTTACCATCTTTACCTTTATGGATAGAGCGACCTGACGGCAGGAAATATTTCGCAATAGTAAGTCTCAACCCTGTTTTTTGGGCTGTTGTATCTATCGGAAATACACGTTGCACGCTACCCTTGCCATAAGTAGTTTCGCCGATAAGAACGGCTTTATGATAGTCCTGCAATACCCCTGAAAAAATCTCTGAGGCGCTGGCGCTTCCTTCATTAATAAGAACATAAACCGGCACATCTATTTTATTGTCATCTTTCGTCTTGAATTCTTCTACAACCGTGTTTTTATCTCTGGTAGTAACAAGAGTTTTATCTTTTTCGATAAATAAATCTAAAATAGTCGTAACGCTTGAAAGTAAACCGCCAGGATTTCCTCTCACATCAACGATTATCGCCTTAACTGAGTAGTATTTCATTTCTTCCAAGCATTGTTTGGTTTCGGCTGCTGTATTAGTGCTAAAACTGGTAATAGAAAGGAACCCGATATTACCGGGCAGTATCTCATAACGAGCGGTTGGAACATTAACAATGGCTCTCACTAAAGTAAACTCTCTTTCTTTAACCCAACCGCGGCGGTAAACTTTGATTTTCACGGGTGTCCCCGGGTCGCCTTTTAATTTAGTAATTAAATAATCTATTGTTTTACTATGTGTAGATTCGCCTTCAACTTCCGTAATGCGGTCTAAAGCACGAAGTCCGGCCTTATAAGCCGGTTGACCATACATTGGACGTTCAATAGTCAGAAAATCATTACGCATACTTACATACGCCCCTATACCGCCGTATTTGCTGGTAATACTCTCTTGTGAATGTTTTGTTTGCTTTTCATCTTCATACATAGTGAACCGGTCTAAACTACTGCCCATACCTGCTGCCGCAGCATTAATTAATTTCTTTATATCTACATCAGCAGGATCAACATATAAATTCTGAATAAGCCCGATTATTTCATCTAATAAACTATAATCAATATTTGCTTTTGAAGAATTCCTGCTGCGAACATAGGCATCCTGCAATTCCTTATATTTCAAGAAGGTTTTTGCCAGACGTCCGGACGGTGTCGGGTCTAATGCTAATTGCTTTAATATATCCTTGCTTTTTTCGAATTGGTCTATTGATGCTAAGACTAAAGCGGCTGATAATCGCACCTCCGGATCTTTTAAATTGGCAATATCTCTTATCTCGCGAATAGCCAGAGACGATTTGCTTAAATCAAACCATAATTTTGCCAGGCTCAGCCGATGCTTTGCTTCAAGAGTCTCATCCATAATAGACTGAATTTCCTTGGCTAATATGTTTTTATCTATATCCTCGCCGCCTCCATCATTCGCAACCAAATTACCTAAAAGTTCTGCTGTAGTGAAAAACACCTGATTATCAACATTAGACCCGGATACCAATATTGCTTTAAAGATTTTTACTGCCTCCTGCCGGTATCCTAATTGATACATTACTTTAGCGCAACCTACACGCACTTTTACATCGGAATTTTGCAATCCATTTCTTATTTCAACTAAATTATCATTCCCGCTTGCTTCTATTTGGGCGACCAAATTCCAGAAATTATTACCCGTAATATCCTCTTTGGCTAATTGAGAAATAGGATTGATGACATTAACAGGAGCTTGGGATTCAGTTTCCTTCTCGCCTTGCTCCAGCTTCGGCGGAGCTGGTAATTTAGAAGGTGCCGGCTCGCTTATTACAGCAAAATTAATGACGAGAATCAGAAGACCTAAATACATCAAGAATATAATAATCTTTTTAGACATTATTTAACTCCTTTTACTCGGTGTTATCCCGAAAGCATTCGGGAGTTACAGCGAGTTATCCCGCCTGTCCCGAATTTACTTCGGGGACAGTATTTGTCGGGATTAGTTATCCCGTATTAGCGGGATGATTATAATAAATTGAAACCGTCCCGATGTAATATCGGGGCGGTCTCATTCTGAGCGAAGCGAAGAATCTCACTACGCATATTTTGAGACCCTTCACGAAGTTTATCCCGCTTCCAGCGGGGCTCAGGGTGAGATTGTTGAACTTTTTCAACAATCTCATATTTATATAATTAAACTATCAAGGTCAAGAAAACTTCGTCCCTTACGGAATATTATTAAATAGAACCTACCTAACGTCAGGCAAACACCGTTAGGTAAAAGAATAATTTTCCCAAAACCTCTTACTCTAACGGGTTCTCAGAGCAAGAACCCTGAACGGGTATTATCTGCGTTTATCTGCGAAAATCTGCGTCCTATTTAACAGATGTGGATTTAATATGCTCTAACCGGGTTCATTTATTCTTCTCTTCAATAATTTTCTGGGCTACCTCAAGAGGAACTCCGAGATACTTTTCAAAATGCATTGAATAAATAGCCCGGCCGCTGCTCAGATTTCTCAACATAGATACATAACCGAACATCTCGCCTAACGGAACCTCAGCAGAGATAATCTGCTGTCCGGCCTTGGCTTCCACGGCCAAAACCCTGCCGCGCCTGGAACAAATATGACCCACAATACCGCCCATATACTCATCAGGCGTGATAACTTCCAGAGACATATAAGGTTCGAGTAAAACCGGCACTGATTTCCTGAATGCCTCGTTAAAACATTCACGGGCGGCAAGCCTGAAAGCAATTTCCGATGAATCAACCTCGTGAAATGAACCGTCCACCAATTCCACCTTGACATCAACCACCGGGAACCCGGCAAGAACGCCTTTCTGCATAGCTTCAATAACGCCTTTTTCAATAGCTGGAATATATTCACGGGGAATAGCGCCGCCGTGAATGCTGTTTTCAAATTCAAATCCTTGACCGGGCAAGGCCGGTGAAATAATAAGTTCCACGTGCGCGTATTGACCGTGCCCGCCGGTTTGTTTTACATGCTTATACGTCTCTTTACTCTGTTTTATTATCGTCTCTTTATAAGCGACCTTGGGCGCGCCGACCTGGGCTTCCACATTAAACTCATGCTTCAGCCGGTCCACGATTATTTCAAGATGTAATTCACCCATCCCGGAAAGAATGGTCTCTCCGGTTTCCTGTTCAACGTGCACGATAAAAGTCGGGTCTTCTTCAGCCAGCCGGTTAAGCGCCTTGCCTAACCTGTCCTTATCACCCTTATTCTTGGTCTGGATACTGATAGACATAACCGGCACAGGAAATTCTATTGTCTCCAGAAGAATAGGATGTTCCAAATCGCAGAGCGTATCGCCGGTCGTGGTATAGTCAAGCCCGATAACAGCAACAATATCGCCGGTAGAAATATCAAGCCGTATCTCGCGCTCGTTGGCGTGCATCTGGAGAATACGGTCCACCCGCTCCTTGCGTCCCTTGGTGGCGTTAAAAACATACGAACCGGCTTCGAGCATTCCTGAATAAACGCGTAAATAAACCAGCTTATTCGTGTGGGGGTCGGACTGGACTTTGAAAGCAAGAGCGGAAAACGGCTCATCATCATCAGCCCGGCGCAACGCAGGTATTGTGATATCGTCCGGGTTATGCCCCTGGACCGGCGGCATATCTAACGGCGAAGGCAGAAACATAGTTATCGCATCCAGCAATTTGCGCACGCCTTTGTTCTTAAAAGCAGTGCCGCAGAGTACCGGCACAACCTTATTAGCGATAGTCCCTTTGCGAATGGCAGTAATCAGGTCTTCGGCGGTAATCAAGTCTTCGTCCAAATATTTTGTCATAAGCGAATCGTCTATCTCAATGGCTTTTTCCACCATTATACGATGATATTTTTTGGCAGTCGCAAGATAATCGGGCGGGATATCCTCAACGTAGAATTCCTTGTCGGCTGAATCGTCCTCATGGATATATGCCTTCATATCCAGCAAGTCAATCACGCCGCGGAAATTATTCTCAGCGCCGATGGGAACCTGTAAGGAAATAACATTTGCCTTAAGGTCATCTTCAATGGTTTTCAGGACGCCGAAGTAATCAGCGCCGATACGGTCCATTTTATTTATAAAGGCGATTTTGGGAACATTATATTTCTGGGACTGGCGCCAGACGGCTTCTGATTGAGGTTCCACGCCGCCCACAGCGCAAAAAACGGCGATTGCGCCGTCCAGCACACGCAGACTGCGTTCAACCTCGACCGTAAAATCGACGTGGCCCGGCGTATCAATAATATTTATGCGATGATCCTTCCAGTAACAGGTAGTGGCAGCGGAAGTGATAGTGATGCCCCGTTCCTGCTCCTGTTTCATCCAATCCATTTGCGCCTTACCGTCGTGCACCTCGCCCATCTTATGTGATTTACCGGTAAAGAAAATAATACGTTCGGTTAACGTAGTCTTACCGGCATCAATATGGGCCATAATGCCCAGGTTGCGCACCTTGTCGAGATTAAGCAATCGAGTCATAAAAAAACCTCGTAACTTCTGCCACAAATGCACTAAGTGCTAATTGTTCATTGAACAGTGAACATTGAGCAATAAATAAGTGTCTTGTCCCGCTGGGCTATCCAAGTGAACTACAACGGGATCCCGATAGACTTTGTCGGGAGTAGCTAATCTTATACTTTCCTATACTGTAAAACATAAAAAGTAATGTTATACAGATAGTTAAAAGGAAGTCAAGAAAAATTAGTCACTCCCGACGTAAAATCGGGATCCCGTCCCGACAGACTTCGTCGGGATGGATAGCCCATCGGGAAAAGAACACAAAGAACACAAAGAAATCCTCTGCGTCCTTTGCGCCGGAGTTTACCCCGATGCACATCGGGGCGGTGAATATTTTCTTACCCTACATACTATATACTTTATACTACATACTTCTCTACTGTCTTAACACCACCACCTCAAACGTATTATCCGCTATTGCCGGCTGGTTCAGCAGGATTGAAATCCCTGTGCCTTGCGGTAACCCCGGTAACAGGAATAACTGTCTGATTAGCTGGTCCTGATTTGTGGGAATAGAATAACCTAAAATCACACCGCCATTCAAGTCAGGGTCACCCAAAGGCGGATATAGTCCGCCTACCTGTAATGCCAGAATTGTGATGCTTACAATTTTATACGCTAACCGCTCACCGTTAACCGCGCCTATTGCTATCTCAGCTGTAGCAACCGGCGGAGTTAAAGGTCTCGATACCCCACCGCCTTCCGGAGCAATCCACTCAAACCGTTCCTGTAACTGATTGTAAGACGGAACTTCACCATTAGCCGGAGAATCGATTGCCCTGATATGTCTCGGCTCAATTGACCCGTTTATGATTTCTAAATATCCAACCGAATTATCAGTCATCTTTGACTTGCTTACTGCATTGGTCGCAATCTTCGTATTAGTTACCGCACCATCTTTTATCTTGGTTGATTCCACACTGCCTACTGCCAACTTACTACTGTCTACTGCGCCAGCCGCTATCTTCTCCGTCACTACCGCATTATCCTGAATCTTGGCAGTAGAAACCGAATTATCCGCCAGAGGTGAAACAGAAACATCACTGCCTAATTTCCGCGCAGTTACCGCGCCGTCAGCAATATCATCGGTCTGAACCTGTCCGACACCGATATCGGCTCCGGTAATTGTCCCGTCCTTAATCTTGCGCGATGTGATTGCATCATCCGCAATCTTTTCCTCAGTCACCGCTTCAGAGACTATGGCTGGAGTAGTAACCTCGCCCTCAAAATAACGTTTTCTGAATGACATAAATTATCTCCTTTCATAATTAAGGTTGAGGTTAAGGTGTAGGTTAAGAAGGATTTCTCCAACCCAACCATGCCTTAACCTTTTCCTCATCCTTGACCTTGTTTTACAGTATAGTCAAACCAACCTGGACGTGGAGAATGAAGTTACCTTCATCATCCTTTTTCCAGGCGCAGAAGCACTTGTCAGCCGCCGGAGCCGCCTCAAATTCATCACACTTTAACGGGTCGCGCAGACCGTTCAGCAGATTCTTATTAATAGTGTTCTGGTCAGTGATTTCCGTACTATCAAATTCAGATTTGATAATCATCAATCCGCCCTGAACCAACCTATTAAGGATAGCCGCCTTAAACGAAGTACGTTCCCTGTCCCGTGCGATGTTGTAAGGTTCGCCGTTGCTGGTGCCTGCCGGGCCGACCCAGTCCTTAGCCCGGTTGTCGCCCACCAGATAATAAACCGCCACCGGGGCTGGTCCCAGTCCGCGAATCTTATCTCCGGTCATGCGCAACATACCTGAGCCCATCTTGAGCGCCCAGTTGTCTTTGGCTGCCTGGACCTTATCCCTGAATAACTTGCCCACTACGCCGTCAACGGTCGCAAATACCTTGTTCAGGTTCTCCTTCCACTTGGAGAATGACTGAACCATATTCTCGCGTCTGGTGCTCCGGATATTCTGGGAAGAGCGTTCGCTCCTGGAGACGAATGAGGAATCAATTAAAGGACGGAAACCGTCCTCAGACGGCTTTACCAATCTTTTAATGAAGGTATCCTCGTCGCCGAAAATCTCATCAAGTTTATCCTTGATGAGTCCGGCCGAATCGCCCAGTCGCTGAGCCCACAGGTCAGGCATATGCCCGGCCACCTCTACGTTTTCCGAAACGTAGATTTCCAATTCAAATTTCTTATCGAATGCCATATATCTTCACCTCCTCTTTACTCGCTGTTAGACTTTAGTCGTTATCAGCAAGTTATCCCGACCCCCGATGAAATCGGGGTAAACTTCGCGTCGGGACACACCGCTCTAACATCTATATCCACAAGCGAGATTTATGTTCAACGGTTATCCGCCTTGGCCTTCAGCGAACTACCGATTTGACTTACTTATTTGCCACGGAGACACAGAGCACACGGAGTTATTTTTTATTCTCTGTGACCTCTGTGCCTCTGTAGCTATCCAAAAATTTATATATTTCTCCAATTGGCACAATCCCTGCCATTGTGGTTATTAATTGATAGTCATAGACCTTTACCCAAACCGCTATCCCAATCACTTCAAAGGTTCTGGCATCATAAACCGGACCGCCGGAATTTCCGGGCAGAACCGGGGCTGTAATTTCCACCGCAGAGACGCCGAGAGCGCTGAGAATACCGGATGATGGACGAGGTGGAAGTCCTAAAGAACAACCGACTGCATAAACCGGAGCAAATAAATAATAAGTATAATCTTTAGGTGCTAATTTAGCGGAATAGGTTTGCACCGCAGAGTCGCAGAGAGCGCGGAGTAAAGATAAGTCTTTTTCTGTATCTGTAATTACAACAGTCCCCTCAATTTTTATGTTTTCAGG
>JAZDMB010000026.1:0-26423 GCA_043801445.1 Planctomycetota bacterium
TCACTCTAAAATGGCGATTTTTATTTTCACCCATTGGGTTCACCTCCTTTTTGGTTATTAAATCGTCTCTTTTCCCTCGTATTATAAGACCTTCAAGCCATTTTGTCTACTCATTTCCTGAGTTAATATGACGGATACGGGTTAACGTAAGCTGCCATCTCCCTGGCCCAGATGCCGGCATTTCGATATGGTCCTTCGAATATTTTGGTCAGGAATGTTCCTGAGAGTGTTGCCATTTTAGCGCCCGGAACATTTCCGGCCACGTCAATGTAAATATCCGCGCCCCAAAGAGATTTTTCATCGGTCAGCATTAATTGATGCGGCGCTTTAACATTTGCTTTATCAATCAGTTCCATATTCCTGATTATCTTTTTCCCAAAATTCAGGGGAATATGCAAAAAGCTGGTAACGTGGTCCTTCACGAAAACCTTATCTTTCCATATAATCTCTTTGTCCTGCCATGGTTCAGGATTAAATGGTTCGCAGCATCCGGTTGATTTTATTGTTTGGTTATCCATATTTTATTCCTTTCTGTTTAATCCGTTTATCACTCTTTTATGAAACCGAATCGTTTATTTTGCGCGGTCATTTTGATAAAGTTCAGTAAGCTCCTCCGAAACGCCTCTTTTCCATGTAGCCGGCGGTTTTCGATATAAGCGATACGGATACGCCTGTATCTCGCCGGAAGTCCCCGGAAATTCCGCCATGCCTGCTTGTCACTTTTAAGCCGGTTAAGGATATCATCGGGAACGGTGAATCTTTCCGGTTTATCATTAACAGGGTCAAAAACATGGGCCAGGGCATCCAGTCCGGCCCGGGTCATCTTGTCCCGGCTAATCAGATTACGCACCCGCTCCTTGTTGGCTTGGGAAAGTCCGCTCGTCTTCCTCCTTACAGAAAATCTCTGGGCAAACCGTTCGCAGTCTACGCGTTTGACGATGCTGTCAATCCAGCCGTAACAAAGCGCCTCATCAACCGCGTCATTATACGAAATACGGGGCTTGCCGGTTTCCTTGCGGTAATAAACCAGCCAAATTTCCTTTTTACTCCGATGGTTTTTGGCCAGCCAAGCGCGCCAGGATTTCCGGTCTTTTGCATACAGGGTTTCACCTAATTCCATAAAATGTAATTCCGGGTATACCCTCCTACGTTCCATCATTCGCCTCCGGCTTCGGAGGACAAGTAAAACTTCGGAAGGGCAGGCCCTCCTCGTCTTCTTGGCCGGAGTTTATTCCAAGCCTGCAGTAAGCAAATCATCCAGAGGCTCTGCTTATTTAGCGGTATTTTACCCGATAAGCCAGTCATGGTCAAGGAGAATCTTGAATAAAAAGACAGAACGGTTCAATAATAGGAATAGGTAGAAAATACAAGAAATCTGTAAGCTGATTAAACGGATAAGCCGGATTTTACGGATGAATAATCAGGTATGATTACCCGTTTGGCGGATTGTCCCCCGAACCGCATGCATAATTGCAGAAAAGAAGTTTCCATTAGAGTAATTACCGAGATTATAGATTAACAAAATAAAATATTTTATTTAACGTATATATTATTAAAGCGAAGCGCTAAAATAATGTTAGATAAAAGCACCAAGACCATCATATTGACTGCCTTTATATCAGCTATCATATCGGCAGGAATATCCATATTTGTATCCATTCAACTGCTTCACTATCAAAAATCTTACGAGGCAAAACAGCAGGAGCAGAATTATTCGAAGAATTATTCGTTATTCTGGTCGGCAAAGAATACCACCTCTCAGGTCAACACGAGTTTCTTCAGCCTTTTTAAATTATACACCCAGAATTATTTTTCCAAGATAATCACCGTGCGAAATAACGGCGATAAGGCACTCCATAATGTTTATGTAAAGGCGACGTTTAAAGATAAAATCA
This sequence comes from Planctomycetota bacterium, assembly GCA_043801445.1. Taxonomy (GTDB): domain Bacteria; phylum Planctomycetota; class MHYJ01; order JACQXL01; family JACQXL01; genus JAZDFP01. The sequence continues at coordinate 1,896 of JAZDMB010000026.1, forward strand.
TTGGGCATTCCAGTATGGAAGACAGCCCGATTCCATTTCATGATTATAACGGTAAAATAGTAATTGACGGTTACGCCTTCAAGGGCAAGAATTCGTTTGATATCCATTATACTGATTTTCCGCCGGAGACCACAGTCGAAATAGGCGTTATATTTGACAGGAAAATAATCAAAGATAATGAAAAAACAATACTGGCCAATAAAAATCCTTATGAAGGCGCGGATTATCTGAGTGTTTTCTCGGATGAGATCAAGGGTATTTTTATTGAGCAGATAGAGCCGAACCACCCGCCCCGTTAGAAGCGTTCTTATGAATAGGATGAGAAACTTTCTGATAGGTTATTATTTCCTCTACGGGTTCGATTCTAACGGGGTGAAGATGCATCAGTGTCTTGCTACTGCCAGATGAATAAATAGATGCACTCCGGGACCGGCTTATTTTTTCCGTCCGGTTGATTTGGAGGTATTATCCTTGAATACGCCGCCGGTTGCCTGGGCTAAGTTATTCATGAATTTCACGTCCACGTCCAAGGTCGGGTGAAGCGCTTCGATGTTGATAGGCGATTCGCCTACCGCGACGATATTGAATCTGATGCCCCGTATCTGGGATATCTTTTTTATCTCGTCCACAATCTGGTTTTTGTCTATAATCTTGCCCATCCTGGCGCCGCTGCCGTCCGTGACCATGAAGACGTTGTCCACACCGCCGAATTCGTTGATATAGTTGCAGTCGCGCTTGAGCTCGACCACCCATTTCTTGGATTTAGCCGTGCCGGTGCCCGGCTTGTCGTAGCCGGATTTGACGGGCGTTTCGGCGGGCGCGTCCAGTTCTTTTCCGATAAATTTGTAGACGAACTCCAGGATTTCATAAAAGTATGTGCCCATACCCAGGCCTAATTTCTGGTCAACATATTCCAGGGCGACGATTTTATTCTCAATGCTTGCCGGCACCAGGGTCTCCTTCCATGGATACTGCTGCCGGTCAAAGGTAACGATGGTGAATTCGACTGTCGGGTCGAGGTAATAAATGGCATTAGCCAGTTCCTTGCGGGCTGCCTCAAACCTGCTCTGGGCGCTCCGGATATCGATTTTCTTTTTCAGTTCCCTGAGTTTATCTATCATCGCCATGTCGATAGGCTGTCCTTTGAGTTCTGCTTCTTTAATTGCCCGTTCACAGGGGTCTGCGCTCAGGTCGTGTTTGGAATAATGGTCCTTGGTGAAGTTGGCGGTCTGACCCATACTATCGGATATATCCATTATGAAGATGGTCCGGGCTGAGGTGACCGTAATTCCGTAATAGAGCACCGGGATGATGGAGATGGTTTCGCCCGGCGCCGGGATATATTCCTTGCCCTGCTTCTTGTTCCACCACTGTAGCCAGGGACGTCCCTGGATGCCCAGGTCCTCGCCGGTCAATGTCTTGAGCAGGTCGATTATTTTTATCCTGACACAGCCGTTGAGTGATTCATTCTGGATGGTATTGATAAATGGTTCGATTAAATCCTGGCTGGAAACGGTTTCCAGGTAGTTAAGCGCAGCGATTTTGATTTCCCAGGTAACGTCTTCATCCAGGGTTTCACAGGCGCGCTGAATGGCATCGGGCGTTTTGAGGTCTTTCAATGCCTTGAAGACCGCAATCCGAACCGCAATGCTCGGGTCATCTGCCAGGCCGGTCAGGCACTGGATTACTTCCGGGGTATTGATGAATGCCATAGCTTGAATTACATAAAAGCGCAGGCGCCAGGGGTTTTTGGCATCCGAGCCGGTCTTGACCAAATATTCGATGCTCTTGGGCTGGCTCATTTTCTTCAGGCCCTCAATGCAGGCGTCCAGGACCGGAAGAGATATCTGGATTTCATTGCCGATTTTGCCGATGTCGCGTTTTACTTCGTCCGTGAGATGGCCGACTAAAATTGTCACGGCTTCGTATTCCACAGCCGGATAGATGGCGTTGGACAGTTCGGCCGTGACTTTGATTCTGACCGAAGAATTGGCGTTCTTCTTTTTTTCCGTGAACCTCTGAAGCGCATCCTGCCATCGGCTTACGTTCTGCTGAGCCAGGCCCAGCGGACCGTGGTTAAATAATAAATATAAGCCCAGCAACAAAAGAACCGGAATTTTTTTCATACCATTATCCTGCTGATAATAGTAACCATAAAAAACGTTCGGTGTCAAGTTAAATCTACGGATGGGCCCCGGCCCGAACGGCTCGGCTCGTGCTGCGCAGCGCAATCCTGATTCACACAATCATCAGCTACTGCCGAATTTCCTAATGTCGTCTGTTACCTGCTTATCGTAGTCTTTCATTGCGGTTTTGTATTGGCTGGCTTTTTTGTATATGGGCGACAACATTTTCAGCCGGAATAAATATAGTTCTATAATAAGTATAGTAATAATAGTGCCTACAATAATGCTATAAAAAGCATCTACAATCGTATCAACTGCTGTTGCCGTTTTAGAATACGGGGCAAAAATACTATAGGCAATTAAAGCCACGGCAGCCGAAATAGTTATCCAGATACCAGCGACTGCAATCCGGCGGACAATTCCGCTGCTTTTTTCATCAATTGCGTCAAATTGCTCTTCAGTTATTCCGAATTCTTCCGGTTTTGGCTTTTCCATTTTTCTTATGAATTCCGTGTTTAGCCACTCCGACGTTCGGATTATACCGGCTGGGTGGGTTCTTTTTCTTTTATGGTCAGTTCCAATCCACCGAATTTACCGGCAAACAAATTATAAATCAATGCGCCAAGCATTGCCGTAATATCATACATTACAAGTAATAGTATAGGATACCCCACCATCGCTAATATCCCCGCAATCCATATCTCTTTTTGCCCGACAACTATTCCTACTACAACAAATGCAATGCCTATCAGGAAGCACAGTACCGCCGGAAAAATCATCATATAAGTGGTTACTTTCAGGGCGTTCAAAACCCCGAATTTCTTTATTTCTATCTTTTTCATATTGACATACTCCTTTCTTTATCAATTTATAATTCTATTGTCATTTTGTCCCGCCTACAAAGTTCCGTAATTCCGGTAACATCTTTCTTATTTACCGTCATTTTACCCGACAAGCCAAGCCGGGTCAATGATAATCCAGAATAAAATGGTTGGAAGCCACAGATTACACAGATTTAATATTAGAAGATAGGTTAAGAGAATAGGAAACGTAGATTCACCGCACCTGCCCGAATAAATATTCGTTCAGGCGGGGAGGCGCAAAGAACACAGAGAAATCAGTTTGCTGTTCCCAGAATTCCGATACCATTTTCTAAAAACCATACCATGCATCATAGGCAAATCACTCACCCCAGCCTGTCAAATGTGTTCCACTTGTCATAATAAAGGGAAATTAATTATAGGTGTAGGACTCGTACTCACTCACCACATCATCAGCCGTGAACCAGACCCCATCTGTCCCGGGACCACCTTCATACAGAACCTTTCGTGTCAGTCTCCCGTGGGCATCATAGGTGTAGGAACGGTAGCAACCCACCACATCATCTGCGTTGAACCAGATACCATCTGTCCCTGCACCATCATACCAATACCGAACCTCTCGTGTCAGTCTCCCCTGGGCATTATAGGTGAAGGACTCATAGCCACACACCCTATCATCAACGGTGAACAATTTCTTATCTATCCCTTCCCAATCATACTCAACCTTTCGTGTTAGTTTCCCCTCGGCATCATAGGTGTAGGAATAGTAGGTACACACCTCATCATCATCCGTGAACCATTTCTTATCTGTTCCTTCCCAATCATATTCAACCTCTCGTGTCAGTCGCCCCTGAGCATCATAGGTGTAAGAATAGTAGAAATCCATCACATCATCTGGGGTGAAGCAGATACCATCTGTCCTGTAAGTATGATAATACGAAAACTTTTGTATCTGTTTCCCATAGTCATCATAGGTGCGGGAATAGTAGTCAAGCGCATCAGCACCTGGGAAGCTCCAGCTCCCAGATGACCCTCTACCACTACTATGCCAAACCGCTCGTATCTCTTTCCTCCGGGCACCATCGGTGGTGGAGTAGCTTCTCATCACCACATCATCAGCGGTGTACCATGTCCCATCTGTCCCGGCATCATCATACCAAACCTCTCGTGTCAGTTTTCCCTCGGCATCATAAGTATAGGAGAAGTAGCTACTCACATTGTCATCAGCGGTGAACCAGTTCTCATCTGTCCCGTAATAATACGAAACCTTTCGTGTCAGTTTCCCCTGGGCATCATAGGTGTAGGAATAGTAGTCAACCACCCTATAATCAGCGGTGAACCAGATACCGTCTGTCCCGGCACCCCAAAACTGAACCTCTCGTGTCAGTTTTCCCTCGGCATCATAGGTGTAGGAATAGTAGAGCCCAACATCATCAGCGGTGAACCAGACTTCATCTGTCCCGGGACCACTATAATACCACACCTTTCGGGTCAGTTTACCGGCTTGTCCCATAGGGGAAAGCGGTGCGATACTCTTGCTGTCAGACGGACTACTACTGCTGTCGTCCTTGTCTTTTTTGCCAGAGGGATAGTTACAGGCCGTGAGCATTATGCCCATCAACAGAAGAGGCATTAACCATTTTATTAATCTTATTTTTACCATAATTAATCTACTAATCCGATGACACAATCCCTGACGGGAGGCTGCGCTCTACTTATTTAGTGGCAGTTTATCAGATAAGCAAATCCGAGTCAAGGAGAATCTTGAATAATTAGTAGGTAGAAGGTAGGTTAAGAGAATAGGAAACGTAGATTCACCGCAAAGGCGCAAAGAACGCAGAGATTTAATTAATTATTCTATAATCAACGGGCATTTGGGAAGCGCCTGGATAAAGAACTTGCCGTAATTCTTGGTTACTACCCGGTTGTCTAATATTACGATAATGCCTTTATCCGTCTTAGTGCGGATTAGCCTGCCTACGCCCTGCCTGAGTTTCAGGATTGCTTCGGGCATAAAATAGTTCATAAACGAATCTATGCCGGAGCGTTCCATATCCTCCATCCGCGCTTCAACCAGAGGTTCGGTCGGCACCGGGAACGGCAACTTGGTGATAATGATATTTTCCAGTGCTTCGCCCGGCACATCCACTCCCTGCCAGAAACTCGCCGCGCCGAAGATAACCGAGCCGATACGGGAACGGAATTTCTCTAACATCTGGTGCCTTGGCAAGTCCCTGCCCTGCATATAAACAGGAACCCCTTTTTCCATCAATTGCGGATACACCCGGTCATAAACTCTATGCATCAGATCGTAACTGGTAAAAAGCACAAAAGCCCTGCCTTTGCTTATTTCCAGATATTTCATTATCTTCTCGCTGGCGATGGGCTCGAAATTATCCTTGTCATTCGGGTCAGGAATATTGGGCGTAACATATATTTTTACCTGTTTGGAATAATTAAAGGGCGAATCCAATATCATATCGGTGGATTTGTCTATGCCGAGCGTATCTTTGATATATTTTAGTTTGTCTTCCTTGGAAGTGGCTAAAGTGGCGCTGGTGAAAATAGCGGTCTGCAGGTCTTTCATAAGAAGTTCTTTGAGAGTTATATTGACCTTAAGAGGCGCATTCTGAAGAATAATCCCGGGTTGTGTCCGACGCTGTTTCTTAACCTCAACCCAATAAACATAGTCGCCTTCGAACTTCTGCTGGATGAATTCTTCCGTCATCTCTGCTAATCCAATAGTGCGCTTGATAAAGGCATCCAATTCTATATCATCATAGCCAAGCGTAGGGCGTGTAGCGTATAGCGTAGAGTGTTGTCCCGCTTTTTGCTCTATGCTATTTGCTCTATGCTTTTTGCTTCTCTCCTTCCTGCCGAGGGCCGTTTTTAATTCTTTTAGGCTGAAATATAATTGGGCAAGAACAGGGCTGAGCAGATTGTCGACGATATTCTTTTCTTTAATCCTGCCGTTTTTGGGCGCTTTATTATTAAACCATGATAGAACATCATCAAAGAATGATGCGGATATTATTTTCGCCTCCTCCACAAGCGTTTTGCATTCCGCAGCTTTTTGGAAGCGGTGCGGCACGAATTGCAGAACCCCTTTCTTCTTTTTAGGATTCCATAATGAGTTAAGAAGATGATTTATCTGGTAATTGGAGATTTCTATACCAAGATGTTTCTGGGCGACTGATTCCAGGCAATGGGCTTCATCAACTATAAGGAGGTCGTATTTCGGCAAAAGGTTGATTTCTTCCTCATAACGCATCACCGCATCAATAAGAAGAAGCGGATGATTGACCACGATGATATTCGCCAGCCATAATTGAGAACGAGCTTTTTGATAAAAACATGTGCTGTAATATCCGCATCTTTTACCGGCGCAATTATCGCTCTCGGCGCATATATTGTTCCAGACATTATCAGAAGGAACCCATTCAAGAGACGAAAGACTTCCGTCAAAATAGGTTCGGCTTTTTGTATGTCCGGGAGAATCGGCCTGCTGTTTTATCCGACTCAGTTCTTCTATTTCACCGATATGATCGAATAAATCCGTTTGATGCTGGCTGGCTTTATTTAAGCGTCTGCAACAGATATAATTAGAACGTCCTTTGACCAGCACGGCTGTGAATTTCTCGGGTAAAACCGACTGAAGAAACGGGATATCTTTATACACAATCTGTTCCTGCAGATTAATGGTATTAGTAGAAACGATTACCGGTTTTTTATTAGAGAGGCTGTAATAGATGGCTGGAATCAAATAGGCGAAAGTTTTGCCGATTCCGGTACCAGCTTCAACGACAAGATGCTGCTTATTTTCTATCGCATCATAGATGCCTTTAAACATAGCCACTTGCTGCGGACGATATTCGTATTCCTTGAATTTCTTGGCTAATAAAGCATCTTCACTGAAAAGGGTTTCTCTGTCAATCATGTTTATTAAGCTTCCAATCCAACGCTTTCTTGATTTGTTCGCTGATATCATTCAGATGCAATCTGGTTAATTCATCCAGCGTTTGATTGGACAGGCAAACCTTTATGTAACCCTGAATGACCAGGAGGTCGTTGCGGGCAAGAACGATGGCATCCTGCGGGATTGTTCCGGCATTGGACATAGAAAGTGATATCAATTTATCCAGATGCGCCCGCTGGAGCCTGCGCCGGAATGAATTGATGTCTTTGCTTTCCATGGCTTCACGCCAGATGCCATCCCGGATATTATCAAAGAGTTCCGTGAGTCCGAATTTTACCTCGTCCTTGTTATATCTGAGTTCGATATCGCTCAACCGCTGAAGCACAATGGGTTCATAAAGATAATGCAATGCCGACTGCTGGACTGATAAAATAAGATTATGAATCTGCATATCAACACTGTGCGTGTTTTCCGGACCACCTGTAAAGCCGGGCATTCGTTCAGGCGCAAGTTTATTTAAAAGACGGCTGTCCGGCAGTGTTTTTTCGGACAGCGTAAAAATATTATCAATAATAAAATCAAGAGCCTGTTGCTGTTTCTGAGCCGGAACAGGTTCAAATGGTATCCGGCCGTCCGGATCGTCAATATGGTCGCGGCGATGATATATTCCGCCGATAAATCTGCAGGCCAGAGTTGTGGCAATAAAATATTCCTGGATACCCTGCCCGAATACCCGGCGCATTTTCTGGTACCCTTCGCCCGGTTTGGAGAATTTTGTTTCTATTTTACCCCAGAGTTCTTTTGCCATCGTAATTCTCTGCGTAATAAATCCCAGAGTGTCATTACCCATATCCCAAAGATTGCAGGTCGGGTCTATGCCCATGGGCGAATTGGCAAAACAATCCTCATCAGTACCGTAAGCCAGTTCCGGTCGGGCGCATCTTGACGCTATTTCTTTTAGCTTTGACAATTCTTCATCTGGAGCTTTTGCATCCAACGGTTTATATGCGTATTCTATTGCCCAATAATCATAGGGACCTAATGTTGACTGCCAGAATTCGCCTTGTTTGGACGGGTCAATTGAAATGTTACACGGCACATAGTCCATTAACGAACCGCAGAGGCCTTGTTCAGCAGTTATGGATTTATTGTGCAATTGATCAAGAGGCATTACTGAACTTGCCTTAAAATTGTGGCGCAGTCCGAGTGTATGGCCGACCTCATGGGCGGTCAATTCAACCAGATAGTCATATACAAACTTGTCAGCTTCTTTTTCTTTGCCTTCCAGAAAACCCCGCGCCTGAAGAAGCGACATAGCAAATGATGCCTGATAAGCCAAACCGTTTGCATAATCACAATATCTGCTGTCTGATTTTGTCTTGTTCAATGGATTAATCACTTCCTCGAATTCGGTATAATTAAAACGAGTCATATCGGCGCTGATACGAATATCAGTACTGTATAATTGGCCGGTGAATGGGTCTGCATCTGAAGGTCCAACCGCATGTCCGGCACCGGGTTTAAACATCCAGCGGATGGTGTTATATCGTACGTCTGCCGGGTCCCAATCAGCATCATCAGACTGTTGATAAACCACAATCGCATCCGAGAAGCCGATTTTCTCAAAGCCTTTATTCCATAGCAAAATGCCTTTTTTTATTGGCTCGCGATATTCTACCGGGATAGTTTTTTCCAGCCAAAAAACAATCGGTTTTTTGGGCGCCGATAAATCTGCTTTTGGGTCTTTTTTCTCCAACTGCCAGCGATTGACATAACGAACATAGGGTGTTTCCGGTTTCATCGAAGAATAATCCTGATACATAGTGATAAAATGGCCTACCCGGTCGTCAGCCAAACGCGGAACATAATTATCTTCAGGCAACATGGAAATCGAATAATAGTATCTGATAAATAAACTCCGTCCGTCTGCAAGGGTCGCCACTGACGCCGGTTTATTACTTCGAAAATGCATGGTTATTTCTATATCCGTATTCTGAGGGAATGATTTAAGTGTCGAAAAGAAACTATTTTCTTTATCAAGTGAGAAATCAGATTTAGTCATCTCATTAAGGTAATGAGCCAGATTATATCTGTCGAAAAGAAACAGGTCATTGAGCGAAACTAAAACGGCACCGGTCTGCGGATGCGTTTGGGAAATTATAGCTGCGGAAGAAACCAATGAATCACTTACGCCTTTTTCAATGGCTCTGAAAACGGGCTTGTCGCGGTCCGCCCTAAAAAGCACATTTTTATTAATAAGCTGAACCCGTTTATTTATTTTCCTGAAGAAAAATGGGAAATTATCTTCCATTGCCGCCGAATCAAAAAACGTTCCATCTCCTGATTCCCTGGTAACCGAGCATAGGAAAATTTTATCAAACTGTTCAGGCTTTATCTCAAGATATGCCTTGCCGTCTTTGGCATTGTGATAAATGGTAAATACACCTGTTATCGGGATAGACTCTTTAATAATCACCGAGAAATCTTTTTCTTCCCCATCTTTTTTGGCAGCAGATTTGGGATTGGTGATTTGCGATTGTGAATTCGCGCTTATGTTTGCTGCACAACCCATATATAACACGGTAACCAAAAGAAAAACACTGCTAATAAATAGTCTATTCATTTCATTCTCCTTTTCGCAATTTTTTCCAGTATTCCATTCTCTTCTTTATTTCTTTTTCAAAGCCGAATTCACCAGGTTGATAATATGTGGCATTCTTAAGATTTTCCGGCAGGTAATCCTGTTTTACAAAGTGTTGAGGAAATTCATGCGGGTATTTATAATCTTTTCCGTAACCGGATTTTTCCATGAGGTCTGTCACCGAATTCCTCAAATGAAGCGGAACCGGCATAGCCATTGTTTTATAAACATCTTCTTTGACTTTATTATAGGCAGTATAAATAGAGTTGCTTTTCGGTGCGGTCGCCAGATAGATAGTAGCCTGAGCGAGCGCATTATCCGCCTCGGGCATCCCGATAAAATCCACCGCTTCTTTGGCCGCAAGAGCTATAACCAGAGCTTGAGGGTCGGCATTGCCGATGTCCTCAGAGGCAAATCTGACCAGACGCCGGGCAACATAAAGAGGCTCTTCACCGGATTCAAGCATTCTACATAGCCAATACAAAGAAGCATCCGGGTCGCTACCGCGTAAACTTTTATGAAATGCAGAAATGATATTATAATGCTCTTCACCTGCACGATCGTATAACAAAACCTTTTTCTGTGCGGCTGATTCCACTATTTTTCTGGTTATTATTTTGTCTGTTCCCGCAGAAGTTCCGCTTGGAGTAAGGCTATATGCCGCCATTTCTAATAGGTTCAGGGCGATACGGGCATCGCCATTAGCGATATTGGCAATATATTTTCCAGCCTCGGCATCAACTTTAATCTTTAATTTATTCAAGCCGCGTTCTTTATCGACTAAAGCATTCTGGATGATTTTGATTATTTCCTCATCGCGTAAAGCCCTTAATATAAAAACACGGCATCGGGACAAAAGCGCTGAATTGAGTTCGAATGAAGGATTCTCTGTCGTCGCCCCGATTAAACTGATAATTCCTTTCTCGACATAAGGCAAAAAAGCATCCTGTTGCGCCTTGTTAAACCGGTGGATTTCATCTATAAAAAGAACAGTGTTTTTATGATGGTGTTTGCGATTATATGTAGCCCGCTCCATTACTTCTTTAATTTCTTTTATTCCTGAAGTAACAGCGCTGAATGTTATAAACTCAAAACTAACTTCACGGGCAATAAGATATGCTAAAGTAGTTTTACCGGAGCCGGGCGGTCCCCAGAGAATAAGGGATGGTAGCTGCCCCTCTGATTTTTTGAGGTTTGCTATCACCTTCCGCAGGGGTTTATCAGAGGCAACGATATCTTCCTGACCGATAAAATCCTCAAAATTAAGCGGTCGCATCCGGTCTGCTAACGGTGTATAAAGATTTTTATTGTATATATCATCCCGCTTGGTTTCCTCGGAAGAATTAGTGTTAAAAAGTTCCATATAATTAATAAAATCCTAATCGCGAAGATATTAAAATAAATCAACTAGTGTTATTCGTCGTGCTTCGCAGGGCATAGTGGTTTTTTTCTTTGCGCCCTTGCCCTATTAGAAAGAGCCATAATTAGAGATAAAGATAAATATATTAGCCTTCTCCCCGTCCGAGAACTTTTTACCGGGGTGATTATTTTAGCGGTTAATATTGATTAGGCATTTTGTCCAACGCTTAAATTCTATATACTATATTTTCTTCCGTGCTGTCTATTTTTTTTGCGGTTCTGAAGATTCTTTAGTGGGAATACTTGGTGCTATTGGAGAGGGGGTTATTGCCCCTTGCGGGAATTCTTCAATAAGGCGCGTCCCGTTAGGGATTGTAGGAAATGGTTGTTTTTCTATGTTAATTTTATCAGTTTTATATTCATGCGAGCGTTTGAAATTTATTATGATAGAATTTATAGTGTCACCCTTAACTAACTGCTTCACTATGGATATTCCTTTTACAACCTTACCAAAAATAGTATATTTACCGTCTATCGTTTCGTTTTCTGAAGAATTGGTATATATATAAAATTTCGAGCCGGATGAAGGAAGGTATTTTTGTTGTTCCGGTTTTTCTTCAATGGTTTTGGGGTCTATATCCCTAAACATTCCGAGTACACCTTCCTGATGTTTTAATGCATTTATCTCAAACGGAATATAATAAGAACTGATTCCTCCGGACGACGAACCACCGCTAATAGGCGTGGGGCTTTTATCTAAACATATTCCCAAATCAGGGTTGATTTCACACACCGCGGTTGGACTATAAACACTGTCCTGAACAAAGTTGATAAAATTAGCTACCGTATTGGGCGCTTCGTCTTCATATAATTCTACTTCAAAATCCCCTTTGTTTGTTTTTATAGTCAGCCGTGGCAGGTTTCTTTTCTGAATGAGTTCGCTAAGTTGTTTGTTTAGGTCATTCTGTGTCCAGGTTTCATTAATTTTCAATTGTTCTAATCTTATGCTTGCCCATTCTTTTGCCGGATGAGAAGGAAACTTTTCTATAATAAAGATATATTCTTTGCGAGCGTCTTCATATTTGTCTGCGTCCATATAAAGATTAGCCAATTTATATCTGATAAAAGGCGCCGCGGGAGTTGCGCTGTAAATTCGAATCAACCCTTTGAGTTCTTCGGGATCTTTTGTTTTTTCCATTGCATAAAAAGCTTTCAGGGTCATCGTTTGAACCCTGTAATGCTGCAACCATAAAAGACCTACCGCCAGACAAATAACCAATAAAATAAAGGAAATGAGGTTTTGATATGTTCTTACAGATACCACTATTTTAGTCCATAAAGATATCTTTTGGGTGCCCTCATCACCGACAGATGAGGTTCCTTTCTGATAAATTTCTGGTTGTTTTATCGACGGCATCATTTATTATTATATCCTATTTTAACGAGAAGCAATGTTTCAGATGGTTCTTGTTCTATTTCAATTTCGCATTTTTCATTCTGCTTCTGGAAGGCGATGGCTTTTTTGGAACCGACGCCGAGTGTCATTTTTTCCGTCCAGCCAAATTGAGACATCTGTTTACGATAGAACTCCAAAAGATCATCGGTTCGGGCGCTTCCGATATATTTAATTGCGGTGGTTCTGACACTACCGGTAATATACGCATACGAATCCTGCGGCCTGTGGATGAAATTTGCCGGTACCGGAACATCAGATGCTTGATACTCTTTTATCGACGGAGTTTCTAGAAGTCCCTTTGCGCTTGTTTTAGCCACCGAATCTATTAGCCGACAAGAAAATGTCATGAGTGATAAACTACCTAATATAACCGCTCCCATCAACCTTATTTTTTTAAATTCTACCATATTTTACCTCCCGCTTTCTATTAGTTTTCCTTATAGAATAAAATTAATTGTAGCCATTGTATATCGCTATTCTCTATTTTCCCTTATTAATTTATAATTATATAAAAATATCTCTTTAAGTCCAGTTTTTATATTTTACAAATCAAGAAGTATCTTACGCAACTCTTATCTATTCGTCAATATTATTAAGTATATTTCAAGAATGGACCGGCTATACCATTTTCTAAACTCTGCGGCCATATATAATTATATTTTTGTTGATGCTTTTTACTTTTCTGATCCTTTAGCTACTTTTTCTTGACGGCATCTTGCTTCTTATATCATAATTATAAGAAATATCGCTAACCCCGTTATAAAACAGAATTTATTATTAATGAGTTTCACTGAAGAAATCAAATTAAAGATTTTAGAAAAATTAAAAGGGTCTTTAGATCCTCAACAATATGATACTTGGATAAAAGGGCTCAATTTTATAGAAGACCCGCCGGGCGCACTAAAAATACCCCTTCCGAATGGTTTTTATGTTGAGTGGTACAAAAAAAATTATCTTCCGATTATAGGGCGGGCTATATTAGAAATAAGCGGAAAAGAATATGCAATAACGTTTGCGGCCCCTCCTGAACAAGGCCGTTTATTCCCCGATGACCTTATCACCAAAGAAAAAAAACTGCCTACCAGTGAAATGCAAAAAACTGAGAACAAGAACCAACCCGGAAAAGAACAGGGTTCGCGCGAGCATAATTTTGTTTTAAACGATGAATACGTTTTCGATAAATTTGTTGTGGGTACTTGTAATAGACTTGCTCATGCCGCGGCATTAGCCGTTGCAGAAAATCCCGGTAAAGCTTATAATCCACTATTTCTTCACGGTGGCGTCGGTTTAGGAAAAACCCATCTATTACAGGCAATTACCCATACGATTGTTTCCAAACATCCCCATTATTCTATTTATTTCCGCTCGGGAGAAGAATTTGTCAATGATTATATTACAGCTGTGAAAAATAACACCTTTGAGAAATTCCGTAATCGCTGTCGCTCTAATGATGTAATGATTATAGATGACATCCATTTTTTAGGAAGAGGGGAAAAGGCGGCCAGCCAAGAAGAGTTTTTTCATACTTTTAACGCTTTACATAATTCCCATAAACAAATTATTCTATCCAGCGATTCGCCGCCCAAGGAAATACCAACGCTTCAAGATAGGTTGGTTTCGCGTTTCAATTGGGGAATGGTTGCCCGTTTGGAATCGCCTGATTTTGAAACTCGAATGGCTATTTTGAGACGTAAGGCAGATTTTTATAAAATAGAACTTCCTAATGATGTTGTTATTTCAATAGCAACCGCAGTGAATACCAATATACGGGATTTAGAGGGAGCATTAATTCGTCTTATTGGATTAGCGCGTAGTTCTCAACAAAATCCTTCTATCGCATTAGCTACGGAAGCATTGAAAGGTATTGCTAAACTTCCTTCTCGACAGATTAAAATTGGAGATATTATGGATGTCATTGCCTCATATTTTAATCTTTCTGCTTCAGAGTTGCAATCTAAAACGCGGGTAAAATCTGTGTCAATGGCCCGTCAGATGGGTCTATATGTAACAAGACAATTAAAACCGGAAATGTCTCTAGAAGAAATTGGGGCGGCATTTGGTGGCCGAGAACATTCTACTGTTATACATTCTATTGAAAAAGTACGTAAGCGCATTCAAAAAGATTCTCAGTTTAAAGATACTTTAAATCTTCTTGTGGCTGAAATTGGAAGAAAATCTGTTTAGTATTTGTTGCTTTCTTGTATAATATCAGTTAATACAGATATCGAATACGGGGATATTTGAGCTTATTGGTTATTTTTATACTTATTCCATTTATTAGGAACGTATTTTCAACTCTTTGTTGACATCTTGTGTCATAATGAAAATGCCGAGTTACCTTATCTATCAATAAGTTATATCTTTTATCCCCATTTAAAACGTCTATAATAAGAATAAGACTAAAATTATATAGTATTAGAATATTATTCTAAAGGAGGTAACATGAAAGTTATATGCGATAAGAATCTTTTATTAAAAGCATTCCAAGTGGTTAGTTCAGTAGTACCTGCGAAAAGCTCAATGCCAGTATTGCAAAACATTAAATTAACAACCGGGGAAAAAATGCTTTTTCTATCTGCGACAGATTTTGAAATAGGAGTTCAATACCCTATTCCAGCAGAAGTAAAAGAAAGCGGTTCTGTTATTATTCCAGACCATCGATTAGGAGGCATCCTAAGAGAAACGTTAGAAGAACCAATAACTATAGAAAGTAGCGGGGGGGTGGCAAATTTACAGACAAAGACGAGTAAATATAAAATAATGTGCATGGATGTCGCTGAATATCCAGATTTTCCTGTGTTTAACGAGAAAAAATCTATTGCCATTAATTCAAGCGGATTAAAAGAAATGGTTCGTAAAACTACTTTTGCTACTTCGCAAGAAATTACTCGATATGCCTTAACCGGATTATTGATGGAAATAAAGAAAAAGGAAATACGAATGGTCGCAAGCGACGGTAAAAGGTTGGCATATATTAAAAGGCGTTCAGAACAAGATCTTGATGCCGATATCAAAGTGATTATTTCTCCCAAATCTCTGAATCTATTAGAAAGAATTATTGAAAATGAAGAACAAAAATTACGATTAGAAATAGATGAAACCCAATGTAAAATCTTGATTCCACAAAAAGATTTTAAGGGAATTCTTCTGTTTTCTCGATTAATAGAAGGGTCTTTCCCGGATTACGAAAATGTGATACCTGGCGATAGCGATAAAAAGATTGATATATCTGCACCAGAATTATTGGCAGCAATGAGACAAGTTGCGTTAATTACAACCGACAAATTTAAGGCAACCCAATTTACAATAGATAATAATAAAATGAATCTGCTTACTCGAACCCAAGAGGTTGGAGAGGCGGATGTGAAAATACCGATAAAATATTCCGGGGAATCATTTAAAATAACATTTAATCCAGACTTTTTTATAGATGTTCTCCGAATTATTGGAAATGAAGAAATAACACTGGGATTAAAAGATAAAACTTCACCGGCTGTTATAAAACAAGGTAAGGATTACGTTTATTTGGTTATGCCATTAACTATAGAGATGTAACTAAACTAAAATGGTCAAGCATATAGGGTGTATTATAGACGGGATTCGTAAAAATATTCTTAAGGAAAACACAAAAAAAGCATCAGTTATAAGTACGAACTGGGATAAAATTGTAGATGCGCGAACTGCTCGGAGAACATGGGTAATAGGAATAAAACAAAAGATTCTTTATATAAAAGTAGAATCCCCATCCCTTTTAAATGAACTATCAAATTTTAAGAAAAATACAGTGTTGGAAAAACTGCAACTTAAATACCCGGACCAGCAAATTAGAGACGTTAAATTTGTCATATAAAAATTTATTTAGCATTATAAAATAGTGAATATATAAAATATGATATCCGCAAAAAAACAAGTTGATTCGCAAGAAACAAAAGACAATCCATCTAAAGCATTGTCGAAAAGTTATGATGCAACCCATATTAAAGTTTTGGGGGGGATTGAAGCTGTTCGCACGAGACCCGCGATGTATATTGGAGATACGGGTTCGCGAGGGCTGCATCATCTTATTAATGAGGTGGTTGACAACAGTATAGACGAAGCTTTAGGTGGCTATTGTAATAATATCACCGTTAGATTGAACCATGAAGGAAGTGTAACCGTAATAGATAACGGTCGGGGGATACCGGTTGATATGCATAAGGAACAGAAAAGGCCGGCTCTTGAAGTTGTAATGACAATGCTTCATGCGGGGGGTAAGTTTGATCAAAAGAGTTATAAGGTTTCTGGCGGATTGCATGGAGTCGGCGTTTCCGTTGTTAACGCTCTTTCGGAATGGTTAGAAGTAGAGGTTTGGCGGGATGGCTATGAGTATTTTCAGAAATATGAAAGAGGGCATCCAGCTACTAAGGTTGAGAAAAGAGGTAAAAGTGCAAAGCAAGGTACAAGTGTTACCTTTAAACCGGATAGCAAAATATTTTCTGATAATAAATTTAGTTTTGATATAGTTGTCAGCCGCTTAAGAGAGTTAGCTTTTTTGAATAAAGGAGTTACGCTTGCTCTTTCTGAAGAAAAGACTTCCCGCACCGAAACATTCAAATACGAGGGGGGGGTGAAATCTTTTGTTGAACACCTTAATCAGAACAAAAAAAAGATTCATAATGACATTGTCTATTTTGAGAAAGAAGACAATAATTCAGGCGATACAATTTATGTGGAAATAGCAATGCAGTATAATGATGGATATAGCGAAAACCTTTTTTGCTTTGCGAATAATATTAATACAATTGAGGGCGGTACACATCTAAGTGGATATCGGACTGCTTTAACACGTACACTTAATAATTACGCCAAGGCTCACGATCTTTTAAAGGAAGCAGACAAACCTCCTGTTGGAGACGACTATAGAGAGGGTTTGACCGTTATAATCAATGTTCGCTTACCTAATCCGCAATTTGAGGGGCAGACGAAGACGAAATTAGGCAACCGTGAGATAGAAGGTATAGTTCAAATAATAGTTAATGAAGGACTGTCTACTTATTTAGAAGAACATCCGGCTACAGCAAGATTAATAATCAATAAGGTTGTTTTAGCGTCAAGAGCCCGGGAAGCTGCCCGTAAAGCAAGAGACCTCACCCGCCGTAAAGATGCTCTTTACAGTGGAGGCCTGCCCGGTAAATTAGCTGATTGTTCTTCCCGAGATTTAGAACATACGGAACTTTATATCGTAGAGGGTGATTCCGCTGGTGGTAGCGCCAAACAAGGACGTAATAGAGAGTTCCAGGCTATCTTGCCATTGAAAGGTAAAATACTTAATGTTGAAAAAGCGCGTATAGAAAAAATGCTTTCTCATGAAGAAATCAGAATTATTATCACCGCTTTGGGTACGGGTATCGGGACCGAAGAATTTGATATATCAAAACTCCGTTACGGCAAGATCATTATTATGACAGATGCCGATGTAGATGGTTCTCATATCCGAACTCTTCTTCTAACGTTTTTCTTCAGACATATGCCTAAAGTCATAGAACAGGAACGGCTTTATATCGCCCAGCCACCTCTTTACAAAGTGAAGTATGGTAAAAAGGAAGAATACATTCTTAGCGATAAGGAAATGCACCAGAAATTATTGGATATTGCATTAGATAATACGCAATTGTGGGTGAATATTTCCAAAAAAGAGAAATATTGTCTGGAAAAGAAAAGCCTGAAACACTTGGTAGAAAAAGTTGTCTTATTGGAAGAATATACGTATGGTATCCAAGTTAGAGGGGTTTCTCCGCGTAAATATTTCCAGGCAAGGGACGAGAAAACCAATCATTTTCCTTTATACTATACCAATCTTATAGGCACTGAAACGGAACGAGAAGAAAAATTCTTTCAGACCGACAATCAACTCAACAAATATATCCGCGAGAAGGAGAAGGAATTGAAAGAAGAAATTATTCTGATACCGCAATACGAAGATTTTATAAAACCATCCTCTAATAATGGCGGCAAAAAAGATAAAGCATCCGTGCAACATTCAGAAGATACTATCAGTCTTAAGTATATTGAGTTCTTTCAGAGCAAGGATATAGAAGCTCTTGTTAAGGACATAGAAAAATTACTTCCGAACGCTTTTGATATAACAACATATTTAATTAAAGAGAATGATATATCTATAGAGGATAACGGAAAAAAACAACGGGAGTCAGCTATTAAAAAAGACGAGAAGGCTATAGAAACTTATGAATTAGTAATTAACTCGCATGAAAAAGAAGATAAGGATAAATTCCCTTTGAAATCACTTCGGGACCTTCTTAAAAGCATTCGTAAGGTTGGACAACGTGATTTAGAAATGCAACGTTATAAAGGACTTGGCGAAATGAATCCTGATCAACTATGGGAAACAACAATGGATCCTGCTCGTAGAAGCCTTCTTAGGGTTAAAATAGAGGACGCGGTAAAGGCCGACAGGATGTTTACTATTTTAATGGGCGAAGAAGTAGAACCAAGACGTGATTTTATAGAAAAGCATTCATTAGAAGTAAAGAATCTTGATATATAACGACGTGCCCCGATGGACATCGGGGTTCTAAGATAAATATGAAGCAGTCCGAACACAAAAAACACCTCCCACAAAATTCACGACCCATAAAAATTGCCTTACTTATTACTTCTGATAGCCGCACGGAAAAAACAGACAAAACTGGTAGACTAATGATTGATTATTTGGGAAAAGCAGGGCATCATTGTATTACGCATAAAATAATCAGAAACAATATAACTTCGATTCGAGCGTCGATAAAAAAGATTATTCAATCTGATGCACAAGTAATTATTACCAGTGGCGGAACAGGTTGTGGGGAAAAAGATGTAACCATAGAAGCCGTTACTCCCTTAATTGCTAAGGAAATGAATGGTTTTGGTGAATTATTCCGGTTTTTGAGTTATAAGGAAATTGGTTCATCAGCCATAATGAGTCGAGCCTTACTCGGCATTACAAAAAATAAAAAAATTATCTGTGTTTTACCTGGTTCACCGCGAGCGATGTTTTTAGCGCTAAAAAAATTACTTATCCCTGAATTACAGCATATCCTTTGGGAATTAACTCGCCGCCCCGAAGGGCGAGCCTCGCCACGGGCGGGATGTAAAGAGTAATACTAATAAATTGACAGGACCTTCCAAATAAGTTAAAAGTTAAAAACCTAACCTTTTACTTTTTACTTTCTAAGCTATGTATGACTTCAAGACGATAGAATCTAAATGGCGTGACTACTGGAATAAAACAAATCTTTATCAAACGACCGCTACTCCAAATACGGAGAGAAAATTTTATTTATTGGAGATGTTTGCTTATCCATCAGGCGACATTCATATGGGGCATTTTCGTAATTATACAGTAGGTGATGCTTACTGGCGCTATAAAAAAATGCTTGGCATGGATATAATGCATCCGTTTGGTTGGGATGCATTTGGTTTACCGGCTGAAGAAGCGGCAATCAAGCGAAAGCTTCATCCGCGAGACTGGACGCTTAATAATATCTCTAAATCCAGAAGCACTCTTCAGGCACTTGCGATTTCTTATGATTGGGATAGGGAGGTAATAACGTGTTTGCCTGATTACTATAAGTGGACCCAGTGGATATTCCTGCAATTATATAAAAGGGGATTGGTTTATCAATCTGATTCTTTAGTTAATTGGTGTCCATCCTGTAAAACGGTTCTGGCAAACGAACAAGTGTCAGAAGGTATCTGTTGGCGTTGTTCGTCAGTGGTAATCAAACGTAACCTGAAACAATGGTTTTTTAGAATTACTGATTATGCACAGCGGTTACTGGATGATATTGATAAGCTTACTCAATGGCCTGAGAATATTAAGGCAATGCAACGCAATTGGATTGGTAGAAGCGAAGGCTGTGAAATCAAATTCCAAGTTCCAACCTCTAATCTTCAACTTCCTGTTTTTACTACCAGACCCGATACCATATTTGGCGTCACATTCGTCGCAATTGCGCCAGAGCACCCGCTGATTGAGAAAATTACTAAACCCGAACAAAAAAAGGCAGTTGAAGAATATATCAAAAAGTCAGGTAACAAATCCGAGATGGAACGTATTACCGAAGAAGGCGAAAAAGACGGTGTTTTTACCGGTAGTTTTGCCGTTAATCCTCTATCCGGCGAAAAGGTGTACATATTTGTAACTGATTATGTTTTATTACATTACGGAACCGGCGTGGTGATGGGCGTTCCGGCACATGACCAGCGCGATTATCTGTTTGCCAAAAAATATAACCTGCCGATTAAGGTGGTAATCGCAAATCCCAAATCACAAATCACAAATTCCGATCTGACTGAAGCATACACCGAATCGGGGATAATGTTTAATAGTGGTCAATTTAATGGGCTTGATTCTAACGAAGGTTTAAATAAAATCATTGATTATATCAGTCAGAAGAATATTGGTAGCAGGAAGATTAATTACCGTCTACGTGACTGGCTGATTTCACGACAACGTTACTGGGGTGCTCCGATTCCTATGATTCACTGCCCAAAATGCGGCGTCTTGCCGATGGAAGAGGCTAATTTGCCGGTCCTATTGCCAGAAGTTCAGGATTATATTCCCAAGGGACGTTCGCCGTTGGCAGATGTGCCTGAATTCATGAATGTAAAATGCCATAAATGTGGAAGTGATGCAAAACGCGATCCGGATACTATGGACACTTTCGTTTGTTCTTCGTGGTATCATCTTAGGTATTCAGACCCAAAAAATGACAAAGAGCCATTTAGTAAAGAAGCTGTTAATAAATGGTTGCCCGTGGATTTGTATATCGGCGGTGCGGAACACGCCTGCGGTCATTTAATTTATTTTAGGTTTGTAACTAAGGTTCTGCACGATATGGGCTATCTCGAATTTGACGAACCGGTAAAACGGCTTTTTAATCATGGTATGGTTTTAGATGGAAAAGGCGAGGTGATGTCTAAATCCAAAAACAATGTCATATCACCCATAGAAATAATGGATGAATATGGTATTGATACTAGCAGGATAGCAATGTTTTTTGCCGCACCGTCCGAAGCCGAGTTGCTCTGGAATAACAGAGGGTTAATTGGAGCTACAAGATTTCTAAATAGAGTTCATCAATTAGTTGCCGAGGTTGTGGAGTATCCGCTGGAAACGACTTCGGCCGGCAAGCCCGTGCGATCCGAAATGGAAGCTCTTTATTGTAAGACCCATCAGACCATCAAACAGGTAACCGAGGATATCGAAGCCCTGCATTACAATACAGCCCTTGCCGTTCTTATGGAACTGACAAACAATGTTTATGATGTAAAAAATTTATTACGGCATCCGAGCCATGCTGCAAATTATGAAGATTTTAAAGGTTTTATCAGAGAGACCGTGGAGACCACGATATTATTATTAGCTCCATTGGCGCCGCATCTGGCTGAGGAATTATGGCAGATGCTGGGCAAAAAGAACAGTATTCACAAGGAGAAATGGCCCATATATAATCCTTCGGCATTACGGACGAAGGAAATAGAAGTTGTCGTTCAGATAAACGGCAAAATACGCTCCAAGATTATTATTTCCGCTAATAGTTCCGAGGAGAAAACAAAAGAACTGGCGCTGGCGGATAGCAGAATTCAAGAGATACTAAAAGGACAAACACCAAAGAAAGTAATTGTTATTCCTGGACGACTGGTTAATATAGTTGCATAACCTAATAAATATAAATAAGGAGGAAATATAATGGAAAACAAAATGCCGAATCGTTGGTTAGTTATCTTACTGGCTGGTTTTTGTGTAATGTTAATGCTGGGTATTATTTACTCATGGAGCGTGTTTAAGGTTCCATTGCAGAAAGCTGATGGTCTGTATAAATGGACCGCGCAAGAAACCACTTTGCCGTTTAGTATTTTTCTGTTGACATTTGCTTTAATGACCATACCGGCTGGCAGATTGCAGGATAAGAAAGGACCAAGAATCGGAGCTTTATTAGGCGGGGTTCTTATGGGCACCGGATTCATGCTGGCGAGTTTAGTTGGTGTTATCAATAAACCTATTTGGCTGATAGCAGTCTATGGTATTATTGCTGGTGCCGGCTGCGGACTCGGCTATAATGCGGTCATTCCCTGCATCAGAAAATGGTTTCCAGATAAACCGGGATTAAGTGTCGGTTTGGTTTTAGGCGGTTTTGGTTTAAGTGCGTTCGTTTTTTCCAAAATTGCCACGTCATTAATAGCCTCGCAGGGATTACCCACATCGTTTTTAATATGCGGAATAATAGTTTTGGTTGTGATTATAACTGCCGCATTATTCCTGAAAAACCCGCCCGAAGGTTACAAGCCGGCTGGCTGGACTCCGCCGCAGGCGGCTGCCAACAAACCGATTGTTGCCGACTATACATTCAAAGAAGCTTTAAGTTCCTGGCAATTCTATGCGCTCTGGATAATGTTTGCTTTTACAGCCGGCGCAGGACTGGCGGTTATCGGCACAATAAAACCATTTGCTACGGCAATGTTCAAGCAGGGAATGACCGGTACCGGCACGGACGTTATTGATAGCTTGGCTACCTGGGCGGTTGGCTTGCTTTCTACTGCTAATGCCTTGGGCAGGCCCGGCGGTGGATTTTTAATGGACAAAATCGGACGAAAAATCACCATGCTGATTGTCTTTATCATTCAAGCTGTTTTTATGAGTATACTGGTGTTCTGCAATACGCCCGCGACACTCTTCCCGGTCTTTATCGGTATCGGCTTGATGTTCGGTTCCTGCCTGGCAATATTCCCGGCGGCAACGGGAAGTTTCTTTGGCACCAAGAACCTGGGTATCATATATGGAGGTGTATTTACCGCCTATGGAGCCGGCGGCTTGATTATGCCGACGGTTTATAATAAAATCTCCGCTGGTTATGGAGAATATTGGGGATTTCAGATAATGGGTATTCTGTGTGTGGTAGCGGCTCTGGTTGCTTTAATGGTGAAGCATCCGGTTAAGAAAACCAGTTAACTGTTTGTCCCGATAGAAAGCACTAATAAAAAATTTAGTAAACAGATTTAGTGGATGAAACGGAATTGTAAATATCCGTTTTATCTGTTTAATCCGCTTACTTTGGGGTAAAAGAAAAAACATTTGATAAGCCGAGCAATTCCAGCACTTCTTTTACCTTGCTTGTGGGATTGAGCAATACGATACTGCCATTATTTTCCTGAGCCATTCCGTATACACTGATTAAAACGCCTGCTCCGCCGCTGCATAAATAATCTACCTGAGATAAATCCACAACGAATTTATAAACACCCTGCTCGACTAACTCGTTAAAAACTTTCTCTAATTTTCCGTAAGAATACGCATCGATGAAACCGTTGAGCAAAACTGTTGCGCTACCGTCCGTGTTTCTTAAGGTTGTGATTTGTAATTCTTTCATTTCAAATCGATTAAATTAAATCACCCCAGTATTCCGCCAAAAGTATATCGGTATTTTGCCAATATGATAATTTTTTGTCAAGTAATCTTACTATTATTTTTGAAGATATTTGAGAGGTAAAGAACTCGTAAAACTTATAAGGAAAACACGAATCTCCCGAATTAAATCCCCCTCACTCCCCCTTTGATAAAGGGGGAAGGGGGGATTTGATTTATTCGTGCTATTCGCCGCATTCGTGTTCCTTTTTTTTAAATCTGTGTAACCTGCCCGCCTCAGGCGGGGTCTCCTTATAATCTTTCGTAATTTATTTGCTCTGTTTTCTCTCTGCGTTCTCTGCGCCTCCCCGCCTGAACGAATGTTCATTCGGGCAGGTGTGGCTACGTTTCTTCTCTTCGCCCACCTACTTCATACTGTATACTACATGCTATTAATCCGTGTCCATCTGTGTTTCCTTTATTTAATCTGCCTGCCTACTTGGTGTAATCTGCGTAGCGACAGCGGAGTCCCGCCCCAGCGGGGTGGCTATGTTTCTTCTCTTGCCCTATCTCCTACATACTACATACTATATACTACCTACTGTCTTAGCACAACCACATCAAATGTATTATCCGCTATTGCCGGCTGGTTCAGCAAAATTGAAATCCCGGTTCCTTGCGGCAGCCCCGGCAACAGAAACAGTTGTCTAATCAGCTGGTCCTGATTGGTGGGAATAGAGTAACCTAAAATCACACCGCCATTCAAATCAGGGTCTCCCAAAGGCGGATATAGCCCGCCTACTTGTAATGCCGGAATTGTGATGCT
>JAZDMB010000042.1:0-50099 GCA_043801445.1 Planctomycetota bacterium
AATCTGATAGTCTCGGAACGTGATTTCTCATTAAGGTAAGAAGAAAGAGTCGGTATAAAAGCGGCGCTCAGGGCTCCTTCGCCAAAAAGCCGGCGGAATAGATTAGGAATAGTAAACGCAAATATAAAAGCATCCCAGACCGGACCAAAAAATCCGGTGCATAATACATCTCTCAAAAACCCCAATAAACGGCTTAAGAAAATACAGGCACTAATAACTCCGGCAGAACCAAGCACGTTCTTTTTCATAAAAACAGATGTCTTAGAAAATTATAAACACGAATCACACGAATAAAACGAATTACACGAATTATTCGTCTTATTCGTCCCATTTGTGCTATTCGTGTTCCTCTTTTCCTGACTATTTCAATAATCTCAAAGAATTAAAAATAACCGCCAGAGAAGAAAATTGATGGGCTACTGCGCCGAAAACCATATTGTGCTGTTCGTGGACAAACTGCGTAACCAGAACAAGCATAACGATATTATAAGCGATGGCAAAAATAAAATTCTGCCTGATAATAGCAAGAACACGGCGGCTGAGCGAAATAGCATCCGGAATTTTAGTTAAATCGTCACTCATTAGACTAACATTGGCTGCCTCAATAGCCACATCGGAACCAAATGCGCCCATTGCCAGGCCAACGTCAGCTACTGCCAATGCTGGGGCATCGTTGACTCCATCTCCAACCATACCTACTTTAAAACCCTGTTGTTTAAGTTCTTTTATCTTTCCTACTTTATCTTCAGGAAGCATCTGGGCATAATATTCTTCAATACCAACCTCTTTTGAAATAGCTGATGCCACTTTCTGATTATCGCCGGTAATACAGGCAATTTTCCTAAACCCCATTTGCTTTAATTTCTTAATAGTATCAAAAGCATTGGCTTTAGCAGTATCAGTCAATCCAATAACACCGCAGATTTTCTCATTACGAACGACTAACAAAGTAGTCTTTCCCTGAGATTCTAATTGGGTAACTATCTCTGACACATTCTGACTAATACTAATACTTTGGGTCAAAAGCAATCGACTATTACCCGCCAAAACCGTATCATTTTTATATCTTATTTTAACACCGGTGCCCTTAAATAATTCAAAGTTTTCTGATTCAGGCACAGTAATCTTCAATTCATTGGTTTTCTGAATAATAGCTCTGGCAATCGGATGTTCGGAATGCTTCTCAGCCACTCCTGCCAAACAAAGTAATTCCTCTTTAGAGATATTATCCAAAGGCACAATATCAATAACAGTTAGTTTACCTGAAGTCAATGTCCCTGTTTTATCAATGAGTAATGAATCAAGGCCGCCTAATGCCTCTAAATATTGTCCGCCTTTAATCAGTATTCCCTGATGGCTGCCATTAGTCAATCCCGCTATCACTGCCGTGGGTGTCGCCAAGACAAGGGCACACGGACAGGCAACAATGAGAATAGTTATGGCAGTAAAATAATTCATCGTAAGCGCATAGACTAAAATGCTCATTAGAAGAATGAACGGAACAAAGTAACTGGCATAACGATCGGCTATTCTTTGGATGGGTGCTTTTTGCGACTCGGCTTCCAGGATAAGACGTTTAATAAGAGCAAAACGGGTCTTATCACCCGTATGCGTCGCTTTTATCTCAAAAGCGCCGCCTTCATTAATCGTCCCGCTATAAACCTTATCTCCTTCTCTTTTATCTACAGGTAATGATTCACCTGTAAGAGTTGACTCATTAACCGCGCCTTCTCCTTTAATGATAACACCATCAACCGGTATCCTGACACCCGGTTTGATTATAACTATATCATCCGGGTTTACCTCGTCAACCGGAATTTCCAGTTCGGTATTATTGCGCTTAACCAGCGCTGAAATCGGCGCCAGATTCATCAGTTTACTAATCGCCTTTCTGCTCTTTCGTAATGATACCCGTTCCAATGTCTCGCCGATAATCATAATCATAATAACCATAGCCGCCTCTTTATAGGCGCCTACAATTACCGCGGCGATACTGGCAATACTTACCAAGGTGAAAACCGTCAAATCCCTGACCATAAGCGCCTGAATAGCGCCCTTAAAAATAGTATAGCCCCCTATCACAATAACGCTTAAAGAAAGTATGTCGGACAAATTCAATTTCCAGATAAGCGGATGAGGTGCAATCTTGAGGACGTGTATTATCCAAGCGCTGATTACCAAAGCCGCACACAAAACCATCTGGATAAAAAACATTCTTTCATTCCAGAATGACTTGGCACGTTCAAAGGCGGTTTCTTTAATAAGATAGCCCGGCTTGGTTATGGCTTTTTTTATCTGTTCAATATCAACCCGAAACGGGTCATATTTTACCGTTACTTTCTCATCTATGAAATTGACATTAGCGTCTATTACACCGTTAAGATGACATACTGATTTTTCTATATTGAGGGCGCAGGCAGGACAATGCATCCCGCCAATAGGAATAGTCACCTGAGAACTACTCCCTCCTTTGAGCGGAGCGGAACAATTATCCTTCTCGGTATGATGATTACAACAACTTTGAGTGCTCATAACTCGAATAATTCACAAATTATGACCGTTAGCCTCGCAGTCCCCCCGGGGACGAGAAGCTTACGGCGGGTTATCCCGCTCCAATCAACTGCAATAAATGCAAAGCATTTAGGAATAAAGCAGGACATCAGATTATATAACCTATTAATTTAGTGAGGTCAATAAATCAGAAATAATCCGATTTAATTATCTTATGACAAACGAGTTCAGTAAGAATAATAATATCTTCTAATGGCAGGTAGTGGATGATGCCGGCATCATAAGTGATTTTAAGAAGTTCATTATCAAGAACCAAATCTCCCGAAGTATCTTTCCATAATATAAAAGAAACCGACACATTGGGAAGCACCAGCGATTTCAGGCGGGAAAACCGATTGGTTGTTTCAGTAATATTAAACCCAATCTTTCCAGCCGCTGCAATAAATTCGGATGAGAATTTAATAAATTTATTGACAATCAAATCAATACTCCGTGCCTTATAAGTGGGATAGTAAAATGAGGCACCCGGAATATTCTCAAGTGTAACCTCTTCTCTTGCAGGTGCTGTTCCGTCAGCCGTAATCAGATAATGTAAAAGCAGTATCTTTTCATTTATCTTTACCTCACGACCTTCGGAAGCAGTCTTATTCTTGCTACCCTGTGCCTGAGGCAGATCCGCCTCTGGCGGAGATGAAGTAGTTATTTCTTCCCCTCCGTCTTTCACCATAAAGGTCTCACCAAGAAAGTCTATGTATATGATATCACCTTCCAGTCTGGCACTACTATTAAAGGCTACTTCTTCTAAATTTAATTTAGAGAATTCATCACAAGCCAATTTGTATGATGTTTCGTATGGGGTCTTCATTAAAAATCTTCCTAGGAACACGAATAAGTCCGAATAGAACGAATAACACGAATCAGAAATTATTCGTGCCATTCGTCAGATTCGTGGGATTCGTGTTCTCTTTCTATTAATTTTCAGGTTTTAGGTTACAGGTATAAAACTAAACTTTTAACTTGTAACTTGTAACTCTGTAACTATAATGAATTATATGTCCAAATATTCTATCGTATTTGAAGACGACTATATAATAGTTGCCAATAAACCATCCGGCTTATTAGTCATTCCTACGCCCAAAGATGAAAAGAATACTCTCACTAACCTGCTCAACGATTATCTTCAGTCAAAATCATCTAGTCCTGACAGTGCTAAGGCACACCCCTGCCACCGTTTAGACAGGGACACGTCAGGTTTAATATTATACGCTAAAGGCAAATCTATGCAACAAAAAATGATGAGCCAATTCCACGATAAAAAAGTTGCGAAGAAATATCTGGCGTTCGTACAGAGGCATCTTAAAAAAGAGAACGGCTCTATTGATTATAGATTGGAAGGAAAAGAAGCCATAACGAAATATAGCGTATTGAAATATTACCCTCAAGGTTACAGTTTAGTTGAAGTAGAGCCTATAACCGGCAGGACCAATCAAATTAGACTGCATTTCAAGATGCTCGGATATCCGATAGTCGGTGAAAGAAAATTTGCCTTTGCTAAAGATTACCGCACAAAATCCAAACGGCTTGCCTTACATTCAACTTTCATATCCTTTTATCATCCCGTTACCAATGAAAAGATGTCATTCACTTGCGATATGCCTGATGATATGAAACCGAAATATAACGAAACCACAGATGCACACTAATAAACACAGATAATTAAATTTAATTTTCTCCTCTGTGTCTCTGTGGCTAATTTTATTTACTGTAATGCATTGGAAGTCTTTACCAAAAGATTCAGCCGTTCTTCTGATTGAATTTCCGAAAGACCTCCCAAACCGCAGGATGGCGTTAAAATAGATTGCCTGAGCAAACGTTCTTTATCCAACCCCCTTTTTTCCATTATATCTATACCATTTTTTAATCTCAATACCATTTCTTCGGTAGAAGGTGCGTTATCCATCATAATGGATGGAACAATGCCCCAAGCAATTATACCGCCGCGGTTGATATATTCATTGAGTTTATCAGAGTATAATAATAATTTATCCATAAAGCCAAAAGCATCAAAATTAAGAATATCAATGGGTGTTTCTAATATAACCGCCCAATCGGTATTACCGCAACAATGTATGCCGACCAAAACGCCTTCCTTATGAATCTCATTTATAACATCGGTAAGTTGTTTGACCACTGTCTCACGGGCCAGAGGAATATAAGCAGACCCATAACCCATCAGATATGGTTCATCCAGAAACATGATTGTTTTAATGCCCAATTTAGCAAATAATTTAATCTGCCAACGGGCTTTCATTATCAGGCATTTAGTCAACACATCTGATAACAAAGGATGATGCATAATTGCCTTGCCTGATTCATCGGTGATAAGCGCTCCGAAAGTGATAGGTCCTGTTATCTGTCCCTTGATATAAAAAGGTAATTCTTTTTTAGATTCCTGCCCGACCTGACGCTCGTTCAGGCGGGTAACATGACTGATTATTTCATAAAACCCTGCCGCATATTCTTTGGATATCGCAAAATCAGCTAAATCATTAGAGAGATATTTCTCATAAAAATTGGTTATTCCCTTATCCAGTTGTGAAGTTTCCGTATCAATATAAAATGTTTTCATTTCCGAGTTAATAACGAAATTAGGCAATCCTTCACTGAATTGAGTCCCCATTCCTTCCAGAAAACTTCTCCGAGGCAGTTGAGGCCAGAACGGAATTTTATCAAGATATTTAAGAATTAATTGGCATGCTTTTTTAGCATCCGTATGCGGAAGACTGCCAATGCCTGTTGGTAAAAAATTAAAATCCATCAGTCAAAGTCTTAGTATTTAAGATTGGTAATATTGGAAACTGGGCCCGGCCCGACTCGAACGGGCAACCAACGGATTATGAGTCCGCTGCGCTACCATTGCGCTACGAGCCCAACTCATTTAGTTATATTATAATTGTAATCATAAAAATCAAGATAAGTCATCATTTTTATTACTATTATCTAAACAGCTTGTAAAACTTGACAAATTTATTTAAACATTTAATATTCGTTTTTATTTAATACCATATTTTAGGAGTATATCTTATGTTAAAATTAAAACATCTAAAAATGGGGCTTTGTTTAATGTTCGTTTTAAGTGGTGTTGTTTTTGCCGGTAACAATACCTCGGGAATAAAAGAATACCTTCCTTTATGGTCGGTTATTCCTTTTGCTTTGATACTTCTTTCCATTGCAATTATCCCTCTGGTTTTGCCGCACTGGTGGGAGAAAAACTTAAATAAAGGTATCATGGCGCTCATTTTCGGATTACCTGTTATAATTTATATCGCAACAATCCATCCTTCCGAATTGCTTGTTACTTTTGAGGATTACATTTCATTTATCATTCTTTTAGGCGCATTATATATAATAGCCGGTGGTATTCATATCAAAGGCTCTCTGGCCGGCACACCTTTAATAAATACAGTAATGTTGGGAATTGGGGCAATTATAGCGAGTTTTATCGGCACGACCGGCGCCTCGATGCTTTTAATCAGACCGCTCATCAAGGCAAATCGCCACCGTCACAATAAAGCTCATATCATTATATTCTTTATTTTCATTGTTAGTAATTGCGGCGGATTATTAACGCCGTTAGGAGACCCGCCTCTTTTCATGGGATTCATTAAAGGTGTGCCGTTCTTGTGGACATTACAATTATTACCGCAATGGCTGTTTGTCAACGGTTTGATACTCATTGTATTCAACTTTATGGACCAGTATAAATTCAACAAGGAAGATATTGCCACGCCCGGCGCGTTGACCGAACAGGTGGAACCAAAACATCCTTTAAGTATTGAAGGGAACAGGAATTTCATCTTCCTCGCCGGTATTGTTGCTACTATTTTTTGTTCCGGTTATTTCAAATGGCAATATGGCATAAAAGAAGCTTTTATGGTTCTTTTAACAATCTTTTCGCTAACGATTACTAAAAAACATATCTACAAAGAAAATGAATTTACTTTCAAACCAATCATTGAGGTAGCAGTATTATTTGCCGGTATTTTTGCCACGATGATACCAGCCTTGCTGGTACTGAATCAACGGGGAAGCGAATTGGGCTTGACAAAAGCCTGGCATTTCTTCTGGGCTACAGGCAGTCTTTCCAGTTTCCTCGATAATACTCCGACATATTTAACAATCACCGCCACAGCCAGCGGTTTACTTGGAGTAGATATCACAAAACATGCGGCTGATTATGCTGGTGCCATGCTTTTAACCGGACTTGGTTCAACATATTTGATTGCAATATCCTGCGGCGCGGTCTTTATGGGAGCAACTACTTATATCGGTAATGGACCTAATTTTATGGTTAAGGCAATTGCTGAAGAATCGCATATCAAAATGCCATCATTCTTTGGCTATATGCTTTATTCTATCCTAATACTCATCCCGATTTTTATACTGACCACATTTGTTTTCTTCAGATAATCCAACCTATTAAGAAATGATATCTAATCGATAGAATATATTGCTCTAAATACTTACTGAACCGCTTCATTCATGAATACCTTACGACATTGACATTCTGCTGTGACAAGATAACCCGACGTAATGCTCTCGCCCCGATATTCAGCGGGCCTACAAAAATAACGGACATAAATTATGAATTATTCGGGCTAAAGTATTAACCGCAATATGCAATTGGGAAAAGATTAATAATTATTCTTTAACAGAAAAGATATAACCATCAGAAGTTGCGAGATAAACCGTATTTTCCTCTAAATCACCATAACGGAGAGGAAAAATTGATAAATTATATTTCTCCTTTATTTGAGGTCGAGGAGCTATTCGAATTGTATTATCATCTGTAGACTGTTTGTTTAATACTGAATAAAGAGTTAGATTATCAACCCCTATAACATAAGTATAGAATAAGCCTCTGATAAGAAGAGATTTACCCTCTTCAAATTTCCATATTGGTTTTGCTTTCCTTAATATTTTTTCCCTCTCTGGATTATCATTATCCTTGACGAAAACTGTTAGTGCATTAAGCGCATAAAGACCATTTTTATCGCTGTAAACATATAACGTTTTACTACTATCAATCTTATCTGCAGCCGGGTTACTAACATTCGTTCCACTCACAGCCTGATTTTTATCCAGGATAATTGGAGAAGTAATAGGCCTGCCGGTTTCAAATTTCCATAGTAAAATACCGGCGTAACGGTCTATGGCATAAACAGCAAAATCTGTAGACCCGACATACAGTATATCATCATCTAATATCATATCGGTTTTAATGGCTTTCTCTGTCGGATAAGTCCATAATAACTTTTTCAGCATTGTATCATAAGCGTAAACCTTTCCATCAGATGAACCAAAATAAATTATAAGATTCTCATACAAAGGGGTCGTCACAATAGACTCTTCAGCTCTAAACCAATCCTTCTCATATTTCAATGCTGAATCAATCTGATAAACTCTATTATAATCCAATGCACCAATAAAAACAGAAGCAATTGTAGCGCAAGGAACTGTGGAAGGAATAAATGGCAACCGATTTTGCCAGATAACATTACCATTAGAACGGTCTATGCAGTAGATCGAACCATTACATGTTAAATAAATTACGTCTTTTGACCGTAAAGATAAGTATTCTTCTTTAAAAGAATCCAGTAATCTTTTCAATGATTTAACTTTATCTTCATCCCTTCCTTTGCTTTTATTCTCATTAGTAATTTCTTTTTCTGTATCATTGATGGACTTTTTTAGTTCAGACTCTTTTTTCGGCAAATCTGCTACCGTTGAAATAAAGAAGTCAGTCGGGCCGGGTAATTGTGATTGCCATTGTCTAAAACCTGTTTTGGTGCTGACGCTATAAAGCCTATGGGCATCGGTTTCCACATAAAGAGAATCACCACGCCTGACTAATTTGCGTATTTTTTCATCACCAAACACCGCTTCCCATAAAATCTTCTTGAAAGGCAAATTTTTTTGTATATAATTGCGATAATATTCTAACGTTTTTACGTTCGCCATCTCTGAGCCGTATGCCGATACCTTTTCCACTTTTTTATGGGTTTTAATCATGCCGCAGGAACAAATCACCGCAATCATTAATACTGCTATAAATGTTATCACTATCGGAAAATTATTAGATTTTCCATATCTCCAAATTCCAATCAAATATGATTCTAAACCACCGGTATTCCTCCCGCCAGCCCGCCCTCGGCTTCGCCTCGGCGAGGCCGGGGAGACGAGGTTCGCCACAGACGACTTTTTGCTTAATGGAAAAAACAAATCTATAATCTTCATATATAATGCGCCTTACCTTATATCCAAGTTAAAGTAATCTATTATGTAAAATTATAAGCCATGCAACTTACAATTTTACGTCTACTCTTTAGTTTCCTGCGGAATAAAATCTGCTAAATTTATGTCGTGTTTTTTCTCGTATTCCTGAAGTTTTTCAATACGATTAAGGTCATCTTTAATGCGACTAACTAATTTGAATATAAAAGGACGACCTTTCAAGCGGTCATTAAGATCATCAATCATTCTCTCCCACTGTCCACCATATAGTTCATCTCGTAAAGTTAGCAACATTTTTTGTTCCGGTGTAAGAGAAAAATAATATTTTTGGAATTTATTAGTCATATCGTAAAATACACTTTTTATTATTTTTATAATTTAGCTTTATGAATGTATTATGTCAAACAAAACAATATTACTATATTTAAATTATCGTATACCATTTCGTACGACCCAAGCCCACCCCTTGCGTGCAAGGGTGAGGCTGCCCGAAGGGAATTGTCGGGCAAAACAATGCTTAACTGATTAATAAGCATCTAGTAAATTCATTATATTGCTGAATAATACCAATTACATAAGGCTTATAAAACCAAATTATTAGAGCCGCCACTGCTATATAAGGACCAAATGCAACATAATGGTCTTTGGTAATAAAATATAAAAGAATCCCTACAATTGAACCGATAAAACAAGCAATAAAAAATGTATATAAGGTCGATTCCCACCCAAGAAAACCGCCTAAAAAAGCCATGAGTTTAACATCTCCAAACCCCATTGCTTCCTTACGGAAAACCAATTTCCCGATAAGACCAACCAAATAAATAATTCCTCCGCCTGCAACCATGCCTATCAACGAATTGATTAAACCATTTAAAAAATCAGGCAATTGTTGAATTATTGGCTTATGAATAAAAGGAAAAAAGATACTTACCAATAATGCTAATACGATGCCTGAATTTGTCAACTCATCTGGTATTATGCGGAATTCTATATCTATAAAAGTCACTACTATCAAAATGCCTATCAAATAAACCGATAAAATGAATTGGATAAGGCTGTTTACATCGCCTAAATTAATAAAAGGCATCAAGTATATAGAGGCTGAGAGAACAAATAAACATCCTGTTAATAATTCAACTAAAGGATATCGGAATGAAATATGCGCAGAACAATTTGAACATCTTCCTCTTAGGATAATAAAAGCAAACAAAGGGATATTGCAATACCATCGGATTGGCGATTTACAATTGGGGCAGAATGATGAGGGTTTTAATATTGAAAGTCCTTCACGCGGTAACCGATAAATACAAACATTCAGAAAACTGCCTACTACCAAACCAAAAATAAAAGTGCTAATTAAATAAAAATAATCTGGGTTCACTATCTTATTCGCTTGGTTTTAGAGATAATCCTAATTGACTCAAACGGCGTTTTATTTCCTCTAATGATGTTTGTCCAAAGTTAGGCAAATGCATAAAATCATTTTCCGTTTTGTTAGTCAAATCACTAATAGTATAAATTTTCAATCTCGTCAAAGACCCTCTCACTCGCGCAGACCACTCCACTTCAAAAATAGGTTTATTTAATATATCAGTTTGACGTGGTGTATCTGTGGGAATATAAGATTTCAACAGCGATTCAAGTGTAACTGTTTTGGTTTCTGTTGAAAGCGCTAACCCGCGGCGGGCTAATAAGTCTTTGATATCCGTTAAAGTTTTCATTCCGAAATTCTCGGTAGACATAAGTCCAGTTTCGGTCTTTTTTACCAAATCACCTATAGTTTTTATACCTAACGTCTCTAAACAATTATGAGCACGAGTCGGTATTTGAAATTCAGACAGTGATTGGTTAAGAATCCTTTTTAATTCCTGTTCCTTTCGTTTAAGATTGTCGTCATAATACATGACTGAAGAACCTTTGGCATCTTCGCTGTAAAGATTCGTTCTCGGATGATTAGGACTAATATTTAGAACCATATCATAACACTCCGATGCTTTCTGACAATCACCTTTATCTTCATAAAGTAATCCTAAGTTTATTAAAACATTAGTGTATGGCGGTTTAATCTGACGTAGTTTATCATAAAGTTTCAGAGCTTCTTCGTCCTTACCCATTAAATCAAATCGATATGCCAATCTGAAAAGAGCCGGTGCATATTGCTGGTCTAAATCCAAAGCACTCGTAAATTCCTGTTGCGCCTTATCATAATCTCCAAGCGATTCTAAATAGACCCCCCTATAATAGGGTATCATTGGCTCATTACTGAATTTATTCTTGACTTTTTCCAATAAACTCAAAATTTCTTCTGCCTTACCGACTTTTATCAAAGACTCAACATAGGAACTGAACACATAAGAAGAATTGTGTAGCTTCTTATAAACTTCCGTTAACAACTTATGCGCTTTTTCGTTATCTCTTTTTTCCAAATAGCATAAACCGAGGAAATAATTATTTTCTTCTGTGGAGGAACCCTCTTCCAGATATTTAATTGCATCATTCGTTTTATCAAGCATCCAGCAGATAACTCCTTTGCGCCCGATTGCTTTTGCCTGCGAAGAGAATTTATTTTTCTTTGTCTCGTCGAATTCCGATAATATCTTTTCTACTTGCCGCCTTAGTTTCATCATCAAAAGCATCTCATTCCTGATTTTCATAATTTCTTCTATGCTAAGATTCTCTTTCTCTGCCAAAATATCCATCTCTATATCCTTTGCCTTTGTTTTAGTTTCCATTTCTTATTCTCCTTAAATAGCAATTTATTATTTGGTTTTACTCTTCTTGGCTATTATTTTGATTCCCTCTTTATTAAAGTAATCAACGATATCAGACAGAGGGGCGCCGGGCGTAAAGAGTCTACCGACTCCCATTTTTTTAAGTTTAGTCATATCATCATCAGGTATTATCCCGCCTCCGCTTAAAAGAACGTTCTTCAACCCTTGCTTTTTCATCAGGTTAAGAACCGCCGGGAACAAAGTCATATGCGCACCTGAAAGAATGGATAGTGTCATAATATCGACATCCTCTTCTACGCCTGCCTGAACTATCATCTCAGGTGTCTGATGCAATCCGGTATAAATAACCTCCATACCGGCGTCACGCAGGGCGCAGGCAACTACCTTTGCTCCCCTATCGTGACCGTCCAAACCCGGCTTAGCTACCAATACTCTTATCTTTCTATTCATATTTGCAGATTTAGTATATTTATACTATATTTACAATTTGTCAATAATTTATGGTTAATCTGTGGCTTCTACCAATAAATAGGCGGTTCTCTATACTCCCCGAATTCTTCCCTGAGAGTCTGAATAATCTCACCCAAAGTCGCATAGCATTTCACGGCATTAACAATTGAAGGCATCAGATTTTTATTTCCTTTAGCCGCATTACGAATCTCTTCAATGGTCTGTTTTACTTTCAGATTATCACGCCTCTGGCGCAGTCTTTTGAGTTGCCGGCATTGGTCTATCTCTACCTTCTTTGGAATCTTAAGAAGTTCCATATCAGGTTCCTTGTCATCTACAAAATCATTCACACCCACGATAATCCGCTTCTTACTCTCTATCTCCTGCTGATATTGATATGCTGATTTAGAAATCTCTCTCTGGAAGAATCCCTGTTCTATGGCTTTAATCACGCCGCCTAATTCCTCTATCTTTTTGAAATATTCCTCTGCCTCTTGTTCTAATTTATTGGTAAGATGTTCGATATAATATGAACCTCCGACCGGGTCAACCGTCTTGGTCACACCGCTTTCATAGGCAATTATCTGTTGTGTCCTGAGCGCTATAGTCACCGCATGCTCACTCGGTAAAGCCAGTGTCTCATCCATCGAATTAGTATGAAGACTCTGGGTGCCGCCCAGAACTGCGCTAAGCGCTTGATATGCCGTGCGAATTATATTATTCTCAGGCTGCTGTGCGGTCAGACTACAACCGGCAGTCTGGGTATGAAATCTCAAGAGCCATGAACGTCTATCCTTTGCCTTACATTTTTCCTTCATATAACGAGCCCAGATTCTACGTGCGGCGCGGTATTTGGCTATCTCCTCAAAGAAATCCAGATGTGAATTAAAGAAATATGATAACCGCGGGGCAAATTCATCCACATCCAATCCAACCGCCATACCTGCTTCTACATAAGCCATTCCATCCGCCAAAGTAAATGCCAATTCCTGCACTGCGGTTGAACCGGCTTCACGAATATGATAACCGGAAATAGAAATCGTATTCCATTGCGGAACGTTGTCTTTACAGAATGCCATTATATCTGTGATAATCCGCATAGACTGTCTGGGCGGAAATATCCACGACTTCTGGGCAATATATTCCTTGAGAATATCATTCTGAATCGTGCCTCGTAATTTATCAGAACTCACACCCTGCTTCTCTCCGGCTGCGATATAGAATGCCAGCATTATTGACGCCGGCGCATTGATGGTCATAGAAGTGGAAACCTTATCAAGCGGAATACCGCCAAAAAGCGTCTCCATATTTTCCAGAGAACAGATAGCCACCCCGCACTTACCTACCTCGCCCTTGGCGCGCTCGTGGTCTGAATCGTAGCCCATAATGGTCGGCAAATCAAAGGCAACTGATAAACCGGTCTGACCTCTTGATAAAAGAAACTTATAGCGCTTATTGGTATCTTTAGCAGTGCCGAATCCGGAAAACTGCCTCATTGTCCAGAGTTGACCAAGATACATATCAGGATGGATACCGCGGGTAAACGGAAATTCACCCGGATTATTCAGGTCGCGCTCGTATGAAAAATCCTGTAAGTCATCGGGTTTGTAAATAACTTTGTCTTGTGGCATAGGCAGAATGATAACAAAATACCAGATGATGTCAAGAAAAAGATAAACACGAATTACACGCCCTATTAAAACGGGCGACCGTCTGGTCGAATAAATACGAATGAGACGAATTTGCTTTATTCGTACTATTCGCGGTATTCGTCCTATTCGTGTTCTCTTTAAGGCGACACGGTGCATTTAGCCGTCTGGCTGAAAGCGCCCGTGCGCATCTTCTTGTCAAACCACTGCGCCTTATACTCCACACTAATCGGTTCGGTTATAGCTAAACCTGCCTGTACCGTGCGTTGCACGGCAGCCAGATTGTGCACATAAGGACTGTTGGTATCGTCCGCCACGAATGTCCACGACCCTGCCTGCGCCGAGGCTTCGGCAGGCAGGCCTGTTTTTATGCGATACCAGATTTTAACGCCGGCAATATCCATCGGCTTGGCATTCTCCTTTTCATTTCCCGGATTGACGCCAAAATGAATCACCACCTGTCCGCGCCCTGACCAGTCCAGCAATAAAAGAGGCGGGTCTAAAGACGCCACATATTCCGGTGCGGTCTGGGTCGGATTGGTATCCGGAACCGTAATACCCATTGACGCGCGGTGGGCATTAGTTGTCCCGGGATAAACAGTGCTTCGTTGGGCAAGATTCCTGGCCAGCGATTCAGCCATCTTTCGGGTGTTATTTTTGCCTCCCTTTGCGCCGCGAGCCGCGTTCTTTGCCGTTATATGCGCGGAAAAATCCCTTTTCCAATCGTTATTAGCGGCAACTATATTGTCCTTATCCGTAGCAGATAACCCCAGTTCCGCATAATGAGCCGCTATATAGGCAGTGAATCCTGCAAGCCATTCATTAAATTCGGCATCACTTTCTGGGATATAATCTCTTCTCATAATTAACTCTCCTGTTAAGTATCTTTACTACTGGTATCAGTATGCTTTATACTTGAAGCAGTATCTTTAATACTAATACCAGTATTTTATATACTTATATCAGTATCTTGTATACTTATACCAGCATTATTTATACTTATACAAGTATCTTTTATACTTGAGTCAGTATCTTTCATACTTACACCAGTATCATTTATACTGACATCAATGAACCATTCATTGGCTTCAGTGAACCATTCATTGCCCTCCGTGAATCATTCATTGCCCTCAGTGAATCGCTCATTGCCCTCCACGAACTACTCGTTGCCTGGAACAAACCGTTCGTTCCTTGGTACGAACCATTCATTCCTTGGAACAAGTCAGTCATCCCTTGTTATGAACCTTTCATCCTTAGTGCTAAATCCTTCATCCATGGGTCTAAGCCAGTCATCCCTGGGGATATATCAGATATCCCTTAGTCTGAATCAGTCATCCCTTAGGCTAAACCTTTCGTCCTTTAGGACAAGTCAGTCATCCCTTAGAATAAACAACTAATAATTGACGTGTTTCAGGTGGTGCGCATAATACTTGACAATTACATATGATGTGAGAAATCAACCGCAACGGCTCGGGCAATTCTTGGCATAACGCATTTTTATAAAATCATTCCTTAAATGTCAAGTAAATATTGAAGTCTATCGGCTGGGAAGTGTCCCTCTAAAAATCCGCCTTATAGACAAATAATTCGTTTGTATCTAAATTTAAAATAGCAATAGCATAACTATCTTTTTCAGGACTAAAATCGTGAAGATAGTATAATCCGTTTTTTAGTTTACCCGGTAGGTATATCATTGTTGGTTTGCATTGATAATTTTTCACCACGGATTCAGGTAATGGCAATCTTTTCCATTTTCCGGTTTGGGATATCGCTTGAATAAACAGTGGTATCTGGTCAGTCTCAAGCCGCGCCTCCAGATAAAAAGTGCCATCGCCAT
Organism: Planctomycetota bacterium; assembly: GCA_043801445.1. Lineage (GTDB taxonomy): Bacteria > Planctomycetota > MHYJ01 > JACQXL01 > JACQXL01 > JAZDFP01. The sequence goes on from JAZDMB010000042.1 coordinate 15,474, forward strand.
GAAATCCGTCGTGGGTATCGTCTATTCGTATAATCCGGACATCCGAAGGAATGTGAAATCCAAAGTTATTTTCGACATACTCAACCGGATTCAGTTGCTTTCCGCACCCAGTCAACAAGAATAAACACGCCAATAAGAAAATCTTCTTCATAATTATAATGTTCTCGTGGGACACACCTGCCCGCCGCCCATTTGGGCGAGCCTCGCCTTCGGCGGGACCGTCAGGCGGGTTCAACTCCTTACAATGAACTCTTATTTGGGTTAACCGACACCATTTTTCTAAAATCTATTTCTCCGACAGAGTGTACTACTTTAAAATTCCTTTTATTATCTTATCCACCAATTCATACGGCGTGATTTTCTGGAGGGCTTTTGAACCATCATTATTTAAATAACTATCAATCTGTTTTGTTATTTTAGGATTATCAGTAATAATATTTTCCAGCCGGCAGAGTATGAGTGATTTAATCCGGTCCTGTAATAGCCGCCGTCGTCGCTGGACTAATTGTCCTGTCTTATCCAAATTACTCAGATAATCCGTGATACCATTGAGCAATTCCTCTATCCCGATACCCTGATTAGCTTGAGTCTTAACAATGGCTATACTTTTATGATGACCTCTGGCTGAGCGGCTTATTTCAAGAGTGTTCCTGAGGCTGCCGACAAATGCATCAGCGCCGGGCAGGTCGGATTTGTTGACTGCAATAATATCGGCTATTTCCATCAGTCCTGATTTCATTGCCTGTATGGAATCGCCTGATTCAGGCGAGAGGACAACCACAGTAACATCAGCAGTTCGGAAGATTTCTACTTCGGACTGCCCTACTCCCACGGTCTCAAAGATAATGTACTCCTTACCGCTGGCATCAAGTATATCAGCCACCTCAGTTGCAGTTCTATTCAACCCGCCGTGCATTCCTCTGGTTGCCATACTCCGTATGAAGACATCGTTGTCAACGCCGATTTTCTGCATTCTGATACGGTCGCCCAGAATAGCCCCGCCACTGAATATACTACTTGGGTCAATGGCAATAACACCTACTTTCTTATTTCTCTTTCGCAGAGCAATAACCAATTCGTTTACCAAAGTGCTTTTGCCGATACCCGGCGGACCTGTGATACCAATCCTATTTGCCTTACCGACATATGAATAGAGCGAAGCTAACAATTTATCTGCTTCTCCGCTTTCATTTTCAACCAATGAAATGGCTCTGGATATAGCAATTTTATTGCCTTTTACAATACTTTTCACTAATTTATTAGTCATAAAATACCGATATTAGATAATTAAAAGGAAACACTTGACAGTGTCAATAAATATATATATCTTATTAACTTATAATTAGTTAGTTAATATTATTGACTGCCCCGATATTCAAAGTCGAACAAAGATAACCCCGACAAAAACTGTCGGGATAACTGGCTGTAACGCTCCTTCGTCGCTAACAGCCCGTAAAAGGAAATAAGTATGCGTAAACTATTCTTATTCGCAGCCCTATTAATGGTGTATTCTATTTTATCTTTTGGTGAAGAATCAGCCGGTTCCGGAGCGCCTAAAGAAGTAACAATTACCATTACTCCTAATAGTCAAATAGGTTCATTACTTACACTTCTAGCGGAGCGTGAAAAAAGACCCATTATCTGTGAAGATGCTCCGATAAAAACTGCAACCCTTAATATGTATATTCCGCCTGAATTCAAGGTGCCTATTGATAAATATAATATCGTAATGGATTATATTTTGGATAGCACCTTAAGAATGAAGGGATATGTGCTGCTCAGAAGCGACCCAATCTGGAAAGTGGTCAAGATGGAACAAGCGCGAGAACACCCGGCTCTGGTCAATCCTTTGGCAGATATAGAAAAACTGGTCGGTGATGACCGGGTTGTTACACAGGTTCTGCAACTTAAATATGCCGATGCGCAAACACTTTCAGCCCAATTAAGCCCTCTAAGAGGCAGAAGCGATGCTTCTTATTTAGCGCTTGCCGAAACCAATACTCTTATTATCACAGATTATGCTTCTAATATCAGACGATATTATGATATTATTAAGATGCTTGACCAGGAAGGCGCTACTTTCCAAACCGAGATTCGTAAGTTGGAACACGCATCAGCAACATTCGTCAAAACTAATCTTGACCAGTATATCCAAGCTATACAAGCCAGTACAAGACAACGTCCCGGCGTTCCGCTTCTTACCCCTCGTGTCCTCTTTGATGACCGAACTAATTCTCTTATCGTGATTGCTCAAGAAAAAGATATGAAACCGCTTACCAAGATGATAGATATGTTTGATTCAGATATATCTAAAAAAGAAACTAACTACTATGTATATAAAGTAACTAATACTATGGCTGAGGATGTGGCTAGAATTATCAATGCTATTTATACTAAACAATTAGCGCCCATGCAAGCAAGTCTTAAAACATCAGAAAAAACCATCAGCATTGAGCCGGATAAGAATACTAATTCTTTAATTATAAGCGCTCCTCCGGCAATATATGAGGACATACTTGAACTTATAAAGAAAATAGATATCAAAAAGATGCAGGTATTATTAGAAGTGATTATTGCTGAATTAACAGATGAAAAGATGATGCAATTAGGAGTAGAATTAGCATCCCTTAAAGAACCGGGTGATAAAATGAGTGGTTTCGGAGGCACCAACGTCGGCATTTCTACGCCGGACGCAACCAGTGGCGGCAAATCTCCTAATATTCCCAGTGTAAAAGACGCGGGTGGCAGTCTGACTATAGGTTTATGGAAAAATACTAGATTTGATATCCCATTTTTATTACAGGCTTCCCAGAAAGATAGCGGTGTTGACCTCAAGGCGGCGCCTGTGCTTTTGGCTAATGATACTACCGAGGCAACTATCAATATGTCTGACCTAGCCCCTTATTTTACCACAACCTATCCCGGTGGTACCGGTCAACCCGCACAAACTACTTTTGGCGGATATGTAGAAGCAAAAATAGAATTAAAAATCACTCCATATATCAGCAGCGATGATTATATCAGATTAATTATTGAACAAACCTCAGAACAATTCTTGGGAAATCCCGGCCAGGACACTCCTAAAAGTTCAAGAAAAGCTAAAACAACAGTTACAGTCGCTGACAAGGATACTGTAGTAATCGGAGGTTTAACCAGAGAAACAAAATCTAAAATAGTATCAAAAGTCCCATTCTTCGGTGACATCCCCCTCTTGGGATATTTCTTTAAGCACACCACTGACTCTGTTCGTAAAACTCATCTATGTATATTTATTAAACCTAATATAATGAAAGAATTCTCTGACCTGACAAAGAAAACAGCAGAGACTCAAAAAGAATTGAACAAGCAAAAAGATTCTATCGATGAACATCATGGAGATGATAAAAAATAGTTAAACTATTTTGTAAGGTAAGCCGAAACCCAAGCCGCCCTATCCAGAATATAACCATCACCGGCATCATTAACCACTAACCGTAATTCATTACCACCTTTAACATTAATAGAAATATCAGCTGAATTAACGGTTCTTTTAAATGTATCGCTTTCATAAACCTTTTGACCATCAAGATAAACTATAAATTTAACACTTCCTTCGAAATCTTCTGATTGACCCATTGAACTCTCATCATCAAGTCCTATCGTAGCAAAAAACCGCTGGTAGGAATTATCCAGCTTATATCGGAGTTCGCAATTAGCGTGAACAGATAATCCCTTGAAATGCTTTTTGCCATTGAGAGAAAGGGGTTGTCCTGAAAAAATGCTCCTATCTTTTTGATAATGCCATAAAAAAGTATTCATTAAATCATCGGGCGATACAATGTACTCCTTAACCTCTACCGGTTCGATATCAGAAAGATACACGCAACGATTGTTCCTGAAATATATAAAATTTATTACATCAATAGGAATGGAGTAAGCGGTTTTACCGGTTGATAAAAACACCTGTGAATTCTGTTTCGATGAATCGCTCCTGATAATCGAACCGCTCAATTGCGAGTTATCAACCAGATATACCATTGTTCGGAGAGTTGGTGAAATTATCTTATCCCTGCCTCTTACTGCCGGCGAAAAAAAGCTGACCGCCTTAATTTCCTTTATCTTATATAATCTTTCCTTATTATAAAGAGATGATTTCAAGATAATTGTTTCCGGTGTCAAAGAAATAACCACGCCACTATCGGTATCACCGGAAACAAGAAAAATATTGTCTTGCTTATCTGCCTGCCTAACTTCTGAAGACCGAATCTGAATAGACAACTGCTTATTATCCTCTGCTCTTTCTATTAACGACAGTTGTTCAAAATTAATTACTACCTTACCGATTAAGGAGTTATTTATAACGAAACTATCTTTACCGGTATCAGAAATCGTCCCGTATAAAACATCCTGATTAGCAAAAACTATCCTAAAGTAATCCGTCTCTGTTTTTAATGTGGATGCGGTTATTGCTGAAGAAAAAGTTATTCCGGCAATATTATTATAAGTAAAAGAAATAGGCGTGCTATTTTCTGAAGATATGACTGCTCTATCATCCTCAAATTTTATCAGACAACCATCAAAAACCTTATTGTCAATATCAGTTATCTTTATTTCAGCAAGAAGGTAATTACCGATAGAAATAATAATAAATATTATCGGAAGCAGTCTTCTTATTGCTACCCTGTGCCTGAGGCAGATCCGCCTCTGGCGGAAAGGTATGACTTTGATTGATTTATCCATTTTACAACTTGGAGTCAGGTAATAAAGATAGAAAAATCGGGGCGCGCGGATTTGAACCGCGGGCCTCCTGCTCCCAAAGCAGGCGCGCTAAACCAGACTACGCTACGCCCCGTTAGAGATAGGAAACACTTGATAACCCATAACTTCTATATTATTTATCAATTTTATTCCGTGCGGTGATTTGTCCCATTAGCATAATAACTTGTTTTCGTTATCTCTAACTGGGCAAGCCCCGTCCCAACATCCCTCCAACATCACTATTTTCTCTTAGCTGCTTCTTTAATAAGTTCTAAGGCTATCACTTCTCTCTGTATCTGATTAGTGCCTTCATATATTTGGGTAACCTTGGCATCCCTCATTATTTTCTCAACCGGGTATTCTTTCATATAACCGTATCCGCCATAAATCTGGACCGCATCTGTAGCAACTTTCATGGCAGTATCGGATGCAAAAAGTTTAGCCATCGCAGAAATAGCACCGACATTGGGATGTTTATTATCAGCCGCCCGAGCCGCCTCATAAGTAAGATATCTTGCGGCTGCCACCTGTGTTGCCATATCGGCTAACATAAACTGCAGTCCCTGAAAAGAACAAATCGGTTTCCCAAATTGTCTGCGCTCGCGGGAATATTGAACAGCCAAATCAAGCGCCCCTTGAGCGATACCTACAGCTTGCGACGCTACCCCGGGACGCGAAGCATCAAAAGTCTTCATCGCTACAAAAAATCCCAAGCCTTCCTTACCCAATATCTGGTTTTTATGAACGCGACAATTATCAAAAATAAGTTCACGGGTTGCAGAAGCCCTGATACCCATCTTATTTTCCTTTTTACCGAATGAAAAGCCCGGTGTTCCTTCTTCAATTATAAAAGCAGTTGCTCCGCGTGCACCTTTGCTTTTATTAGTCATAGTAATCACCGAATATATTTTTGCTTCACCGCCATTGGTAATCCATTGTTTAGTCCCGTTGATAATATAATAATCACCATCTTTAGTCGCAGTTGTTTTGATTCCACCAGCGTCACTACCGGCATCCGGCTCAGTAAGAGCAAAAGCAGCAAGTTTTTTGCCGGCCGCAATCTCAGTAAGATATTTATTTTTTTGCTCTTCGTTTCCATAAAGGATAATCGGGAATGTTCCCAGGGCAGTACCGGCTAATGACAGCGATATTCCGCCGCAAGCACGACTTAATTCCTCGGTTACCAAACATAAATCCAAAACCCCCCCACCAGTTCCACCGTATTTTTCTTCAATAAAAGCACCGAAAAGACCGGCATCAACTAATATTTTAACTATTTCCCACGGAAATTCGTTTGCCTCATCATATTTGGCAGCCACAGGTTTTATTTTTTCTTCAGCAATCTCGCGGGCTAATAAACGCATTGCTTTCTGTTCATCCGTCAGGTTATAATCAGTTTCAAACATTTTTTACCTTTCTTTCATATTGTTTGGAGCGGATGACGGGATTCGAACCCGCAACGACAAGCTTGGGAAGCTTGCATTCTACCGTTGAATTACATCCGCCTATAATAAATCTTATTAATGTATTACTTTTTAAGAACAATTTGTCAATCATTTTGTTGACATCAATGAATATATTGTTTAAAAAGAAAAAGATAACGTAAATGGTTTATAAAAAATATAGAAGGAGAAACAAATTCAGATGAATATAATTGCTATGTCGGATTTAATTGAAAGCGGAGCACATTTCGGACATCGTATGGAACGATGGAACCCTAAAATGAAACCATATATTTTAGGAACTCGTAAACGAATTCATATTGTTGACCTGAAAGAAACTATAAAAGGAGTAATTAAAGCAACTGAATTACTCAAAGCTATCGCTAAAAAAGGCGAGTTGGCTATGTTTGTCTGCACTAAAAAGCAGTTGACCAATATTATTGAAGAACAAGCAAAGCGATGTGGCATGCCCTATGTTAATAATCGTTGGTTGGGCGGTACCTTCACTAATTTTAATACCATCATAAAACAGTTGAATAAACTTATCAGGTTCGAAAAATCAGTGGCTGATGGAACTGTCATTTATGCTAACAAAAAAGAAAAATCTCAATTCCAAAGAGAGTTACAAAGACTAAATAATAACTTAGGCGGTTTACGTGAAATGTCTCGGTTACCATCAGTTCTTATCGCGGTTGACCAAACCCGTTCCAAAACTGCTTTAGACGAAGCTTATCGTTCTGATATCCCTACTATTTGCTTGATTGATACGGACGGTAACCCTAACAAAACAACTATCACTATCCCCATAAATGATGATGCTATCAGATCGGTCCATCTTGTTTTAAGCAAATTAGCAGATGCCATTATTGAAGGCAAAAGCGAAATGGTAATCAAACCGCTAAAAACAGCAGACGAAGAAATAGACAAATCACATAAAAAAATTATTCACTTTAAAAAGAAACTCAGTGGGGATAAGGAAGAAAGTCATAAAACAGAAGGCTCAACAAAAAGCGCTAAAAAATAAATATTGAAACGCAAAAAGTGATTCTATTCTGCTTTAGTGTGGCAATTTCGTTTCAGTAAAATGCTGCCAACTACTCTACAAACCCTGACGGGTTCTCAGAGCGAAAACCTGGAACAGGTAACTGACAATAAAACTGCCAGTAATAATGAAAAAATAATTACTGTAAAAGACCGGAGAAAATTATGAATGCTATTATCACAGCTAAAGAAATAAAGGAACTCAGAGACAAAACAGCAGCCAGTATCCTGGAATGTAAAAAAGCATTAGTCGAAACGAACGGTGATATAAATAAAGCCGTTGAACATCTCAGACGCCGCGGCTTATCTATCGCGGAAAAAAAAATGGGTAAAGATGTTTCGCAGGGACGTATCGCTTCTTATATCCACTCAAACGGTAAAATTGGAGTCCTTGTTGAACTAGGTTGCGAAACTGACTTTACCGGTAATAACGAATTATTCCATGAGCTTCTTAAAGACATCTGCCTGCATATCGCAGCCATGTCTCCTGTTGTGGTATCACGTGACCAGTTAAATCAAGAAATTATAAAACAGGAGAAAGAATTCTACCTTAAAGAAATCAAAGATAAACCACCTCAAATAGCCGATAAAATTGTGGAAGGTAAATTGGATAAATTCTTCTATTCGGCAAAATGTTTACTTGACCAGCCATTTGTCAAGGATGACAAAATCAAGGTCGGTGACCTTATAAAAAATCATATCGCTAAGTTCGGTGAAAATATAGTCGTCAAAAGATTCCAGCGATTTGAAATCGGCAGATAAATCAAATAAGTGAAACAACTAAAATATAAAAGAGTAGTCCTTAAACTCAGCGGCGAGAGTTTCTGCCAAGCAAACGGTCATGGTATAGATATTTCCGCAGTCAACTCTTTAGCTAATGAACTAATCTCCGTAGTTCCTTTGGTCCAGTTAGCCGTGGTGGTGGGTGGCGGCAATATTGTCCGAGGAGGTGAATTTGAAAAATTAGGCGTCAATATCGCCACAGCCGATTATATGGGCATGATTGCAACTGTCATAAACGCACTGGTTCTACAGGACACAATGGAAAAAAACGGCGTTCCCACAAGATTATTAACGGCTATTCCGATGGAAGCAGTAGCCGAACGTTTTATCCGCCGTCGGGCAATCCGCCATTTGGAAAAAGGCCGAGTGGTTATTTTTGCCGCCGGCACGGGCAATCCTCATTTTACCACTGATACCGCAGCTGTCTTGCGTGCCACTGAAATAAATGCCGATGCCATATTTAAAGCTACCAAAGTCGACGGCGTTTATTCTGATGACCCATTTAAAAACAGCAAGGCGAAAAAATACGAACGTCTTAATTACATGCAAGTTATTAAAAATAGATTAAAAGTAATGGATTCCACCGCGATTACTCTCTGCATGGAAAGAAAAATCCCTATTATAGTTTTCAACTTTAACAAACGTGGTAACATAAAACGAGCTATTCAGGGAGAACGAATCGGAACTGTCATTTCATAATAAACGAACCAATTAATAAACTTTTCCGATTCATTGTTTCATTACGTATTAATATATTTTAGCAAAAGGAGTTGCTTGTGACAAATCATCTGATATATACTGACGCCGAACAAAAAATGCAGAAAGCACTGGAAGTTATGGTCAACGAATTCAAAGGTATCAGAACGGGCCGTGCATCACCGGCACTGGTGGAAAATATCCGGGTCGAATATTACGGCTCGCCCACACCATTGAAACAAATCGCCAATATTTCCGTCCCTGAACCGCGGATGATTATCATTAAACCATATGACCAGACATTTCTTAAAGATATCGAAAAAGCAATTATGACATCCGATACGGGAATAAATCCAAATAATGACGGCAAGCTCATAAGATTAAATTTACCGCCCTTAAGCGAGGAACGTCGAAAACAACTAAGTAAAGTAGCCAAAGATACCGCTGAAAAAGCCAAGGTATCCGTCCGCAATATCCGCCGTGACAGCATCCGCCTAGTCGAGGACGAGGAAAAGAAAAAAACCTTAACAGAGGACGCCAAATTTAAACTCAAAGACGATTTGCAAGAACTAATCGAGAAAAATGAGAAACAGATTGACGAATTACTTAGCAAGAAAACAGCTGATATAATGGAAATATGACACAACTAAAAAAAGCTCGATCCGGAGTGATTACAGAACAGATGCGTCTGATAGCCCGATCTGAAGATATTGTTCCGGAAAATCTGAGGGAACTGATTAAAGAAGGACGCGTCGTTCTTCTTTCCAACCGCCTGCGCTGGAAAAATCATCCGGATTTACCCCAAAAAGTTATTTGCGGCGTGGGCAAAAATTTACGGATAAAAGTTAATGCCAATATCGGAACTTCAAGTGATTATCAGGATATCAAAGACGAATTAAACAAATTAAAGATTGCCTGTGATGCAGGTGCTGATACCGTAATGGACCTATCCACTTCAGGAAATAGTAAAAATGTCCGCCGGGAACTCCTAGCTAAATCAACTATTCCCTTCGGGACAGTTCCTATCTATGAAGCAATCGTCCAACTTTTCAAATCATCACCACTAACAGGGCAAGGTTCGGTGAAGCAGTCCCGTAAGGAACCGGCTTCTAAAAATATTCATAACGCCATAGAAAAACTCACTAAGGATAATATATTCAAAGCAATTGAAAACCATTGCCGTGACGGCGTGGATTTTATCACGGTGCATTGCGGCGTAACCGCTTCCGTCATATCGGCATTAGGAAAATATCCACGGACCGGCGGAATCGTCAGCCGGGGCGGCACTATCCTGGCTGAATGGATGAAGATTCACCGGAAAGAAAATCCACTCTATGAATATTTTGATGAACTGTTAGAAATCGCCCGTGAATATGACGTAGTGCTGAGTTTAGGCGATGGCCTCAGGCCCGGTGCGATATGCGATGCTTTTGACCGCGCCCAGATAGATGAATTAATGACGCTGGCTGAACTGGCGCGCCGTGCCCGTGCCGCAGACGTCCAGGTAATGATTGAAGGACCCGGCCACGTCCCTCTTAACCAGATTCAGGCACAGGTTCAACTCCAGAAAACGCTCTGTAACGAAGCACCCTTTTATGTACTTGGTCCCTTGGTAACCGATATTGCGCCCGGCTATGACCACATTACTTCTGCTATCGGAGCCGCTATAGCCGGCTGGGCCGGTGCTGATTTTATCTGCTATGTCACGCCGAGTGAACATCTCGGATTACCCACAGCTGATGACGTCAAGGAAGGTGTCATAGCGGCGCGTATTGCGGCACACGCGGCCGATATCGCCAAAGGCAATACCGCAGCCTGGGCACGCAATAAATTATTCTCCCAATACCGCAGCCAGTGCAATTGGGAAAAACAGATTAAGCTCTCGATTGACCCTGAAAAAGCGGCCCGGTACCGAAATCTCAGAAAAACTAAATCAGAAACCGCCTGCTCGATGTGCGGTGAAATATGCGTCTATTCAATTACTAATAAACCTAAGATTAAAACCAAATAGCCAAAACATATCACGTATGATAAAATGTATTATCGGTCTCCAATGGGGTGATGAAGGCAAAGGCAAAATCGTTGATTATTTATCCTCAGTTTCCGATGTAGTCGTCCGCTATCAGGGCGGCAGTAATGCCGGCCATACCGTTGTCAAAAGCGGCAAGAAATTCGTCCTGCACTTAATCCCTTCGGGCATACTTCATCGCGGTGTTAAATGCGTCATTTCTAACGGTGTGGTTTTTGACCCGGCGCAGTTTATCAAAGAACTCAAAGGATTAAAATCGCGCGGTATTAGTATAGACAAAAATATATTTATCAGCGGATTGGCTCATCTGGTAATGCCCTACCATAAAATGATGGACCAATTATCCGAGAAGCACTTAGGCGGCGATAAAATCGGAACAACCGGATTAGGTATCGGACCTTGTTACTCCGACAAATATGCCCGCACCGGATTGCGCATAAATGACCTCTTTAATAAACCGCTGTTCTACCAACGACTGAAGAATGCTCTTTACCTTAAAAATAAACTCTTCAGAGCGATGGGAATGAAAACATTATCACCCGACAAAATATATTCTGAATATCTCGCTTACGCCAAAATCATAAAACCTTTTGTTTCCGATACCAGAAGCCTGCTTATGAATAACATCAGGCAGAACAAAAATATTCTATTGGAAGGCGCTCAAGGCACTTTTTTGGACATTGATTTCGGCACTTATCCTTTTGTTACCTCTTCTAATGCCTCATTGACAGGTGCTCCTTCAGGCACAGGTATCCCATTGTTAAAAGATAGTGTTGAAATTATCGGTATTCTTAAAGCATACACAACCAGGGTGGGCGAGGGTCCTTTCCCAACCGAGAATACCGGAACACTAGGCAATGTTTTAAGGACACTGGGCGGCGAATTCGGAGCAACTACCGGCAGACCGCGCCGGTGCGGATGGCTGGATTTGGTCGCCACGCGCTATGCCATTGAACTTAATGCCATTACCTCTCTAACTATAACCAAATTGGATGTGCTCAGCCATCTGGCGCTGTTAAAAATAGCCGTTGCCTATAAATACAAAAATAAACTCCTCAAGAATTTTCCAGCCGACACTTCTATACTTTCAGAATGCGAACCGGTATTCATAGATTTAAAAGGCTGGTATGATGATATCTCCCAGATAAAAAAATACCGCGACCTGCCTGATAGCGCCAAAAAATATCTGGAATTCATTGAAGCCAATGTCGGTATCCCGATAAAGATGATATCAGTCGGCGCTGAAGAAAAACAGATTATACAAAAATAAAATATACCCACAGATACACACGGATAAACTCCGATAATTAATCTGCGTCCCAAAATTGGATAAATGATCTGTGGCTTATTATTATATGAAACTACCGAATCACATAGCGATAATAATGGATGGGAACGGCCGCTGGGCGCGTGAAAAAGGGTTTTCACGCGTCAAGGGACACGAAAAAGGCGCGCAGGTCGTCAACGAGATTATCCGTGAAGCCGCCAAAATCCATCTCAAAAGACTCACGCTCTACGCATTCTCCAGCGAGAACTGGAAACGACCGCGATACGAAATAAATTTCCTGATGCGGCTCTTAAATAAATATCTCATCAAGGAAGAAAAAGAAATAATGGAAAACAACATCAGGTTCACCACCATCGGCCGGACCGAAAGTTTCCCGAACAAAACCCGTGAACTGATTGACCAACTAACAAAAAAAAGCAGTTCCAATACCGGCTTGACCCTATGTCTTGCCCTCAACTATGGGGCTCGTTCGGAAATTGTTGACGCTACTAAGAAAATCTGCCAGGCGTTTATGGGAAAAAAGGTTGCGCTTGATGACATTAACGAAGAAACATTCAAGAAATATTTCTATGACCCTGATATGACTGACCCTGACCTTTTAATCAGGACCGGAGGCGAATACCGACTGAGCAATTTCCTGCTCTACCAGATGGCATACACCGAATTTTATATCACGACGACCTACTGGCCAGATTTTACCACAGAGCATTTTCACAAGACAATAGAAGAATACAATCACCGTGAACGCCGTTTCGGCGGAATCAAATAATATTAAACTTACCATATTCTACCAAAAAGAACACAAAGTATTTTTCTCTCTGTGCTAATCTGTGTAATCTATGATTTCGTATTTATACCCTCAGCGCAACCACTGTACCTCTCTGCCGCCTCAAACCCACCAAAATTTTTATATTTCTGAACCTGCTTAAGAGAGAATAAAAGTATAGGATGGGTAGGTAGTAGGTATAGGGTATATACCTATAAGGTAAAGGAAGTGTTGGATAAAAATCTAAATCCAAATAACAAATTTCCAGAAAATCACTGGCTTACAGAAAATGACGGGCTGAAATCGATGAAAATCAAGGAAAAGGAGCGGCTGAATGTGTCCCAAGAAAAATATCATGGAAGAATATTAAAGGATTGAAATTCACCATAAGATGTCCCGGAAGAATTACCAGCGACTATCCTATATCCATATTCACCAATACCCATTTGTAAATATAATGGGGTTATATTAGCTGAAACATTAACAGTGGTTATACCGTCACCAATGTTCTGAGGAGTAGTTGTGCCATTGATTGTCGCGAGCCCCGCACTTTCCCAGTAGAAATAACAGGTCGTATCAAAGCCGTTCGGATTGACTGTTCCGTTTAACGTGGCAGAATTATAATTTACATTAGTAGCCGATGTAGTGTTGACAATCGGTGCGCTACTACTTCCGCTGTTGGTGGTGTTGGTGTTCCCTAAACAGCCGCCATAATTAAATGTAGTAACATAAGCAATGCATAACACACCGCTAATTATCATTAACAACCTTTTTTTATTCATAAAATACCCTCTTATATGATTTGGGATTATATAGTATTATGTTACCAAATAGAGTAAGCCAAGTCAAGAAAACTTCGTAACTTCTGCCACTAAAACACAAAGACACCAAAAATAAATTGGTCTTTCTTCTTAGTGTCTTGGTGGCTAATCTTATACTTTCCTATACCTATTTACAAATGGTCTGTTTTTCTTAAATAGGTTTCTTTGACGCTCTGGACCCTTCTGATAAGATATAGATATTTATTCAATGGCTCATTTTTGGCATCAAACGGATTAAGAAATAGTTCTCTTACTTCACTACGGTTGATTACTCCCTGTAATATGCTTTCGTAGAGTTTATCACCAAGGATATATCCCAATGCATGGCTGATTCCAATAAATTCTTCTAATGAAAGATAAGAGATTTTCTTGTATGTTTCCCATGCATTGTTGTTAAGATAATCCCTTTCCCGTTTTTTGTGTTCCTTCACAAATATGGAAATTTCCTTTAATTCTTTGAGTTTAGGCTGCACAATCCAACGACGCTTATTTCGGGTCAGGAAATCCTCAAAATCAAGTTCTTTGTAGCACATTCGTTTATGATTAATAATCTTAGAGCCCAAGAAGCCTAATGCCTCTCGTAAGACCGTAGAATAGAAATTATCAGATGGAGTGCGGCGGGACGGGATTTTTTTATCACGACTGTAATAATTATGAATAAAATGAGCGGATTGCTCGGCCGCATGATTTAGTGAAAAATTCGTCAGGCAGATGATATTATGTTTCTCTATAAAATAACTTTCCGTTTTTAATAAGTCTGTCTCAAGCCTTTTCACTTCTTCCGGTGAAAGCGTCTCTTTCTTAATATGTTTTAATAATTCAAAGTCATGGGATGTACAAACCGTCAGATCATCCAGAACGGGAACTTCCAAATCCATGAAATTACAGATGACCTTTATTAACTGAACTACTTCTTCAAGAAAGGAAGTGGAGGTATCTTTATCACACCAGTTCTTATGAATTAGGCAGGTTTGTAATTCTTTTTCACGATTATACCACTGGGTGCAAGATTGGAAAACTGTAAGAGGTGTGCTATTCATTACGCAATACACATTATCTTTAATTTGAACGGCATCAATAGTCTGCTCTTCACCTGTTTTAGCCAGTTGCCAGTATATACGCTCGCTATTCTGGCAGACAATAAGTTTTTTTGGCAATGATAAGTTCTTTTTAAGTATGATATCATCTACTTGAAGCGGCAGATGATTTTCACTGATATGCAGATCACCGAAAAGAACGATAAAAATACTTTTAGAATTATTTAATAACGTCTTTGTAATTATCTTAGCCGCGGCGGCGTCTCTACGATATAAAGATTTTACTTTTTCTTCTTTACCAGTCCCTTGCACGTAAAGGCTATGTTCTGAATTTAATGCAATGACCTTAATTTGATGCTCCCGGACATAATCAATGATAATCCTATAATTATTCCAATTAAATCCCCAGGTATTTTCATAATTAATAGACTCTAAAAATGATTTTTCATCCCCGCCTGAACGGGTGTCAAGTCGAGCAGGTATCTGGTTATTTATATAGCGGTCTAAAATATCCTGTGATTTGCTCTGAACCATCTCTAACCCAAGAATAATTTGACGGGAATCTTGAGGAAGTGCCTCTAAGATACGAATAAGTGTTTCCTGGGATTGTCTCAAAGTATGATAATCACCCAGATAAACAATATCGGAATCAAGAATCGCTTCTATTAATTCTTGCTTGGTGGCAACCCTGTTGTAATTACTGGTTAAACGTTTATAATCCTCATAGTATTTATCAATCTCAGGATTTTTGGAACAATAGTCATTATAAAGTTCTGATTTTAATCTTTTGACCAGTCGTTTCTGAATTTCTATAAGCTCTTCACGAACAGGCATAAAATAAATGAGGAACTAAAAACGCCAAGCGTCAAATAATCTATTTTTGTGTTTTGGCCAGGTAATCCTCTAATTTTTTCAATTCTGCTGGAGAGATACTAAAAAAATGCTCCGGTTGAGGAAATTGATGTGTTTTTACATCAGTACGATATTTAGTGAGTGCTTCAGAAATTATTGGTGATAGATTGACATATTGTTTAACAAACTTGGGAGTAAAACATTGATAAAGCCCGAGGATATCATGAATAATGAGAAGTTGTCCATCACAGGCATCTCCTGCGCCGATACTGAAAATTAAAACTGATACGCTATTCCTGATTATTGATGTAACCTTTGTGGGAACACATTCTAATAGAATACCAAAAACACCTGCTTTTTCTAAGGCTTTGGCATCTTCAATAAGAGAGAGAGCCGATTCCAAATCTTTACCCTGAGCCTTAAAACCGCCAAGCATTGAACTTGATTGAGGCGTCAGCCCGATATGACCAACGACCGGGATACCGGCGTTAACAATTGCCTTTACCGTATCAGCAATACGCACACCACCTTCTAATTTTATAGCATCACAATTCCCTTCTTTCATAAAACGACCTGCATTATAAACTGCTTCTGAAGCAGAAACTTGATAGGAAAGGAAAGGCATATCGCCGATAACAAAAGCATTAGGAGCACCCCTCCGGACTGCCTGACAATGTAGTATTAATGTATCCATTGTAATCGGTAAAGTTGAGGAATTACCGTATACTACCATACTGGCAGAATCTCCGACTAAAATCATTTCAATACCGGCTTGTTCAACAAGACTTGCCAGAGGATAATCATATGAAGTAAGCCACGAAATAGGTTCACCCTTTTTCTTTAACTCATAAAGATAAGGAATTGTTATTCTTTTCAATTCTGTCATAATATAAATATTTAAAGGTTAATTAATTTGTCAGGTTTATTATTCTTAATTCTTATTGTGTGTATAATCAAGATATTTTAGTAAGATTCTGTGGCAACCAGATAGAAATCTTTGTGCCCTTTCCCATCTCACTTTCAATATTAATATTACCTTGATGATTATCTATAATTCTTTTAGCAATGGATAATCCTAATCCAAAACCATCTGATTTTGTGGTAAAGAAAGGCTCGAAAACCTTTTGAATATTCTGATGCGGTATCCCATTCCCGTTGTCGGCAATTTCAATCATAACACCTGCTTCTTGTCCTGATATTTGTGGCAAAGGATTGGATAATAAATAAACTTTTACAGAAATAACGTTATTAGTTCCTAAACCATCAGTTTCGATAATTTCACTTGACCCGTTAGAGATGTTGGTTGTTCTATTAAGCGATTTTAATGTATTATGTTCACTTGCGACCGGTCTGAAAGTCGTATCACCATTATTACGGTCGCTTAAAGGCGACCTACCTGCCCGACCATTCGGTCGTTCGGGCGGGTCTCTCACTGGTCTTAAGGCACAGATAGCATTAAGAACAATATTATATATAACCTGTTTGATTTGTTCACTATCTATATCACAAAGAAGTTTGGATTTCGGCAAGTCCAACTTAATTTCTATTTCTTGTGAATTTATCTGACGTATCAGCAAGATTATTTCATTAATTATATTTACGATATCAACTCTTTTAATAGTGGGCTTCCGTTCTCTGGCAAAATCCATAAAATTAGTAATCAAATTATTCAGACGTTCAGATTCCTTGATAACCATTTCCATTAATTTACTTTGGTCTTCAGATATATTGGCTTGAAGTTGACGTGATAACTCTTGAACAGCACTTCTAATAGAAGTTAATGGATTGCGAATTTCATGAGCAATACTCATACTCATCTCTTGAAGAGATTTAAGAAACTCGCTTTGCTTGTAAATTTCTTCCAGTTTTCTCTTGGATGTAACATTATCTAATATAATAACATTGCCATCTAACCTATTAGTGTCAGATTTCAGGATAGCCGCTTTTACATCTAATAAAAGCCCATCTTCATTATTTACCGGCAGTGTTTTTATCACAACCGGAAGATTCCCTGCTTTAATAGAATTTCGGTTTAAAAATAGTTGTGAGAATTCCAAAAACTTCTCTTTTTGAGTTCTATCTAACTTTATTGCTTTATCTAAGAATTGATGTAATGAAATCTTATTGCGTCGGTTATCCGAAGAATAAAGGTCTATATTTACGCCTAACATTTGTTGCGCCATAGGATTAGCATATAATATTTCCCCTCCTGGGGAAAGAACAATGATACCACTAATCATATCCTGAAGAATCTTTGTTTTGAGAAGACGTTCATAGTTTAGAGCGCTTACCAATCGCCCAACTGAATATGCCACAAAATGTATTATAAGAGAAAAGAAAAATAGATAAGGAAGTATAAAACGAAATCCTTGAGCTGTCGTCTTGACATAATCCGTTGATAAAAGAAGCAATTTAAAATGTCCCGCCGCACTAAATGAATAAATAATAGTAATTATCGCTAATAAAATTGTAGAAATAGTAGCAAATAAAAGACCTATCCGTGCCGACACAATAACATTAGCAGAAAGAATTAAAACAAAATATAAGGAAACAAAAATACTTGCAGAACCACCGGTGCAATATGATAAGGACGAAACAAGAAGGATATCAATTGCTATTTGTAAAATAGCAATTAATTTTAGTTTTTGCCTGACTACTTTAAGTAATATTAAATAAATAATATTACTGAAACAAGCAACAGTCAGTATTATATATGCGGCTAAAAAGCGAGGTGAAGAAAAAATAGCCTCTTTAAACGGTAGCTGATGAATTAAAACGGCACCTAAGGCAAAAACAGCGATAATAAGCCGTCCGAATAATACCCATTTCATGCGAGATAACATAATAGAATAACGTTCTTGCATTTATCATTTCTTTTTGCCAACACTTTTCTGGATCTCAAAAATAGGCATCATTATAGCAATAACAATTCCTCCTACAATTACACCCATCAGACCAATCATTAATGGCTCAATCATTGACGTCAATGATTCTACGGCTGCTTTAACTTGTGAGTCATAGAACTCAGAAATTTTTTCCAGAAGTGCCTCCAGTGCACCTGATTTTTCACCAATACCTATCATTCGAGTTACCATTGGCGGAAAAACCTTAGTTTTGCTAAGCGGTTCACTAAGAGTTTCTCCCTTACGAACATTTTCTTTAGCATGATTAATAGCTTCCTCAATAATTTGATTCCCGGAAGTAGCCGCAACGATTTCTAATGCTCCTAAAATAGGCACACCACTTTTTATTAATGTTGAAAACGTCCGACTGAAGCGAGAGATAGCCACTTTATTAAACAAGTCTCCAAAAACCGGTAATCGTAACATCAACCAGTCAAAATAATATGAGCCTATTCTGGTTTTAGTAATAGTTATCAAACCAAAGATAAATCCAAAAAGCCCCGGAACCCATATAAACCAATATCCTGTCATCACTTTGCTGACTCCCAGAATTATGCGGGTGGGTAGTGGAAGGGAAATTCCTAATCCCTTAAATATAGTTTCAAATTGAGGAATAAGAAATACCATCATGCCTATAACAATCATAATAATTAACGAAAGAGAGATGACAGGATAAGTCATTGCAGATTTTATTTCTCTTTTTAACGCCTGTGAATTTTCCAAAAATTCTGCTAATCTACCAAGAATCACATCTAGTTGACCGCTCGCTTCGCCTGCTTTAATCATATTTATATAGATTTTAACGAACGCTTTAGGATATGTTGAAATAGCATCTGAAAAATCAGAACCGCCACGAATCTTTTCAATAACCTCACTCAGTACTAACTTAAATCCGGGTTTATCCATTTGTTCATGTAAAACCTCAAGGCATTCCAAAAGAGGAATACCAGCTGAAATCATAGTTGATAACTGCCTGGTAAAAAGTACTAGGTCTTCGGTTGATGCTTTTTTAGCCGGGGTCATCTTAAATAAATTAAATCCCTTTGCTTTAGAAACTTCTTCAATAGAAACAATAGCCATACCTCTCCTACGCAGCTCATTAGTGGCTTCAATGCGGTTAATTGCATTTTGAGTCCCTTTGATTTGTTTACCATCAGTCCCCTTTGCGACATATTTAAATTCTTTCATAATGGAAAATTCTCCTTGCCCCCATAATAACTAAATAAACCATTTTAACAATATAAATCCATTTAAACAATCAGGTGTTCTTTTTAACTTCAGCAACAGATGTTTCTCCTCTGAGCGCTTTAAGAATAGCAGCACGTCTGATTGTTATTAAACCTAATTTATCAATTGCATAATCTCTTATTACTAATGGAGAAGCTCCGTTAATAATTAATCTTTTAATTTCATCATCAATTTCCAAAACCTCATAAATAGCAGACCTTCCTTTATAACCACCGGTACAGCGTGAACAACCAACCGGCTCAAAAAGATTAGCTCTATCTATCTCTTCAGGGGTAAATCCTAATGTACTTAACTGGTCTGCCGGTATCTTAACAGCTCTTTTACAATTAGGACACAACTTTCTCAGTAAGCGCTGATTGGCAACTAAAAGAACTGCCGAAGCAATCATAAATGGGTCGATCCCCATATCAGCTAAACGAGATACGGTTGAAACACTATCGTTTGTATGTAATGTGCTAAAAACCAAGTGTCCTGTAATAGCAGCCTTAACACCAATATCTGCTGTTTCTAAATCACGCATTTCACCAATCATAATAATATCAGGGTCCTGCCTTAAAATAGACCTAAGCGCTGCCGCAAAAGTCATTCCCGTCTTTACATTTACCGGCACTTGAATAATACCTGGTAATTGATATTCCACAGGGTCTTCCACAGTAATTATATTATCATCCGGACTAAATATTTCTTTAACTGAACAATAAAGGGTAGTGGTTTTGCCGCAACCAGTAGGCCCGCTTATAAGAACCATGCCATAAGAAGCATCAATAGCTTTCTTAAACAGTTTAAAATCTCTTTCTTCAAATCCCAAATCAGACAGTTTAAGTTCCAGGGTGGAAGAATCCAAGATTCTCAATACCACTCTTTCACCATGAACTGTAGGTATTATAGAGACACGAATATCAACCCGTTTGATTCCCTTCCTAATTTGGAATTTACCGTCTTGAGGAAGACGACGCTCAGATATATCTAAATGCGCTATGATTTTAATACGAGAAATTATAGAATTATGAAGCCTTTTGGGCGGGGAAAAAGCCTCTTGTAAAATACCATCATAACGCAAACGAATGCTTACTCTTTTTTCGTAAGGTTCAATATGAATATCTGATGCCCCTTCTTCCATTGCTTTAGCAAGCATCATATTTACAAATTTTATTACTGGGGATTCGCCTGCTTCATCGGAAATTTGCGTTAAATCCAATTTCTCATCTTTTTCCTCGCCAGATTGAGTCATTTCTAAATCCAAAGTTTCCCCTGTCATATCCTCCATTAATTGATCCATTTTATGTTCTTCAGGATGATATAAGTGAGATATGGAAGCTTTTAGTCGTCGTTCTAATGTAACAGACAATCTTATTTCACAGTGGCTTAAAATCCTGATATCATCCAACTTTATAACATCAAAAGGGTCTGATACGGCTACCGTCAGAATATTACCTATTTTTGATATCGGTAAAATATTATACTCTAATGCTTTTTGTTCAGGGATTATTTCCGTTATCTTACCATCAACTATAATTTTCTCCGGCATAATGGGAGGCAGGTTAGATTCTAAAGCCAAGTAAGCCAAAAGAACATCCTCACTTACTATTTTTTTATTAATAATAACGTCTATAAAAGATTTCTTTTCTTTGGTTGATAATTCCATCATATCTTTTGATTTCTCTTCTGATAAAACGTTATTCTTCAATAAAATACGATTAATTGTCTTATCAATATTTGTCAGCATATTTTATAACTCGGTCATTCTCAAGACTTCTTCAATCGAGGTCTTGCCTCGTAATACATTAAGTAAACCGCAGCGTCTTAAAGTAATCATTTGCCTGTTTTTTACGGCATAAGCTTTAATATCAATAGCCGGGGTGCCTTTAATAATCATCTTGCGCATTTCATCATCAATCTCTAATGCTTCCAAAAAAGCAAATCGGCCTTTATATCCCTTATTGCATAATGAACAACCGACCGGACAATAAATAATCGTCTGTCCGGAACACTCTTCTTCCTTAAATCCGATCTCCATTAATTTTTCCGGTGATGGCAATTTCTCAAGCGGTTTTTTACAAGAATCACATAGTCTTCGCGCCAAACGTTGTGCCGCGATTAATATTACTGAAGAAGCTACTAAAAATTTATCGACGCCCATATCAATTAATCGAGAAATAGACGAGGCAGCGTCATTTGTATGTAATGTGCTCAAAACAAGATGTCCTGTCATGGCAGCTTTAATAGCAATATCAGCCGTTTCACCGTCTCTGATTTCTCCGACCATCACCTTATTAGGGTCTTGACGCAGTATGGCACGTAAAGCCGTAGAAAACATAAATCCTCTTTTAGGATTTATCGGAACCTGGCCCACGCCTTCCAATTGGTATTCAACCGGATCTTCCACAGTCATTACATTATCTTCTATTGACATAATTTCTTTGAGTGCCGAATAAAGTGTGGTACTTTTACCGCTTCCGGTTGGTCCGGTTACTAAAAGCATTCCATACGGAGTATTAATCGCTCGTCTGAAAGCCGATAAAGCTTCCGGTTCAAATCCCAAAACATCCAACCCCATCGTAATACTGGAAGAATCAAGAACACGCATCACAACCTTTTCTCCAAAAATAGTCGGCAGTGTTGAGACGCGGAAATCTATCTGGCGACCCTCATATTTTATCTGGAATTTACCATCCTGCGGAATTCGTCTCTCCGCAATATCAAGCGAAGTCATAATTTTGATTCTGGAAATAATCGCGTTGAAAATCCTCTTAGGAGGCGACATTGCCTCATGAAGCACACCGTCCTTACGATAACGTATGGAAATTGTTTTTTCGAAAGGCTCAATATGAATATCGCTGGCTTTTTCCTCTAACGCTTTATGAATTATCTTATTGACGAATTTTACGATGGGAGCATCTTCGGCTGATTTGGCCAGTTCAGCCACACTTACATCATCCCCCGTATCAAGTTTAGTTATTTCAACATCTTCAAATAAGCTTTCATTTAATAAACTTTCCATCTCCTTTTCACCCGGATTATAAACGCTTTCTAATTTCTGTTTTATTTTTGAAGCGGTTGAAATAGCCAATCTGAGTTCGGAGTTCAAGAACATTTTTGCCTCATCCAGCATGACAATATCATATGGATTGGAAACCACTACTGTCATAATATTACTTAGTTTTGCTATAGGAATCATGCCATAAGAGATTAATCTGGTTCTATCAACCGACAGAACTAAATTATCGTCAGGTTGAACTTTATCAAGGTCTAAAGGCGGAATACTTGAGTCTAAAGAAATGAGAGACAACAAATTCTCTTCGGTTATTATATTATTCTTGGTCAGGAATTCTACATAGGACAAATCACTTTTAGTAAACTGGCTGATAATCTCTTTATTTTTATCAGGTGTTATCACATTCTTTTCAAGAAGCAGATTATTTATTTCCTTATCAAAAGTTGTTTTCATTTTGGACGACTATTATTTCTTTTTGGTTTGACCTTGAGCCGATTGAATTGCCTGCTTAATCTGTGAGCTGGTACTAACAAACGCAAATACCTGGCAAGATGTTTTTTTCTCTATTTCTTCGATTACTTTTTGCCCAATAGGTAACGAAATCGCTATCGTTACAACAGACCCAATTTTATCAAGAATCACAAATTGATATTGATTCATTAATTCCATCGGTATAATATCCAATACCTCCTTCGTAATGGTACAATGAGTCGCATCAATATAAGGCAATCCGAATTGGGTGGACAAAGCCGCGGCAATATCCATTTCGGTAATATAACCGAGTTTAATCAGATTTTCACCAAGCATTCCGCCTGATTTTTGTTGTTCGCTAAGCCCTTCCTGCATCTGTTCGTTAGTAATCAATCCTTCATTAACAAGAATCTCTCCTAACCTTTTTTTGGTTATTTTAGAGATGTTTGGCATAGTTCTTCCTTTAAGGTATAATTTAATTTATTATCAAACTAATTCAATAGCCATAGCTACGGCGTTACCGCCACCAAGACATAGTGTCGCCAATCCTTTTTTAAGGTGCCGTTGTTTTAATGCGTAAATAAGAGTAGTCAAAACCCTCGCTCCGCTGCAACCAATAGGATGGCCTATTGCCACCGCTCCGCCGTGCACGTTAACGATATCAGGATTAGCCTTTATTTCCCTAATTACCGCAATAGAAGCCGCTGAAAAAGCTTCGTTGATTTCTATTAAATCAAAATCGGTTATTTTCATTTTGGTCTTAGCTAATAGATTCTTAACTGCCTCGACCGGCGCCATCATCACCCATTCCGGAGCGAGTCCGCCTGTAGCATAATCTATGATACGAGCAACCGGTTTCAGTCCCATTTTCTCCTGTTTATCAGAAGACATTATTACCAGCGCGCTTGCTCCATCACTTATCTGAGAAGCATTTCCGGCCGTAACCGTTCCTTTCTCCTTAAAAGCCGCTTTTAACTGACCTAATTTTTCAACTGTAGTTTCTTCACGAACACCTTCGTCCTTATCAAATATAACCGGTTCCTTGCCTTTAGCAGGAGTAATTTTTATAGGAAGAATTTCCTCTTTAAATTTACCTTCTTTGATTGCCTTAGCTGCTTTTTGGTGGCTCTGGCAAGCGAAGTTATCCTGCATTTCCCGTGAAATATTATATTTCTCAGAGACTAATTCAGCCGTGATTGCCATATGAAAATCATTATAAATATCCCATAACCCGTCAAAAACCATCGCATCAACCATTTCAGCATGACCGAGCCTTTGACCAAATCGTGCGGATGGTAAAATGTATGGAGCATTAGTCATACTCTCCATCCCGCCGGCAACTATTGTTTGATTTTCTCCTGCCCTAATTGAATTAGCAGCCAGCATCACGGCTTTCAATCCCGAACCGCAGACTTTATTTATTGTAAAGGCGCCGACCCGGTCCGGCACACCGCCATGACGCAATGCCTGACGCGCCGGATTCTGCCCCAAACCTGCTGATAATACATTCCCCATAATAACCTCTTCTACTATTTCCGGAGAAATACCAGCCCGTTTAATAACTTCCGCCACTGCTAAACCGCCTAACTTAGGCGCTGAAAAAGATGTTAATGAACCGTTGAACCTTCCGACCGCCGTGCGGACGCTGCCCATAATCATTACTGATGTCATATCTTATTCCTTTCTATACTCATTTGAAAATATAAAAATAATTATCTGTTTGCTAATAAAATAATTGCTTGACTCTTATTACCAATAAATTATAATTCTTAACCACAGCGAGTCACAAGGGAGTCCGCTTCGCCTCGGCTCCAGCTCCAACTCGACTGAAACAAGGCGAACAGTCCCGACTGGGACCCCTATGATATCAAGCTAGCCTAGCTCAATGGCAGAGCATCCCGTTCGTAACGGGAAGGTTGTGGGTTCGACTCCCATGGCTAGCTTATTCAATATGCTGCTGCCTATCCCATCAACTATTCACTTTGTATTTTGTCCGAATCTTTTTTTTTCTGGAACCAGACAAGGTAGATAATCTCTAAAATACCACAAGTATTTAATATTAATAGCGCAATATACCACCCCAATTGATTATTCCTACCGCATTTCCACAAAGCAATCCCTTTCCAGATAGAAGACCAAATAACTATCAGAACTATTACTATTATAAAAGTCACTCCCCAAGCCATTATATTTGCATTCATTATTATATTCTCCTTTTTTTTACACCTTAACTGTTATTCTGCCTCTTACTCCTATCTTTTTAAATTCCTCCAGGCAGTTATTTGCTGCTAATTTAGTTACATCTTTTAGAACCGGGACCAACGAACGCGTAGTTAATACCTGCGCCTGTTGTATGGTCACACCTTTTAGTTTAGCAATCAATTCAGCTGCCTTCGTCTTTTTATCAGGTGGAATTAAGGTAATAAATACGTTGCAATTAGCCTTTTCCGGTGAAACTGCTTTCATAATTTTCTGAGGTCCCGCAACCGGTTTAGCAATAGGTTCTGCTATTAGCTCTTCAATCGGTTCCGGAATAGGTTCTGGAATCGGCTCCGGAATCCCGATATCTTCTTGGGGCTTATCATCTATAAAAACCATATCCTCTTGAGAAATTTCAGGTTTTATCGCTTTATTTAACGCTTTACGATTCACAGGCACATCATCTGGAGATTCTTCAATCGGCTGAGGTTCCATCATTTCTCCGACGCCTTCACGTTCGTTGGAACTGACAATATCAGACATTTCTTCTGGAATACTCTCTGATTGCAAAGGCTGTATTTCTATTACATCAATCTCATTTATAGCCGCTGCTTTTGCAGGAGTCTTTCCATGAATATTCTTCACCGCAGAGAGCTTCCCGACAGAGTCTGTCGGGACGGGATGTGCCTGTACCGGCTTACTAACCTGACGAACTTCGCTACCCGTATCTATTTTAGAGATATCATCGCTAACCTTAACCGATGATGTTACCAGAGGGTTACCAATCCGCTTGAATACAAATGTCTCCGAACAATTGGGGCAGATAAAAGCATTACCGCTCCATTGGAAATCAACAAATTTAATCAATTCACCTGTAGAAGATTCGGCATAATTGGGAGCTTTACCCGGCCAAACAACGAAAGGAATTTTGGTCGGTAGCGTAGTGACTATCGTAAATTCAACACCCATCTTGGAAAGAAAAACCAGTCGTCCTTTTAGCATTTTAAGAGCATTGCTATCAATCCCCTGCAAAAATACTATAGGCGCACTTTTCAGGATTTGTTCGGCCGGCTCTTTTTCTAATGAGAATACCTCGGTAAAATTTTGCATTATAGAAACAAGATTGTGCTCATCTACTTTAGAAATTATTATGTTATAGACCGTTGATATTTGATTTAATTCTTTCATAAATCATCTCCTTAATTTTGTTAAACGGATTAAACACCCGTACAGGCTCTTAATCACTTTACTTGTTATCTCCCAAATACCAATTTGCGGTTTCCCGCATCCCTTTTTCCAGAGACACTGATGTTTGGAAACCGATATCCGTTTTAATCTTTTTAGTCTGACAAGTCCAGTAATCCTGACACAATTCTAATGCCTTTTGACTATTTATCATCGATGGTTTTAATCCCAGCAGGTAACAAAATCCTTCGTAAAAACCGGCTGCTTTTTGAATCATACCATCACTCAACCGCATAGTAACCGTATTATTATTAACTACCTTACTGATAATATCAATAATACTATTTATAGAATAACTATCTTTATTGGCAACAAAATATGTCTGTCCTAATGATCTGGACTCCTCTGCCGAAAGAATTATAGCATCAACCAAATCTTTGACGTAAATTAAACTAATATGTTTCTTGAAATTAAACTGCGGCTTAATACCATAAGAAATAATCTCAAAGAAAAATAATAATCCGCTGTCCCGGGGTCCATAAACCACCGGCGGTCTGAGGATGGTTACAGGCAATGATTCCTTGTAATTGCTGACAACATTTTCCCCCTTAAGTTTACTTTTACCGTAATATGAAACAGGATGGCAGGGACTATCTTCGCTGATGCCCTTAGCATCATCAGCCGGTCCGGCCGCGGCAAGACTGCTCAGATGCAAAAACCGTTTCAGGTTTTTATTCTTTGCATTATCAACTGCCTCTATAAAGTATTTGGTTGCCCAAAAATTGCCCTTATCATAAGCTTCAGGAGTGTACGCCTTGATTACTCCGGCAAGATGATAGATATAATCAACCTCTTTCAGAACGTCATTTAATGCATTGTCGTTATAACAGGGGCTTGAAAGGTCTAACTTGACAAATCTAATATTTTTAAAGTATGGAAGCGCTTCTAAATGTTTCAGGTTACTTGTTTTCCGGCAGATACAATAGACCTCATGTTTTTTCTCTAATAGTTTTTGGACTAAATGCCCGCCCACAAAACCGCTTGCACCGGTAACTAAGATTTTCATTAATAATAAATTGTAATAACTCTATCTCTAAAATCCTGTCAAGTAAAATGCAACCACAGACAATTACTATAAGCTTCCCGCCCATACGGGCGAGGCTCGCCAAAGGCGGCAATGATGCTGCACCATTAGGAGTCGGTCCGGCTAATTAAAACGAACCGGAGCGTTTCTTAAGACGGCTTAATATCCCGTAAACATCTTCCGCTGTGGTATTCTGCCTGATATTGACAGTCTCTATCCCTATTCCCCGAGAACGATAATAATCAATAAGCAATCCTGTTCTCCTGGTAAATATTTCCAGTTTATCTTTTATGGATTCCAAATCATCATCAATTCTGCCTGCCCTATCGCCGCCGGCATTGTTCCGGATGCGATGGAAAATAATTTCCGCCGCGCCTGAAAGATAAATTACCATCTCAATATCCAGAATAGAATCCACGTCATCTGCCTGACCGATATGGCGGGGCAAACCGTTAAGAATAATTAAATCTTTATCGCTGACATCTTTCCGGCTGATGAATGAATCTATAATTTTCCTGGCAATATGAAAATCCTCGTTCTCCAGAAGCGCGCCCGTATCCAGAACTTTATTGATGAAGTCAATGTCCTTTTTGCTGAAATGAATGTCAGGTTTGGAATCGTTTGCTATTTTCCTGAGGTTCTCACCGAAATCAAAATGGAAGCATCTTGCGCCTTTAAAACCGTTCTTTTCCAGAAGGTTACCGAGAGGTGTTTTTCCTGAACCGGTAGGACCAATAAGAAGAATTGCTCTGTAACGAGTCATACAATCTGATACATCCTATGTCTGATGTTATATAGTATCTATTAGTCAAAAGTTCGCATAGAAAAGATAAAATCCCCCTATTTCCCCCTTTGTCAAAGGGGAATTAAGGGGGATTTATAAGAACTTTCGGTTAATAACCACTATATTATGAACAATGAATATATTCAGCCACCAATTCCCTGATTGCTTCTTTCTTACCGAATAATTTCTCGCTCAGATTTTTGTCATTGTAACTCTTGAGTTGTTTGACTAAGCCATCAATAGCAATGGGTGAAAAGACATTATCCTTTTCATAAATCTTGCGGTCTTTCAAAAGATTATCAGCCGATTCACAGCAGGAAACCGGTAATTGCATCAGGCTCTTCTGTATCTCTTTATGCTTGTCAGAGAAAATATTGACATCAACATATAATTTATCAGCCATCGTCAGCGCATTTTTCATCTCCAAGCCGTGCCGGGCAGCTACAGCCAAGCCAGCCAGTAACAGATAAATATTAGCCGAACCATCAGGACCGCGGAATTCTACGGTCTGATATTTCACTAATTCCTGCATTTTACTTTTCTCTTTCCCGCCAGAGGCGGATCTGCCCCGCCGAGGCGGGTCTGCCTCCGGCACCGACGGATTGGCATCTTTAGCCATATTCTTTGTATTCAACCATCCTAATGGCACCCGAACTAATACAGAACGGTTTCGGTCGCCCCAGCAAATATTGGTCGGGGCTTCCTGATGCGGTACCAATCTTAGATATGAAACTGGAATAGTATTACCAAATGCTGTCAAAGATTTAGCCAGACTCAGATAGCCTGCAATAATCTTTTTGGCTTCATCGCTCAATCTATCCGATTTAACCATTATATTATTATTGTTTTTGGTAAATCTGGTATGGATATGAAGACCGCTGCCGGCGTGTCCGACCATTATCTTAGGCGCAAAAGTTATCGTTACCCCATACTTATTTCCAAGCATTCTCAGTATCCATTTAGCAAGAGTCACCTGGTCAGCCGCATCTTCTAAAGGCATCGGGAATAATTCTATCTCGTGCTGTTCCATATCCTGTTCTACGCCGGAAATATTACCCACCTCGGAATGGCTGTATTTCATCTTACCGCCGGTCTGGGCAATCAATTGCATTGCCTCAATTCTAATATTCTCCCATTTGGAAAATGGCGCTGAGGTTTGATAGCCGCTTTGCGCCTTATTCGGATACAAATACTGTTTACCTGACAAAACATAATATTCTAATTCGCCCATTGCTTCAAAGGTCAATCCGGTGTGCTCCTTCAATACCTTATGGGCTTTTCTAACGATGTTTTCAGGAGCGCTCGGTAAAGGAACTCCGTCACTGGTATAGTAAGAACAAAGAACATCTACAGACGGAATAGCAGAAAAAGGATTTATATAAGCAGTTTTATATCGGGGGATAACATATAAGTCGCTTGAACTCGCATCAATATAGGGGAATATACTTGAGCCATCCACCCTTTCGCCAGCCGAGAGTAACCTGTCTAATTGTGATTCATTTCTGATTAAGAAATTCAGGGTCTTTAACTTACCGTCGCCGCCTACATAACGGAAGTTGACCATCTCAATATTATTCTTCTCTATGAATTTAATCAGGTCTTTCTTGGTGAATTCTTCACGGCGTTTTCCCAGATAATGAGATATTGTATCCGGATTCATTGATGTCTGAGAATCTTTCATAACTTATTCTTTAGATGTACTCCACTGTAGCCGGAGGTTTTGGGGTCAGGTCATAGCAAACCCGGTTAACATCTGGTATCTGGAGTATTCTCTCGGTAATACGATGGAGTTTTTGCCAGGGTAGTTCGGTAACATCGGCTGTTCTGGCATCAGTAGAATTTATGCAACGCACGATAATAATCTGACCGAATTCCCGTTTGTTATTACGGATGCCTGTAGCCCGGTCATTCATCAGGACGGCAAAATATTGGAAGGCACCTGTATTACTTAATTCCTCTTCCACAATGGCAGTGGCTTTACGGACGGTCTCTAACTTTTGTTCGGTTATCTCACCAATAACACGGGTTGCCAGTG
Source organism: Planctomycetota bacterium (assembly GCA_043801445.1). Taxonomy (GTDB): domain Bacteria; phylum Planctomycetota; class MHYJ01; order JACQXL01; family JACQXL01; genus JAZDFP01. The sequence continues at coordinate 45,870 of JAZDMB010000042.1, forward strand.
CCGGTCCGGGGAAAGGAATCCTCTGATGTATTACCTCCGGCATACCTAAATGTTTGGCTACTTCACGCACCCCGTCCTTACGCAGTTCTTTTAATGGTTCAATAATTTTATAACCGTAACTCTTTTCCGTATCAATTCCTATCTGGGTTAATATATTATGTTGTCGTTTGATGCCGGCAACGGTTTCTTCAATATCTGTCAGAATAGTTCCGTGGAATAGGAATTTAGCATTAGATTTCTTTACCAGGTCGGAAAATACTTTTGCATAGAAAGTATCGGTAATTGCCTGACGCTTCTCTTCCGGGTCTGTTAACCCTTTAAGTGCGCCTAAAAACTCCTTCTTCGCATCAATCAATTCTACCTTAACACCCGTCTTCTTAAAAGTGTCCACTACTTTTTCCGGTTCGCCCTGCCGCATCAAACCGTTACTCACAAAATAGGTCTTTAGTTGCTCTCCGATTGCCTTATGACCCAGCATGGTTACCACTGAACTATCCACTCCACCGGAGAGTGCATTAATCGCTATACCATTACCCACAGTCTGTTTTATTTCTTTAACCTGTTCATCTACAAATTTCTTGTAATCCATATTTTACTCCTTTCTTATTATTTTATTGTTTTATAAATAATACCCAAAACCCGATATAAAAGCAAGAAAAAGGTAATCAATAGCCGAAATCTTTTGACTTAGCGATGATTTAAGATATACTATTTCAGGCTGTCTAAAAAGTTCCTTGCCGTCATACCTGCGAAAGCAGGTATCCAGATTTCTTACTGGATTCCCGCTTTCGCGGGAATGACAAGCGGGGCGGGAATGACATACGAGGTAAGAATAACACTTTTGGGACAACCTGATTTATTATGAGTACTGATATTTACAAAGGATATAACGGTAATGCCAAAGAAAAACTCATTGAGTTCAAAGTCAAGGTTTGGAGCGATGTGATTATCAACACGACCAAAGGCGAATTCAAAGGTATTATCCTGCCCCGCTCTGAAAGCGGTGATGCCGAACATATCGTTATCAAACTGCATTCCGGTTACAATACCGGCATTAATATTAATTCAATCACCTCTATACAAGAGGTCGGCTACAAAGAAGCGATTTACAAGATACCTGAGAAGACATTTCCGTATGACCCTAAGAAACATAATGTAACACTTCTGGGAACTGGCGGCACTATTGCTTCACGGCTTGATTATCGGACCGGTGCGGTTATTCCGGCATTTACACCGGGTGAACTCTACGGCGCTGTGCCGGAACTGGCTGATATCTGTAATCTGAAAACTTTGAAACTATTCGGCGTATTCAGCGAGAATATGGGTCCTGAGCAGTATATTGCCACGGCTCAAGCCATCGGCAAAGAAATAAAAGAAGGTGTGGACGGTATTGTTATCGGTCACGGCACGGATACGATGCATCACACTGCTGCCATATTATCATTTATGGTGCAGGAAACACCCGTTCCGATTGTGATGGTTGGGTCACAACGTTCCAGCGACCGTCCTTCCAGCGATGCCGCACTCAACCTGATAAATGCGGTAACAACTGCGGCTAAAAGCGACATGGCTGAAATCGTGGTTAGTATGTTCGGACCTACCAGTGATAAATATTGCCTGCTTCACCGCGGAACCCGTGTCAGAAAGATGCACTCAAGTTATCGCAGCACCTTTAGAACCATAGGCGATGTGCCGATTGGTTTGGTATCCCCCACCGAATTCAAGTTCTTTACTAATGATTATAAAAAGCGTAGGAAAGACCGTAATGTAAAAATAGACACTGCCTTCTGCGAAAAGGTCGCCATAGTCTATTATTATCCGAATATGAAGCCTGATATGATTGAATCATTGATTGATAACGGATATGAAGGCATTGTTATAGCCGGAACCGGATTAGGACATGTCAATAAACCGCTCTATGCACCGCTCAAAAAGGCGGTTGATAAAGGTATTACGGTGGTGATGACGGTCCAGACACTCTGGGGTTATGTTCAGATGTATGTCTATGATACGGGTAGAGACCTTTTGGATATCGGCATTATCCCCTGCGAGAATATGTTGCCTGAAGTTGCCTATATGAAACTATGCTGGGTATTGGGACACACTAAAGAACCAAAGAAGGCTAAAGAAATGATGCTCACACCAATAGCGCGTGAGATAACCGAACGCGAACCACACGATGGTTATCTTATTCTCCAAGGCGGACTACCTGAGGTGAAGGAGTTCATATTAACTCATATGAAATGAACTTAAGAAGTCTTTAGTGATTTCTGTTCAAGAATTGTTCTCAAAACCTGCCCGTTTATTCTTCCCTTGTATTTCTTCATTACCTTACCGGCGTAGAAGTCGGTCATCTTTCTAAGTAAATCTTTTTTATCATCTGTAAAAGCTTTGAATTGATTTTCTTTGATGGTCTGGTTTATAATCGTATCAAGTTTCTCTTCAGGAATAACTGAAAGATTATCTTTGGTGATAATATCTTTTATGCCCAATGAATTATCTTTTGTAAGTTTCTCTATAAGTGGTATTATGATTTCTTTACAGAACATACCTTTGGAGTAAAGTTCAAATAATTCGAATAGTGATTCATCAGTAATCTTATTTACATCAACATCCTTACGGCGTAAGGCTTTAAGCCCTTGGGTCATTACCACCCCTACCAGAATCGGATTAATTTTAGTATCGGCGAGAATTTTATCTGCCAAAGATGCCTTAGCGGAAATCGCCAATTCCCTGGCAATTACATAATTAATTCCTAATTCAATATACCGCTTCTCTCTTTGCCATGGTGCATCAGGCAGATTTTGCTGGACCTTTGTAATCCTTTCTTTCGTAATCGTGGTGGGCGGAGAATCAGTATCAGGATACATCCGATTAGGTCCGGGAAGTATCCGCTCAAAATCAGTGAGACCACTTCTAAAAGGTTGGCGCGTCTCGTTGGGAATGCCTCTGATAGCATCAATTATTCTTAATCTTATCTCTTCCAGTGCTGTAGTAACATCTTGTTTACTGCCCCAGACAATCACGCCTACATCATCATTGCTTATTTGAAGAAATTTTCTTATCAAATAGAGATCGTCATTTGAACCTGCATAAGTTGGGTAATTATCTGTATGAAGGAAATTAGGCATAATATCCAGACAGGCAATAACGCGGATTCGGCCGGCTATCTCATCAGCAAAAGTCTTGGTCGGCTGGGTCTGGTGGTTAAATAATCCGGCAATCCCGCATATTTTTATGCCGCCAATGACATTACCTCTGGCAAGATTATTCTTCATAATTTCCGATTTAGTCTTGGAAAGAACTTTAGTCGAATCTGTTTTGAGGACATTAATATTATTTTCTGTAATATTTCGTTGTACCAAAATCTGCTTGATATCAAGTAATGAATGTTGTCTTAATGACTCATTATGTAAAAGTGCGGAAATCCAACCGATCTGAGGCACGCCTTTAATTTCAACCCGGCTACCACCTGCAATACTGGCATTAACATCCTGCCTGACCGAGCCGATACCACGGCGGACTTTACCTGTAGCCCGCATCAAACGACCGATTTCAATCACCACCTCACCTGCCTCCTGTGGTGTTCTTATATCAGCACAAGTAATAACCTCAATAAGCGGCATTCCAAGCCGGTCCGTCTTGAAGATTATCTGATGACTAATATCACTTACCTCACGACAGGCATCTTCCTCATAACAGATATGACTTATCCTTATCTTCCTATTTTTGTATGGAATCCAACCGTTAATACCGACTACGGCAGTTCTCTGGAAGCCGGTTGGAATACTGCCGTCAAGATATTGCTTCCGTGAAATATGCATCTCATCAACAATACTGCAGTTGAGCATAAGCGCAATCTCTATGGCAATATCAAGCCCTTCCTGATTGACCATAAAGGGCGGCGTATCATCCATCTCGTATGTGCAAACAGACTCTCTATTAAGTTGGTAAATAACTTCTTTCTTGGTCTTGAATTCCATCAAGGCGCAACCGTCATATTCACCAAGCTCTGAAAGGGTAGGTCGCATATGCCGTAGGATTTCTGCATCGTGGATTTTGGAATATCTACCTGCCGGGCAATTGCAGAATAACTTCTTTTTGGTCAGGAGTTGTTGATGTATTTCCACACCACACTTGAACCCCAGACCTTCATAGAATTTAATGTTTGAATAATCTATGCTGTCCATCTCTTCTTATATAATACCTTAGATATGTTACCTTTTACTT